>CAWEOH010000031.1:0-19972 GCA_963810455.1 uncultured Actinomycetes bacterium
CACGGCACCGTCCACACCGGCAGTCCGGCGCGGCCCGGATGGGGGGAAGTCCCGGAGGCCCCGCAATTGGCATAATGCCGCGGCTCCATGGCCCTCCCGAGTCTGAAAAACATCAATTGGGTGACGACCGACTGCTACGGCACCCTCATCGACTGGGAGAAAGGCATCGTCGATGCCTGCAACAAAGAGGCGGCCAAGGACGGTTTCAGCTTCGAGGAGGAGCCGTTCATCGCCCGCTTCATGGAGGTCCAGGCCGAAATCATGGCCGGCTCCTACGAGCTCTACGCCGAGGTGCTGCGCCGCACGATCGTCAAAGTCGCCGGCGAGCTGGGCTGGGAGGTCGAGCCCTCGCGGGCCCAGTTCCTGCCCAACAGCGTCGCCTACTGGCTGCCCTTCCGCGAGGCGAACGCGGCGATGGACCGGCTCGGCAAGAAGTACGAGATCGGGATCATCTCCAACATCGACGACAAACTGCTGGGGATCTCGCGCCGCCACCTGCGGACCGAACTCGACCTGGTCGTCACCGCCCAGCAGGTGCGCAGCTACAAGCCCGACCCGGTGCACTTCAAAGAGTGCGCGCGCCGGATCGGCGGCAAAAAGAGCTGGATCCACATCGGCAGCAACTACGCGACCGACGTCGCGCCGGTGCTCAAAATGGGGGTGCCGGTAATCTGGGTCAACCGCCACGGTGAGAAGCTGGAAGGGCGCAAAGCCCCCAGCGCGACCGTCAAGAACTTCCGCGACGCGGCGAAAAAACTCGGCGCGTCCTGAGCGTCTTCTAGCTTGCAGGCGCAACTCCGGCGCCGACGGCAGGTTTCGATGTGCAGCGCTGCCTTGACCCAAGTATGTATCTCGAGTCACAAATCCGGTCGCGTCTGATCGCGCGCATGCTGACCGCGGGCTGCTGCCTGGCCCTGCTCGTCGTCGTCATGCTGGTGGCGGCGGGCCGCGCACCGGCGGCGGTCGAGAACCGCTCCCGGCCCAACTTCGTCGTGATCCAGACCGACGACCAGACCCTGGCGCAGCTCTACGCCTCGTTCACCCCGGTAGCGGGGGTGACGACGCAGGCGATGCCCAACACGCTGGCGCTGCTCGCCGACCGCGGCGCCACCTTCACCCGCTACTACACGCCCTACTCGCTCTGCGCTCCCTCGCGCAGCTCGCTGCTGACCGGCCGCTACGCCCACAACGACGGCGTCCGCGGCAACGTGCCGCCGGACGGCGGCAACACCGGCTTCGAAACCCGCCGCGCCAACACCCGCAACATCGCGACCTGGCTGCAGGCCGACGGCTACCGGACGATCCACGTCGGCAAGTACCTCAACAGCTACGGCGATGCGCCCTACTCGAACCCCGCGTACGTACCACCCGGGTGGACCGACTGGAACACCGTCGTCCACTCCGACTCCAAGCACCTCTTCTACGGCTACGAACTGAACAACAACGGCCAGGTCGAAGGTCCGTACGGGGACCCGGGGAGCCTGGAAACGCGCGAATACGGCGAACGCGACGACTTCGGCTGCCCGACCGCGCCGCTCAACGGGAAACCCTGCTTCTACCAGACCGACGTGCTGACCGAGCTCGCCGCCAACGACATGTGGACGACGCCCGCCGGGCAGCCCTTCTACCTGCAGCTCGACTACACGGCTCCGCACGGCGACTTCCGCCGCCCCGCCGGTCCCGAGCCGCCGCCCCGCTACTACGAAACCTTCGACGGCGCACCCTTCCCCCACAACTCCAAGGAAGGGTTCAACGAGGGCAACGTCAACGACAAGCCGCACTTCATCCGCAACGCCCCCTTCCTCTCGGACACCGAAAAACGGATCTACCGCGTCTACTACGACAAGGCGCTGGCCTCGCTGCGGGCGATCGACGACGGCGTCAAACGCCTCGTCGACACGATCGGCGCGATGCACCGGCTGCGCAACACCTACATCATCTTCACCTCCGACAACGGGTTCTTCTACGGCGAGCACCGCCTGACCGGCGGCAAGTTCCTCGCCTACGAGCCCTCGACCCACCTGCCGCTGCTGATGCGCGGCCCGGGGATCCGGCCGGGCACGAAGACCGGCCAGCTCGTCTCGACCATCGACATCGCGCCGACGATCCTCGAACTGGCCGGCCTCGAACGAGACCACAGCATCGACGGCACCTCGTTCTACCCCTTCGCGCACGACCCCGAACTGCGCACGCGGCGGCCGCTGCTGTTCGAGTCCTTCGTCGAAAGCAGCGACGTCGAAGAACACGGCGGCGTCGTCGACAAGGCCGCGCGCCCCGCGACCGTGCGGGCGCGGCGCAGCGGGCACGGCCGGCGCGGCGAAGACGCGACGGCGACCGCCTCGATCGTGGCGCCGCCGAAGAACTACGAGGGAATCCGCCTCGGCCCCTACAAGTACATCGAGTGGCCCGACGGCGAGAAAGAGCTCTACGACATCGCCAAGGACCCGAACGAGCTCAACAACCGCATCCGCACGCCCAACTTCTACCCGATCCGCCGCTTCCTCCACGACGAACTGCATCGGCTCGAGACCTGCCGCGCCAGGACCTGCCGCGAAGTCTCCGGCAAGCTGCCGCCGACCCGCAAGGAACGACTGCGGATCAAGCGCCAGCACGAAAAGGAACAGCGCGAACGCGAACGCGAAAAGAAGAAGAAAGAACGCGAAAAGAAGCACCAGCACGGATAGGCGCCCCGCTCGGGCGCCTATTTCGTTCTGGCGCTGCTAGGCCGCGCCCAGCGCGCAGCGGAAGCCGATGTGGCTGGTCGAGCTGTCGAGCGCCTCGCCCTGGCGGGCGGCGGGCCGGTAGCGCAGGCAGTAGCTCGGCGCGCAGAGGTGGGACCCGCCCTTGATCACCTTGCGGGGGATCTGGGGATCGGGGCCTTCCAGGTCGTAGCTGCGCTCGGGCGAGGCGACGCGCGGGTTGCGCGGCACGCAGCACGGGCTCGGCGCCTCGTCGGGGTGGCGCGGGGTGAAGAAGTCGGAGGTCCATTCCCAGACGTTGCCGGCCATGTCGTCGAGGCCGTAGCCGTTGGCCGGGAAGGTGCCCACCTTCGAGGTCCCGCGCCAGCCGGCGGCGCCGAGGTTCTCCCAGGGGAAGCGGCCCTGCCAGGTGTTGGCGAGCAGGCGGCCGGTCCCGTTGTGGTCCTCGTCGCCCCAGGTGAAGATCGCGCCGTCGAGGCCGCCGCGGGCGGCGAGCTCCCACTCCGCCTCGCTCGGCAGCCGCTTGCCCGCCCACTCCGCGTAGGCGACGGCGTCCTCGTTGGCGATGTGGACGACGGGGTGCTGGTCGCGGCGGCGGACGTCGCTGCCGGGCCCCTCGGGCCGTCGCCAGCAGGCGCCGGGCACGAATTCCCACCAGGCCCGGTAGTCGGTCAGCGGCACCGGCCCGCGGGTCCCGGTGAAGACGAGCGAGCCCGGCACCAGCAGCGCCGGGTCGATCTGGGGATAGTCGGCCGGGTCGGGCTTGCGCTCGGCGACGGTGACGTAGTCGGTGGCGCGGACGAAGTGGCGGAACTCCCGCACGGTGACCGGCCGGGTGTCGATCCAGAAGCCGTCGACGTCGACGCTGTGGACCGGCGCCTCCTCGGGGTAGAACTCTTCGCAGCCCATGCGGAACGTTCCGCCCTGGATCCAGGTCATGCCGCGAGTGCTCGGGGCTTTGGTGGTGGCGTTCGACATCTGGACAGAGTTTAGGAACACGGGAGCATGGCCAGGTGGAGCGGTGGGTGCGCTCGTCTACGCCTAAGCACCTCGCTTCGCGACCGCGGCGTGGAGCCTGGGTGGCCGGGCCCGTCTACGCCTAAGCACCTCGCTTCGCTCGGAGCTGACCTTGACGGCGCCTTCGGCGCCGAATCCCCACTCCGCGGTGCCGAGGGGAGGCTAGGACAGGCCCGGCCACCCAGGCTCCCAGCGACACCGTCCCACGCTCCGAAAGCTCCGGATCCCGAGCCGCAACAAGAGCCGCAGGGTCGGGGCTCCGGAGCGGCTCGTCGCTTGGAAGCTTCCGCGGTATGGACCGGATGGCAGGCTGGAAGCTTCCGCGATTCGAAGGCGTCGGTCGTCCCTGGGGAGCTTGGTGGGTTCGCGATCATCGACGCCGGCCCTTCGTTGGAGGGCGGCGGGGGTGGACCTGTCCTAGCCTCCCTCCGGCACCGCGGAGTGACTCTTTGGCGCCGAAGGCGCCATCCAAATCAGCTCCGACCGAAGGGAGGTGCTTAGGCGTAGACGGGGCCACCCCCGCCGCCCTCTCCCGGAGCCCGCTACTCGATGGTCGCGAGCACGTCGCCGCTGTTCACGGCGGCGCCCACCTCGACGCTCAGCGAGGTGATCTTGCCGGCCCGGTGAGCCGCGATCTCGTTCTCCATCTTCATCGCCTCGATCACGCAGACGAGGTCGCCCTCCTCGACCGTCGCGCCCTCCTCGGCGACCACTTTGAAGACGCTGCCCTGCAGCGGCGAGGTCAGCTCGGCGCTCGAGGCGCCGCCGCCACCGCCGGCTTTGCGCTCGCGCTTGGGCGGCTTGCGGCCGCCGGCGGCGGCCGGGGCGGCGCCGGCGACGGCCTCGCCGATCACCTTGACGTCGAAGAGCTTGCCGCCGACCTCGACCTTGTAGTCGCGGCTGACGACCTCGGCGCCCTCCTCGCCCGGCTCGGGCGGCGCCAGTTCGGCGGCGGGCGCCGTCGTCTTCAGCCACTCCGCGTCCTCCATCAGGTCGCGGCAGGTCTCCCCCTTCGCCCACTGCTCGGTGGCGAGGATCTTCTCGTGGAAGGGGATCAGCGTGGTCAGGCCGCCGGCGTCGTATTCGGCCAGCGCGCGGAGCATGCGCCGCGTCGCCTTCTCGCGGTCGACGTCCCAGACGATCAGCTTCGCCACCATCGGGTCGTACATCGGCGTCACTTCGGAGCCCGGCTCGACGCCCGAGTCGACCCGGACGCCGGGCCCGGAGGGCTCGCGGTAGGACTCGCCGATCGGCCCCGGGGCGGGGGCGAATTTCTTGTGCGCGGCCTCGGCGTTGATCCGGCACTCGATCGACCAGCCGCGCAGCTCGACCTCCTCCTGGGCGACCGAGAGCGGCTCGCCGGCAGCGACCAGGATCTGCTCGCGGACGATGTCGATGCCGGTGACCATCTCGGTCACGCAGTGCTCGACCTGGACCCGCGTGTTCATCTCGAGGAAGAAGTACTCGTCGCCGACCTGCATGCCCTCGATCGTGCCGGCGCCGCGGTAGCCGACCGCGGCGGCAGCGTCGGTCGCGATCTTGCCGATCCGCGCCCGCATCTCCTCGTCCACGTGCGGCCCCGGCGCCTCCTCGATCACCTTCTGGTGGCGGCGCTGGATCGAGCAGTCGCGCTCGCCGAGGTGGATCACGTTGCCGTGCCCGTCGGCCAGCACCTGGACCTCGACGTGGCGCGGGTCCTCGAGGTAGCGCTCGATGTAGACGCGCGAGTCGGAGAAGAACTTCTCGCCTTCGCGGGCGGAGCCCTCGTAGGCCTCGCGCAGGTCGTCGGGCGTCATCGCGACGCGGAAGCCCTTGCCGCCACCACCGCCGGCGGCCTTGCAGGCGACCGGGTAACCGGCCTCCTCGGCCTGCTTCCTGGCGGCCTCGAGGTCGGGCGCGACCTCGGTCGAGCCGGGGACGATCGGCACCCCGGCTTCCTCCATGATCTCGCGGGCACGGGTCTTCGACCCCATCGCTTCGATCGCCTCCGGCGGCGGGCCGATCCAGGTGATCCCGTACTCGGCGCAGGCCCGCGCCATGTCGGCGTTCTCGGCGAGGAAGCCGTAGCCGGGGTGGATCCCTTCGGCGCCCGCCTCCTTCGCCGTGTCGATGATCTTCTGGATGTCGAGGTAGCTTTCGGCCGGCACCGCCGGGCCGATCAGAAACGCCTCGTCGGCCTCGCGCACGTGCGGCGCGTCGCGGTCGATCTCCGAGTAGACGGCAACGGAGGCGATCCCCATCTCCCGCAGCGTGCGGGCAACCCGGATGGCGATCTCGCCGCGGTTCGCGATCAGGACCTTCTGGAACACGGCGGCGCAGTCTATTTAGGTCTGTCTCGGGAGGTCGTACAGCCCCTCCGAAAACGCTCGCTTCGCTCGCTGGAGTGTTTTCGGAGGGGCCGCACGACCTCCCCAACGGGCCGCGGTAGTCCTGCGCCCGGCGTTCCTCCGGTCAAGCTTTTGCGCCGCGGGTGGCGTCGAGCTCCAGCGCCATGCCGGTCTCGGAGTCGAAGAGGTGGACCTGGGAGGGATCGATCGCCAGCTCGACCGAGCCGCCGGCTCGAGCCGGCGGGTGGCCCGGGATGCGGACGGTGAGCCGGGCGAACCGGTCGTCGGCGAAGAGGCGGCCGGCGTCGGGACCGCTCTCGCCGCCGATCGCCGCCTTCACTTCGGCGCTGCCGACCGGTGGGGCGTCGACCGAGAACAGCAGGTTGCACTCGGAGCCGAGCTCCTCGACCAGGTCGACCTCGGCGCTCAGCGTCGGCCAGGCCGGGTCGCAGGCGGGGCCCGCCACCTCGAAGCTGGTCGGGCGCAGGCCGAGGACGACCTCGCGGCCGGCCAGCGGCTCGACGCCCGGCAGCCGCATCGCGATCGAGCCGAAGCGGACCTCGCCGTCCCCGACCCGGGCCTGTACCAGGTTCATCGCCGGCGAGCCGATGAAGGCGCCGACGAAGACGTTGGCCGGGCGGTCGAAGAGCTCCTGGGGCGCCGCGCACTGCTGGATCACGCCGTCGCGCAGGACCGCCACCCGGTCGCCGAGGGTCATCGCCTCGACCTGGTCATGGGTGACGTACACGGTCGTCGTCGGCAGCCGCTCGTGCAGCCGGCCGAGCTCGCCGCGCATGCTCGTCCGCAGCTTCGCGTCGAGGTTGGAGAGGGGCTCGTCCATGAGGAAGGCGCGCGGCTCGCGGACCAGCGCCCGCCCCATCGCGACCCGCTGGCGCTGGCCGCCGGAGAGCGCCACCGGCTTGCGCGCCAGCAGCTCGCCGAGGCCGAGCATCGCCGCCATCCGGTCGACCCGCTCCTCGATCTCCGGCTTCGGGACCTTGCGGCGCCGCAGCCCGAAGGCGAGGTTCTCGCGCACCGTCTTGTGCGGGTAGAGCGCGTAGCTCTGGAAGACCATCGCGATGTCGCGGTCGGGCGGGTCGAGCGTGGTGACGTCGTCCTCGCCGATCCGGATCCGCCCCCGGGTCACCGTCTCCAGGCCGGCGATCATCCGCAGCAGCGTCGACTTGCCGCAGCCCGAGGGCCCGACCAGGACCATGAACTCGGCTTCGTCGATCTGCAGCGAGACGTCATCGACGGCGGTGACCCCGCCGGGGAAGACTTTGGTCACCTGTTCGAGGCTGATCCCAGGCATCTCTCTCCTAACCCTTGACCGCGCTCGAGGTGAGCGACTGGATGAACGTTTTCTGGGCGAGCAGGAAGGCGAGCAGGACCGGCAGCACGGTGATCACGTTGCCCGCCATCACCGCCGAGAAGTCCTGCGTGTGCTGCCCCTGGAAGGTCGTCAGCCCGAGCGGCAGCGTCGCGTTGGAGTCGGAGCTGATCACGATCAGCGGCCACAGCAGTTCGTTCCAGACCAGCAGGAAGGTCAGCGCCGCCAGGGTCGAGAGCGCCGGCACCGCCAGCGGGATCGCCACGTGCCGGAGCACCCCGAGCCGCGAGCAGCCGTCGATCCGCGCCGCCTCCTCGACCTCGCGCGGCAGGCTGACGAAGAACTGGCGCATCAGGAAGACGCCGAGCGGGGTGACCAGGTTGGGGAGCATCAGCGCCGCCAGCGTGTCGGTGAGCCCGAGCTTGTCCATGATGATGAAGGTGGGGATCATCGTCAGCTGGAACGGGATCACCAGCGTGAACAGGATCAGCAGGAAGAGCACGGTCGAGCCGCGGAACCGCATCCGGGCGAAGGCGTAGCCGGCCAGCGAGCAAAAGACCAGGTTGGCGACGACGGTGACCAGCGAGACGATCATCGAGTTGACGAACCAGCGCGGGAAGTCGGAGTCGCCGAACACCGTCGCCCAGCCGCTGAGGTGCAGCGAGCTGGGGATGATCGTCGGCGGGAACTGGTTGATCTGCGCGTTCGACATGAACGAGCTCAGCACCATCCAGACCAGCGGCGCGGCGAAGAGGACCGCCATCGGCGCCAGCAGCAGGTGCCAGGGGTTGAAGGGGAGGCGGCGGACGAGGCTCATGCGGTCCTCGCCCTGAGCCGGTTGTAGAGGAGCTGGGCGCCGACCATCAGCATCAGGAAGATCGCGACGACGACCGCGACCGCCGCCGCGTAGCCGGCGTGGAAGAGGGCGAAGGCCTGGTTGTAGATGTAGTAGACGATCACCACGGTCGATTCGATCGGGCCGCCCCTGGTGGTCGCGTAGACGAGGTCGAACAGCTGCAGCGCGAGCAGCGTCTGCCAGACCAGGAGGAAGATCGTGACCGGCCACAGCTGCGGCAAGACGACGTGGCGCAGGATCGCCGGGCCACGGGCGCCGTCGACCGAGGCGGCGTCGATCAGCTCGCGCGGGACGTCCTGCAGCGCCGCCAGGTAGACGACCAGCGGGAACCCGATCCCGCCCCAGATCCCGATCAGGACGATCACGTAGATCGCCTGGCTGGGGTCGCCGAGGAAGCCCTGGGTCGGCAGGCCGAGCTTCGCCAGCAGCGCGTTGGCGACGCCGAAGCGCTGGTCGAAGATGAACGAGAAGAGCACCCCCTGGGCCGCGACCGAGGCGATGAAGGGGGCGAGGAAGGCCGTCCGGTAGATCCCGATCCACCGGATCCTGCGGTTCAGCGCCATCGCCAGCAGCAGCCCGAGAGCGGTCGAGATCGGGACGAAGAGGATCGTGTAGACGATCGTGTGCTGGATCGCGTCGCGCAGCCCGGGATCGGAGAGCAGCACGTCGTAGTTGTGCAGCCCGATCCATTTCGCCGGCCGGATCAGGTCCGCCGACTTGAACGAGAGGACAACCGACCAGCCGATCGGGACGATCGCCAGGCCGATGATGATGACCACCGCCGGCGCGACGAACAGCCAGGCCGTCGGATGGTCGCCCAGCAGGCGCTGGGCGACCGTCCGCGGCGGGGCTGTTGCTGCGTCGCGGCTCATCGCAACACCGGTCACGACTCGGGCGCCGTGACTAGCCCTCCAATTCGAGTTCGTGGTTGGCGGAGCTGACCGCGCCTTCCAGCGCCTGCTTCGGATCGGCCTTGCCGTAGAGCACTTCGGCAATCGCCTTGCCCATCGCCTGCGAGATCGCCGGATAGGTCGGGATCGTCGGCCGGGTCCGCGCCAGCTTCGTGTTTTCGACGAACGCGTCGAGGCCGGTGAAGCTGTTCTCGTACTTCGAGAACCCCGGTGCTTCTTCGACGTCCTTGGTCAGCGGCAGGCTGCCCGAGGCGGTCAGCCACTTGAGCTGCTGCTTCGGTTCGCTCCACCACTTGAGGAACTCGAGCGCGGCTTTCTCCCGCGCTTCGCCGTTGTCGAACACGGCCCAGGTGTCCGGGCCGGAGATCGTCGTGTGTTCGCCGCCGAAGGAGGGCAGCGAGACGACGCCGTATTCGACCCCGGCTTCTTCGTATTCGGGCAGGGTGTAGGGACCGGCGATGTTCATCGCCATCTTGCCGCTGGCGAACAGCTGCTGCATCCGTTCGCTGCCGGCGGTGCTGTCGATGTAGACCGAGCCGTCTTCCTGCGCTTTCTGCAGGACTTCCAGCGCCGCTTCGCCGGGTTCGCCTTCGAAGCCGACCTTGGTGCCGTCTTCGTTGACGACTTCGCCGCCCATCTGCCAGACCAGCGGCCAGATCCGCCAGGTCGTGTCCTCGTCACCGGTGCCCGGCCAGGCGAAGCCGGCGATCCCCTTGCTCTTGTTGTTCAGCTTGGCCGCGGTTTCGAGGAATTCTTCCCAGGTCCATTCGTCGGTCGGGAACGGGACCCCGGCTTCTTCGAAGATCTTCGTGTTGTAGACGACCGCGAGGTTGTCGACGAAGGCCGGCACCGCCCGCGGTTCGCCTTCGACGGTCGCCGCTTCCTGGGCCGCCGTGAGGTAGTTGTCCCATTCGATTTCGCCGTTTTCGACCGCTTCGCTGAGGTTGGCGAGCTGTTCGCCGCGGGCGAGGTTGGCGAGGTCGGAGCCGTAGATGTAGGCGATGTCGGGGTAGTTGCCCGCCTGCAGCCCCGCCGTCACCTTCTGCAGCATGCGGTCGGAGTTGACCCCGCCCGAGTCCTTGGAGACCTTGACGTCGGGGTGGGTTTCGTTGAATTCGTCGAGCATTGCCTGGACTTCTTTGGCGGTCCCCTGCGTCTGGCCGTGCCAGAACTCGATTTCGACCGGGCCGCTGGATTCCGATTCGGATCCCGATGAGCTGCCCCCACCGCCGCCGCCACAGGCGGCCAGCAGCAACGCCGCCACCAGGGTCGCGATCGCCACCAGGGCTTTCATGAATCTGGTCTTGGACACGCTTGCTTCCTTCCTTTTCGTTTTCGGTCCCGACCTGCCCGGGACCGCTCACTCGCTCCTGCTCGCCACGCCCACGGGAGCCCGAAGGGCCTCGGGCAGAAGCTCGCCGTGAGCTGCGGTCAGCTCGTCGCACAGCTCCCAGATCGCGTCCGGCGAGAGCGTCGCCGCCGCGTTGGGGTCAAGCAGCGCCGCCTGCCGCACCCGGTCCGGACGCCCTTCGAGGGCGCCGCGGACGGTGAGGTCGGCGACGTTGAGGAAGGTCCGGTTGAGTGCCGCCAGCTGTGGGGGCAGGCTGCCGACCCGGACCGGGTTGACGCCGGTGCCGTCGACCAGGCAGGGGACCTCGACGCAGCAGTCGGCCGGAAGGTTGGCGATCAGATCGGTGTTGCGGACGTTGCCGTAGACGACCCGCGGGGTGCCGGTCTCGATCGAGTGGACGATCTGCGCCGCGTACTCGTTGCTCTGCTCGAGCTCGAGCGGCCGGCCGGCCGCCACCGCCTCGCGGGTGCGCTCGTACTCGGCCAGGTTCTCCTCGCTGCGGCTGACGTACTCGGCGACCCAGAGCCGGAAGCGCTCGATCTGCCCGTCGTCGTGCAGGAACCAGGGCAGGTACTCGGAGGAGTGCTCGGAGGACTCGGTCGGGAAGTAGCCGAAGCGGCGGTACAGCTCGACCCGGATCCGGCGCCGCAGCTCGGGGTCGGCCTCGATCGCCGCGTCGAGGCGCGGGTAGAGGTCCTCGCCGTCGCGCTCGAAGCGGAGGATGAACGCTTGGTGGTTGACGCCGGCGCCGAAGAAGCTGACCTCCTCGAACGGCACCCCGACCAGCGCGGCGAGCTCCTCGGTCGTGTTCTGCACCGAGTGGCAGAGGCCGACGACGCGCTGCTGCGGCGTCCCCATGTAGGTCGCCTGGCACAGCATCGCCATCGGGTTCGTGTAGTTGAGCAGCCAGGCGCCGGGGCAGACCGCGGCCATGTCGGCGGCGATCCCCTCCATCACCGGGATCGTCCGCAGGGCGCGGAAGATGCCGCCGACGCCGAGGGTGTCGCCGATCGTCTGCCGCAGGCCGAACCGTTCCGGGATCTCGTGGTCGGCGACGGTCGCGGCGTGGCCGCCGACCTGGACCATGTTGATCGCGTAGTCGGCCCCCTCGAGCGCCCGGCGCCGGTCGAGGTGCGCCTCGACGGTCGGCGCGGCGCCGCGCTCGGCGGCGATCATGCGGGCGACCGCGGCGGCGGTCTGCAGCCGCCCCTCGTCGATGTCGTGCAGGGAGATCTCGATCTCGGCGAGCTCGGGGTAGCCGAGCAGGTCGGAGATCAGCATCCCGGTGAACTCGACGCTGCCGGCGCCGATGAAGGCGATCCTCGGACCACTCACGTGAAGCTCCTCTCGAACTCGTTTGCCTCATCGAAGGTCGGCTGCCCGTCGACGCCGCCGAGCGCCCGCGTCGCCAGCGCGCCGCAGGCGACGGCGAGCCGCAGGCAGCGCTCCAGCGGCAGGCCGTCGCGCCGGCCGCGGAGGAAGCCGGCGGCGAAGCTGTCGCCGGCCCCGGTGGCGTCGACCGTGGTCACGGCGGGAGCCGCGACCCGCGCCCGACCCTCGGGGCCGGCGGCGATCGCGCCCGCCGCGCCGAGCTTGACGACGACCGTGGCGCCGCCGGCGGCGAGCTCGGCGAGCGCCGCCTCCGGATCGGCGGCGCCGGCGAAGCGGCAGGCCTCCTCGGCGTTGGGCAGGAAGACGTCGGTCAGCTCGAGCGCCGCCTCGAGCCCCTCGCCCCAGTCCCCGCCCGGGTCCCAGCCGGGGTCGAGCGAGGTGCTGAGGCCGGCGGCGCGGGCGCGGCCGAAGAGCGCCGCCAGGCCCTCGCGCAGCCGCGGCTGCAGGTGCGGCGAGCTGACGTGGAGGTGGCGCGCGCGGCGCAGCAGCTCGTCGCCGACGTCCTCGCCGCGCAGCGCCGACATCGCGCCGGGGAAGGTGAGGATCGCGCGGTCCTCGGCGGCGGCGAGGACGACGGTGAGCCCGGTCCGCTGCCCGGGCTCGACCCGGCAAGCGGCGACGTCGACGCCGCGGCGGCGCAGCTCGTCGAGCATGAACCGTCCGCCGGCATCGTCGCCGACCAGGCCGGCATAGGCGGTGGCGAGGCCGAGGCGGGCGGCGCCGCAGGCGAAGATCGCGCCGGAGGAGCCGACGGTGAGGACGCCGTCGTCGACCAGGGTCTCGACCTGGCCGAAGCGCGGCTGCACCGCGCCCGCCGCGACGATCGCGTCGGGGTTGAGCTCACCGGCGACGAGGACGTCGAGCTCGGCGCTCATCCCGCCCCCACCTCGTCGCGCAGCGACTCCGTCTCGACCTCGTGGCGGAGCGCGAGGACGCGCTCGCGGCCGATCCGGCCGGGGTGCAGGCGGCCGAGCTTGTCGGTGGCGGCGGCGACGCCGAGAGCGGCGGCGCGCTCGAGCGTCGAGCCGGCCGAGAGGCCCGCGACCAGGCCGCCGAGCAGGGCGTCGCCGCAGCCGACCGCGTTGACGATCCGCGCCGGTACCGGGGCCCGCAGGCGCAGCAGCCCGCCCGGGCGGGCGAGGACGCTGCCGGCGGCGCCGAGCGAGATCCAGGCAGCTCCGGCGCCGCGCTCGATCAGCGCCGCGCTCAGCCTCGCCAGCTCCGCGTCGTCGGGGTCGCCGTCGCGGCCGGAGCCGAGCAGGCGGCGGGCCTCGCCCAGGTTGGGGGCGACCAGGTCGGGGCCGGCGGCGAGCGCCGGCTCGAGCGCCGCCGGGGTCGAGCAGTCGAGGATCGCGAAGCAGCCGGCGGCGCGGGCGGCGCCGAGCAGCCGGGCGTGAAGGTCGGGGTCGGTGCCGGGCGGCAGGCTGCCGCAGACGGCGACGATCGGCCGCCGGGGCGCCAGCCGCTCCAGCTCGGCGACGAGCCGGTCGCACTCCTCGCCGCCGAGCGCCCCGCTGGGCTCGTGCACCTCGAGCAGGTCGCCGCCGGCGCCGACGACGGTGTAGGTGCCGCGGGTCTCGGCGTCCACCCGGACCGGATGGGCCGGCAGCGGCTCGGCGGCGAGCAGGTCGAGCAGCAGCTCGCCGTCGCGGCCGCCGGCGGTGGTGAGCACGGCTGCCTCCGCGCCCAGCTGGGCCGCGACCATCGCGACGTGGATCGCCTTGCCGCCGGGGGTCTCGAGCGCCTCGCGGGCGCGGACGACGCCGCTGGCGGGACCGTCGATGCGCGCGACCCGGTCGATCGCCGGGTTGGTGGCGACGGCCAGCAGCGGGGCTCCACCCGGCGCTGCCATCAGACCAGGATCACCTCGATCCCCGCCTGTCGCAGCGCCGCGACCTCGTCGGCCGGTGCCGCCGAATCGGTGATCAGCTCGTCGATCTCGCTCGGCGGGCAGATGCTGGAGAGCGCCGAGCGGCCGATCTTCGAGGAGTCGGCGACGACCAGGGTCCGCGCCGCCCGCTCGACCATCTTGCGGTCGGTCTGCGCCTCGACCTCGTCGTGGGTGGTGAAGCCGGCCGCGGTGATGCCGTCGACCCCGAGCACGGTGACGTCGACGTTGAGCCCCTCCAGGCTCTGCTCGGCCAGCGGCCCGATCAGCTCGTAGGTCTGGGGGCGGGCGACGCCGCCGGTGACGACCAGCCGGATCGCCTCGCTGACGACCAGCTCGGAGGCGATGTTGACCGCGTTGGTGACCACGGTCAGCGGGCGGCTGCGGAGGCGGCGGGCGACCTCGGTGGTCGTCGTGCCGCCGGAGAGGCAGACGGTCTGGGCGTCCTCGATCCGCTCGGCGGCGGCGTCGGCGATCCGCCGCTTCTCCTCGACCTGCTTGCCGCCGCGGTAGCGGACCGGCAGCTCGTAGAGGGTCCCGTTGCCGACCGCGCCGCCGTGCGAGCGGGTCAGCAGGTTCTGGCTCTCGAGCAGCTCCAGGTCGCGGCGCACCGTCGCCGGCGAGGCGCCGAGCCGCTCGGTCAGGTCGCTGACCGAGACCGAGCCGCTCTCCGCCAGGGCGGCGATGATCGCGTCGAGTCGCTGCGAGCGCCTCACCGCGCGCCGCCCGCTTCCCGGTCGAGGACGACGGAGCGGGTCAGGTTCGGCGGCCGGTCGGGGTCGAGCCCGCGGCGCTCGGCGACCGCCACCGCCAGCCGCTGGACGCGGACCAGCTCGGCGAGCGGGTCGAGCTCGGCGCGGACCGCGACGGCGCCGGTCGCGGCGACCTCGTCGACCAGCCCGGGCGGCGGCTCGCCGAAGAACCAGACGACCGCGCCCGGCCCGGCGTTGGCGATCGGGCCGTGGCGGAACTCCATCGCCGGGTAGGACTCGGCCCAGAGCTGCGCCGTCTCCCGCAGGGCGAGGGCGCCGGCGTCCGCGACCCCGACCCGCCAACCGCGTCCGAGGAGAAAGACGCGGTCGACGGCGCCGGGGTCGGTGGGGTGCGGCGCCGCCAGCGCCGCCTCGGCCTGGGCCGGCAGCGCGGCGACGTCCTCGCCGAGCCAGGCGCGGCCGAGGACGACGATCGTGGTGACGAAGCGGCTCTGGACGACCGAGAGGTCGTTGGCGAAGGAGAGGTCGACGACGCCGTCGGCGGCCGCCGCGAGCGGGCTGGCGGGATCGCCGACGAGGGCGGTGCGGTGGACGCCGGCCGGGATCGAGTCGAAGGCGTCGCGGACCTCGGTCGTCGTCCCCGAGCGGGAGATCGCGAGCACCCGCTGGTAGGGACGGCGGAGGCGCGCCTCGGAGGCGGGGAAGGCGTCGGTCTCGCCCTGGCCGGCGGCCTCGCGCAGCGCCGCCAGCGCCTTCGCCGCGTGCCACGAGCTGCCGCAGCCGACGACCGCGACCCGCTCCCCCGGCGGGAGGGGGTGCGGACCGGCCGTGGTGGCGGCGGCGACGGCCGTGGACCAGGCGCGCGGCTGGTCGAGGATCTCCTCCGCGACCTGGAACGAGGTGGTCTCGGCGTCGCTCATGCGCGGGCAGTCTACACATATCGCTCAGATTTGCGTAGGATCAATGAGCGTTTATGAGCGATTCATCCCTATTCATGCTCGCTTTCGACCACCGGAACTCGATCCGGCCCCTCTTCGGGATCGAGGGACCGCCGAGCGAGGAGGAGCGCGAGCGGATCGCCGCGGCCAAGCAGACGATCTTCGAGGGCCTGCTCGCCGCCGTCCCGCGCCTGCCCGCCGGCGCCCGCGCCGGCCTGCTCGTCGACGAGGAATACGGCGCCGCCGTGCTCGCCCGCGCCCGCGCCGAGGCGGTGAGCGCCGCGGTCGCGGTCGAGCGCTCCGGCCAGGCGGAGTTCCGGTTCGAGTACGGCGAGGAGTTCGGCGCCCACCTCGAGCGCTTCCAGCCGCCCTTCGCCAAGGCGCTGGTCCGCTACAACGCCGACGGCGACGCGGAGCTCAACCGGCGCCAGCTGCGGCGCCTGCGCCAGCTCTCCGACTGGCTCCGCGACCACCGACCGGAGCTGCTCTTCGAGCTGCTGGTGCCGCCGCTCCCCGAGCAGCTGGCGACCGTCGGCGGTGACCGCGAGCGCTTCGACGACGAGCTGCGGCCGGCGCTGGTGCGCCGCGCGATCGCCGCGGTCCAGGCGGCCGGGGTCGAGGTCGCGACCTGGAAGATCGAGGGGATCGAGCGCCGCGAGGACTGCGAGGCGATCGCCGCCGCCTGCCGCGCCGACGGCCGCGGCGCCGGCTGCCTGATTCTCGGCCGCGGCGCCGACCAGGCGAAGGTCGAGCACTGGCTGACGCTGGCCGCCCCGGTCGCCGGCTTCGACGGCTTTGCGGTCGGCCGCACGATCTGGTGGGACGCGATCGCCGCCGAGCTCGCCGGCGAAGCGACGCGCGAGCAGACGGTGGCGACGGTGGCCGAGCGCTACCTCCACTTCGTCGACGCCTACCTCGGCGCCCGCGCCGCGGCCTGACCGGCCGCGCTCACGCCGCCCGGACGCCGCTGGTCTAGGGTGCCGGGCGATGCTGATCGAGCTGCAGAGCCACTCGACCGTCTCCGACGGCCAGCTGGCGCCGGCGGCGGTGGTCGAGGCGGCCGCCGCGGCAGGGGTGACGACTCTGGCGCTGAGCGACCACGACGCGATCGCCGGAGTCGAAGAGGCGGCTGAGGCGGCGGCGCGGCTGGGGATCGAGCTGGTGCCGGCGATCGAGATGTCCTGCGTGCACGAGTACGCCGAAGACCTGCACATCTGCGGCTACTGGGTCGACCTGGGCAGGATCGCCGCCGCCTGCGAGCGGGCCCAGCACGAGCGGGTGACGCGGGCCGGCGAGATCGTCGAGAAGCTGCGCGGCGAGGGCTTCGACCTCCACCTCGAGGACGCCGTCCGCGAGGCCGGCGACGCGCTCTCGATCGGCCGCCCCCACATCGCCCGCGCCGCCGGGGCCAGCGGCGACCTCGGGCCGTTCTTCGAGGAGTACCTCGTCCCCGGCGCCAAGGCCTTCGTGCCGCGCCGCTGGCCGACCGCGGCCGAGGCGATCGAGCTGATCCGCGCCGCCGGCGGCGTCGCCGTCATCGCCCACCCCTACTGGGACATCGACGCCCGCGACGAGGTCGACGACCTGATCCGCTCGCTCGGCGCCGACGGGGTCGAGACCTTCTACCCGACCCACAGCGAGGAGCAGACCGCGCACCTGCTCGAGCTCTGCGCCGAGCTCGACCTCGTCCCCACCGCCTCCTCCGACTACCACGGCCCGACCCACAAGACGTTCGCCGAGTTCGGCGCCTACGACACCTACGGCCTCGGCCAGCCGCAGGTCCCGCCGAAGCCCTAGCCGAGCAGGCCGATGACCTGGCGGACGGCGGTCTCGAGGTCGGCGTCGGGGACCAGCTCGGGAGCCGGCGGGGCCTCGTAGGGGGCGCCGACCCCGGTCAGGTCCTTGATCTCGCCCGCCCGCGCCTTCGCGTAGAGGCCCTTCGGGTCGCGTTCTTCGCAGACCTCGAGCGGCGTGTCGACGTGGACCTCGTAGAAGGGGATCCCGGCCTCCTCGTGGATCGCCCGCGCCCGGTCGCGGTCGGCGCGGTAGGGGCTGACCAGGGAGACGATCGCGACGTTGCCGGCTTCGGCGAGGACCTTCGCCACCTCGCCGGTGCGGCGCACGTTCTCGGCCCGGTCCTCAGGGCTGAAGCCGAGGTTGGAGTTGAGCCCGTGGCGCAGGTTGTCGCCGTCGAGCATGAAGGCGGCGCGGCCACCGGAGACGAGGCTGTGCTCGACCGCGGTGGCGATCGTCGACTTGCCCGAGCCCGAGAGCCCGGTGATCCAGATCGTCGCGCCGCCGGTGCCGAGCGCCGACCAGCGCTCGTCCCGGCTCAGCTTGCTCGGGTGGAAGGTGATGTTCTCGGCGACGATTTCGCCACTCGGCGACTCGCCGGTGGCGGAGATGATCATCCCGGCGGCGACGGTGAGGTTGGTCGCCGGGTCGACCAGGACGAAGCTGCCGGTGTTGCGGTTGAGCCGGTACTCGTCGAAGAACAGCGGCGAGCTCGCCTGGACCGAGATGCGGCCGATGTCGTTGACCTCGAGCGTCTCCGCCTCCAGGTCGCGGTGCAGGGTGTCGACGTCGAGCTGGTAGCGCAGCGCCTCGACTTCGACCGGCACCCAGCGCGTGGTGTGCTTGAGCATGTAGGGGGCGTCGGTCCGCAGCGAGCTGGTCTCGTCGAACCAGCAGACCATCGCCTCGAAGCGGCGGTTGGCGGTCGGCTGGTTGGTCGGGCGGCAGATCATGTCGCCGCGCGAGACGTCGATCTCGTCCTCGAGCAGCAGCGTCGCCGCCATCGGCGGGAAGGCCTGCGCGACCGTCCCGTTCGGGGTGTCGATCTGGGCGATCTTCGATTTGCGCCGCGAGGGCAGGACCATCACCTCGTCGCCCTGCTTGAAGATCCCGCCGGAGACCGTGCCGGCGAAGCCCCGGTAGTCGCGGAACTCCGACGACTGCGGCCGGATCACGTACTGGACCGGGAAGCGGTTGTCGACCAGGTTGCGGTCGGAGGCGATGTGGACGTCCTCGAGGTGGGAGAGCAGCGGCTGGCCGTTGAACCACGGCATGTTCTGCGAGCGCTCGACCACGTTGTCGCCCTCCAGGGCCGAGATCGGGACGAAGCCGAGGTCGGTGATGTCGAGCTTGGCGGCGAAGGCGGTGAACTCCTCGCGGATCTCGTCGAAGACCGCCTGCTCGTAGTCGACCAGGTCCATTTTGTTGACGCAGAGGACGAGGTGCGGAACCCGCAGCAGCGAGGAGAGCAGCGCGTGGCGGCGGGTCTGTTCGAGCACGCCTTTGCGGGCGTCGACCAGCAGCAGCGCCAGGTTCGCGGTCGAGGCGCCGGTGACCATGTTGCGCGTGTACTGGATGTGGCCCGGCGTGTCGGCGATCACGAACTTGCGCTTCGGCGTCGCGAAGTAGCGGTGGGCGACGTCGATCGTGATCCCCTGCTCGCGCTCGGCGCGCAGGCCGTCGGTCAGCAGCGCCAGGTCGGTCTGCTCGTTGCCGCGCTTCTGCGAGGTCAGCTCGATCGATTCGAGCTGGTCCTCGAAGATCGCTTTGGTGTCGTGCAGGAGGCGGCCGATCAGGGTCGACTTGCCGTCGTCGACCGAGCCGGCGGTGGCGATGCGCAGCAGCTCCGAGGAGGGCACTAGAAATAGCCTTCCTTCTTGCGGTCCTCCATCGCCGCTTCGGAGAAGCGGTCGTCGCCGCGGGTGGCGCCGCGCTCGGTGATCCGGGTCGCCGCCGTCTCCTCGATCACCGCCTCGTAGTGGGTCGCCTCCGAGCGCACGGCGCCGGTCGCGGTCGCGTCGCCGACCGTGCGGTAGCGGACCATCAGCCGTTCCACCTCGGCGCCCTCGGGCAGCGGGAAGAACTCGTTGACCGCCATCAGCAGCCCCTCGACGTTGACCACGTCGCGCTCGTGGGCGAAGTAGATCGGCGGCAGGTCGACCTGCTCGCGGGCGAGGTAGCGCCAGACGTCGAGCTCGGTCCAGTCGGAGATCGGGAAGACGCGGATGTGCTCGCCCTTCTTGTGGCGGCCGTTGAAGAGGTTCCAGAGCTCGGGGCGCTGGTTCTTCGGGTCCCACTGGCCGAAGCTGTCGCGGAAGGAGAAGACCCGCTCCTTGGCCCGCGCCTTCTCCTCGTCGCGGCGGCCGCCGCCGAAGACGGCGTCGTAGCCGCCGTTCTGGATCGCCTCCAGCAGCGCCACCGTCTGGTGGCGGTTGCGGCTTTCCAGTTCGTGGCCGACCTTGATCCGGCCGGCGTCGATCAGCTCCTGCAGCGAGGCGACCTCGAGCCGCAGCCCGTGCTCGGCGACGACCCGGTCGCGGAACTCGATCACCTCGGGGAAGTTGTGGCCGGTGTCGACGTGCATGATCGGGAACGGCACCGGCGCCGGCGCGAACGCCTTGCGCGCCAGGTGCAGCATCAGCACCGAGTCCTTGCCGCCGGAGAACAGCATCACCGGGTTCTCGAACTCGGCGACGACCTCGCGGATGATGTGGACCGACTCGGCCTCGAGCGTGTCCAGGTCGGTCAGCTCGACC
>CAWEOH010000032.1:0-7214 GCA_963810455.1 uncultured Actinomycetes bacterium
CGCGAGGCCAGCCGCGCCGCGCTGCTGGACGCGGCGATGCGCAGCTTCGCCGAGCGGGGCTATGCCGCCACCACGGTCGCCGACATCGCCGGCCCCGCCGGGCACACCTCGGGCGCCTTCTACTTCCACTTCAAGGACAAGGCCGAGTGCTTTTGGGCGGTGGTCGAGCGCCGCGAGGAGCTGCGCGGCGAGTGGTGGGAGGAGGTGCTGGAGGGCCTCGATCCCCAGAGCGCCGGCCTCGAGCAGGTGCTGGGGCGTGCCTTCGCCCACTTCGAGGCGAGCCTGGAGGGGGTCAGCGGCTGGGTGCTGGTGATGGTCGACTTCCACCAGCAGCACCGCGGCGACGGCGAGGTCGGAGCGCGGCTTGCGGCGATCTATCGGCGCTGGCACGCCGAGCTGGCGCAGTTCGTCGCCGCTCTGGCCGCCGGGGGTTGGATCGAGGCCGGGCGCGATCCCGACGCCCTCGCCACCCAGGCCTTCGCCTTCGCCGAGGGCATGCTGGTCCACGAGCGGCTCTACGGGCTCGACTCGCATGCGGCGCAGGAGGCGATGACCGAGGGGCTGGTGCGGCTGCTGGGGTGAGGAGCCAAGGAATCTGCCGCCGGACCGATCGCCCATTCCTATTCACGCCACCAGCCGCACCTCGAACTCCGGCGCGACCAGCGCCCCCGCCCCGCCGAGCAGGGCGATGATGCGGGTGACGTAGGCCTGGGTCTCGGGGTAGGGCGGGATGCAGTGGCAGGCTTCGACCGGGGCGGGGCCGGCGTTGTAGGCGGCGAGGGCGAGCTCGGGGGAGCCGAACTTGACCAGGAGGTCGTGCATCAGGTGGGCCTCGGCGTCGATCGCTTCGGCGGGGTCGTAGGGGTTGCGCAGGCCGTAGGAGGCGGCGGTGGCGGGCATGAACTGGGCGATGCCCTGGGCGCCGGCGGGTGAGCCGGCGTTCGGGTCGAAGCCCGACTCGGCCATCTCCTGGCCGGCGAGCAGGGCGGCGGAGACGTTCCAGTGGACCGCGGCGCGGACGATCATCGGCCGGAACTCGGCGGGGACGAAGTCCGGCAGCGCGCTCGGCCGAGAGGACGCCGTCGCCGCCCGATCCGCCGGCGCCAGCGCCAGCGCCACCGCCCGCGCTCCCTCCCCCGCCCGCGCCGAGACCTCCGCGCCTCCCCCGCGGCCGAGCAGGGCGCCGGCCCGGCCACGAACCCGAAATGCCAGGCCTCCCACGAGTAGCGCTGCTCGAAGCCGAACCGGGTGGCGTTGGCGGCGAGCCAGCCGTAGGCCGCATCGGGGCCGAGGTCGAGCTCGGTCGCGCAGCGGTGCAGCGAGTGGCCGGGCGGGGCGACCCACTTCGGGTCCGGGTGGGCGGCGAACAGCGCCGCCTGTTCGGCGTCGGAGCGGAAGCCGGAGACGACGAGCAGCGAGAGGCCGTCGGCAGCGGCCGCGGCTGCCATGCGGTCGAAGGCGGCGGCGACGTCGGGGCGCATCCCCTTGCCGTTGCGGTAGACGAGCGGGCCGCCGTAACCGCCGCCGCTCGCCACTCCCGTCTCCTCCTCCCCGCCGCCGCCCGACGTGCCGGCTTCGGCGACCGCCGTCGCTTCCACCGGCGCCCCTCCCCCCTCGCGCAGCGTGGCGCGCACCGTCGCCTTCGCCCGCACCGGCGCGAACGAGGCGGCGTCGGGGAAGCTGACCGCGAGCCGGCTGCCGGCGACGCCGTTCGCGCGTGCGGCCGCCAGCGCCGCCGCCCGCGCCCGGGTCAGGTAGTCGAGCTTGCCGAGGTGCCCCGGGTTGGGCAGGCCGTTGGGAAGGGTCGGCGGCGAGAGCAGCTTCGGCAGGTCGTCGCGCAGCGAGCGGGCGGCGGAGATCGCGGCCAGGTCCGCCGCCCGCTGCGCCCGGCCCTTGCCGGTCACCGCGCCGGCGATCGCGACCAGCGCCAGCGCCGCCGCGATCAGGAAGAGAGCGCCGCCGAGGGCGAGGACCAGCGCCTGCCCGGACTCGTCGCCGAGGCCGGTCAGCCGGACGCGGCATGCCCTGCGGCGCGCCTCAGGCCGCAACGCGATCCTCCTCCCCCGCGCCGTCGACCAGCTGCCGGACCACGCGGTCCGGCAGCCCACCCGCACCGCCTGGTGGCAGGGTCCCGAACAGGGCGCGGCGCTCGGCGACCCAGGCGAGCCGGCGCTTGAGCACGGCGACGGCGAGCCCGCGGCCGCGCAGGTCGGCGAAGGCGAGCGCCAGCAGCGCCCGGTCGGCGGCGACCTCGGCCCGCAGCAGCGCCCCGGTGAGGCGGTCGCCGAGGCGCTCGCCAGCAGCAGCTGGACAGCCGCCGGCGCAGCGTGCACGGCGACCAGCGAGCCGCGCGCCACCGTCGCAGCCGCCGCGGCGGCGTCGAGGCCGTCGCCGTCGGCCGCCACCGCCAGGTGGCAGACCTGGCCGCGGGCGGCGACGCGCTCCCGCGGCAGGTGGGCGGCGAGCCGCTCCTCGAGCGCGCGGGCGGCGGCGGAGGCGAGCAGGGTCGGCCGCGGCGGCCGCCCGCCGACGTCGATCAGCAGCGACGCCCGGTCGACGCCGGCAGCGGCGCAGGCGAGCGCGGCGGCCGCCGCTCGCGAGCCCTCGGCGACACCGACCGCGGTGACCAGCACGGTCGCGCCCGCGCCGGCGCCGGGCGCGCTCACGGGGCCGGCCTCGCGCTGGCGCTGCTGGTGACCGCGAGCCGCTCGGCGACGGCGCGGAACGGCGAGGGCGGGCGCAGCCGCACCGAGACCCTGCCGCCGGCGACCCTGACGTCGACGTCGTCCTTCGCCCAGCCGGGCAGCGCGGCGCGCGCCGCCCCGGTCGCCGAGCCACCGGAGGCGAGCGCCAGCGCGCCGGCCTCGGCGGCGCCGTCGGCGAGGGTGATGGCGTAGCCGGCGGCGAGCAGCTGCAGCGCGACCAGCGCCGCCAGCAGCAGCGCCGGCAGCGCCGCGACGAGCTCCACCGAAGCCTGTCCGCGCTCAGCCATCGCCCCGCTCCAGGCTCGAGCTGGCGCTGACCCGGACGGGCGGCAGCGCCGGCAGCAGGCGCGGCACGCGGACGGCGACCGAGACGCCGTCGCCCTCCTCGACCTCGGCGCCGCGACGCAGCGCCGGCGGCAGCGCCCGCTTCGCCGCGGCGGCGGCACCAGCGCCGACGAGCGCCGCCCGCGCACCGGCCCGGGCGGCGACGCCGGCCGACCAGAGCGCCTGGCCGGCGAGCGCGATCTGTGCCGCCACCAGAACCGCCAGCAGCAGGAAGGGCACCACCGCGATCAGCTCGATCGAGGCGGTCCCTCGCTCCCGGTGGCCTGCGCTGCTGTCGGTCGGTGACGGCACGAATCCACCGTTCCAGGGAGGGACGCACGCGTGGCGCGCACTCCGTGCCAACTCTGTGCCAACTCGGGGACGGGAGGCGCGCGCCCCGGCCCGGCCCCTTCAGCGAGCGCGTCTCAGCTGTAGGTGGTGGCCTCGACCCAGATGCGGACGATCGCGAACACCGAGGCCGCCAGCAGCAGGATCCAGAGCACGGTGCCGCCGCCGCTGCCGAACATCTTGTCGGCGCCGGCGACGAGCAGCGCCAGCATCCCGAAGGCGCCGTAGAGAATCGCCCGGCGTCCGTCGCTGAGGGTCGCCAGCGTCAGCTGGTTCTGGCGCTCGAAGATGTAGAGCGTCCAGGAGATCGCGGCGAGGAAGCCCATCGTGATCGCGGTCAGGACCGCTTCGGCGACGTTGCCCCCGTGCGGGGCGAAAGCGACCAGCAGCGCCAGCAGCGCGATGATCGCGATGTTGCGCAAGGTGCGGAGATGCCGCATGCGCCGATTGTACGCCGACCCGGCCAGCCGCCGCCGGGGTTCTTGTCAGATCTGGGTAAGGCCGTAGACGGCGGCGCCGATCGCCGCCGCCGCCGGCAGGGTGAGCAGCCAGGCGGCGAGGATGTCGCCGGCTATGCCCCAGCGCTGGGCGGAGACCCGGCGCACCGCGCCGGCGCCGATCACGCCGCCGTTGATCGCGTGCGTGGTCGAGATCGGGAAGCCGAGGGCGGTCGCGGCGAGGATCGTCAGGGCGCCGCCGCTCTGCGCCGAGAACCCCTGCGCCGGGTCCATCTTGATGATCCGCGCGCCCGCCGCCCGCAGCATCCGCCAGCCACCGACGTAGGTGCCGACGCCGATCGCGGCGGCGGCGCAGAGGGTCGCCCAGAACGGCGGGTCGGCGCCGGGGTCGAGGCTGCCGTGGGCGATCAGCGCCAGGGTGATCACGCCCGCCGTCTTCTGCGCGTCGTTGGCGCCGTGGGCGACGGCCAGCAGGCCGCCGGAGACGACCTGGGCGGTGCGGAACCCGCGCCCGACCGAGCCCGGCCGGCGACGGCCGAAGACCCGGTAGGCGAGCACGATCAGCGCTCCGGCGACGGCGAGGGCGATCAGCGGTGCCGCCAGCGCCGGCAGCAGGAACTTGTCGAGCAGGCCGCCGCCGTCGAGCCCGTCGGTCCCGGCGGCGGCGAGCGCGGCGCCGACCAGGCCGCCGATCAGCGCGTGCGAGGAGCTCGACGGGTAGCCGAGGCGGAAGGTGAGCAGGTTCCAGGCGATCGCCGAGACCAGCCCGGCGAGGACCACCTCGGGCGTGATCTGGCCGACCACGACGAAGTCGCGGATCATCGTCGTCGCCACCGCGATCGAGACGAAGGCGCCGAGGAAGTTGAGCACCGCCGCCGCCGCGACCGCCACCTGCGGCGGGGCCGCCCCCGAGGAGACCGCGGTGGAGATCAGGTCAAGCGTGTCGTGGAACCCGTTGGTGAAGGCGAAGAGGAGGGCGGCGCCAACGGCGATCCCGATGACGAGGTCCGCGCTCACGAATTCTTGATCACGATCCCCTCGATGATCTGGGCCGCCGTCTCGACCGCGTCGATCGCGTTCTCCAGGACCGCGAAGATGTCCTTCCAGCGGATCACCACCATCGGATCGATCCCGTTCGAGAAGAGCGAGGCGACAGCGTCGCGGGAGATCCGGTCGCCGTCGTTCTCGAGCCGGTGGATCTCGATCCAGTAGCGCTCCAGGCCCTTGAACCCGCGCAGGTTCTCGAGCCCGGCGGCGAGCTGTTCGCAGGCTTTGACGAGGACGTCGGTGAGCGCCTGGGCCTGCGCCATCGGCGCCTCGATCTGGTAGAGCCCGAGGAAGTCGGCGGCCTCCTCGGTGTAGTCGACGATGTCGTCCATCTGCGTCGCCAGGCCGTAGATGTCCTCGCGGTCGATCGGGGTGACGAAGGTCGAGTTGAGCCGCTGGATGATGTCGTGGGTGATCCGGTCGCCCTCCTGCTCGGCCTTGAGGATCTCGCGCGAGAGCTCGCCGTCGTCGGGCCAGGTGGCCATCATCGAGTCGAGCAGGCGCGCCGCGTGCAGGGTGTTGCGGCCCCCCTCGATGAAGAGATCGAAGAACCCGAAGTCGCGCGAAAGCAGAGACAGCCTGGCCATCGAGGGATCCTAGATGCCGGGCGCGAGGCTGTCGGAGGCGGCCGGCGCGGTCAACCCGCTGCACCCGCGAGTTGCTCGGCGGCGCGGCTGGCCCAGAGCTCGCGCAGCTCCTTCTGCAGGCTGCGGCGGGCGCCCTCCGGCGCCACCGTGCGGGTCCAGGTCCCTTCGGAATCCAGCTCCCAGGAGTTCGTGTTGTCGGCGAAGCAGCGCTCGAGCACGTCGAGCATCTCCGTCTTCAGCTCCGGGTCCTCGACCGGCGCCACCAGCTCGACCCGGCTGTCGAGGTTGCGCGGCATCAGGTCGGCGGAGCCCATCAGGACCCTGGTCTCCTCGCCGCGGCGGAAGGTGTAGACGCGCGAGTGCTCGAGGAAGCGGCCGACGACCGAGCAGACGCGGATGTTCTCCGAGACCCCGGGCACGCCCGGCCGCAGGCAGCAGATCCCGCGCACGTTGAGGTCGATCCGCACCCCCGCGGTCGAGGCCTCGTACAGCGCCCGGATGCAGCCGGCGTCGACCAGCGAGTTCATCTTCAGCGCGATCCGCGCCTCCTCGCCGGCCTCGTGGGCGGCGACCGTGCGCTCGATCTCCTCGATCATCCGGTCGCGCATCGTCGTCGGCGAGACCAGCACCTTGCGGTAGACCGCGGGGCGGCCGTACCCGGTGAGGAAGTTGAACATCTCGGCGACGTCGGCGCCGATGTCGGGGTCGGCGGTGAAGAGGCCGAAGTCGGTGTAGAGGCGGGCGGTCTTCGGGTGGTAGTTGCCGGTGCCGATGTGGACGTACTCGCGCACCCGCTCGCCCTCGCGGCGGGCGACGAGGATCGCCTTCACGTGCGTCTTCAGGCCGGGGATGCCGTAGACGACGTGGACGCCCGCCTCCTCCAGCGACTTCGCCCAGTGGATGTTCGCCGCCTCGTCGAAGCGCGCTTTCAGCTCGACCATGCAGACCGCCTGCTTGCCGCGTTCGGAGGCGCGGATCAGCGAGGGCACCAGCGGCGAGTCGTCGCTGGTCCGGTACACGGTCTGCTTGATCGCCAGCACGTCGGGGTCGGCGACCGCCTGCTCGACGAAGCGCTCGACCGAGCTGACGAAGGAGTCGTAGGGATGGTGGACGAGGATGTCGCGCTGGCGGATCGCGGCGAACATGTCGACCGCCTCGCCGTCCTCCCCCTGCAGGCGCGGCTGGGTCACCGGCGACCAGGGCGAGTAGCGCAGGTCGGCGTGGCCGGGGACGTCGGCGACGTCGCTGAGGTCGGCGAGGCCGATCAGGCCGTCGACGTCGTAGACCTCGCGTTCTTCCAGCCGCAGCGCGTCGATCAGCGACTCGCGCAGCTTCGGGTTCATCCCGGAGGCGATCTCGAGCCGCACGACCTCGCCGAAGCGGCGGCGGCGGAGCTCGTCCTGGACCGCCTGCAGCAGATCGTCGGCCTCGTCGGAGACGGTGAAGTCGGCGTCGCGGGTGACGCGGAAGTAGCCGTGGTCGACGACGTCGGTGCCGGGAAAGAGGGCGTCGAGGTTGGCGGCGATCACCTCCTCCAGGGCGACGAACGACGTCCCGTCGTCGCCGACCGGGAGAAAGCGCCCGAGCAGCTCCTTCGGCACCTTGACGCGGGCGATGATCTCGGTGCCGCTCTCGGGATCGCGCAGCAGCACGCCGAGGCTGAGCGAGAGGTTCGAGATGTATGGGAATGGCCGGCCGAGCCCGATCACCAGCGGCGTCAGCGCCGCGAAGACCTGCTCGTGGAA
>CAWEOH010000033.1:0-32172 GCA_963810455.1 uncultured Actinomycetes bacterium
GGTCGACGAACAGCGAGGAGACGCGGTTGCCGAGCGCCAGCGACTCGCTCGCCGCGCGCACGCTGACCGGGACCATCGCCCGCACCTTGTCGACCGCCTCCTCGCCCCGCTCCCGGAAGAGCCGGTTGAGCCCACCGGCGGTGGCGGCGAGGACGACGTCGTTGACGCTGCCGCCGAGCTGGCGCTTGATCCGCTTCAGGTCGGCGAGCGGCGCGTCGACCGCCGCCAGCCGCCGGCTGCCGCCGATCGGCCCGTTGAGGCTGGTGCGGGGAGCGCTGACGATCTCGTCGCGAACCAGCGTCTCGACCACCGACCGCGACTCCGAGATCAGGCGGCGAGGATGGGTCGCCGCGTCGATCGTGCCGCCGACCGCGTCGCGCAGCCGGCCGAGCACCCGGTGGTCCTCCTCCTCGTCCTCTCCCCCGCCGTCGCCGGCCCCGAGCAGGTCGGCGATCGACGCCGAGCCCTCGCCCGGTTCGGGCTCGGCGTCGAGCAGGACGGTGACGATCGCGGCGCCGCTGAGGCCGTCGATCAGGCAGTGGTGGGCCTTGGTGACGAGCGCCCAGCGGCCGCCCTCGAGCCCCTCCAGCAGGGTCGTTTCCCAGAGCGGCCGCGAGCGGTCGAGCCGGTGCGAGAAGAAGTCCCCCAGCCACTCCATCAGCTCCGCTTCGCCGCCCGGCGCCGGCAGCGTCGCCCGCCGCATCTGGTCGGAGACGTCGATCTCCTCGTCGGCGACCCATTCCGGCAGCGAGAGCGTCCCCACCCGCGGCTTCGAGAGGCGGCGGCGGAAGCGCGGCAGCGGCCCGAGGCGCTCGCGCGTGCGGCGGCGCAGCTCCTGCAGCGAGGGGCGCTCGCCCCCGGGCGGCGGGTCGAAGACCATCGCCCAGCCGATGTGCATGTGGGCGGAGTCGTCCGCCTCCTCGAGCTCGAGGAAGGCGGCGTCCAACGGGGTCAGGTGGATTCCCATCTGCTCCTCCCGGTCAGCGGTCGGATCGGCCCGACCGCTCCAATCCTACGCCCGCCGCGGGGTCTTCACCACTCCTTCCCGGCGGCGCGGGCGGCGGCCACGGCCGCCTGCCCGTAGGAGATGCCGCCGTCGTTCGGCGGCAGGCGCTCGGGCAGCAGCGGCCGCAGGCCGGCCCCGGCGAGCAGCGCGGCGCGTGCGCTCGAGCAGCAGCCGGTTCTGGAAGACGCCGCCGGAGAGGACGACGAGCTCGGTCGCGCGGGCCGCGGCCAGCTCGGCGCAGGCGGCGGCGGTCGCGGCGGCGACCGCGTTGTGGAAGCGGGCGGCGACCAGGGCCGGCGGCTCGCCGGCCTCGAGCTCGGCGAGCAGCGCCCGCAGCGCCGGCACCGGGTCGAGGACGCCGCCGGCGAGCGGGATCTCGTAGGCGCCGCGCTCGGAGCCGTCGGCCATCGCCTCCAGCTCGATCGCCGCCTGCCCCTCGTAGCTGACCCGCGGCGGCGCCCCGCACAGCGCGCCGACCGCGTCGAACAGCCGCCCCATGCTCGTCGTCGGCGGCGAGCCGAGGCCGCTCCCGGCGAGCCGCAGGCAGTTGCGCCACTCGCGCGGCTCGACCGCCCCCGCCAGCGCCGCCGGTACCTCCGGCTCGCCGCCCAGAGCCTCGCGCAGCCAGGCGCAGGCCATCCGCCACGGCTCGCGGATCGCCGCGACGCCGCCGGGCAGCGGCACCGCTCGCAGGTGGGCGGCGCGCTCGAACCCGCGCAGGTCGCCGTGCAGCAGCTCGCCGCCCCAGACCGTCCCGTCGCTGCCGTAGCCGGTGCCGTCGAAGATCGCGCCCAGCGCCGGGCCCCGCTCGCCGTGCTCGGCGAGCACCGCGGCGAGGTGGGCGTGGTGGTGCTGGACGCCGACCGGCTCGACCCCCTCGCGCCGCAGCGCGTACCTGGTCGAGAGGTAGTCGGGGTGGAGGTCGTGGGCGACGATCGCCGGCGCCACCGCGAAGAGCCGCTCGAAGTGCTCGATCCCCGTCGGCGAAGGAGCGCAGCGTCTCGAAGTTCTGCAGGTCGCCGACGTGGTGGCCGACCCAGGCGCTCCCCCCCTTGGCGAGGCAGAAGGTGTTCTTCAGCTCGGCGCCGCAGGCGAGCAGGTGCGCGGGCGCGGGGAACGGCAGCGCCAGCGCCTCCGGCACGTACCCGCGCGAGCGGCGCAGCGGCAGCGGGCGGCGGCCGGCCGGCGTCGCCACCACCCGCGCGACCGAGTCGTCGGTCCGGGTCTCGATCGGCCGGTCGTGGACGAGGAAGGCGTCGGCAACCCCCGCCAGCCGCTCGCGCGCGTCCCCGTCGTCGAAGGCGATCGGCTCGTCGGAGACGGTTGCCGCTGGTCAGCACCAGCGGCGCCCCGACGTCGGCGGCGAGCAGGTGGTGCAGGGGCGAGTAGGGCAGCATCAGCCCGAGCTCGCGCGAGCGCGGGCGCGACCGAGGGGGCGACCGGCGCTCCCTCGCGCCGGGGCGCGAGCACGATCGGCCGCGCCCGCGAGGTCAGCAGCGCTTCCTCCTCCGCGCCGAGCTCGACCAGGGCGCGGGCCGCGGCGAGGTCCGGAACGAGGAGCGCGAACGGCTTCTCCTCGCGGTGCTTGCGCGAGCGCAGCGCCGCCACCGCCTCCTCGTCCGCCGGCAAGGCAGGCGAGGTGGTACCCGCCGAGGCCCTTCACCGCCAGGATCGCCCCGCCGCGCAGCATCGCCGCCGCCACCCCGACCGCATCCGGCACCGGTGGCAGAGCTTTCCTGGACATATCGCGGGAAAGCTCTGCCACGCCGGCGGGGTCTGGGGTTAGGTCGGTGCCGGCGGGGTCGACGAGGCGGGCCTGGGGGCCGCAGGCGGGGCAGGCGTTGGGCTCGGCGTGGAAGCGGCGGTCGCCGGGGTCCTCGTACTCGGCCAGGCACGCGGCGCACATCTCGAAGCCGGCCATCGTCGTCCGCGAACGGTCGTAGGGGACGCCGGCGACGATCGTGAACCGCGGGCCGCAGTTGGTGCAGTTGACGAACGGGTAGCGGTGGCGCCGGTCGCCGGGGTCGAACAGCTCGGCGAGGCAGTCGGCGCAGGTCGCCGAGTCCGGCGAGACCGGCGCCGCCGCCTCGCCGCCGGCGTCGCTGGCGACGATCTCGAAGCCGGCCTCGCCGCGCGGCGGCACCTCCTCCGGCTCGACCCGCTCGACCGCGGCCAGCGGCGGCGCCTCGTCCGGCAGCCGGCGCAGGAACTCCGCCACCGCCTCGCCCTCGCCCTCGACCTCGACCAGCACCCCGCGGCTGTCGTTCAGCACCCAGCCACCCAGCCCCAGCTCCCCCGCCAAGCGGTAGACGAAGGGCCGGAACCCGACCCCCTGCACGGTGCCGGAGACCCGCAGCCGCACGCGCCGGGTCGAGTTTGTCACCCCATGGTCGACGAACTCGACCCGCCCCTCGCCGCCGGCCGCCACCTAGCCTCCGATCTCGATCAGCTCGCGCAGGGCGTGGTAGGCGGTTGCCTGGGCCTCCTGGATCCGGGGAATGTTCTGGGAGGGGGAGACGACGACGTGGTCGGCGAGACCCTCCGCCGCGACGCGGCCGCCGTCGTAGCCGACGAGGGCGACGGTGACCAGGTCGCGGCGGCGCGCCTCCGCCAGCGCCGCGACGACGTTGGCCGAGCCGCCGCTGGTCGAGAGCGCGACCAGCGCGTCGCCGGGCTTGCCGTAGGCGATCACCTGGCGCTGGAAGACGACCTCGGTGCCGACGTCGTTGCCGACCGCGGTGATGATCGCGCTGTCCTCGGTCAGGTCGATCGCCGGCCGCGGCGGCCAGCTCGGGTCGGGCGGGAAGCGCAGGTCGGCGACCAGGTCGGTCGCGTCGGTCGCCGAGCCGCCGTTGCCGAGCGCCAGCAGCTTGCCGCCGGCGTCGAAGCCGCGGCGCAGCTCGGCCGCCGCCGCCAGCAGCGCCCCGCGCCCCTCCGCCAGCGTCCGCTCGCGCAGCGCCGCCACCTCCTCGGCCTTGGCCAGGACCGAGGCGCGGACGTCGGCGATCACCCCCTCGAGGTCGCTCTCCCCCTCGGCGAGGAAGGGGTAGAGGAAGCTGGAGGCGCCGGAGTCGTGGACCGGACCGGCCTCGCGCCCCTCGAGCAGGCCGCGGTGCTCGAAGAAGACGTGGACCGACTCCCAGAGCACGTGGTAGGCGGTCTCGACCAGCTCCTGGCGGACGCTCGCGTCGACCGCCCGCGGCGGCAGCTCCCACTCCGCCCCGGCGCCCTCCTCGAAGGCCACGGTCAGGCAGCCGCGCTCGGCGGGCCAGCGCCAGCCCCTCGCGCACCTCGCCGCCGCCGTCCTCGCGGGCGCCGAAGGCGAGGACGATGTCCTCGGGCCGCGCCAGCAGGGCGAGCTGCTCGCCGAGCGGGCCGCCGTCGCGGGTCAGCCCGAGCGCCGGCAGCGCCCGCTTGCCGACGATCACCGGGTGGACGAACTCGACGGTGACGTGGCGCACGTCCGAGCGCGCCGCCGGCGAGAGCCCGACCGCGACCAGCCGCCCGCCGCGGGCGAAGCGCTCGGCCATCCGGTGGCAGAGCCGGGCCAGCGGCTCGGCGCTCGCCTCGAAGTAGGCCCGACCCGCCTCCGCGCGCGCGGCGAGCAGCTCGCCGAGCCGCGCCTCGGCGCTGGCGGCGCCGGCCTCCATCGCGCCCCCCGGCCCGCCTAGGCGGCCGCGGTGGCGCGCTGCGCCACCCCGGCCAGCCACTCGCCGAACGCCTCGACCCCCTCGCCGGTGCGGGCGCTGAGCACCAGCTGCCGCGCCTCCGGGTTGACCGCGTCGACGTTGTACTGCAGCCGCTCGAGGTCGAACTCGATGTGCGGCAGCAGGTCGACCTTGTTGATCACGACCAGCTCGCAGGCGCGGAACATCAGCGGGTACTTGAGCGGCTTGTCCTCGCCCTCGGTGACCGAGCAGATCATCGCCCGCGCGTCTTCGCCGACCCGGAACTCGGCCGGGCAGACGAGGTTGCCGACGTTCTCGATCACCAGCAGGTCGAGCTCCTCCAGCGCCAGGTCGGGCAGCGCCGAGCGGACCATGTTGGCGTCGAGGTGGCACTCGCCGCCGAAGCCGGCGTCGGTGTTGAGCTGGACCACGGGGACGTGCAGCGCCGCCAGCCGGTCGGCGTCCATCGAGCCCTGGACGTCGCCCTCCAGCACCCCGGCCCGCGGCGCCGAGCTCGGGCAGGACCCGCTCCAGCAGCGTCGTCTTGCCCGACCCGGGCGCGCTCATCAGGTTGACCACGGCGACCCCGGCGTGGTCGAAGTCGTGCCGGTTGGCGTTGGCGATCGTCGTGTTCGCGTCGAGCGCGTCCTCGGCGACCTTCACTTTGGTGCGGTGCATCGTGCCTCCTCTTCCTCGACGACGATCGACTCGATCTCGAACTCGGTCCCGCTCAGCGTCTCGACCGCCGCCCCCGAGCATGACGGACAGCGGAACATCGGCAGCTCCGGCTCCCACTCGCCGCCGCACTCGCGGCAGCGCAGCAGCGCCGGCAGGTACTCGACCTCCAGCGCGGCGCCCTCGGCGAGGGTCTCGCGGGCGACCAGCTCGAAGTAGAAGGTCGAGCGACTCGGGGACGACCTGGCGCATCGCCCCGATCCGCATCTGCACCGACTTCACCGGCCGGCCCTCGGCGTGGCGCAGAGTGGTGTCGAGGATCGCCTGCGAGAGCGAGAGCTCGTGCACGCGCTCAGCCCCCGTAGGCCGCGTCGGTGCGCAGCTCCTCGACCTGCTCGAGCACGGTCTCGACCGCGCGGTCGACCACCGCGGCGACGTCGTCGCTCAGCTCCAGCCCCATCTCCTCGACCCGCGCCGGCTCGCAGGCGACGACCACCACCTTGCCCGGCCAGCCGCCGACCGCGCGGACGAAGCGCAGCACCGTCTTCGGGTCCATCCCGTGCGGGTCGATCATCTCGCCGTCCTCGATCCCCGCCTCGATCTCGCTCTCCTCGGGCTCGATCAGGTACAGCGTCCCCGGCTCGCCCCCCTGGCGGCTGATGTCGACGATCACCAGCGCGTCGTAGCCGCGCATCACCTCGTAGGCGAGGTCGAGGCCGCCGGTGCCGAAGTCCATCACCGTCACCCCCGAGGGCAGCTGGCGCTCGCCGAGCCGGGCGGCGACGGCGCCGCCGAAGCCGTCGTCGGCGAGGAAGGCGTTGCCGACCCCGGCGACCAGGATCTGCTTCTCCAGCTCCGCGCTCACCGCCGCTCGGCCTCCCCCGGGCGCGGCTCGACCTCGTCGATGCGGAAGAAGAGGTAGCGGCCGCTCTCGCGCATCAGCTCCTGGCCGGGATCGTCGTCGACGGTGACGCCGAGGTGGACGCCGTCCTCGTAGTCGACGTAGATCCGCTCGACCGTCGCCGCGCGGCCGGCGAGGATCGTGTCGTAGGGGTCGCCGGCGCCCTTGCGCGGGTGCAGGACGACGCGGGCGCCGCGGCGGATCGTGCGCTCGCCGACCGTCGCCTCGACCTCGCCGAGCTGCGGGTGCCCCGGCTCCAGCCGCCCGTGCAGGCCGAGCATCTGCTCCGGCGTCGCCCGCTCGGCGCGCTCGACCATCTCCCGCACCTTCGGGTCCTGGGCGGCGATCTCGCGCCGCTCCTCCTCGCTCAGCGTCTGCACGTGCAGCAGCAGCGCCTCCTCGATCTCGGTGTTGTCGAACAGGTTGCCGAGGCTCTCCGGCGCCAGCCGCGGGTGGTCGGGGAGGAACATCGCGGCGCCGAGGACGACGTCGTCGCCCGGTGCGGCGAGCACCGGCCAGGTGTTGACGTTCTCGCAGCCGGCGACCGCCTCGCCGTGCAGCCCGTCGGTGTCCAGCGGCGAGACGAAGCGGCCGCCCTCGGCGCGCAGCACGACGTGGGTGGAGAGCAGGCTGGCGCGCAGCGCGTCGGGGCGCTCGGCCTCGCCGCCGCCGGCGAGCTCGGTCGTGTTGTGGACGCAGAGCCTGACCCGGCTCAGGTTCGCGCCGAGCGCCTCCGCGCGCATCCGCACCCTGCCGCACAGGGGCACCGGCCCCTCCCCGGCCTCGAGCTCGAACCGCCGCGCCGGCGGCGGCTCGCCGGCCAGGACCTCCACCGGCGTCGCCGGCAGCTGCAGCGAGCGCTCCACCCCCTGGTGGCGCTCGCCGCTCGCCTGCAGGAAGCGGACCGCACCGGCGACCGTCGCGCCGGCGCGGTGCTCGAGCACGACCTCGACCCGCAGCAGCGCCGGCGCGGTCGGGTGGCGCTCGGCGTAGGCCGGCGGGTAGACGATCCCGTGCGGGGTCGGCGTCGCGTTCTTGGTCGCGCCCGGCGTGTAGGGGTAGAGCGCGTAGCCCTCGTAGAGCAGCGAGTCGACCAGCGCCTCGACCCCGCCGCGCTCGGCCCCCGTCCCCGGCGCGGTCATCGCTCCTCCTCCGCCACGGCGCCCCAGTCGAGCAGCCGCTCGAGCGCCGCCTCGTAGGAGGGCAGCCCCTGGTCGAGCTTGTAGCGGCGCAGCCGCTCGATCGTCTCCGCCCCGGCCGGCACCCAGCCGCGGCCCGGGTAGAAGGCGTCGATCGTCCGCTGCCAGGTCGCGAGCGGCATCCGGTAGCCGCTCGACTCCTCCCAGGAGATCTGGACGATCTGCAGCCGCCCGTCGGCGTCGCCGTAGTAGACGCTGCCGTTGAAGTGGAATTGCAGCGGCACCTCGCCGCCGGCGAGCGAGCGGAAGTAGTTGGCGGCGGCGACCTCGAGGTCGTACCCGCAGGGCACCGGGACGCTGACCGTGGTCGAGCCGCGGAAGGGCTGCACGAGGACGTCGGCGCGCGCCCAGGGCAGCGAGCGGGTCGGGGCGCCGATCTTCGCCGGGTCGCCGAGCAGCTCGGTCAGCCGCTGCCGCGTCTCCGGGTCGTAGCTGCGCTCGGCCGGCTCGATCGCGATCTCGACCGCGAGCGCGATCGTGAACACCTGCCGCTGGGAGGGGTCCTCGACGGCGACGTCGAAGGCGAGGGTCGGCGCCGCCGCCAGCTTCGGCACCCGGGCGCCGATCACCTCGAAGCTCGGCGCCGGCGGCGCCTTCAGCTCGGTGCTCACGCGACCACCGCCCGCGCCCGCAACTGCTCCAGGAAGGCGGGGACGACGCGTTCGACCGCGCCGCCGCCGGAGATCCCCTCCCAGCTCGCCTTCACCGTGCCGACCAGCCGGTAGCACTCGTCGACCGGCGCGAGCGCGTACTGGTGCGGCTCGGCGGTGCGGTTGACGATCAGCCCCTCGACGTCCTCCTCGAGCTCGGCCAGCACCGGGTTGGCGGCGCAGAGCTCCTCCCAGGCGTCGAGCGCCAGCTCCGATTCGGCCGCCCCGGCCGGGCTCGGGTAGAGGCCGACGACGCGCCCGGCCGAGCTCGAGCGGAGGAAGAAGCAGAGCCCGATCGGGATCCGCAGCCGCGCCCAGAGGTCGTCGGGCAGCTCGAAGTCGGCGAGCCAGAGCAGGCGGGTGCCGGTCGGCCGGTAGGGGCCATCGCCGGCGCGGATCGCGACGCAGGGCTCGCAGGCGCAGAGGATCCGCCGCTCCTCCAGGTGCAGCAGGTGGCGGTGGTCGGCGGGCAGCTCGGCGCCGCAGAGGTCGCAGCGCTCGGCCTCCTCGGCGGAGCGCCCGCCGCTCGCGGCGAGCCGCCGCAGCCGCGAGACGAGCGCCGGGTCGACCCCGTTGCCGCCGCCCATCAGGCGACCGCCACGGTGACGGCGCCACCCGACTCCAGCAGCGGCACCGGTTCCAGCAGCAGGGTCTCGTCGTCGAGCGAGCGGCCGGCGCGCGGCAGGAAGAAGCGCCGCTCGCAGCTCGGGCAGGCGAGGACGCCCTCGGCGAGGGAGCCGCCGGAGATCGCGAGCGCCGCAGCCGGCGCAGCGGTCGCGGAAGGCGAGCAGCGAGCCGTCGACGTTGGCCAGCGCCAGCTCGACCCCGCCGACCTGCGCCCAGGCGAGCGCGCCGGCCGCCGGCGCGGCCCCGGCCAGCGGCTGCCAGCGCGAGCCGCCGTCGCCGCCCGCGGCGCCGGTGCCGTTGGAGCCGACCGCGTGCGCCTGGATCACCGGCAGCTCGACCCCGGCCGGCGCCGGCGCCTCCTCGACCAGCCCCTCGACCTCGAGCCCGGCGATGTCCGGCGCCGCCTTCTCCAGCGCGTCGTTGATCGCCAGCTCCAGCGTCGCCGCCGAGGCCGGGCAGCCGTCGCAGCTGCCGCGCAGGCGCAGCCGCACGACGCCGTCCTCGACCCCGACCAGCTCGACCCCGCCGCCGTGGGAGTCCATGTAGGGCTCGACCTCGGCCAGCGCCTCGCGCACCCGCTCCTCCAGCGGCACCGGGTAGAGGTCGTGGATCAGCAGCAGGCTGGCGACGACGCCGTCGTCGAGCAGCTTGCGCTTCGCCTCCTCGCCCGCCGGCCCCGCCTCGTCGAGCACCTCGCCGATCCGCGCCAGGCCGGCGCCGTGCAGCTCCAGCACCGCCGCGACCAGCTCCTGCGCGGCCTCGCGCGCCGCCGGGTCCTCGATCCCGTCGACCCGGTCGGAGAGCAGCTGGACTCGCTCGAGCAGCTCCACGCGCGGCCGCCCGCCTAGGAGAGCCCGGTCGGCTTGTGGACGACCTTGCGTACCCCCTTGCCGGTGTACATGTGGACGCCGCAGGGCAGGCACGGGTCGAAGCTCCGCACCGCCCGCATGATGTCGACGCCCTTGAAGTCCTCCGGCCCGTTTTCCTCGAAGATCGGGGTGTTTTCCACCGCGTCCTCGTAGGGGCCGGGGGTGCCGTAGCTATCACGTGGGTTGCCGTTCCACGGCGTGGGCGGGTATGGCTGGTAGTTCGCCACCTTCCCGCCGCGGATCACCATGTGATGCGACAGCACCCCCCTGGCCGCCTCGTGGAAGCCGCAGGAAACCGCTTCGTCGGGGACTTTGAAATCTGCCCAGGACTTGGTCCGGCCGGCCCGTACCTCGGCCAGCGCCCGCTCCAGGTTGTGCAGCCCGATCAGCGCCGAGTAGGCCTGGTGGTAGGAGCGGGCCCGGTCGCGCTCGATCGCGTTCGATTTCGCCGGGATCTTCCACTCCAGCTCCATCTCCGGGCCCGACGCGGTGCGCGGCAGCACCATCTGGATGCTCTCCCCGGTCGCCTTCGCGTAGCCGAAGTCGACCAGCCCGGCTTTCGCCGTCACCCACTGCCGCGCGAACGGGCCGCCGCCGGTGTCGGAGGCGATGTAGGTGTCGGTGCGCTCGTCGTAGATCCGCGGCGAGGCGACCCAGCTGTATTTGTCGCCCCAGTCGCGCTTCTGCGGTTTCGGCAGCGTCGTCTTGTTCCAGGGATGGCGCTTGTCGACCGGGTTGCCGAGCGGGTCCTGGGTGACGTAGGTCTCCTCGTTGGTCCAGTCGTCGAAGTAGGAGGAGCCGAGCAGGATCCGGATCATCAGGTTGATGTCGACCAGGTTGGTCGAGCGCAGCTCGCCGTCGATCACGACGCCCGGCGTGACGTAGCGTTTCTCGCCCCACGAGCCCATGTTCTTGTAGTCGTAGTCGACGTAGTCGGGATCGTCGAAGGCGCCCCAGCAGACCAGGTCGGTGCGCCGGTAGCCGACCTCGTCGTACCCCGGCAGCTCGGTGAGGAAGAAGTCGTAGAGGTCGTCGTGCATCGGCACGGTGCGCTTGCAGTAGTCGATGTACCGCATCAGCCGCACGTAGTAGTCGGTGCAGGTCTGGTGGGTGATGTCGGCGCTGACCCCGCCGGGCATGATCGTCGAGGGATGCGTGTGGCGGCCGCCGAACAGCACGTACATCTCGCGCGTGTAGCGCGCCACCTGCAGGGTCTCCAGGTAGAACTCGCCGGTGAACGGGTTGAGCGAGCGCATGATGTCGGCGATCGTCTTGTAGCCGTGGATGTCGCCGTGCGGCGAGGCCGTCTCTTCGGCCTTGCGCAGCAGCGCCGGGTTGGTTTCCCTCACCATCTGCTCGCAGAAGTCGACGTTCGCCATGCAGTCGTTGAAGATCGCGTGATCGAACATGTAGTCGGCGCTCTCGGCCAGGTTGTAGGCGAGGTCGCCGAGCGGCGGCGGCTTCACCCCGTAGGCCATGTTCTGGTTCAGCACCGAGCAGGTGCAGTGGTTGTCGCCGCAGATGCCGCAGATGCGGCTGGTGATGAAGTGGGTGTCGCGCGGGTCGATCCCCTTCATGAAGATGTCGAAGCCGCGGAAGACCATCGACGTCGAGTAGCACTTGTTGACCCGCTGGTTGGAGAAGTCGATCTCGGTGTGGATGCCCAGGCTGCCGACGATCCGCGTGATCGGATCCCACGACATCTCCTTGACGCCGACTTTTTTCTCGCTGGGGCTCTCTACGGTTGCCACTTGGTCACCACCTCTTCTGGTAGCCGGTAGTCAGCGCCGCCCCTTTTTCCGCCAGGCGGGCTCCTTGTCGTACTCCTTGCGCACGTGCCGGTGACGGAAGTAGCGCACCATCGGTCCGTACGTGAACTTGGTCAGCGCCGCCGCGGCCGCGCCCCATTTGTCCTCGTCCATGAAGGGCATGTATTTGTCGGGGAAGCCGGGCATCGTGCAGGCCATGCAGATGCCGCCCACGTTGGGGCAGCCGCCGAGGCCGCTCTGCCAGCCCCGCACCGGGACGTTGCACTTGACCACCGGCCCCTTGCAGCCGAGTTTGACCAGGCAGCGGTGGTCGGACCCGTATTCGGTGGCGAACTGGCCCTGTTCGGTGAAGCCGGCGCGGTTGCAGCCCTCGCGCACGGTCCGCCCGAACAGCCACTTCGGCCGCAGCGCCTCGTCCAGCTCCGGCGCCGGCGCGCGGCCGGCGAGGTGCAGCGCCAGGTAGAGCAGCACCTCGGTCGTGTTGTCGGGCTGGGCCGGGCAGCCGGGGACGCAGACGACCGGCAGGCCGGCCTGCGATTTCCACTTCCAGCCGAGGTAGTCGGGCAGCCCCATCGCCCCGGTCGGGTTGTTCTTCATCGCCGGGATGCCGCCGTAGGTGGCGCAGGTGCCGAGGGCGACGACCGCGGCCGCCTTCGGCGCCAGCCGGTCGACCCACTCGTTGGTCGTGATCGGCTGGCCGGTCTCGGGGTCGTCGCCCATCCCCGCCCAGTGGCCCTCGCCGTTGATCTGCTCGTTCGGGATCGAGCCCTCGACGACGAGGACGAAGGGGTCGAGCTTGCCCGCCTCGGCGTCGTACCAGGCCTGCATGAACTCGGCCCCGACCTCGTAGGCGAGCACCGGGTTGTGGACGACGACTTTCGGCATCCCCGGGATCGCCTGGGTGATGATGTCCTCGAGGCTGGGGTTGACGGCGGAGGTCATCGCGACGGAGTCGCCGTCGCAGCTGAGGCCAGTGGTCATCCAGATCACGTGCGCCGTGATCTCCTCCGTCTTCGCCTGGTCGGGTACGAACTCCGTCGTCGCCATCGCTGCCCTCCGTTTCCGGTGCCGTTCTCCTCAGCAGATACGCGGCAATGGATCCCCGGCCAGCAGGTCCATCACCCTTCGCCCTCCGAACGCCGTCTCCACCAGGACCATCCCCGGCGGCTCCGTCTTCACCTCGCCGATCTCGGCCGCGTCCTCGCAGCCCGGCACCCCCCGCAGCGCTTGCAGCGCCACCTCGGCCCGCTCGGCGGCGACGAAGGCGACCAGCTGGCCCTCGTTCGCCACGTACATCGGGTCGATCCCCAGCATCTCCGCCGCGCCGGCGACGGCCGGCGCCACCGGCACCGCCGCCTCGCGGACGACCGCCGCGACGCCCGAGGCGCGCGCGATCTCGTTCAGCACCGTGGCGACGCCGCCGCGGGTCGCGTCGCGCATGCAGCGCAGCTCCTCGCCGGCGGCGTCGAGCAGGGCGTCGGCGGCGGGCCAGAGCGAGCGCGTGTCGGACTCGATCTCGGCGTCGAGCTCGAACTCGCCGCGGGCCAGCATGATCGCCGTGCCGTGGGCGCCGACCGGCCCGGAGACGAGGACGCGGTCGCCGGGGCGGACGGCGAGCGGCGAGAGCGCCGCCCGCTCGTCCACCCGGCCCACCCCCGTGGTGCAGACGTACATGCCGTCGGCGTGGCCGCGTTCGACGACCTTGGTGTCGCCGGCGACGATCTCGACCCCGGCCGCCTCGGCGGCGGCGGCGATCGCCTCGACCTCGGCCCTCAGCTCCTCGGCGGCGAGGCCCTCCTCGAGGATCAGCGAGAGGCTCAGCGCCACCGGCCGGGCGCCGCTCACCGCGAGGTCGTTGACGGTGCCGTTGACGGCGAGCTCGCCGATCGAGCCGCCGGGGAAGCGCAGCGGCTTGACCACGAAGCTGTCGGTGGTCAGCGCCAGCCGCGTGCCGTCGACCTCGACCGCGCCGGCGTCGGCCAGCTCGGCCAGCGCCGCCGAGCCGAAGGCCGGCGCGAAGAGGCCCTCGATCAGCGTCTGCGTCGCCTTGCCGCCGGCGCCGTGGGACATCGTCACCTTGGCGTCCTTGAACTTCGGCTGCTTGGCGCGGGTCGTCTCGATGATCTCGAGGATCCGCTGCTCGCGGCCGGCGGGGGCGGTCGTCTCCGGCATCAGGCGACCGCCTTCTCGCTGGCGAAGCGGCCGTAGTTGTAGTAGGCGGCGCAGGCGCCCTCGGGCGAGACCATGCAGGTGCCGATCGCGTGCTCCGGCGTGCAGGCGGTGCCGAAGACCTTGCACTCCCAGGGCTTGATCACGCCCTTCAGCACCTCGCCGCACTGGCAGGCCTTGGGGTCGGCGACGCGCACGCCCGGCACCTCGAAGCGGCGCTCGGCGTCGAGCTCGGCGTAGGCGTCGGCGAGCCGCAGGGCGCTCTGCGAGATGAAGCCGAGCCCGCGCCACTCGAAGTGCGGCCGCAGCTCGAACACCTCCGACATCACCTGCAGCGCCCGCAGGTTGCCCTCGTAGGGGACGACGCGGGTGTACTGGTTCTCGACCTCGCAGCGGCCCTCGCCGAGCTGGCGCAGGATCATCAGCACCGTCTGCAGCACGTCGAGCGGCTCGAAGCCGGAGATCACCACCGGTTTGCCGTAGTCGGCGGGGATGAACTCGAAGGGGCGGGCGCCGACCACGGTCGAGACGTGGCCGGGGCCGATGAAGCCGTCGAGCCGCAGGTCGGGCGAATCGAGCAGCGCCCGCAGCGGCGGCACGATCGTCACGTGGTTGCAGATGACGGAGAAGTTCTCGACCCCCTCGGCCTTCGCCCGCATCAGGGTCAGCGCGGTCGAGGGGGCGGTGGTCTCGAACCCGATCGCGAAGAAGACGACCTGGCGGTCGGGGTTGGACTTGGCGAGGCGCAGCGCGTCGAGCGGCGAGTAGACCATGCGCACGTCGGCGCCCTCGGCCTTCGCCTCCAGCAGCGACTGCTCGGAGCCGGGCACCCGCAGCATGTCGCCGAAGCAGGTGAAGATCACCTCCTCGTTGCGGGCGATCGCGATCCCGTCGTCGACCCGGCCCATCGGGATCACGCAGACCGGACAGCCGGGCCCGTGCACGAGCTCGACGTTGTCGGGCAGCAGGTCGTCGATCCCGTAGCGGTAGATCGAGTGCGTGTGGCCGCCGCAGACCTCCATCAGCTTGTAGTGGCGCCCCGGCTCGACCGCGGCCGCGATCTCCCCGGCGACCACCCGGCCCAGCTCCGCGTCCCGGAACTCCTCCACAAACCTCACGCCGCCTCCCACCTCCCCGCCCGACGGGCCGATTTCCCGGGATATGCCCGGCTTTTCGTCCCGTCGGCGGCCACGGCTATGGCGGTGCCGGCGTGGACCAGGAGGCGGTCGCCGGGGTGGACCGGCTCGACCAGGGCGGTCTCGACCGTGCTGCGGTTGGCGGCGCCGTCCTCGCAGAGCGCCAGACCGCGCTCGGCGTCGACGCTGACCACCTCCATCGGGATCGCCTCGTCTCCGCAGGTGATGCAACCGGTGAGGTGGTCGCACTGTGGAGCGAGGTTCTCCATGTCAGCCTCCGTGCCTCACTCGATCGCGCTCGCCTTCAGCTCCTCGAGCTCTTCCTCGTATTCGGCGCCCATGCCTTCGAGCAGCCGCATCGTCGCCTGCGCCTCCTCCTCGTCGACCTTGGAGAGGGCAAAGCCGACGTGGATCAGGACCCAGTCGCCGGGCCGCACCCCGTCGCCGCCCTCGTCGAGGAGGCCGACGTTGACGTTGCGGCGCACCCCTGCCACGTCGACCTTGGCGAGGCGGTTGTCCTCGTCGACGATCTCAAGCACCAACCCTGGTATCGCCAGGCACATCTGCTCTCCAGTCGCTGCGTGGGGGTGCGAGCGCTCCGCCTTGGTATAGCCCGGACCGCACCCGGGTGTCAAGGCGATCGGGAAAACAAAGTTCCCCTGCGGACATTCAGAGCAGCGAGCCGCCGGGGGGCAGGACCCAGAGCCGGTGGGCGAAGCGCTCGCGGGTCGCCGGCTCGAGCGCCGCGACCGTCGCCTCGGGACCGAGGCGCGCGAGCTCGGCGGCGAGCTCGCGCCAGGCCTGGGCGACGCCGGCGACCCGCGCCATCGGCCCCCAGCTGCCGGCGCCGGCCAGCTCCTCGGCCTGGGTTCGAGCGTCGGCGGCGGTCAGCTCGCCGAAGCGGCGGTAGGCGCCGCCGACGTGCACCTCGCGCGCCAGCGGGTCGGGCTCGGGATCCTTGTTGACACTTCCTTGCAATAGGTCTACGGTCGCAAGAGGGAACGGGGAACGGTGACAAGACTCTGGCACAGCCTCGACCGGGGACAGCGGCGGACCGTCGCCGGGATGGCGGCGACGGTCCTCGCCCTCCACGTCGTCGGCTTCGGCCTGCTGCTCTTCCTCGTCGCCCCGCACCGCTACAGCCTCGGCGCCTCCGGCGCCTTCACCGTCGGCGTCGGCATCACCGCCTACACCCTGGGGATGCGCCACGCCTTCGACGCCGACCACATCGCGGCGATCGACAACACCACCCGCAAGCTGATGGGCGAAGGCAAGCGGCCGCTCAGCGTCGGCTTCTTCTTCGCCCTCGGCCACTCGACGATCGTCTTCGTCCTCGCCTTCCTCTTCGCCCTCGGGATCCGGGCGCTGAGCGGCCAGGTCGCCGACGGCGGCTCGACCCTGCACCAGGCGACCGGCTGGATCGGCACCGGCGTCTCCGGCGCCTTCCTCTACCTGATCGCGGCGCTCAACATCGTCATCCTGGTCGGGATCCTGCGGGTGCTGGGCAAGCTGCGGCGCGGCGAATACGACGAGTCCGAGCTGGAAGCCGAGCTCGACAACCGCGGCCTGATGAACCGCTTCTACCGGCGCTTCACCAGGGCGATCGCCAAGCCGTGGCAGATGTACCCGACCGGGGTGCTGTTCGGCCTCGGCTTCGACACCGCGACCGAGGTGGCGCTGCTCTTCCTCGCCGCCGGCGCCGCCGGCGCCGGGCTGCCCTTCTACGCGATTCTCTGCCTGCCGGTCCTCTTCGCCGCCGGGATGACGCTGCTCGACACGATCGACGGCTCGTTCATGAACTTCGCCTACGGCTGGGCCTTCGCCCAGCCGGTGCGCAAGGTCTTCTACAACCTGACGATCACCGCGCTCTCGGTCTTCGTCGCCCTGGTGATCGGCTCGATCGAGCTCTCCTCGCTCGCCGCCGAGAAACTCGGCCTCAGCGGCGGCGTCTGGGACTGGCTCGGGGCGGTCGACCTGAACACGATCGGCTTCGCGATCGTCGCCGTCTTCGCCCTCACCTGGATCGCGGCGATCGCCGTCTGGCGCTTCGGCCGGATCGAAGAGCGCTGGTCGGCGGCGCTGCGCCAGCCGGAGTAGATAACGGCTCGACGGCCGGTGGAGGCGCTCAACGGGTCGGCCACGGCGCGTAGTGGAGGCGGTGGCAGACCGCGACCGGGTCGCTCCCCGGCACCACCACCGTCGCCGACTCCTGGTTGACGCAGGCGACGAGCGGCGGGCTGGCGGGGCCGTGGGGTGAGTCGACGATCCCCTTCGCCCAGAGCTCGGCGCAGGCTGCGACCGGGTCCCGCGAATGGGTCACGGTGACGTCGGCGTTGGGGGCGGCGCGGTCGTAGCAGCCGACCGAGTGGTCGATCCCGCCGGCGCCGGCGGGCGCGCCGGACCCGACCGAGTCCACCACCTTCGATTCGAGGTAGACCGCGTAGCCGATGGTCGTCCCGACCGGCGCCCGGAAGCCGTAGGCGGCGGGGCGGACGAGCGTTTCGCGCTCGGCGAGCAGGGCCGAGGTCGCGGGATCGAAGATCAGCTCGTGGCGGGTGGCCCGGCGCTGGTCGGTGTAGGCGACGCCGATGCCGGAGCGGCCGGCGGGGTCCTCGACCTCGCCGAGCAGCTCGACCCCCGGCAGTTCGCCGAGCACCCGGTACAGCGCGGCGCGGAACTCGGCCGGAAGGTAGCTCTCGCGCAGCATGTCGCCGATCAGGACGAAGGTCTCGGCTTCGCCCGGAGGGCCTTCGACCCCGGCGATGTCGCGGGCTTCGATCCGCGCCCGCAGACGCGGCGGGTCGGTCGGCAGCCCGGCGGTGTCGATCATCGAGCCGGTCGAGAGCGTCGTGTCGTCGACGGCGCCGGCCCTGGGCAGCGGCGGCGAGCCGGCGGCCTCCCAGCCGGCGCGCTGGCTCGGCGAGAGGAAGCGTGGCGTGCCGACCACCTCGCGCATCCGGCCGTTGCGGGAACCGTCGAAGGAGAGCCAGACCTGGCGCCTGCGCGGCACCAGCACGCTCCATTCGCGCTGTTCCCCGGCAGCGGCGGACCCGGGGCAGGCCTTCGTCGCGCAGCCCGGGGAGTAGCCCGTGCTCAGCAGGTAGGCAGCTTCGGAGCGGACGTAGAGGAACTGGCCGGGACCGGGCGTGGTGGGCGCCTGCTGCGCGGCGCTGGCGGCGGCGTCGTCGAGCACCTCGGCGAGGGCGGGCGCGGCGGTGCCGCCGCGCGAGAGGACGACGACCGCCGCGCCGACCGCGAAGGCAACGAGCAGGAGCGCGAGCCGGGCGATCCGCGGCGTCGGCCGCAGACGGGGCAGGCGACGGCGCGCCGGAGCCTCGCGAGCTTCGCGCGCCTCGCCGAGGATCGCCGCCAGCAGCTCCTCGTCGGCGGCGCCGAGGTCGAGCTCCTCGAGCGCCTCGAGCGCGAGCGGGTTGGCGGTGCTCAGTCGGTCTTGCAGCCGGACGGTCTTCATCGGTCCTCCTTGACGAGCGCGGGACGGGGGTCGGGAGCGGGGTCGGTGCCGGCGTCGAGCTGGCGCCGCAGGCGGCGGCGGGCGCGGTGCAGGCGGCTGCGGGCGGCGACGGCGCTGATCCCGAGCGCCCGCGCCGCCTCGCGCGGGGAGAGGTCCTCCCAGGCGGTGAGGGTGAGGATCTCGCGGTCCTCCGGCGCCAGCGCCGCCAGCGCCGCGATCAGCTCGCGCTCGCGGCCGTGCGGGAAGGGGTCGACCGCGACGCCGGCGAGCTCGCTGCGCAGCCGCTCGGCGAGGCGCAGGCGGCGGTGCTCGCCGCGCTGGTGGTTGGCGAGCACGTTGCGGGCGACGCCGTAGAGCCAGGCGCGCGCCGCCGGCCCCGCCGGCACCTCGGCCCCGCGCCGCCAGGCGACGAGGAAGGTCTCGGCGAGGACGTCGGCGGCGTCCTCGGGGTCGGCGACGCGGCGCAGCGCGAAGGCCAGCAGCTCGCGGCTGTAGGTCGCGTAGAGGCGGCGGAAGCGAGTCTCGGCGAGTTGGTCCACTAGCTCGGGGGCGACTGCGCGGATCGGATGCACTTGAGGGAGTGTCCGGCCGGCGCCGTTCGTTGCAGCCCCGGTAGTGGCTCGACGCTACCGCTCGGACTACGATCGGGTACGGCAGTGACCGAGCCCGCCGCCACCCCGCCCCGCGCCTTCGAGGAGATCGACGAGGTCTTCGCCCTGCTGCGCGGCGAGGGCCACCGCGTCACCCCCGCTTCCCGCTTCGTCCTCGAGGCGCTCTTCGCCGCCGAGCGGGAGGGCCCGATCTCCGCCCACCAGATCGCCGAGCGCGCCCCGACGGAGCTCGAGCCCAGCTCCGTCTACCGCAACCTCGAGCGGCTCGAGGCGCTCGGCGTCGTCCGCCACGTCCACCTCGGCCACGGGCCCAGCCTCTACCTCCTGGTCGGCACCGGCGAGCGCGAGTTCCTGCTCTGCGAACGCTGCGGCCGCGTGCGCAGCGTCGAGCCGCGCGAGCTCGACCCGGTCCGCCGCTCGATCGAGAAGCGCTTCGGCTACCGCGCCCGCTTCAGCCACTTCCCGATCGTCGGCCTCTGCGAGGAGTGCGCCGGCGAGGGCTAGCAGTCGGCGACGTTGCGCCCGTGCCGCGGGCAGGGGGTCAGCTTGAGCTGGTAGCCGTAGACCTTGTCCCAGGGCGACTCGCCGGCGCCCGGATCGGCGGGACGGAACGGGTCGTAGACCTGGCTCAGGGGTCCGAAGCGGAATTCCAGCGTCCTGCCGAACCTCCTCGCGTTGATGGCGAACCGCATCATTTCCGGGACCCGCCGCGAGTCGATGACGCTCTCGAAGCCGATGTGGTCGGTCGGGGTGAAGAACCGCGTCCCCTCCGAGCCGGGGACCGAGGACGGGCCTTTGCCGCTATCGCAGGTGGTCGACTCGTTGAAGACGTCGACGTCAGTCCCGCTGGGCCCGGCGACGATCGAGGCGAACCTGAAGCCGAAGGTCGCCGAGCTTTCGGTCGCGAGCACCCCCCGCAGCGGCTGCGGGTCGACCAGGGTCTGGACGAAGTCCCGCGGTTCGCAGCCTTCCTCGTGGCGGTGCTCGACGTTGCGCCACGAGGTCACCTCGCCGGAGGCGTTGGCTTTGAAGCGCAGGGTGGGGCGCAGGTTGCCGTTGTGGCCCCTCCTCCCGGCGCAACCGCCGACCCGCTTCACCTTCGTCTTGCCGTTGCGCCGCTTCACCTTCACCTCGCCCCAGAACCCGGGGTCGGTGTGCCGCTTGCGGTTCACGCACCGCAGCGATACCCGTACCGCCGTGTTGCTCCGCAGCTGCCAGGCCGATTGGCGTTCGACGTCGGCTGACGGCCGGTAGTTCATTTCGCCGCTGAACTTGAGCTCGATCCGGTACCAGAGCGCCGACGGCGGGTACCGCTCGTGCTTCGTCTTCCCCTTCTTGCGCTTCGAGGCAGGCGCCTCGGGCCCGTCGTCCGCCGCACCGGCGGCCGCGACCGGCGCCGTCGCGGAGAGAACCGCGATCAGCGCCAGAACCGCGACCGGAAAGACGCGACGCTGTGGCCGATGCTGAACGGACGAGAGCACTCGCCCCAACGATAGCGGCGGCTCAGCGCTTGGCGTGGAAGCGCACCCACTTCGAGTCGCACTTGTTGTTCTTGCCCCAGCGGTCGCGGACGCGGATCGCGCCCTTCAGGTGGTGGCGGTAGAGGCGGCCGCGGATATAGACGTCGTCGGTGGAGCCGACCTGGTGGTCGTGGATGCGGTTGTGCTTGCGCAGCTTGCTCGGCAGGAAGCCGCTCTCGACGTCGATCAGGGTGCCGCCCCTGCGACAGCGCAGCTTGATCGTGAAGTGCTTCAGCTCGATGCTCCGCTTGTAGACCGCGACGCGGATCGTGCGGCCCTGCGCGGTACGCCCCTTGTGGACGTTCTTCCCGCCCTTCCCCGCCAGCGCGCTCCCCGGGGCGAGCGCGAGCGCCAGCGCCGTCGCGGCGCAGGCCAGTGCAGCGGCGATCACGTTCTTCATGGTGGTCCTCCCCTCGAATGCCTTTCGCCTTTCCCCTCCCCCCTCGACTGGAAGGCCAACATCGACTGTCAGGAGGCTGACGCGCGCCGGCGGGCCGGCCGGCCGAGCACCTCGACGCCGCCGGGTTGGGGGGTCGCGTAACCGTCCGAACGGAAGGTGTTTCGGGCGAGTTGGGGGGTTAGTCTCGGCCGCAGATGGCCGAGCGGGAGTCCGGAGAGGGGAAGCAGAGCGAGGTCCCGCATCTCGCGATCGAGCGGTTGCGCTCCCGGCGCGAAGAGAAGGGCATCAGCATCCGCACCCTGGCGCAGCGGATCGGCGTCTCGCCGAGCCTCGTCTCGCAGATCGAAACCGGCAAGGTGAACCCCTCGGTGGGGACCCTGGTCGCGATCACCACCGAGCTCGACCTCTCGCTGGCCGAGCTCTTCTCCGAACCGGACACGGGAGAGGCGACGAACGAGGCCGACCCGGCCTCGCACCCCGGCTCACCCGTGCTGCGCGAAGGCAGCCGGCTCTCGTTCCAGCTCGAGAGCGGCGTCTCCTGGGACCGGCTGACGCCGGACGCCGAGGACGAGGTCGACTTCCTCTACGTCGTCTACGCGGTCGGCGGCGCCTCCTGCCCCCCGGACGCGCTGATGCGCCACCACGGTCGCGAGTACGGCCTGGTCCTCTCCGGCCGGCTCGGCGCCACCGTCGGCTTCGAGAACCACGAGCTGGGCCCCGGCTCCTCGATCGTCTTCAACGCCGACACCCCACACCGCCTGTGGACGATCGGCGACGAGCCGGCGACCGCGGTCTGGACGATCATCGGCCGCGACGGCGACCAGCGCGAGCCGTTCTCCGAATAAACCTCCGAAGGGAGGTAGCCCGGCCGCTCTGCGCCGAGCACGATCGGAGCGTCGGCAAAACGTCCCCCCGGGAGCCGCAATGGAGCAGTCGCCGCAGGCGATCGAGGAAATCAAGCAGCTCAAGTCGCGCTACTTCCACGGCATCGACGAGAAGGACTGGGAGATGCTCGGCGCCACCCTGGCCGAGGACGCGATCCTCGACTTCAGCGGCGAGGTGGAGCTGCACGTCGGCCATCACGGGGTGCGCGCCGGCGACGAGGACCCGCAGGACTGGATAGTCCACGGCGGCGCCACCGGCACCAAGCTGATCGCCGAGATCGTCGCCGAGATCGTCACCGTCCATCAGGGGCACGACCCCCAGATCGCGCTCACCGCCGAGGACGAGGCAACCGGCATCTGGTCGATGTACGACTGCCTCGACTACGGCGATGAGGTCTTCCACGGCTACGGCTACTACCGCGAGCGCTACCGCCGGATCGGCGGACGCTGGCAGATCACCTACCTGAAGCTGACCCGCTTGCGCACGAGCTGGACCTGAGCGCGGCGCGCCGGGGCAACGCCACTAGGCCGAGCTCAGCTCGGCGAAGGAGCGCTCGATCCCCTCGGCGAGCACCCCGACGTCGGCCGCCGAGACGCGGTCGGCGTTGAGGCCGAAGACCATCTGGCCGGCGTAGGAGACGACCGCGATGCCGATCGTGTGCCCGGCGAACAGCGGCACCAGCGGCAGCACGTCGACCAGCGGGGCGCCGAGCGCGTAGAGGCGCTCGGGCGAGGCGGGGACGTTGGTGACCGTCAGGTTGAACATCCGGGTGCTGCCGAACATCGACCGCGCCAGCAGCGCCCCGGCGAGCGGCGGGCCCATGTCGGCGACGTCGACGATCGTCTTGCCGCCCGCCCGCTGCGACCCGGTCTTGAGCTGCTCGGCGCGCTCGACGACGCGCCGGTAGCGCGCCAGCGGGTCCGCCTCGTCGACCGGCAGCTCGACGAACAGGGAGGTCAGCTCGTTGCCGAGCGAGTGCTCCTTCTCCTCGCGGCGGATGTTCACCGGCACCTGCGCCCGCAGGCTCCGCTCGGGCAGCTCGTCGCCGCGGGAGAGCAGCAGGTGGCGCAGCCCGCCCGCGCAGATCGCGAGCACGACGTCGTTCACCGTGCCACCGAGCCGCGCCTTGGTCGCCTTCACCTCGTCCAGCCCCAGCCGCACCGTGGCGAACAGGCGGGTGCCGCTCATCGGCCCGTTGAGGCTCGAGCTCGGCGCCCCGATCACCTCCTCGCGCACGATCAGCTCGGTCGCGGCCCGCACCCGGTCGAACGATTCGCGCGGGTGCAGCGCCGCCCCGACGCCGGCCCGCGCCCCGCGCACGACCAGGCCGGGCGAGAGCCAGAAGCGCCCGCCGCCCCGTCCCCCGGGCTCCTCCCCGTCGCCCGGGCCGGCCGGCGGCGGCTGGGGGCGCGCCGGCGCGCCCTCGGGCGAGGCGTCGAGCAGCGCGTTGCCGATGTCGACCGAGCCGACCCCGTCCACGAGGCAGTGGTGCGTCTTGGTCGCCAGCGCCCAGCGCCCTCCGTCCAGCCCGTCGAGCAGCGTCATCTCCCACAGCGGCCGGTGGCGATCCAGCCGGTGCGACCAGAAGTCCCCCAGCCACTCGTGCAGCTCGGCCTCCCCGCCCGGCGCCGGCAGCCTCGCGTGGTGGACGTGGTCGTCGGGGTCGAACCGCTCCACCGGCTCCCAGGTCAGCCACCGGAGCGGACCGGCCTGCGGGGCGGAGAGCCTCTGCAGGAAGCGCGGCAGCATCTCTATCCGCCCGCGCACGTGGTCGCGCAGCTCGGCGATCCCCGGCGTCCCCCCTCCCGGCAGCGGATCGAAGATCAGCGCCGCGCCGATGTGCATGTGGGCGCTCTCGTCGAACTGCTCGAGCTCGAGGAACATCGTGTCCAACATGCTGAGCTGCTCGCCCATCGCCCCTCACTCCCTTCGGCGCTCCCCTGCGGATGACCATACCGCCACGACCGCGGCGGCGCACAGGCCTTGCATCGATTATTAGTCGCTGCTAAGTTCTTCTTAGTCGCCGCTACTAATTACCGGAGGATGGAGATGGAAACGCAAGAGCGAGGGAAACTGTGGACGCTGGTCCTGGTCTCCGCGGGCCTGTTCATGGTCGTTCTCGACAACCTCGTCGTGAACGTCGCCCTGCCCAGCATCCACAACGACTTCGGCGCCTCGGTGCAGGCGCTCGAGTGGACCGTCAACGCCTACGTGCTCGCCTACGGCGTGCTGCTGCTGACCGGCGCTGCGCTGGGCGACCGCTTCGGGCGCAGGCGCATGTTCGTCGCCGGCATCTCGCTCTTCACCGCCGCCTCGGCGGGCGCCGCGCTCGCCCCCAGCGCCGATCTGCTGATCGCCGCCCGGGCCGTCCAGGGCGTCGGCGCGGCGATCGTCACGCCGCTCACCCTGACCCTCCTCGCCAGCGCCTTCCCGCCCGAAAGACGGGGCGTCGCGCTCGGCGTCTGGTCCGGCATCAGCGGCGTCGCCGTGGCGATCGGCCCGCTGGTCGGCGGCGCCGTGATCGAGCTCGCCGACTGGCACTGGATCTTCTGGATCAACGTCCCGATCGGCCTCGTCCTCGCCCCGCTGGCCGCCCGCCGGCTCGAGGAGAGCTACGGGCCCACGGCGCCGCTCGACCTGCCCGGCCTCGCCCTCGCCTCGACCGGCCTCTTCGGCCTCGTCTACGGCCTGGTCCGCGCCCAGACGATCGGCTGGACCGCCCCCGAGGTGCTGACCAGCCTCGGCGCCGGCCTCTTCCTGCTTGCCGCCTTCGTCCGCCAGGAGCTGCGCAGCGAGTCGCCGATGCTGCCGATGTCGTTCTTCGCCAAGCGCAGCTTCGCCGTCACCAACGTGGTCTCGATGGCGATGTACTTCGGCATGTTCGGCTCGATCTTCTTCCTCAGCCAGTTCCTGCAGAACGTGCTTGGCACCTCAGCTCTGGAGGCGGGCCTGAAGCTGCTGGTCTGGACCGGGGCGACGATGGTCGTCGCGCCGATCGCCGGCGTCCTCTCCGAAAAATTCGGCCCGCGCCCCTTCATGGTCGCCGGCGTCTCGCTGCAGGCCGCCGCCCTCGCCTGGCTGGCGATCGTCGCCAGCACCACGGTCGGCTACGTGACGATGATCCCCGCCTTCGTCGCGGCGGGCGCCGGGATGGCGCTGGTCTTCGCCCCCTCGGCGAGCGCGATCCTCAATTCGGTCCGGGTCGACCAGGCCGGGCAGGCGTCCGGCGCCACCAACGCGATCCGCGAGCTCGGCGGCACCTTCGGCATCGCCGTCCTCGCCACCGTGTTCAGCGGCGCCGGCGCCTACACCTCACCGCAGGCGTTCGTCGACGGCATGGTCCCCGCCCTCTGGGTCGGCGTCGCGGTGCTCGCCTTCGGCGCCCTGGTCGCCGCCGCGCTGCCGTTCGGCGGCAGGGCCACGGCCGAGGAGGTCGAGGAATTCGAGGAGCTCGAGGAGTTCGCGGCCACCCCGCTCGTCGCTCCCGCGCAACCCCTCCCCGCCGCGGACTAGGATCGAACCGTGGCGGCGAGCACCAGGACGGAACCTCGCAAGCGCGTGCCGGCGGCCGAGCGCCGGGACGCGCTGATCGAGGCCGCCGTCCACCACTTCGCCCACGGCGGCCTGCAGGGGACGAAGGTCTCGGCGATCGCCGCCGAGGTCGGCGTCGCCCAGCCCTACGTGTTCAGCCTCTTCCCGACCAAGCGCGACCTCTTCCTCGCCGCGGTCGGGCGCTGCTTCGAGGAGTTCGCGGCGCTCTTCGAGGAGGCGGCGGAGGAGTTCGAGGGCCGCGAGCCGGCCGAGCCGGACGAAGACGTGCTGCGGGCGATCGGCAAGGCCTACACCGCCTCGCTCGGCGACAGCCCCGACCTCCTCCTGCTGCAGCTGCAGGCCTACGCCGCCTGCGGCGACGACGAGGAGATCCAGCGCTTCGTCCGCCTCGAATTCGCGCGCCTGGTCGAGCTCACCCGCGAGCTCTCCGGGATCGACGACGAAGAACGCCTCGACGGCTTCTTCCAGGCCGGGATGTGGTGCAACGTCGCCGCCGCCCTCGGGGTCGAGGACTTCTCGGTCGGCTCCGGCTGGATCGCCAAGGCGCTCGCGGCCGACGCGGCCGACGCCGCCGACGCCTGAGCGGGTCACCGCATAGCGCGACCGCGATCTTCATCGGATCATTACTCCGGCTTCACCCGCGGCCAAACCGCCGGCCCGAGACTCCGGGCTCAGGTTCAAACCGCGGGGAAAGGAGAGCGAATGCCACAGATTCTCGTGGTGGCGGAAACCGGCGAGGACAACGACGTCGTCTACCGGGAGCGACTCAGCCTCAGTGACTTCGACTCGGCTTTCTTCGGGGCGCAGTTCGCGCAGCGCGTCGGCTGGGCGGTGCACGATGCCGACCTGCTCGAGCACCGGAGATCTCGGAGGGCGGAAGCCGCACCTCGAGGCTCGGCGGTTCGCCCCGACCCAAGCCAGGGCACCGAGCCCGGCGCTTAGGCAACCTTCATCCGGTCTTGATCGTGCCCTAAGGGGTGCGGCGGATTCTCCCCGGCGGTGAGCACGCTCGCCCCCTCAGGCGCAGTCCCCCCAGTCGAGGCCCCTCGGCTCGACGTGCGGAGCTCGGGCGCGCGCCTGCGGCTCGGAGTGGCCGGGGCGCTCGCCGCGATCACCGCCGCCGCCGTCGCGCTGCGCTTCGCCAGCCTCGGCCTGCAGAGCTACCACCACGACGAGGTGATCACCGCCGCCCGGGTGCTCGGCGGCAGCTTCGGCCACATGCTGCACGAGGTCCGGGTCAGCGAGTCCAACCCACCGCTCTATTACGTACTGGCCTGGCTGTGGTCGCAGGCCTTCGGCACCGCCGAAGTGGGCCTGCGCTCGCTCTCCGCCGTGCTCGGGGCGGCGACGGTCCCGGTCGCCTTCCTCGCCGCCCGGGAACTCGCCGGCCGCCGTGCGGGGCTGATCGCCGCCGCCCTGGCCGCGGTCAACCCGATGCTGATCTGGTACTCGCAGGAGGCCCGCTCCTACGCCGCGCTGATCTTCTTCGGCGCCCTCGCCTTCTGGTTCTTCGCGCGGGCGCTGCGGACCCGGTCGGCCACCGACCTGGCGCTCTGGGCACTCGCCTCGACGCTCGCCCTCTACAGCCACTACTTCGCCGTCTTCGCCGCCGCGATCGAGGCCGGCTGGCTGCTGGTCGCGCTGCGCTCCCGCCTGCGTGCGGTGCTCGCGGCGGTGGTCGGGGTCGGGGTCGCCGGGGCGGCGCTGCTGCCGCTGCTGGTTGCCCAGATCAACCCGCACCACATCGGCTGGATCGAACACTCGCCACTGCCCTGGCGCCTGCTGCAGACCGGGGTCAGCTTCCTCGCCGGCGAAACCGGCCACGTGATCGCCGAGCCGCCGCGGCCGGGCTACGCGGTCGTCCCGGCGATCGCGGTCCTCCTCGCCCTGACGCTGCTCGCCCTGCGCGGCGGCCCCCGCGAGCGCCGCGGCGCCGGGACGGCGCTGGCGGTCGGGCTCGGCGTCGTCGCCCTGGCCAGCGCGGCGGCGCTGGCCGGCCACGACTACGTGATCGAGCGCAACCTGCTGCCGGCGCTGGTGCCGCTGACCCTCGTCGTCGCGATCGGCCTGGCGGCGGGTGGCCGGTGGCTCGGAACCGCGGTGGCCGCGGCTCTGTGCGCCTACTGGCTCGGCTTCGCGGTCTACGTCACCCAGACCCCCAACCTGCAGCGGCCCGACCTGCGCGTCCTGACCGAACGGCTCGGCCCACCGCACGGCGCCCGGGCGATCGTCGGCTGGCGGCTGGCCGCGGACCCCGTCGCCTACTACCTCGGCGATGGTGCCGCGCGCCTGTACAGCGGCCCCGGGCGCGTCCGCGAAGTCGCCCTGATCGGCAAGGCGCACGCCGCGCCGGCGGTCCTGGGCGCGCCGTTCAGGCAGGTCGCGGTGGACCGCCTCGGTCGCTTCTCCATCACCCGCTTCCGCGCCCCGCACCGCGTCCGGGTCCGGTTCCACACGATGCGCGAACTGCCGAGCGGATTCGGACGCAACGTGGTGCTGATCGACGGCCTGCCGGCCCAGCGCACGGCGGCGCCCGACGCCGGCCTGCGAATCGGCCTCAGCGCCTCCGTGCATCCGGTCCGGACGGCGATCGCCCCGGCGATGGCGGCCCCGCCACCGCCACCGCCGGGGATCGCGCAGGCGAGGCCGGCACGATGAGCTCGGCCGAGCTGGCCTACCGCCTCGGCGCCGCCGCACGGCAGCGCGCGACCTGGCTGCAGCTGCTCAAGTTCGGCATCGTCGGCGGCTCGGGGTACGTGATCAACCTCGGCGTCTTCGCCCTGGCGACCGGCGACCTCGGCGCCCACCACGCGATCGCCGCGGTCGGCGCCTTCTGCGTCGCCGTCACCAACAACTTCCTCTGGAACCGCTACTGGACCTTCGGCCCCGGCACCGGGCCGGCGCACTTCCAGGCGGCGCGCTTCTTCGTCGTCAGCCTCGCCTCGCTCGGCCTCAACGTCGCCGTGCTCGAGCTCCTGGTCGGCTCGAACGCGCTCGGCGCCCTGACCGCCCAGGCGATCGCGGTCGCCGTCGCGATGCCGTTCAACTTCCTCGGCAACAAGCTCTGGACCTTCGCCTAGGCGAATGCGCCCGCTGCGCGCGGGCCTGCTTCGCCTTCTCTCATCAACTAATTAGGCGGCGCATAGCGGGCGCAGAGGAACCAGCCGTAGCTTCGCCTCATGATCAAGCGAGACACATACTCGTGGGCGCTGCAGGCGGTGACCGCCGAGGCCCGGCTGGGCGCCCACCGCAGGCCCGGCAGGGGAACCGCTCGACCCCGCGCCGCCCGGCTCGGGCCGCCGCTGGCGGCCGTGCCCCCCACCGCCGGGCGCGGCGAGGCAGCGCCCCCCGTCGAGACCGGGGCGAGGCCCTCAGCCTGGATTTAGGCTCGGGCTGCACGCTGTACCGGTGCTCGAGACCGGACGCTCGATGCGCCGACGCCCGATCGCCCGAGGCCCGCTGCTGCTCGCCCTGGCGGCGACCGTGGTCCCCTTCCTCCTCGGTCACCCCGCCGCCGCCGCGGCGGCGGCCCCGGGCGGTGGGGTCGGCCCGGCTCGGCTCGTCGACGTGTTCGCCGGCACCGCGCCCAGCGCCACCAGCTTCGGCGGCGGCCACGACTTCCCGGGCGCCGCCGCCCCCTTCGGGATGGTGCAGTGGAGCCCCGACACCACCCCGGCCGACCGCAGGGGTGCCGGCGGCTACGACTACCGCGACCACCACCTGCGCGGCTTCAGCCTCACCCACCTGAGCGGCGCCGGCTGCGAGACCTACGGCGACTTCCCGGTCCTGCCGACGACCGAACCGCTGACCGCCTCGCCCGCCGCGGGCGCCGGCCTCGCAGGGCGCTACCAGCCCGGCTTCTCCCACCGCGAAGAGCAGGGGCGCCCGGGCTACTACTCGGTGCGGCTGAAGCCCGCCCGCGGCCCCGCGATCGAGACCGAGCTGAGCGCGACCACCCGCACCGGGATCGCCCGCTTCACCTTCGGCGCCAACCCCCACGCGAGCCTCCTCGTCAACGCCGGTGGCAGCGCCCAGCCCGACGACCTCGCCCGCGTCCGGGTCCTGCCGGGGCGCCGCGAGATCGACGCGACCGCCTCCAGCGGCCTGTTCTGCGGGCAGCGCCCGCGCTACCGGGTCTATGCGGCGTTCGTCTTCGACCGTGCCTTCCGCGCCTCCGGCACCTGGACCGGCGGCGATCTCGAACCCGGCTCCCAGGCTGCCGACGCGGCGAGCCTCCCGGCCTCCAATCCGCCGCACACCGCCCAGGCCGGCGCCTACGCGACCTTCGACACGCGGCACGACCCGGTCGTGCTGGCCCGGGTCGGGCTCTCCTTCGTCAGCGTCGCCGACGCCCGCGCCAACCTCGCCGCCGAAGACCCCGGGCTCGGCTTCGGGAGCGTCGTCCACCGCGCCGAAGCGAGCTGGAACCGCTCGCTCGGACGGGTCGCGGTGACGGGCGGACCGAGCCGCCTGCGCCGGACCTTCTACACGGCGCTCTACCACGCGCTGCTGGCGCCGCGCACCTTCAGCGACGTCGGCGGTGCCTACCTCGGCATGGACGGCGCCGTGCACCGCGCCCGCGGCCGGATCCAGTACGCCGACTTCTCTGGCTGGGACGTCTACCGGACCGAGATCCCGCTGCTCTCCCTGCTGGTCCCGCGCCGGGCCGGGCAGATCGTCGGCTCGCTGCTGGCCGACGCCGCCCAGAGCGGCTGCCTGCCGCGCTGGTCGCTGGCGGCCGGGCAGACGATGACGATGGTCGGCGACCCGGCCGACCCGGCGATCGCCTCGGCCTTCGCCTTCGGCGCCCGCGGCTTCGACCGCGGCGGCGCCCTGGCGGCGATGGTCCGGGGGGCGAGCGAACCCTGCCGCAGCGCCAACGGCGAATACGTCGAGCGCCAGGGCCTCGCGCAGTACCTGCGGCTCGGCTACGTCCCCTTCGACCTCGACACCCGGACCCGCAACGCCAACTCGATCTACGGCGACCCGGAAGCGGTCTGGGCCTCGGCGGCGACCTCGCTCGAATACGCGCTCGACGACTTCGCGATCGCCCAGTTCGCCGCCCGCGCGCTCGGCGACCGCGCCACCTACGCGGAGATGATGCGGCGCTCGGGGACCTGGCGACGGCTGTTCGACCGGGCGACGGGGACGATCGAGCCGCGCTACGCCGACGGGCGCTTCCCCGCCGGCTACGACCCGCTCGGCGGGGTCGGCTTCGTCGAGGGCAACGCCGCCCAGTACACCTGGTCGGTGCCGCAGGACCCGGCCGGGCTGTTCGCCCTGCTCGGCGGCCGGGCGGCGGCGGCGCAGCGGCTCGACGGCTTCCTGAGCAGCCTCAACGGCGGCGCCGGCGCCACCCACGCCGACCATGCCCTGCTCGGCAACGAGCCGAACCTGAACGTGCCCTGGCTCTACGACTGGACCGGCAGGCCCTACCGCACCCAGCTCGCGGTCCGCCGCGCCCTGCTCGGCCTGTACTCGCCGTCACCGACCGGCTACCCGGGCAACGACGACCTCGGGACGCTCTCCTCCTGGTACGTGCTCGGCGCGCTCGGCCTCTACCCCGAGGTCCCGGGCGTCGGCCTGCTGGCGATCTCCAGCCCGCTGTTCCCGCGCGCCGTGGTGCGGCTCGCCGGGCGGCGCCGGCTGACGATCGCCGCCACCGGCCACGGCCCGTACGTCCAGTCGCTGCGCTGGCGCGGGCACTCGGTCCGAGCGGCCTGGACGACCTACTGCGCGCTGGCCCGGGGAGGGACGCTCGCCTACGGCCTCGCTCCCCACCCGAACCGGCGCTGGGGCGCCGGCCCCGGCGAGCTGCCACCCTCCTTCGGCCCGCAACGGCAGGCGCCCGCCAGCGCCTGCATGCCGTGACCGGAACCGCGACCCCCCGGCCGCGGTAAACGCCCGGACCCCGCCGAGCACGGCACGAACGCGGCGTTCGGCACGACCCGCTTGACCAGGGTCGAGAAACCCTGTGCGAGCGAGGGCGGACAGACCCGGGAGGCGACGGCGGCGAGGGTGTCGGGGCCTCGATGTCTCCAATCCGCGATGTACTCCGCCTGGAAGACCGCCTTGTGGGCGGCGATGAAGGGATGCTCGCGACCGCACTCGTGGTAGTAGACGCACTCCTCGTTGAGCGACCAGTCGAAGATGTGGGCGAGCCGCTTGTCGAGGACCTCGACGCCGTTCTTCATCCCGACCGAGAGCCCGAGCCTGTGGGCCTCGTGGGCGACCTTCACGTACCAGTGGTGCTCGTCTTTGAGACTGATCGGGAAGCCTGGCCGGTTGCCGATCGGATTGTTCTCGTCGGGCTCGATCCCGTCACAGCCGATCCGCTTGGCGAGCCTGAAGCGCGCCCAGACGATCGGCGCAAACCGCCTCCACGAGGACGGGCGGATGTCGAGCCAGCGCTCGCCGGCCCAGCCGGTCGAGTTGCCGATCACCTTGCGCGGGAAAAGGCGGGCGTCGGGCCGGTAGCTCTCCCAGGCGCCGGAGTCGAGGTAACAGATCGCGACGATCCCGTGGGCGTGCAGGCGCTTGATGATTCCGGCGTTCTGTCCGGCCGGCCATCGGGCCGAGCCGAAGCCCGGCACCCTGACCGTGCGGGTGCTCGGAACCGCGTCCTCGAGGTCGACGTCGTACATCTGGACGTTCCGTAGACGACCGATCTTGCCGACGATCTGCCACTGCCAGGTCGTCCCCGGCGCCGGGCGCCAGATGCCGCCGGCTCGCCGCGGCGCCGCCACCGCGCGGTTCTGCGGCCGCTGTTCGCCGTGGGTGGCCGGGACCCCGTGGGCCTCGGCGGCCGTCGGCCCGGCCAGGGTCTGCTGTGGTGCGATGAGCAGCACTGCGGCAAGCGCCGCGAACCAAATAAGGGCCGATCCGGCTGACCGGAGGCGGCGGATCCCGGCGGGGTGAACGCCCTTCCGCGGGGACCGGGTCGTGCTCGGGCTCGAGGTGCGCACGCCGCGAGTGTGCCTGACAGGAAGTCCCTATGGCCGGATCTCCGCCTCGCGCTCATCGAAGCCTCACGTAGAGGACCGGAGCCCGTCGTCGACCCCCG
>CAWEOH010000034.1:0-8924 GCA_963810455.1 uncultured Actinomycetes bacterium
GCGACCTGGCTGGTCTCGAAGCGCGAGAGCGCCTGGTGCTGGGGCAGGCCGCAATAGGTCGAGCCGGGGATCGCGGCGTTCGGGCAGCGGCGGCCGTTGGAGAGCACCGCCAGGCAGCGGCCGTCGAAGGCTTCCTCGCCCTCGATCTCGATCTCCTGTTCTTCGGAGGCGAACTCGGTCTCGGACTTGATGTCGACGCGCCAGCCGGTGAGGCGGGCGGCGAGCCGGGCGTTCTGGCCGTCGCGGCCGATCGCCAGCGAGAGCTGGTCGTCGGGGACGATCACCGTCGCCTGCCGCTCCTCGTCGTCGACGATCACCTCGCGCACCCGCGCCGGCGACAGCGCTTTGGCGACGAAGCGGGCGGGCTCTTCGTTGTAGGGGATGATGTCGATCTTCTCGCCGCGCAGCTCGGAGACGACCATCCGCACCCGCGAGCCGCGCGGGCCGACGCAGGCGCCGACCGGGTCGACCCCGTCGGCGTGGGAGACGACGGCGATCTTCGAGCGGTAGCCGGGCTCGCGGGCGACGCCGACGATTTCGACCAGCTTGTCGGCGATCTCCGGCACCTCGAGCTCGAACAGGCTCTTGATCAGCTCCGGGCTGCGGCGCGAGACGACGATCGCCGGCCCTTTGGTCGAGTCGGAGACGTCGGTGATCACCGCCTTGACCCGCATGCCGTGGTCGTAGCGCTCGTTGTAGACCTGCTCGGACTTGGGCAGCAGCGCCTCGACCCGCTCGCGCAGCTGGACCAGCGTGTAGCGCTTGTCGGACTGCTGGATGATCCCGGTGATCAGCTCGCCGACCCGGTCCTGGTACTCGTCGTACATCATCTGCCGCTCGGCCTCGCGGATCCGCTGCAGGATCACCTGCTTGGCGGTCTGGGCGGCGATCCGGCCGAAGTCGTCGGGGGTGACGTCGCGGGTCGTGATCTGGCTCTCGTAGGGAGCGATCATCTCCGGGTCGAGCTCGGGCTCCTCCGGCTCGCGCATTTCGCCGGTCTCGGGGTCGACCTCGGGCTCCTCCTGCTGCTCGGCCGCTTCTTCGAGCAGTTTCTCCTCCAGCTCGGGCGGCAGGATCAGCTCGAAGACGCGGAAGTCGCCGGTCTCGTGGTCGAGGTCGACGCGGGCGTATTTGGCGGCGCCGGGAGTCTTCTTGTAGGCGGAGAGCAGCGCGTCCTCGAGCGCGTCCATCAACTTGTCGGCGGAGATTCCCTTCTCCTGCTCGAGCGCTTTGACTGCCTCGACGATCTCCTTGCTCACTGGGGCGACTCCTTGGTTTCGGAACTGGTGCCGGAACGGCCGTACTTGGGACCGGGTGAAGACACCTCGAGCGAGTAATCGGCGAGCAGGCTGCTGAGGTGAAGCGTGACCTGTTCGCAGCGAGCGAGGTCGATGCCCTCCGGGTGGTCGATGAAGATCCGCAGGGCCTCGCTGCCGGGGCGCTCCACGGCCAGCACGTCGAGCTCGGCGTCGAGCTCGGACAGCTGTGCTTGGATGCTCTCTTTCAGGGGGTCGGTCATCTACCGCCTCGGGCGTAAAAAAAGTGGGCCAGGCCCACTTCGCGGTACTGCTTAGGACAGGAAGCTTGCAGCCAGTATAGCCCGGTCACCGAGCCGGCTGTCCAGCTTTCTCGCGAAGCTCCTCGACTTTGCCGAGGATCGCCTCGGCGATCGCCTCCTTGGAGGCTACCGGGACCTCGGTCGCGGCGTCGCGCTCGATCATGGTGACGGCGTTCTCGCCGCTCTCGAAGCCGATCGCCGGGTCGGAGACGTCGTTGAGGACGATCATGTCGACACCCTTGCGATCCAGCTTGCGGCGGGCGCGGGCGACGGCCTCGCCTCCGTGCTCGGCGGCGAAGCCGACGATCGTCTGCCCCTCGCTGCGGCGCGCCGCGAGCCCGGCGAGGATGTCCTCGGTCGGCTGCAGGCGCAGCTCGAGGCCGTCCTGGCGCTTCATCTTGCCCTCGCTGACCTCGGCGGGCCGGAAGTCGGCCGGCGCGGCGGCCATCAGCAGCAGGTGGGCGTCGGCGAAGGCGGCGGCGGTCGCCTCGGCGAGCTCGGCGGCGGTGGCGACGTCGACCCGGTGCACGCCGGGCGGCGCCGGCAGCGCGACGTTGGCGGCGACCAGGGTGACCTCGGCGCCGCGCGCGGCCGCGGCGGCGGCCAGCGCGATCCCCATCCGGCCAGAGGAGCGGTTGCCGATGAAGCGGACCGGGTCGATCGGCTCGCGGGTGCCGCCGGCGGTGACCAGGACGCGCATCCCGTCCCACGGCTTCTCCCCCGCCGGGAGCGCCGCCTCGACCGCCGCCAGCAGCCGCTCGGGGTCAGGTAGGCGGCCGCGGCCGAACTCGCCGCGCGAGGCGAGCCTGCCGGCGTCGGGCTCGATCACCTCGACCCCGCGCCGGCGCAGCGTCTCCAGGTTCTCCTGGGTCGCCGCCGCCGCGTACATGCGGTCGTTCATCGCCGGCGCAACCAGCCGCGGCGCGGTGCAGGCGAGGAACGAGGTGGTCAGCATCGAGTCGGCGAGGCCGGCGGCGAGCTTGGCGATCGTGTTGGCCGAGGCCGGCGCGACGAGGTAGGCGTCGCAGCCGGCGGCGAGCTCGAGGTGGGAGATCGGGTCGTGGCCGGGGGCGTCGTCGCCGGGGAAGGCGCCGCGCAGCGGGTCGCGTTCGAACTCGGAGGTCAGCACCGGGGCGCCGACGATCCCCTCGAAGGAGGCGGCGCCGACGAACCGCGGCGCGGTCTCGGTCATCAGCACCCGCACCGCGTGGCCGGCGACCGTCGCCAGCCGCGCCAGCTCGAGCGCCTTGTAGGCGGCGATCCCACCGCTCACGCCAAGCAGGATTCGGGCCATCTCGGTGCTCCTTCGCTCAGCGCCCTCCGGGCGCGACGCCTAGGTGCGGTACTCGTATTTGAGCTTGCCCTCGGACAGCTCTTCCAGGGCCATCGTCAGGTAATTGCCCTCGGCGTTGGTCTCCACCATCGGCGGCGGGTACTCGCCGAAGCCGCCCTCGCCCAGGTTGTGGAAGTAGCTGTTGATCTGACGAGCGCGCTTGGCCGCGACGACGACGGCGGCGTAATGCGAGTCAGAGTGCTCGAGAAGCTGGTCTACGCGTGGTTTGATCATTCGGCGCCGGAGTCTAGATGATCAGCCGGCCGGGCCCTTGCCGAGCTCCGAACGCACGATCCCGACCAGCTCCTCGGTGGCGCGGTCGATCTCGTCGTTGACCAGCTGGTAGTCGAAGTCGTCGCGCGCGGCCAGCTCCTGGCGGGCGACCTCGAGCCGCTTGTCGATCGCCGTCTCGGAGTCGGTCCCCCGCCCCTTCAGCCGCTCGCGCAGGACCGTCGGGTCGGGCGGCGAGATGAAGATCTGGACCGAGTCGGCATCGGTCGCGCGGACCTGCTGGGCCCCCTGGACCTCGATCTCGAGCACGACGGAGTGCCCCGCCCGGAGCCGCTTTTCGACCTCCGAGCGCAGCGTCCCGTAGCGGTTGTCGCTGTAGGTGGCGAACTCGAGGAAGTCGTCGGCCTCGATCCGCCGGTCGAACTGCTCGCGGGTGAGGAAGTGGTAGTCGCGCCCGTCGACCTCGCCCTCGCGCGGCGCCCGCGTAGTCGCCGAGATCGAGAGCTCCAGGTTCGGGCAGGCAGCCAGCAGCCGCTTGATCAGCGTCCCCTTGCCGACCCCCGACGGGCCGGTGATGACGAAGACCTTGGAGGACGAGGCGGACCCTCTGGACGACGAGGCGGGCACATTGGAAGGCGAGGTCATGCGACCGGGAAGCTATTACGCGCCCAAGACGCCCCGTCCCGTCCCGCGCATCTCCCCTTGCCTCCCCGCCCGTCCACTCCACCGTGCCCCCACCTCCCCACCAACCCGCGGTTCCTTTCGGACCCTTGGCGTCCAAAAGGAACCGCGAGATCATGCAAGGGGGGAGAGAACGCGTTGCGCGGTTCCTTGTGGACCTATGGCGACCAAAAGGAACCGCGACTCGGAAGGCAGAGCTGGCGGAGCGGACGAGCGTGCATCGGGCCGAGATCAGTTGTTGGCGGAGAGGGCAACCCGCCAAGGCGGGGTCGTTTCACTCGATCAGCTGGGAGAGGCGGGGATTTCTCCCCGGTCCGCGTCGAGGAGGCAGGAGAAAGGCTCGCTGCACCGGATCCACCGCGGCGTCTACGCAGTAGGGCACCGGTCGGCAACGCGGCCGGCGCGGTTGCGGGCGGCGGTGCTGGCCTGCGGCGAGGGAGCGGTGGTCTCGCATGGGACGGCGGCGGCGCTCTGGGGACTTTGGGACGAGGCGCCGACCCTGATCGACATCACCGTGCCGGTCGAGGCCGGGCGCAAGATCGACGGTATCCGCTGCCGGCGCTGCCGCTACCCGCTGGAGGAGGAAATCACCGAACGGCACGGCGTCGCCTGCACGACCCCGGCGCGGGTCTTCGTCGACCTCGCGGGGATGTCCTCGCTGGCGACGGTGCGGCGAACGGTGGAGCGGGCGGCGGTCCTCAAGCTCCTGGACCTGGATGCCGCCTACCGCGCCGTCCACTTCGCCAAGGGGCGGCGTGGCCTGCGCGGCCTCACCGCGGTGCTCGACGCCTGGAGAACGCCGAGCGGCAAGCTCCCGGACGTGCGCAGCGACTTCGAGGCGCTGGTGCTGCCGCGGCTCGTCGCGATGGGCTTGCCGCGACCGCTCTCCAACAAGACCCTCCGACTCGAGGGCGAGAGCCTGATGGTCGACTTCCTCTGGCCCGAGCAGAAGGTGGTGGTCGAAACCGACGGCGCCGCCACCCACCAGACGCCGATCGCCTTCCAGCGCGACCGCCATCGCGACCAGCTACTGATCGCCGCCGGCTACCGTGTTCCGCGAGTCACCTGGGACCAGATGAAGAGCGAACTCGACCAGGTGGTCGCCCGAGTGGCACGCACCCTCATCCTTGCTGCTCCCTGACCGCGCATCGCATGGTTCCTTTTGGACGGCAGAGGTCCGAAAGGAACCACGGGATCTGCTGGAGCGACGCATTCTCGTCGCGTGGTTCCTTGTGGACGCGTACCGTCCAAAAGGAACCACGAGTTGGTCGGGGCGATACGACGCTGGGGGGACGGGAGCGGTGGAGGAGCGGAAGCCCGGCCTGGAGAAAAGCCCCAGGCGGCTCGGGCTCCGGGGGTGCCTAGAGCCTGCGGCTCGGTTCGCTCAGCGGCGGAGGAGGCCGACCAGCTCGCCGCGCTGGCGTTCGGAGAGGCCGCCGATCGTCTTCGACGGCGAGATCCGGCACTGGTTGAGTATTCGGTTGGTCTTGACGCGGCCGTACTTGGGAACGGCGAGGAGCATGTCGAAGACCTTCGCGGTCAGCACGTACTCGGGCGGGTCGAGGAGGATCGCGTGGATACTGGCCCGACCGGCCTTGAGATCCTTCTTCAGTTTGGCCCGCGCGGTGCGGATGTCGTTGGCCCGCTTCAGCGCCTCCATCCTCTGATCCAGGGACCGCTCAGGGGCGGCGAGGGAGGTCTTAACCGAGGGGGCTGCCATGTGGGCGGCGAGTATAGCCGCGGGTCAGGGCTGTGCAAGTGATTGCTGGGCATTTGCCCACAAATTCATCTCAACCTCTAGTCGAGGTCGAGTACCGGCGAGGCCCTGGACCCTTCCGAGCGCGCGAATTCGAGCTCTTCGGCGACCCTGGAGCCGGCCCGCGGGTCCCTGAAGTTCTCCGTGCCGACGGCCACCAGGGCCGCCCCGGCGGCGAGGAACTCGGCCGCGTCGGCGCCGCTGGCGATCCCCCCCATCCCGATCCGCGGGATCGAGACAGCGGCGCTGACTATTCGCAACTGGTGTAACGCCACCGGGCGCACCGCGGGTCCGGAGAGGCCGCCATGGCCGGCCGCCAGCGCCGGCTCGCCGCCGACCGGATCGAGCGCCGACCCCTTCAGGGTGTTGATCAGCGAGACCGCGTCGGCGCCACCCTGCTCGGCGCCGGCGGCGACCGCCGCCGGGTCGGCGACGTTCGGCGTCAACTTGACGATCAGCGGCTTCTCGGTCAGCGGTCGCAGCGCCGCCGCCAGCGCCTCCGTCTCGTCCGGCTGCTCGCCGACGATCAGGCCGGAGTGGACGTTCGGACAGGAGACGTTGAGCTCGATCGCCGCCACCTCCTCCCTCTCGCCCACCGCCGCCACCAGCCGCCCGAACTGCTCGCGGCTGGTCGCCATCACCGAGACGATCAGCGGCACCGGCAGCTCCGCCAGCAGCGGCAGGTCCTCGGCCAGGAACCCCGCCAGCCCCTTGTTCGGCAGCCCGATCGAGTTGAGCATCCCGGCCGGCGTCTCCCAGATCCGCCGCGGCTCGTTGCCGGCGCGCGGCTCCGGCGTGATCGTCTTCGAGACGAAGGCGGCGAAGGGGAAGTCATCGAGCAGGGCATCGCCGAAGACGCGCCGGGCGGCGAGCGCGTCGTAGGTGCCGGAGGCGTTGACGATCGGGTGCTCGAGCTCGATCCCGCAGAACTCGGTCGGCGCGTCACGCATAGGCCGTGGCCACCTCCTCGACGTCCTCGCCGGACAGCACCGGGCCGTCGACGCAGAGCCGCAGGTAGCCGCCGCCCGGCTTCGGCACCGCGCAGCCGAAGCAGGCGCCGAAGCCGCAGGCCATCGGCGACTCCAGCGCCAGTTGCGAGGCGACGCCGCGCTCCGCGCAGAGGCGGCGGACCGCCTCCAGCATCGCCGGCGGGCCGCAGGAGTAGACGACGGCGGAAGCGGCGTCGTCGCCGGTCAGCATCGCCGCCAGCAGGTCGGTGACGTAGCCCCGGTGGCCGGCGTGGCCGTCCTCGCTGGCCAGCCGCACCTCGGGACAGAGGTCGCCGCCGGCACCGCAGAAGAGCTCGGTGCCGCCGCTGTGCTCGCGGTCGCGGAAGCCGAGCAGGACGCGCAGCGGCACGCCGCGCTCGCTCAGCCGGCGGCGCAGCAGCGCCAGCGGCGCGACGCCGATGCCGCCGCCGACGAGGATCGCCCCGGCCGCTCCCGGCAGCGCCTCGCGCGGCGCCGGGAAGCCGTTGCCGAGCGGGCCGGTCAGCCAGACCTCCTCGCCCGGCACCAGCCGGCAGAGCCGGTCGGTGCCGGGGCCGACTCCCTCGACCAGGAAGTCGAGACGGACGCCGCCGGCGGCCGGTCCGACCTCGGCGACCGAGATCGCCCGCGGCAGGTAGGGACGACCGCCCTCCCCCGCCCAGGCCGTCGCCGTGGCGAGCATGTAGAACTGGCCGGCGGCCGGCTCGGGCCCCTCGCCGTCGAGCAGCGAGAAGACCCGGTAGCCCCCCGACTCGCGATTCTCGGCGACCTCGCAGCGGCGGCGGCCGAAGGGAGCGCTCATCGCGGCTGCGCGGGCTCCGAGGAGGCGGCGCCCTTGCCCCCCGCGTGCAGCTCCTGCAGGCTGCGCACCTCGGCCCCGTCGCGGCGGCCGGCGGCGATCGCCCGGGCGGCGGCGGTGGCCCCGGTCATCGTCGTGATGCAGGGAATGCCGTGACGGACCGCGGCGCTGCGGATCTCGTAGCCGTCGGCGCGGGCGCCGGAGCCGGTCGGGGTGTTGATCACCAGGTCGCACTGGCGCTTGCGGATCAGGTCGACGACGTGCGGCGAGCCCTCGCCGAGCTTGTTGATCCGGGTCACCGGCACTCCCATCCGCTCGATCGCCTGCGCGGTGCCGCCGGTCGCGATCACCTCGAAGCCGAGGTCGTGGAAGCGCGCCGCCAGCTGCGTCGCCGCCGGCTTGTCGGTGTCGGTGACGGTGATGAAGACCGAGCCCCCCTCGGGCAGCAGCGCGCCGGCCGCCGCCTGCGCTTTGCCGAACGCGGTCGGGAAGTCGGCGGCGACGCCCATCACCTCGCCGGTGCTCTTCATCTCCGGGCCGAGCACCGAGTCGGCGCCGGCGAAGCGGGCGAAGGGCAGCACCGCCTCCTTGACGCTGACGTGCTCGGGCAGGCCCTCGGGCAGCTCGTGGTCGGCGAGCTTCTCCCCCAGCATCAGGCGGCAGGCGAGCTTCGCCAGCGGCAGCCCGATCGCCTTGGAGACGAAGGGGACGGTGCGCGAGGCGCGCGGGTTGGCCTCGATCACGTAGAGCTCGCCGCCGGCGACCCCGTACTGGATGTTGATCAGGCCGACGACGCCGAGCTCGAGCGCGATCCGCTCGGTGGTCGCCCGGATCTCGTCGAGCATCTCGTCGCCGAGGCTGAGCGGCGGGATCACGCAGGCGGAGTCGCCGGAGTGGACGCCGGCCTCCTCGACGTGCTGCATGATCCCGGCGACGAAGACCTGCTCGCCGTCGGCCAGGGCGTCGACGTCGACCTCGATCGCGTTCTCGAGGAAACGGTCGAGCAGCAGCGGGTGCTCCTGGTCGGCCTTGACGTTGGCCTTCAGGTAGGCGGCGAGGTCTTCGGTCGAGTAGCAGATCTCCATCGCCCGGCCACCGAGCACGTAGGAGGGCCGGACCAGCAGCGGGAAGCCGACCTCGGCGGCGATCACCTCGGCCTCCTCGGCCGAGAGCGCGGTCCCGTAAGGCGGGTGCTTGACCCCGAGCCGGCGCAGCAGGGCGCCGAAACGCCCGCGGTCCTCGGCGAGGTCGATCGCGTCGACCGGCGTGCCGAGCAGCCGCACGCCCGCCTCTTCCAGCCCCCGCGCCAGCTTCAGCGGCGTCTGGCCGCCGAACTGGACGATCACGCCCTCGGGCCGCTCCTGCTCGCAGACGGCGAGCACGTCCGCGGCGGTCAGCGGCTCGAAGTAGAGGCGGTCGGAGGTGTCGTAGTCGGTGGAGACCGTCTCCGGGTTGCAGTTGACCATCACCGCGTCGCGGCCCAGCTCGCGCGCGGTCATCGCGGCGTGCACGCAGCAGTAGTCGAACTCGATCCCCTGCCCGATCCGGTTCGGACCGGCGCCGAGGATGACGACCGA
>CAWEOH010000035.1:0-9948 GCA_963810455.1 uncultured Actinomycetes bacterium
GATCTTCGCGATCCCCTCGGCCTTCTCGTAGAGGATGTCCTCGTACTCGCCGGCGCTCTCGCCACTCGATCGGCGCGTACAGCTCGGCCTCGGGCGGGGCGGACTTGTGGCGTTTGGGCATGATGGGCACGATATGAAACTGGACGACTGGCTCGCGCAGCGCTCCCAGAGCTGCCCCGACGACACGGCGCTGATCGCCGAAGGCGCCGAGATGAGCTACGCCGAGCTCGAGGCGGAAGCGACCTGGGTCGCCCGCCGGCTCGCCGCCCACGGCGTCCGCCGCGGCTCGACCGCGGCGCTGACCATGCACCCGCGCCGCGAGCAGGTCGTCCTCGCCCACGCGCTGATGAAGGTCGGCGCCAAGCTGCTGCCGCTGAGCCCGCGGTTGACCGCGGGCGAGCGGGCCGCGATCGTCGCCGCCGAGGAGCCGATCGTCGACCTCGACGACCCCGGTCTGCTGACCCAGACCGAGGCCGACCTGCCGCTGCTCGGCGAGCACGACATGGACGACGTCTGCGCCCGCGTCCTCACCAGCGGCAGCTCGGGGACGCCGAAGCCGGTCGGCCTCACCTACGGCAACTTCCTCTGGAGCGCGGTCGGCTCCGGCTTCAACATCGGCGTCGACCCGCACGACCGCTGGCTCTGCTGCCTGCCGCTCAGCCACATCGCCGGCCTCTCGATCGTCATGCGCAGCGTCATCTACGGCACCACCGCGGTCGTCCACGACGGCTTCGACGTCGACCGCGTCGCCGCCTCGCTGGAATCGGATCGGATCACCGTCGTCTCGCTGGTGACGACGATGCTGACCCGGTTGCTCGACGCCGGCGCCGACCTCTCCGGGCCGCGGGCGATCCTGGTCGGCGGTGGCCCCGTCCCCGAGGAGCCGCTGCGCGAGGCGCTCGACCGGGGCGCGACCGTGGTCCAGACCTACGGCCTGACCGAGACCTGCTCGCAGGTGACGACGCTGGCCCCGGCCGACGCCCGCCGCAAGCTGGGCTCCGCCGGCCGGCCGCTGCTCACCACCCATCTGCGGATCGAGGACGGCGAGATCCTGATCCAGGGCCCGACCGTCGCCCCCGGCCGCGCCGACGAGCGCGGCTGGCTGCACACCGGCGACCTCGGCCACATCGACGAGGAGGGCTTCCTCTACGTCGAAGACCGGATCGACGACCTGATCGTCAGCGGCGGCGAGAACGTCGTCCCGGCCGAGGTCGAGGAGGTGCTGATGCGCCACCCCGCGGTCGCCGACGCGGCGGTGATCGGCCGCGAGGACCCCGAGTGGCAGCAGGCGGTGACCGCGGTCGTCGTGCTCCGCGACGGAGCCGAGGTCAGCCCCGACGAGCTGCGCCGCTTCTGCGGCGAGTCGCTCGCCGACTTCAAAGTCCCGAAGCGGGTCGAGCTGGCCGCGGCGCTGCCGCGCACTCCGTCGGGCAAGCTGATGCGGCGAGCGCTGCGCTGAGGAGCTCGGCGCTCAGGTAGCCTGCCCGGCCATGCGAACCGACGACATCTTCTACGACAAGGACGCCGACCTGAGCGTGCTCGACGGCAAGACCGTCGCGATCCTCGGCTACGGCTCTCAGGGGCACGCCCACGCCCTCAACCTCAAGGACTCAGGCGTCGACGTGGTCGTCGGCCTGCGCTCCGGCTCCGCCAGCCGCGCCAAGGCCGAAGCGGCCGGGCTCGAGGTCCTCGACGTCGCCGAAGCCGCCAGCCGCGGCGACATCGTGATGGTCCTGCTGCCCGACGAGAGGCAGGCGCAGGTCTGGCGCGAGGAGATCGCCGACGGCATCGCCCCCGGCAACCTGCTGCTCTTCGCCCACGGCTTCTCGATCCACTTCGGCGAGATCGAGCCGCCGCCCGGCGTCGACGTCGGCATGGTCGCGCCGAAGGGCCCCGGCCACCTGGTCCGCCGCCAGTTCGAGGAAGGCAACGGCGTGCCCTGCCTGATGGCGATCCACCAGGACGCCACCGGCAACGCCCGCGAGCTCGTCCTCGCCTACGCCTCCGGGATCGGCGGCGGCCGCGCGGCGATCATCGAGACCACCTTCAAGGACGAGTGCGAGACCGACCTGTTCGGCGAGCAGGCCGTGCTGTGCGGCGGCGCCTCCGAGCTGGTCCAGGCCGGCTACGACACCCTGGTCGAGGCCGGCTATGACCCGCGCCTCGCCTACTTCGAGTGCCTGCACGAGCTGAAGCTGATCGCCGACCTGATGTACGAGAAGGGGATCCAGGGGATGCACTACTCGATCTCCAACACCGCCGAGTACGGCGACCTGACCCGCGGCAAACGGGTGATCACCGACGAGACGCGGGCGGCGATGAAGCAGATCCTCAGCGAGATCCAGTCGGGCGAGTTCGCCCGCGAGTGGATCGCCGAGAACCGCGCCGGCGGCGAGAACTTCGACCGCATGCGCACCGAGCTCGAGGGCAAGGAAATCGAGAACGTCGGCAAGGACCTGCGCTCGATGATGCCCTGGATCGACCAGGAGTTCTGAGCAGCCCCGCGGGCGGGCGGGCCGACGCACCCGAGGGCAGGTAGGTGCGCCCGCCCGGCCCGGCCCCAGCCCCCCGAAGTCGTGGTTCCTTATGGACGGTCAGAGTCCAAAAGGAACCACGGGATGTCGGATCGGCCGGAATTCCCATGGCGTGGTTCCTTTCGGACGCCATACGTCCAGAAGGAACCACGCGATTTGGCACGCCTGAATCCAGGAGGGGGAGGGCGCCGGCGCCGTTCCTGGCAGAAGAGGGCTGCCGGCAGCCTCCCTCGCTACCTGTGCGTCTCGCCCTCCGCTAGGCGGCCGTCGCGGCCGACGTAGCCGCCCTTGCCGCCGACGACGACGTAGACGGCCTCCTCGGCGTCGCTGAGGTTGCGGACGCGGCGCGGGGTGGGGGCGTCGACGCGGGCGAGGCCGCCCGGGCCGAGCCGCTGCGTCGATCCGTCGCCGAACTCGAGCTCCACCTCGCCGCGGTGGACGAAGTAGAGCTCCTCCTGCTCGTCGTGGAAGTGGCTGCCGGTCGCGTAGGACGGCGGCAGGACGATCGCGTTGGCGCCGAACGCGGTGACCCCGAGCTCCTTGCGGATCTTGCGGAACCCGGGGCCCTCGCCGAGGTCGTCGAGACTGGCGACGGCGTAGCCCTCGCCGCTGACCACCTTCGACTCCGCGTCGGTCATCGCTGCCCCCTCAGGCCGCCGGCGCCGGCGGCGGCTGGGGCGGGGCCGGGGCTGCCGGCGGGACCGGCTTGGCCCGCTCCAGGCCGATCGGCGGGTAGTCGTCGGTGAGGAACGCGGTGTAGCCGAAGGCCCGCGTCTCGAAGCGGTGGCACTCGGTGAGGATGTTGAAGACCCACTCCGGCAGGTAGCCGCGGAAGACGATCGTCGCCCAGGCGACGAGCGAGATCGCCTGGATCACGTACGAGGTGCCGTAGGAGACGAGGAACAGCACCGGGAGGGCGAGGATGACGCGGAACAGCGCCTTCAGCCGGCTCTGGCGGGCGGCCGGCTCGGGCGGCACGTTGATCCGGATCGGGTAGCTCGGATCGTCCTTCAGCCCGAATGGCGGCCAGGCGTCGGTCTGCAGGAAGAACCAGGACGAGACGCGGAGCCCGTAGCGCAGGACCCCGGAGTTGAACTCGTAGAGCCAGACGGGATAGCGGCCGAGGACGATCAGCGCGATCCAGGCGATGAGGTGGGTGAAGAAGAACAGGATCCCCCAGAACGCGGCGACGATGAACCACGGGATCGCCAGCAGCAGGCGGAAGAACGTGAGCCAGCGATCCGGCTCCGGATTGAAATCGGCTTCGTAGCTGATCGGATACAAGGCGAGACCTCCTCGGTAGTTCCCCAGGACTGGTCTGGCCAGCCTAATCCGGCCGACGGCCGCAAGTCCACCTCTCCGCCACGCGCGCGTCGTGCCCCCGAGCATCGATTCCGCTTGCCAAAGGGCAAGGCGAGGTCCACCCGCGACGGTCAATAACCTGTCGGCCCCGATGGCTTCCCAGACCGCCGACACGACCCAGATCCCGGCCGAGATCAAGCCCGCCGACGGCCGCTTCGGCTGCGGGCCCTCGAAGGTCCGCCCGGAGGCGATGGCGGCGCTCGCCGAGCGCGCCGGCCTGATGGGTACCTCGCACCGGCAGGCGCCGGTCCGCGACCTGGTCAAGCAGGTCCGCACCGGCCTCGCCGAGCTCTTCGCGCTGCCCGACGGCTACGAGGTGGCGCTCGGCAACGGCGGCACCACCGCCTTCTGGGAGGCCGCCTGCGCCTGGCTCATCCGCTCGCGCTCGCTGCACCTGACCTACGGCGAGTTCTCGCAGAAGTTCGCCAAGGCGACCGCCGCGGCGCCCTTCCTCGCCGACCCGCTCGTGGTCGAGGCCGAGCCCGGCGACGCCCCGGCGCCGGTCGCCGACCCCGCCGCCGACGCGATCGGCTGGGCCCACAACGAGACCTCGACCGGGGTGATGGTCCCGGTCCGCCGCCCCGAGGGGGCCGGCGACGCGCTCGTCCTCATCGACGCCACCTCCGGCGCCAGCGGCCTGCCGGTCGACGTCGCCGAGGCCGACGCCTACTACTTCGCCCCACAGAAGGGCCTCGGCTCCGACGGCGGCCTCTGGCTGGCGCTGCTCAGCCCGGCCGCGATCGCCCGGATCGAGGAGCTCGACGGCGCCGGCGACCGCTGGCAGCCCGCCTTCCTCTCATTGCAGACCGCGCTCGAGAACTCGCGCAAGGAGCAGACCTACAACACGCCGGCGCTCGCGACCCTGATCCTGCTCGCCGACCAGCTCGGCTGGATGCTCGGCAACGGCGGCCTCGACTGGTGCGTCGCCCGCACCACCGATTCCTCCGACCGCCTCTACGGCTGGGCCGAGCGCAGCGAGCTGGCGATGCCGTTCGTCGCCGACCCGGCGAAACGCTCGCTGGTCGTCGGCACGATCGACTTCGCCGACGCGGTCGATGCCGCCGCGCTGGCCAAGGTGCTGCGCGCCAACGGCATCGTCGACGTCGAGCCCTACCGCAAGCTGGGCCGCAACCAGTTGCGGATCGGGATGTTCCCGGCGGTCGAGCCCGCCGACGTCGAGGCGCTGACCGCCTGCATCGACTGGGTGCTCGAGCACGCCGACGGGGTGGTGTCCGGGTGAAGGTCCTGGTCAAGGAGAAGATCGCCGAAACCGGGGTCGAGCTGCTGCGCGAGAACTTCGACGTCGACCTCGGGCTGGAGATGTCCGACGAGGAGCTGCGCGAGAAGATCGGCGCCTACGACGCGATCCTGATCCGCTCGGCGACGAAGATGACGCCGGAGCTGATCGACCTCGCGACCAGCCTGAAGGTGATCGGGCGCGCTGGCACCGGCGTCGACAACGTCGACATCCCGGCCGCCACTCGCCGCGGGATCATCGTCGCCAACGCGCCCGAATCGAACTCGGTCGCCGCCGCCGAGCACACCCTGGCCCTGGCCCTGGCGCTGTTTCGCAACGTGCCCCAGGCGCACGCCTCGCTGGTCGCCGGCCGCTGGGACCGGGCCAAGTTCAAGGGCGCCGAGCTCTACGGCAAGACGCTCGGCGTGGTCGGCTTCGGCCGTATCGGCCAGCTCGTCGCCAAGCGCGCCCAGGCATTCGAGATGGAGGTCGTCGCCTTCGACAAGTTCGTCTCCGCCGAGCGCTTCCGCGAGCTCGGGGTCGAGGGCGCCGAGAGCCTCGAGGAGCTGCTCGGCCGCGCCGACCTGGTCACCGTGCACGTGCCGAAGACCCCGGAGACGATCGGGCTGATCGACGCCGAGGCGATCGCCGCGATGAAGGACGGCGCCCGCCTCGTCAACTGCGCCCGCGGCGAGCTCGTCGTCCTCGACGACGTGCTCGCCGGGCTGGAGTCCGGCAAGCTCGGCGGCGCCGCGCTCGACGTCTTCCCCGAGGAGCCGTTCACCGAGCACCCGATCTTCGCCCGCGAGGACGTCGTCGTCACCCCGCACCTCGGCGCCTCGACCGCCGAGGCGCAGGACCGCGCCGGCGTCGTCACCGCCGAGCAGGTGACCGCGGCGCTGAACGGCGGCGTCGTCACCAACGCGGTCAACATCGCCGCCGTGCGGCCCGAGGCGATGGAGGCGCTGGCGCCGTTCGTGCCGCTCTGCGAAAAGCTCGGCCGCCTCGCCCAGGGCCTCGGCGACGGCTCGATCGACCGCGTCACCGCCGAGTTCCGCGGCCGCATCGCCTCCCACGACACCCGGCTGCTCGGGATCGCCGTCCTCGCCGGGATCCTCTCCGGCCACACCGAGGAGCCGGTCAACCTGGTCAACGCGCCGCAGATGGCCGAGGAGCGGGGGATCGACCTGGTCGAGATGAAGGAGGCGCACGCCGGCGACTTCAGCGAGCTGGTCACCGTCCGCATCCACTGCGGCGGCGCCGACGTCGAGGTCGCGGGGACCAGCGTCGGCCCGCGCAACGAGCCCTACCTGGTCTCGATCTGGGGCGAGGGCTTCTACCTGCCGTTCGCCGACCACCTGACCGTCTTCCGCTACGCCGACCAGCCGGGGATGATCGGCCGCGTCGGCACCCTGTTCGGCGAGGAGGGCGTCAACATCGTCTCCGCCGCGGTCGGCGCCGAGCTCTCCGGCGGCACCGCGGTGATGGCGCTGACCACCGACGCGCCGGTGCGGGCCGAGACGATCGAGCGGATCCTCGGCGACGCAGATTTCTCCGTCGGTCGCTCGGTCGATCTGTAGGCAGCCCCTGGCCGGACGGCCGCAGGGCGTTTAGGCTGTCCGCGATGCGGGCGGTGGTACTCACGGGAACCGGCGGGCCGGAGGTCCTGCAGGTGCAGGAGCGGCCGGACCCGGTCGCCGCGCCTGGGCAGGTGCGGATCGCGGTGCGGGCGGCCGGGATCAACTTCGCCGACACGATGGCCCGCGTCGGCCTCTACCCGGACGCGCCGAAGCCGCCCTGCGTGCTCGGCTACGAGGTGGCCGGCGAGGTCGAGTCGGTGGGGGAGGGGGTTACCGGCCTCGCGGTCGGCGACCGGGTGATGGCCGGCACCCGCTTCGGCGGCCAGGCCGAGCTGGTCGCCGTCGACGCCGCTCAGGTGCTGCCGCTGCCCGAGCGGCTCAGCTTCGAGCAGGGCGCCGCCTTCCCGGTCAACTACGGCACCGCCTACGCGGCGCTGGTCCTGATGGGCGGCCTGCGCGAGGGGCAGCGGGTCCTGATCCAGGCGGCGGCCGGCGGGGTCGGCATCGCCGCCACCCAGATCGCCCGCAACATCGGAGCGGCGATGCTGGTCGGCACCGCCTCCGCCGCCAAGCACGACGCGATCAGGGCGCAGGGCATCACCCACCCGATCGACTACCGCAGTCAGGATTTCGCCGCCGAGGTGATGCGGATCACCGACGGCGGTGGAATCGACCTGGCGATCGACGCGCTCGGCCCGGCCTCGTTCCGCAAGGACTACCGGCTGCTGCGCTCCGGCGGCAAGCTGGTCATGTTCGGGCTCTCCGAAGCCCAGCCGGGCGGCGCCCGCAGCATCGCGGCGACCCTGCGCAGCCTGGCGACGATGCCGCTGGCGACGATGCCGTGGTGGAAGAGCCTCAACCTGATGAACGAGAACAAGGGCGTCTTCGGGCTCAACATGCTCTCCTGGTGGGACCGCGAGGGCGATCTCGACCGGGTCACCGAACCGCTCGTCGCCGACCTCGAGGCGGGCCGCCTGGAGCCGGTCGTCGCCGCTTCCTTCGGCTTCGACGAGGCGGGTGCCGCGCACGAGTTCATCGGCCAGCGCCGCAACGTCGGCAAGGTCGTGTTGTTGCCGTAGGACGAAGGGGCCGACCCCCGCCGAGGCGAACGACACAGACGATGAAGAAGGCACTCCCGATCCTGCTCGCGGTACTCGTGGGCTGCATGGCCGCCAGCGCGGCCCAGGCCGGCGAACGCTCGCTGACCCTGGTGCTCGCCGGCGACGCCGGCGACAACGTCTTCCGCATCGAGCTCGACTCCGAAGGCCGCGAGTACCTGATCAAGTCGAACGCGCCGCTCGAAGTCGGCGGCGACCTCTGCTCGCATCCGGAAGAAGACCCGAAGGCGCTCGAATGCGAAGCGACGGCGATCGGCGGCTTCGAAGTCAACGCCGAGGCGGGCGACGATCGCGTCGTGCTCGGCGCCGACGTCGCGGTGCCGGCGACGATCCGCGGCGGCCCCGGCCACGACAAGCTGGTCGGCGGCGCCGGGGACGACAAGCTGCTCGGCAACGCGGGAGCGGACAAGCTGTTCGGCCGCGGCGGCGACGACTGGCTCTACGGCGGCCCCGGCCACGACCGGCTCTACGGCGGCCCCGGCGACGACCGCCTCGCCGGCGGCCCCGGCCACGACAAGCTCGTCGGCGGCCCCGGCCACGACACCGAACTGCGCTAGCCGCCGGCGGAGGGCGCGGGGCTCAGGCGGTGTCCGGCGCCGGCCGCGGGGAGCGTGGGAAGAGGCGGCCGCCGACCAGGAGCACGGCGATCAGCAGCCCGACCAGCGAGAGCGCCGCGTCGAGCCGGAAGCCGGCGGCGACGCCGTCGACGAAGGGCGGGATCGAGGCCGAGAAGACGGTCGTCGTCAATCCCAGCCCGATCGAGCCGCCGGCGATCTGGAACATGTAGAGGACGCCGCCGGCGAGGCTCGACTGCGAGCTGGGGACCGAGGTGACGCCGGCGGTCGTCGCCGTCGGGTAGAAGCTGCCGATCCCGATCCCGAGCACGACCATGCCGACGACCAGCGCGCCGTAGCCGGACTGGGAGTCGACCTGGGAGAAGAGGAACGGCGCGACGGTGATGCAGAGGGCGCCGAGGACCGCCAGCGGCTTCGCCCCGACGCGGTTGTAGAGCGGCCCGGCGATGAACGAGACGAGGGCGAAGGTTCCGAGGAAGGGGAGCATGCCGACGCCGGACTCCAGCGGCGAGTAGTTGAGCTGGTTCTCCATGAACTGCGGCAGGTAGAGCAGCGAGGCGAAGAAGGTCGCCGACATGAAGAGGATCGCGATGCAGGAGGCGGTGAAGCTCTCGTTGCGCATCACCGCCCGGGGCACCAGCGCGCGGTCGCCGGCCCGGCGCTCGATCGGGACGAAGGCGGCGAGCATCGCCACGCAGAGGACCAGCAGGCCGATCACCCGCGGGTCGGTCCAGCCCCAGTCGTCGACCTGGTCGAGGGCGACGAGCAGCGAGACCAGCCCGACCGAGAGCGTCGTCACCCCGGCGTAGTCGATCTTGTGTTCGCTGTCCTCCGGCTCGGCGACGTGGACCAGGAAGTAGGTGACGAGCACGGCGAAGATCGTGACCGGAACGTTGAGGAAGAAGAGCCAGCGCCAGCTGGCGAGGTCGGTGAGGACGCCGCCGATCAGCGGCCCCATCGCGTTGCCGATCCCGGCCGCGCCGATGATGATCCCGCCGGCGAGGCCGGCCTTCTCTTCGGGCAGCATCCCGAAGGTCATGCCGAGGATCGCCGGCCACATCAGGGCGCCGCCGATCCCCATCACGGTGCGGCTGGCGATCAGCCAGGTCTCGGTCTGGGCGGCGCCGCCGAGCGCCGACATCGAGGCGAAGATCAGGCTGCCGAGGAAGAAGGCGTTGCGGCGGCCGAACATGTCGGCGAGGCGGCCGCCGGTGACGATCATCACCCCGAAGGTCAGCGCGTAGGCGTTGACCACCCACTGGATCGTGTTGATGTTGGTGTGGAAGTCGCTCTCCATGGTCGGGATAGCGACGTTCACCGCCGAGAAGTCGTTGGCGATGACGATGACCGCAAGGGCCATCGCGACAACCGCCAGCCAATTGGTCGATTGCTGCTTTGCGATCGCCGCAGCCTACGCTAAGCTGCGGATTCGAATGGACTTTCGCCCCCACAGCCTCGCGCTTCTCCTTCTCCTCCCCCTTCGGGGGGAATAGCGCTGGGCGGCGCGATAGCCGCGAGAGACAAAGGCCATTCGATTCGAGC
>CAWEOH010000036.1:0-51860 GCA_963810455.1 uncultured Actinomycetes bacterium
CCGCGTCGTCCAGGGCGAGCCGATCCACGGCAAGGAGGCCGAAGTCGAGCACGACGGGCGCACGATCTTCAGCGGGCTGCCGTCGCCGCTGCTCGCCGGCCGCTACCACTCGCTCGTCGCCGACCCCGATCTGCCCGACCAGCTCGAGCTCAGCGCCAGCTTCGGCGAGGTGGTGATGGGGGCGCGGCACCGCGAGCTGCCCGCCGAGGGCGTCCAGTTCCACCCCGAGTCGGTGCTCACCCCGATGGGCAAGACCCTGCTGCGGAACTTCCTAGTCGGTGAGAGCGCACTTGTTCCCGCATAGCGGGCAAAAGCGCGTTCTCGGCGTCGGGGACGAGGGGAGCCGCGTTCTCGACCTCGGCGCAGCCAGGAAGTACGTTGTCGGTCTCGTGTCTGGGAGTGCGCATGCCTAACGACTTGGTGAGCCGGGCGATCGACGCGGTCTGCGCCGGCGACCACCTGACCGCCGACCACGCCAGCGCCGTCCTCACCGAGATCATGGAGGGCCGCGCCGACCCGGTCCAGACCGGCGCCTTCCTGATCGCGCTGCGGGCAAAGGGGGAGACCGTCCCCGAGCTGGTCGGGCTGGCGCGCACGATGCGCGCCCTGGCGGCGCCGGTCTCGACCCGGCGCGAGAACCTGGTCGACACCGCCGGCACCGGCGGCGGTCCCTCGACCTTCAACGTCTCGACCACGGCGGCGCTGATCGCCGCCGCCGCGGGCTGCGCCGTCGCCAAGCACGGCAACCGCTCCAGCACGAGCAAGTGCGGCTCGGCTGACCTGCTGGAGGCGCTCGGGGTCAACATCGAGCTCGACCCCGAGCAGGTCGGGCGCTGCCTCGACGAGGTCGGCTTCGGCTTCATGTTCGCGCCCCGCCACCACGCGGCGACCGCGCACGTCGTCCCCGCTCGCAAAGCGCTCGGCGTGCGGACCATCTTCAACTTCCTCGGGCCGCTGACCAACCCGGCTGGCGCCGAGCGGCAGGTGCTCGGGGTCGCCGACCGCCACTACCAGGAGACGATCGCCGAGGCGCTGCTCGGGCTCGGCAGCGTGCGGGCGCTGGTCGTCACCGCCGAGGACGGCCTCGACGAGATCTCGATCTCGGCGCCGACGCGGGTGATCGAGGTCGCTGACGGCAGCACCTCGGAGTGGTTCGCGCAGCCCAGCCAGTTCGGCCTGGCGCCGGCCGAGCTCGAGTCGGTGGCGGGGGGGACGCCGGAGGAGAACGCGGCCGCCGTGCGCGGCGTGCTCGCCGGCGAGAGCGGACCCCGGCGCGACCTCGCCCTGGTCAACGCCGCCGCCGCGATCTACGTCGGCGGTCTCGCCGGCGACCTCTCCGACGGCGTCGAGCGGGCCGCGTCGGCGGTCGACTCCGGCGCGGCAGCCGACGTGCTCGAGCGCCTGACCGCGGCGACCGTCGCTCCCGGCGTTTAGGCTTAGGAGGTCCAGTGGGAATTCTCGACCAGCTAGTCGACGGCGCCCGGCAAGGGGTGAAGGAACGCAGCCGCGAGTTGCCGCAGGCGGACCTTGAAGCGCAGCTCTCGCGCCGCGACCAGGACCGCCCGTTCAGCGAGGCGCTGACGCGGCCAGGGCTGTCGCTGATCGCCGAGTTCAAGCGGCGCTCGCCGAGCAGGGGCGACATTGCCGTCGACGCGGACGTCGCCGCCCAGGTCCGCGCCTACGAGCGCGGCGGCGCTGCCGCGCTCTCGGTCCTCACCGACGGTCCCCACTTTGGCGGCTCGCTCAAGGACCTGCGGGCGGCGCGCGCGGCCTGCGAGATGCCGATCATCCGCAAGGACTTCATCGTCGACCCCTACCAGCTCTACGAGGCGGCGGTCAACGGCGCCGACGCGGTGCTGCTGATCGTCCGCGCGCTCGGGGACGAGCAGCTGCGGGCGCTGTACGAACAGGCGCGGGCGCTCGACCTCGACTGCCTAGTCGAGGTCCACGACGCCGAGGAGCTGGAGCGGGCGCTGGAGGCCGGGGCCGACGTGATCGGGATCAACAACCGCGACCTCGACGAGCAGCGGGTCGACATCGCCACCACCTTCGAGCTCCTGCCCGACGTCCCGGCCGGCAAGGCGGTGGTCGCCGAGAGCGGCATCTCGGGTCGCTCGGAGCTGGAAGAGCTCGACCGGGTCGGCGTCGACGCGGTCCTCATCGGCGGCGCCCTGATGGAGGCCGCCGACCCCGAGGCGAAGACCCGCGAGCTCGCCGGCACCGACGAAGCGACCCGCGAGCACCTGCTCTAGCGCGGCCCGGCGCCGGGCGCGAACGCCGGGATTTTTAGAGAATTTTTTAAGATCGTTTAGGTGGCTGCCAGCACGGGCGTGGATCCTGAGTCCATGCCCAAGCGCAAGAAGCTTCTCAGCAGCCCGTTCGGCTCCGCTCTGCTCGGCGGAGCCGTAGTCGCCGTCTTCGGCTGGATCGCGATCGCGACCGGCCTGATCAAGGCGGACGGCAGCTCCACCGCGACCGTGTCCGCGCCGGCGGCGATCGCGCCCGTCGTCTCGAAGTCCGGCGACGTAGCGGACTCCAACGTCGTCAACCAGATCTACAAGGCCGACGGCGAAGGCGTCGCCTTCATCGAATCGCAGATCGAACCGACCCAGACCGAATCGAGCTTCCCCTTCGGCGAACCCGAATCCTCCGGCGGCGGCGTCGCCACCGGCTCGGGCTTCGTGATCGACGGCGAAGGCCACGTGCTCACCAACAACCACGTGGTCGAACACGCGAGCAAGGTCACGGTCAAACTCGGCGCCTCCGACGCCCAGTACACGGCCGAAGTGGTCGGCGCCGACCCGTCCAACGACCTGGCGCTGCTCAAGGTCGACGCGCCGGCCAAGGAACTGCACCCGCTCCGGCTCGGTGACTCCGCCGCGGCCGAAGTCGGCGACCCGGTGGTCGCGATCGGCAACCCGTTCGGCCTCGATCGCACGGTGACCAGCGGCATCGTGTCCGCCCTGCAGCGCCAGATCCAGGCGCCCAACGGGTTCTCGATCGACAACGTGATCCAGACCGATGCGGCGATCAACCCCGGCAACTCGGGCGGCCCGCTGCTCAACGCGGCCGGCGAAGTGATCGGCATCAACTCTCAGATCGAGACCGGCGGCGGCTCCCAGGGCAACGTCGGCATCGGCTTCGCGATCCCGATCAACAAGGCCAAAGAAGAGATCCAGCAGCTGGAGTCCAAGGGCGAAGTCGAACACGCCTGGCTCGGGATCGAAGGCGGCTCGATCACCGCGACGCTGGCCAAGGCGCTCAACCTGCCGGTCGAAGAAGGCGTCATCGTCCAGGGCGTCGAAAAGGGCGGCCCAGCCGACAAGGCCGGCCTCGAAGGCAGCGCGACGAAAGCGACGATCGAAGGCCAGGAAGTCGGGCTCGGCGGCGACATCATCACCGAAATCGACGGCAAGAAGGTCGCCGGGATGGAAGACGTGATCGAACTCGTCAACCGGAGCAAGCCCGGCGAAAGCGTCGAAGTCACGGTGTTGCGCGACGGCAAGACCAAGCACGCGACGATCACCCTGGGCAAGCGGCCGGCCTCGGTCGAAGAAGGCTCCTCCATCACGCCACCCGGCGAATAGCGCTCCGTGCGCGGCCGCCCGTCCCTCTCCCCGCCGATCCCTTGCCGGCGGGAGGAGGGCCGGGCGGCCCTTCGCGTAGGCTGGCCCCATGCGGGTCAAGATCTGCGGGCTGACCAATCTGGACGACGCGGCGGAGGCGGTGCGGCTCGGCGCCTGGGCGATCGGGCTGATCCACTTCGACGGCAGCCCGCGCTACGTCGAGCCGGCGGTCGTGGCCGAGGTCGCCGCCGCCTTCCGGCGCAAGTGCGAGGTGGTCGGGGTGTTCGTCAACCCGACCCTGGAGGAGGTGCGGCGGGCGGTCGAGGATGCCGGGCTGACGATGGTCCAGCTGAACGGCTCCGAGGGCGAGTCGTTCTGCGCCGAGGTGGCGCGGCGCACCGGGGTCAAGGTGGCGAAGGCGATCCACGTCGGCAGCGCCGCCGACATCCACGCCGCCGAGTCCTACCGCACCGACTTCCACCTCTTCGACCGCCGCGGCCAGGGCCAGTGGGGCGGCACCGGCCAGGCCTTCGACTGGGAGCTGCTGCGCGGCCACCGCTCCGAGGTGCCGGCGATCCTCGCCGGCGGCCTGCGCCCCGACAACGTCGCCGCCGCGATCGAGGTCGTCCACCCCTACGCGGTCGACGTCGCCAGCGGCGTCGAGAGCGAGCCCGGCCGCAAGGACCACGCGGCGCTCGAGGCCTTCTTCGAGGCGGCTAGCTCGGTCGACGTCGCGACCGGATGAGCACGGTCGAGTCCCGCTTCGGCCCCTACGGGGGGCGCTACGTGCCCGAGACGCTGATCGCGGCGCTCGACGAGCTGGCCGCCGCCTGGGCCGAGGCGCGCGAGGACTCCGGGTTCCGCGCCCGGCTGGCGCAGCTCGGCCGCGACTTCGTCGGCCGGCCGACGCCGCTCTACCTCGCCGAGCGGCTGTCGGAGCGGGTCGGCTCGAGGGTCTACCTGAAGCGCGAGGACCTCTCGCACACCGGCTCGCACAAGATCAACAACGCACTCGGCCAGACGCTGCTGGCGGAGCGGATGGGCAAGCGCCGGATCATCGCCGAGACTGGCGCCGGCCAGCACGGCGTCGCCGCCGCCACGGCCTGCGCCCTGCTCGGGCTCGAGTGCGTCGTCTACATGGGCAGCGAGGACATCCGCCGCCAGGCGCCCAACGTCGAGCGGATGAAGCTGCTCGGCGCCGAGGTCGAGCCGGTGCAGGCCGGCGCGCGGACGCTGAAGGAGGCGGTCTCGGCGGCGATCCGGGACTGGGTCGCCAACGTCGAGACGACCCACTACGTGATCGGCTCCGCGGTCGGGCCGGCGCCCTACCCGGCGCTGGTCCGCGACCTGCAGCGGGTGATCGGCGAGGAGGCGCGCGAGCAGGCGCTCGCCGCCGAGGGCGAGCTTCCCGCGCGGGTGATCGCCTGCGTCGGCGGCGGCTCCAACGCGATCGGCATCTTCACCCCGTTCGTCGCCGACGAGGGCGTCGCCCTGGTCGGGGTCGAGGCCGCCGGCGAGGGGCTGGCCAGCGGCCGCCACGGCGCCTCGCTCGGCGCCGGCGCGACCGGCGTCCTGCACGGCTCGCTCTCCTCGATCCTCGCCGACGAGGAGGGGCAGATCCTCGAGGCGCACTCGGTCTCGGCCGGGCTCGACTACCCCGGCTCGGGGCCCGAGCACGCCTGGCTGCGCGACACCGGGCGGGCCAGCTACGTCTCGGTCACCGACCAGCAGGCGCTGGCGGCGTTCGGCGAGCTGGCGCGGCTCGAGGGCCTGATCCCGGCGCTCGAGTCCTCGCACGCGGTGGCCTGGCTGCTCGAGAACCCGGGCGAGTCGGGATTCGACGTCCTCTGTCTTTCGGGACGCGGGGATAAGGACATGGCCGAGGTGATTGCGAAGGGGGTCGGGGGGTGACCTTGTCGAGCAACAGCGGGGAGGCTCGCCAAGGTCACCCGCCGACCCCCTCAACGATCGCATGCGGCAATTCCCCCTCCCACGGGCTGGGAGGCAGGGCGTGAGTCCCGCGAACGACGGCGAGGCTCAGCGCCCGGCTCCGCAGGCGACGGATGCGGGCGGGGAGGGCCGCATCCTTGCCGCTTTCGAGATGGCGAGGGGCGAGGGCAGGGCGGCGTTGATGCCCTACATGATGGCCGGGTTCCCGGATCGGGAGACGTCGTTGGCGGTGGCTGCCGCTTACGCGGATTCCGGGGCCGACCTGATCGAGCTCGGGGTGCCGTTCTCCGATCCGCTGGCGGACGGGCCGACGATCCACGCGGCGGGGACGGCGGCGCTGGCCAACGGGGCGACGCTGGCCACCGCGCTCGAGGTCTGCCGCGCGGTCGGCGACCGGGTGCCGGTCGTGCTGATGGTCTACGTCAACATGGTGCTCGCGCACGGCGGCGCCGCCGAGTTCGCGCGGCTGGCGCTGGCCGCCGGGGCCGCGGGGGCGATCGTCCCGGACCTGCCCCTGGGCGAGTCCGAGGACGTGCGCGAGGAGTTCAACGCGGCGGGGCTGGCGCTGGTGCCGCTGGTCGCGCCGACCACGCCGGCGCAGCGCCGGGCGCGGATCTGCGACGTCGCTCGCGGCTTCGTCTACCTCGTCTCCACCGTCGGCACGACCGGCGAGCGGGCGGAGGTGCCGGCCTCGCTCGCCCAACTCGTCGCCGAGGCCAAGGCCGACGCCGAGGTGCCGATCGCGGTCGGCTTCGGGATCGGCACGCCCGAGCAGGCGGCGCGGGTGGGGGAGGTCGCCGACGGGGTGATCGTCGGCAGCCGCCTGGTCCGCGCCGTCGCCGAGTCGGACGGCCCGGCGCAGGCCGCCGACGCGGTCGCCGACTTCCTCAGCCAGACGCGCGTCGCCCTCGCCCGATAGGCTCCCGGCACGATGAAGATGGTTGTGACGCTCTTCCTGGCGATCGCCGCGACGCTGATCGTCTACGCCTGGCTCGGCCAGGGTGGCGGCGTCTCCGGGCTGATCTTCTTCGGCATCCTGCTGATCGGCGGCATCGTCACCGCCTACGGGCCGAAGACCGACTCCAGCTCCTAGCCGGCGTGCCGCGCTAGGCGCGCGTCGCCACCACCTCGACGTACTCGGGCTCGAGCACCAGCGCCCGCTCGCCCCCCGTGTTGGCCTCTTCGAGGAAGGCGCGCAGGTCGGCGGTCAGCGCCGCCTCGCCCGCGGTGCCGACTTTCTCGTAGGCCGCCTTGACCGGGCCGAAGTAGGTGCGGAAGAAGTCGAGGTAGTGGTCGGGCGAGCGGAAGACCTGGCGCGAGGTCCGTTTCCTCAGCCGCAGCTCGGAGATGCCGTCGCCGAACAGGTCGCGCAGCCGCTCCTCGGTGCCCCAGAGGACCGGTGGCACCGTCCCCGGCGGCGGCCCGCCGGTGTGCTTCATGATCGTCACGAACATCTGTGCGATCCCGCCGTCGGGGGTCCAGTTCGCCATCCCGATGCGGCCGCCGGGCCTGACCACGCGCAGCAGCTCGGCCGCGGTCCGCTCCTGATCGGGGGCGAACATCGCGCCGAAGACGGAGACGGCGACGTCGAAGCCGGCGTCCTCGAAGGGCAGCGCCTGGCAGTCGGCCTCGACGAACTCGATCTCGAGCCGCTCCGCCGCCGCCCGCTCGCGGCCGCGCTCCAGCAGCGCCGGGACGAAGTCGGCGCCGACCGTGTTGCCCCAGGCGCGCCGCGCCGCCGCCAGCGCCGCGTTGCCGCTGCCGCAGGCGACGTCGAGCACCCGCTCGCCGGGGACGATCTCGAGCGCCTCGATCAGGCACTCGCTCGGGTAGTTGACGAGGCCGGCGACCATCGCGAAGTCGCCCTCCGACCACGTCTGCTGCTGCATCTGGGTGACCGCTGCCAGGTCCGCTGCGTCGCTCATCGTCTTCCTCCTCCTCGGGGTACGTCCGAACCTACATCCTCAGCATCCGGTTAACACGCCGACGGCCGATTTCCCTAACCTGGGGCCGATGCGGATCGGCGTGCTGACCGGAGGAGGCGATTGCCCGGGGCTGAACGCGGTGATGCGGGCGATCGTCCGCAAAGGCGCGGCCAACCACGGGCACGAGTTCGTCGGCTACCGCGACGGCTGGCGCGGGCCGCTCGAGGGCGACAGCCGCCCGCTCGGGATCCCCGAGGTGCGCGGCATCCTGCCCCGCGGCGGGACGATCCTCGGCGCCTCGCGCACCAACCCGTTCAAGGTCGACGACGGCCCGGAGAAGATCGCCTCCAACATGGCGGCGGCCGGCGTCGACGGGCTGATCGCGATCGGCGGCGAGGACACGCTCGGCGCCGCCTCGAAACTTCACAGCGAGCACGGGCTCAACGTCGTCGGCGTGCCGAAGACGATCGACAACGACCTCAGCGCCACCGACTACACCTTCGGCTTCGACACCGCGGTGAACATCGCGATGGAGGCGATCGACCGGCTGCACACCACGGCCGACAGCCATCACCGGGTCCTGGTCGTCGAGGTGATGGGCCGCCACGCCGGCTGGATCGCCTTCCACGCCGGCCTCGCCGGGGGCGCCAACGCGATTCTCATCCCCGAGCGCGAGTTCGACGTCGAGCGCGTCTGCGACGTCGTCGGCCGCCGCTTCGCCAGCGACTTCGCGCCGATCATCGTCGTCGCCGAGGGGGCGCAGCCGATCGGCGGCGTCACCGAGACGCAGGCGGATGGCACCGACGCCTTCGGCCACGTGCGACTGGGCGGGATCGGCCACTGGCTGGAGGGCGAGATCGAGCGCCGCACCGGCAAAGAGACGCGGGCGACGGTGCTCGGCCACGTCCAGCGCGGCGGCACCCCGACCGCCTTCGACCGGGTGCTCGCCACCCGCTTCGGCCTGCACGCGATCGACGCCGTCGACGCCGGCCAGTGGGGGAAGATGACGGCCCTGCGGGGGACCGAAATCGAGCTGGTCGAGCTGACCGAGGCGACCGCCGAGCTGAAGACGGTCCCCGAGCACCTCTACGCCGAGGCCGAGGTCTTCTTTGGCTAGTGGGCTGCCCCATTAGCCACCGCCCGACGGCGGCTCTGCTTGCGTCGGCGCTGATCGTCGCCGCGCTCGCGCTGGCCGGCTGCGGCGGCGGCGAAGGCGTCTCCCCGGGAGCGACCGTGCGCGCCTACTTCGACGTCAACCTCTGCGCCGGCGCCAAGCGGGCGCTGGCGGCCGCCGGCGGCGAAGCGGGGGAGGCGCGGGTGCGCGCGGTCTGCCTGCGGCCGACCGAAGGCGCGGCGCTCGGCAGCCACCGCCTGAAGCTGGCGACGATCGGCGCCAACGCCCGCCGCGCGACTCAGGACTCGAGCGCGATCGCTTTCGTCGAACCCAAGGCCAGAGCCAACCGCTTCGCCGAACCGATCGTCAAAGCCGCCGGCCTCGCCTACGTCAACGCAAGCTCCGGGGAACAGGCGATGAGCAGCATCCTCGCCGCGGTCGAAGCTGCGGACACCAGCTCCGGCTCCCTACGCGACGAGGTCCGCAAGACCCTCGAATCCGGTTAGAGCAGGTCCTTCAGCGCCTCGTCGATCTGCGCGTGCTTGAACTCGTAGCCCAGTTCCTGCGTGCGTTTCGGGATGACCCTTTGGCCGCCGCGCAGCACCTCTCCGAACTCCTTGCCGAATTTGAGGTCGAGGGCGAAGCCGGGAACCGGAGCGATCGCCGGGCGGCCGAGGGCGCGGCCGAGCGCCTTCGAGAACTCCTTGTTGGTGACCGGGTGCGGGGCGCTGGCGTTGACGATGCCGCTCGCGGTCTCGGTGTCGAGCGCCCAGAGCAGGATCCCGACCTCGTCGTCGCGGTGGATCCAGGACAGGTACATCCCGCCACCGGCGATCGGACCGCCGAGGCCGAGCTTGAACGGCGTCAGCAGCTCGCCGAGCAGGCCGCCGCCGGGGTCGAGCACCTGGCCGGTGCGGACGATGACCAGGCGGACGCCGGTCGCCTCGACCTCGTGGGCGGCCGCCTCCCAGGCGCGCGTCACCTCGGCGTCGAAGCTGCGCCCCGGCCCGTCGGTCTCGTCGACCGGCGCATCGCCACGGTCGCCGTAGTAGCCGACCGCCGACTGGCTCACCATCGTCCGCGGCTTGCGCTCGAGGCCGGCGATCGCCCCGACCAGGTTGTGCGTGCCGGTGCTCCGCGACTCCATGATCTTCTGCTTCGCCTCGTCGGTCCAGCGCTGGGCGATCGGCTCGCCGAGCAGGTGGACGACGCCGTCGACGCCCTCGAATGCCTCGGCCGGCGGCCGTTCCAGGGTCGGCTCCCAGCCGTGCCAGGCGATCCGCTGCTGCCTGTCGCCGGCGCGCTCGGGATCGCGGGTCAGCCCGACGACCTCGTCGCCGCGGGCGAGCAGCGCGTCACACAGGGCCGACCCGATCATGCCGGTGGCGCCGGTGACGAGGACTCGCATCGCTAGCCGCTCTCCACTACCTGGAAGGTGCCGGTCTCCTCGCTGAGGCGGGCGATCCCGTCGCGGCGCGCCTCCTCGACCACCGCCTGGGCGACCGACGGCGCCACGTCGCGGTTGAAGACGCTGGGGATGACGTAGTCCTCGGCGAGGTCGTCGTCGGCGACGGCGGCGGCGATCCCCTGCGCCGCGGCCAGCTTCATCTCCTCGGTGATGCTGGGGGCGCCGGCGTCGAGCGCGCCGCGGAAGATGCCCGGGAAGGCGAGGACGTTGTTGATCTGGTTCGGGTAGTCGGAGCGGCCGGTGGCCATGATCCGCACGTGGGGCGCCGCTTCCTCGGGCATCACCTCGGGGGTCGGGTTGGCCATCGCGAAGACGATCGCGTCGTCGTTCATCTTCGCCAGCGAGTCGGCCTGGATGATCCCCGGGCCCGAGAGGCCGACGAACAGGTCCATCCCCTCGATCACGTCGTCGGGCGCGCCGCTCAGCTGCTCCGGGTTGGAGTGCTCGGAGTACCAGCGCTTGATCCCGGTCATCTCGCCGGACTGGTAGTCGGCGCGGGCGGTGGAGAGCGCGCCCTGGCGGTCGCAGCCGACGATGTGGGTGACCCCGGAGGCGAGCATCATCTTCGTCACCGCTACCCCGGCGGCGCCGAGGCCAACCATCAGCACCCGCAGCTCCTCGATCGGCTTGCCGGTGATCTTCAGCGCGTTGAACAGCGCCGCCATCGTCACCACCGCGGTGCCGTGCTGGTCGTCGTGGAAGACGGGGATGTCCAGGCTCTGCTTGAGCCGGTCCTCGATCTCGAAGCAGCGCGGGGCGGAGATGTCCTCGAGGTTGATGCCGCCGAAGGTCGGCGCCATCAGCTCGACCGCGCGCACGATCTCGTCGGGGTCCTGGGTGTCGAGGCAGATCGGGAAGGCGTCGACGCCGGCGAACTCTTTGAACAGCATGCACTTGCCCTCCATCACCGGCATCGCCGCCTCGGGGCCGATGTTGCCGAGCCCGAGCACGGCGCTGCCGTCGGAGACGACCGCGACGGTGTTCTTCTTCAGCGTGTACTCGAAGGCTTTGGCGCGGTCGTGGTGGATGTCCATGCAGACGCGGGCGACCCCGGGCGTGTAGGCCATCGAGAGGTCGTCGCGCGTCTTCACCGGGTACTTGTTGTGGATGTCGATCTTGCCGCCGCGGTGCATCTGCATCGTGCGGTCGACGTAGTCGAGGACGCGGGCGCCGCGGGTCGAGCCGATCGCGCGCAGGATCCGCTCCCAGTGGTCGCGGTCGGAGGCGTCGATCGTGAACTCGCGCACCCGTTTGCCCTCCGGTCCCGCACCCGGCACCAGGTCGACGCCCTGCAGCTGCCCGCCCGCCTCGGCGATCGCCGCGGTCAGCTTGCCCAGCGGCTCCTGTCGAGCGTCGAGCTCGACCCGGATCGTGACGCTGTACTGGGCGCTGACTGCCATCGGCGACGAATCGAATCAGATTCGAGGCGCGGGCCTTGTATGCAAGGGAGTGCCACTAGGATTGCGGAGTGACGTGGAGATGTTGAGCGTGGTGGGGGCGGTCCTGGCGATGGCGCTGGGCCTGCTGCTGCCGGCGGCGCCGCTGGGCGGCGAGGCAACCGCGCCGCGGCGTCATTCGATGCGGCTGCAGGGCGAGCAACGGCTACCGACTCGTCGTCCTGGGCGCCGCGCCAGCCGAAGGGGAAGAGGCGCGAGGAAGGCGCGTGGCGTCTACGTCTCGCGCCGCCGTCAGCGGCCGTTCGACGCTCGCCGTCCTACGGGGTGCCGGCGACCGATGACGCGAGACCGCGATCGAGGCCGACCTCGGCAAGCTGGGCCGGATCGACGGTGACGCCGGCGTCAAGACCGGGCACGAGAAGACGGTGACTCGACGCTGAAACTGCCGGCGGCAAGAAGACGGGCTCGAGGCCGATCGCCTACGAGGGGACGATCGAGTTCCACGGCGAGGAGCGGGTTCACCGACGCGAGCGCGACGCGGCTGCGCTCGTCATGGTCTGGTGTCAGGAGCATCTGCGGGACTCGGTCGAGCGTCGCGGAAGCCGCTCGGCAAGGGGCTGCCCGGAGTGCGGCTCGACGTCGAGCGCCAGCTGCGGCTCCGAAAACCGGTCGAGCTCGACGCTGCGCAAGAAGAGGCCAGGCGCAAGCGCACGCTGGTATCGAGGCGCGAAATCACGGAAACCGGGGCGAAGCCGAGATCCGACCGAGCGATCGGGACTCCTGGCGGGCTCGAGCGCCTGCGCTACGACCGCGAAGCTGCGCACCGCGACGCTGAAGCCGCCCGCCCCCTTCGCCGGGCACGCGGATCTTCCGCCGCGGCGCGCGGCAAGCGCCCACCACTGGACGTGGCAACCTGACGATCGACTTCCCCGGGCGTCGAGACGTTCCCGTGGCGGGCGCGCGGGTTCGGCGCGAGCCTGTTCCACGCTCGAGTGGAGCGAATCGCGGGGTTGAGTCCCGCCTAGGCTCGGCGCATGGCCTTCGACGAAGCCCTGGCCGATCGCGTCCGCGACGTCCTCGCGGCCCGGCCCGAGCTGAGCGAGCGGAGGATGTTCGGCGGCATCGCCTTCATGGTCGGCGGCAACATGGCGGTCGGGATCGTCGGCGAGGACCTGATGGTCCGCCTCGACCCGACCGACGCCGAGCGCGCCCTCGCCGAGCCGCACGTGCGGCCGATGGACTTCACCGGGCGGCCGGCGAAGAACATGGTCTACGTCGGCCCCGAGGGCGTCGCGAGCGAAGAGTCTCTCGCCGAGTGGGTCGAAGCGGGCGCGGACTTCGCCGCGTCGCTGCCGCCGAAGTAACGCTGCGCTCCACTTCGGGGGGAGAGTTCACGGGGTCTGTCGACTTGGTCTCGGTATGCGAGAGGAGCGCGACATGCGCCCGGATGGGCGGCTGGCTCAGGTCGCGGCACGACAGCATGGTGTTGTCACGACGAGCCAACTGCTGCAGGTGGGAATCGACAAGAGCGGGGTGGAACGCCGAGTCTGCGCGGGTCGGCTGCACCGGGTTCATAGAGGCGTCTACGCAGTGGGGCACCGTGCGCTCAGCCGCGAGGGGCGGTGGATGGCCGCTGTGCTCGCCTGCGGTGACGGTGCGGTTCTGAGCCACGGATCGGCGGCTGCGCTCTGGGGCCTGATCCGGCCCCTCGACGATCCGATCGACGTCTCGGTTCCCTCCGCGTCCGGCCGCGCGCGGCGTCGCGGGATCCGCGTGCATCGCTGCCCATCCCTCCGCGTGTCGAGTTCCTCTCGCATGTCGAGAGAAAGTCGACACTTCCCCTTGGTGACGGTGCGGCAGCGGATACCTGTGACGTCCGTCCCCCGCACGCTCGACGATCTGCGGCGTGGACGGTACCCGGAGCGCCTCGTGCGGCGTGCGCAGCGGCAGGCGGAGCTGGCCAAGTACGCGCTGCCCCCGCGCACGTCGCGTCGCCGCACCCGCAGCGACCTCGAGGACGACTTCCTCGACTTTCTCCGCCGCCATCGCCTGCCGCGCCCCGAGGTCAACGTCAAGCTCGGCCGCCACGAGGTCGACTTCTTCTGGCGCTCGCACACCCTGGTCGTGGAAACCGACTTCTACGGCACCCACCGTGGCGAGGTCTCTTTCGAGGACGACCACCAGCGCGACATGGAGCTGAGGCGCATGGGTTACGTCGTCCATCGCTACACCGGAGCCCAGCTCACCAGCTACCCAGCCGAGATAGCCGGTGAGCTGGGCGAAGTCCTGGGCTGACCTCGGTTCCCTCGGAGAGTCCTGGCGGGAGTATTCGTCCCTCGGCAGTCCGACGACCCGCGCGCCTCGTAGAGTTGACCCGCCATGGCAGCCGACGCCCCCCAGCTCTTCCTGATCGACGGCAACAGCCTCGCCTACCGTGCCTTCTTCGCCCTGCCGGAGTCGATCGGGACCTCGGACGGGCGGCCGACCAACGCGATCTACGGCCTCGCCTCGATGCTGGTCAAGATCATCGACGAGCACCACCCGCAGGGGGTCGTCGTCGCCTGGGACGCGGGGATGTCCGGCCGCGAGGTGACCTACGACCTCTACAAGGCGCAGCGCAAAGCCCGCCCCGACCTGCTGCAGGAGCAGTGGCCGCACCTGATGCCGCTGGTCGACGCGTTCGGCTACACCAACGTCAAGGTCGACGGGTACGAGGCCGACGACGTGATCGCCTCGCTGACCCGGCAGGCGCGCGAGCAGGGAATCGAGGTGATGGTGGTGACCGGCGACCGCGACGCCTACCAGCTGGTCGGCGAGGGGGTGCGGGTGATGAGCACCTCGAGAGGCATCACCGAGACCAAGGTCTACGACACCGCAGCCGTCGAGGAGCGCTACGGCGTCCCGCCCGAGCTGATCACCGACATGATGGGGCTGCGCGGCGACACCTCCGACAACATCCCCGGCGTCCCCGGAATCGGCGAGAAGACGGCGACGCAGCTGCTGCAGCAGTTCGGCTCGCTTGAGGGCGTGCTGGAGAACGTCGACCAGATCTCCGGCGCCAAACGCAAGCAGAACCTGACCGAGCATGCCGACGACGCCCGCATGTCGAAGCAGCTGGCGACGCTGCACTACGACATCGAGACCGGGGTGGACCTCGGGGCGGCGATGTCGAGCGAGCCCGACCGCGGCGCGCTGCGCGACTTCATGCGCGAGTTCGAGCTGCGCGCGGTGCTGGAGCGGCTGGAAGAAGCGCTGCCCGAGGGCGAGGCGGTGCCGGGGCGTCGGGTCGAGACCGAGATCGCGATCGAGGCGGTCGAGGGCGACCTCGACGACCTGCGCGAGGGGGAGGGGGAGGGGGCGCTGGCCCTCGCCGTCTCCGGCGAGAGCTGGGCGGCGGCCGACGCGAGCCGCACGGTGACCGGCTCCTCGACCCAGGACGAGCTCGCGGTCGCCCTCGCCGGCCGGCCGCTCGCCGGCCACGACCTGAAGTCGCTCGGCGGCGGCCGTCACGGCCTGCTCGCCGCCGCCGCCCGCGAGGGCGTCGAGCTGGCGCTCGAGCACGACACGATGCTGGCCGCCTACCTGCTCGAACCGCAGCGCCGCACCTACGACCTGGTCGAGCTCGCCGCCGACGCCGGGATCGGGCTCGCCGAGGGCGCCACCGCGGCGCCGGCCGACGACGGCCAGCTGGCGCTCGGCGAGGAGCTCGAGGCGGGGCTGGAGCCGCCCGAGGAAGCGCGCCTGATCGCCGCCCTTGCCGAGGTCCAGCGCGGGCGGATCGAGGAGCTCGGCCTGGCGCCGCTGCTGCACGAGGTGGAGCTGCCGCTGGTCGGCGTGCTGGCGGCGATGGAACGGGCCGGGCTGAAGCTCGACGCGGCGCGGCTGGCCGAGGTCGGCGCCGGCTTCGGCGAGCGGATCGAGACGCTGGAGCGGGAGATCTTCGAGCTCGCCGGCGAGGAGTTCACGATCGGCTCGCCGCAGCAGGTCGGCCGCATCCTCTTCGAGAAACTCGAGCTGACGAAAAAGCGCCGCGGCAAGACCGGCTACTCGACCGACGCCCGCGTCCTCGCCCAGATCCGCGACGAGCACCCGATCGTCGAGAAGATCGAGCACTGGCGCGAGCTGACCAAGCTGAAGAACACCTACCTCGACTCGCTGCCGGACCTGATCGACGCCGAGACCGGGCGCGTCCACACCACCTTCAACCAGGCGGCGACGACCACCGGCCGCCTCTCCAGCACCAACCCGAACCTGCAGAACATCCCGATCCGGACCGAGATCGGCCGGCCGGTCCGGGCCTGCTTCGTCGCCGAGGAGGGGGCCCGCCTGCTCTCCGCCGACTACAGCCAGGTCGAGCTGCGGGTGCTCGCCCACGTCGCCGACGAGGGCGTGCTGAAAGACGTCTTCCGCGCCGGCGAAGATGTCCACGCCGCGACCGCCGCCGAGGTCTTCGAGATCGGCCGCGACGAAGTCGACGTCGGCCAGCGCTCGAAGGCGAAGATGGTCAACTTCGGGATCGTCTACGGGCTGACCGGGTTCGGCCTCGCTGACCGGCTCAACATCCCGCGCAAGGAGGGCGAGGAATTCGTCTCCCGCTATCTCGAGCGATTCCCCGCGGTGCGCCGCTTCCGCGAGGAGATCGTCGAGCGGGCGCAGGAGGAGGGCTACGTGACGACGCTGATGGGGCGGCGGCGGGCGATCCCCGAGCTGCGCTCCGGCAACTCGAACACCCGCCGGCTGGGCGAGCGGCTGGCGGTCAACACCGTGATCCAGGGCACCGCCGCCGACATCATCAAGGTCGCGATGGTGCGCTGCCAGCGGGCGCTGCGCGAGAGCGGGGGGGAGACCCGGCTGGTCCTCCAAATCCACGACGAGCTGCTCTTCGAAGGTCCGCCCGGCGAGATGGACGGCGCGACCGAGCTGGTGCGGCGCGAGATGTGCGCCGCCTACCAGCTCGATCCACCGCTCGAGGTCGACGTCGGCGTCGGCCGCGACTGGCTCGACGCCAAGTAGCGACACGGCAGACGTCCAGGCCGGGGCGGCACCGCGCGACGCCCGGTGGGCGTCGCGCGGGACTCGCTAGGAGGCGATCGGCCCTTCTTCGCCGCCTTCGTCGTCTTCGCCGCTGCGCTCGTCAGCGTGGTCGCCGTGGCCGCGGTGGTCGCAGCCGTGAGCTTCGTCGTCCGATCCCGCTTCCCGCGCCGACCCTTCCGCCGATCCTTCCGGTCCGGCCCCGGCGATCAGGATCTTCTCGAAGACCTCCTCTTCTTCGGCGGTCTCGGTGCGGGCCTTCTTCACGATCGCGCCTTCGGTGAGGGCGTCGGTCGTGCAGTGCGCGCCGCGGTGGCGGCGCAGGTTCCGTCGCTGGTGCCGGCCGTGGCCGTGCCGCCGCCCGAGCGGACCGACGCAGCGGATCCGGGTTTCGTCGCCGACCAGGGCGGTGACGCTGCCGCCTTCGCGCAGGTCGATCGTCAGCGCGCCGCTTTCTTCGTCGAACGAGGCGATCGTGCCGGCGTTCTCCCGGCCGTTCGAATGGTCGCCGCCACCTCGGGCCGAGGCCGCGCCGGGCAGGGCGATCAGCGCCAGAGCGCCGAGCGCCACGGCGAACAGGCTGGCGAGCCGCGCTCGCCGGGGTACGAAGGTCATCTTCTCCTCCTTGGTCGCATGGTGAGACGTTCACCGCCTACAACCCGGAGGCGCGACGAAGATCACGGAGCTTCTTCGCCGCTGCTTCCGCTGGTGCCCGCGCCTGCGCCCGAGCTGTCCTCGGAGCCGGATTCCGAGGCGCCTTCCGGCGTGCCGCCCGCTTCTTCCTCGGGTGGCGTGAATTCCTCGGCGGGCGGCGCGGGGGGAGGCGGCGGTGACTTGCCGCCGTGCCCGCCGCCGGTGTGCGTATCGCCGGAGTCGCTGCCGCTGCCCCCGGGCCCGTCGTGCCGCCCGCTCCGGGGAGCGCCGCCGCCGTCGTGCTGCTGTTGACCCTCGGGGCGCGTGTCGTCCGGTTGCCCACCCTGGCGCGGCCCTCGTTGCCGGCCGCCGTCATGGCGCCCGCCCCGGGGGCCGTGGTCGTGACCGTGCCGGCCGCCGCGTTCGCCCTGCTGACCGACGTGATCGGCGCCGGTGCCGTGTCCGGAGCCGGGGTTGCCGCCCCGATCGTCCGGTGAGCCGCTGCTGCCGCCGCCCTGGCCGGATCCGGAGCCGTTGCCGCGCCGGTCGGCGACCGCTCCGTCCAGCGCCGGGCGCCCGCCTTCGTTTCCGGCGAGCGGGGCGAGCACCGCCGGCCTGCCCGCGGTCCTCGACTCGGCCTGGCGGGTTGCCGCGGCGGCCGGTTCGGGCTGCCGGTTGGAGTGGTCCTTGACCGCGATCCCGGCGCCGACCGAGCCGGCGACCAGCACCGTCGCCGCGCCGACCTTCAGCGCGCCGCCGGCGCCGATCCCGCCCAGCGCCCCGCCCGCCGCCGAGGCCCCGGCCGCCGAAGCCGCTCCCGCGGCCACCGTGGCGCCGCCGGCGGCATCGGCGGCGTGGTCGAGCAGAGCGCGCACCAGCGGCAGCGGCAGCAGCGCCCCGGCCGCGTCGCGCAGCGCGGCGCGGGCGCGGTAGATCGCCTGCCGCGCGGCGCCGCCGCTGACCCCGAGCGCGGCAGCGATCTCGTCGTGGCTGAGGCCTTCCAGCTCGCGCATCACGATCGCCGCCCGCTGCGGCTCGGGCAGCGCCCGCAACCGGCCGATCAGCTCCGCCAGCTCCTCGCGTCGCTCGACCTCGGCGGCGGTGCCCGCCCCGCCGCTCAGCGTCTCGGCCAGCTGCTCGGCCGGCGGCGGGCTGTCGCGCAGGTCGTTGAGCGCCGTGTTGCGGACGATCCGGTAGAGCCACGGCCGCAGCTCGATCTCGGCCTCCGACCCGCGCAGCGCCAGCAGCGCCTTCGAGAGGGCGTCCTGGGTGACGTCCTCGGAGCGGCAGCCGACGATCGAGGCGGCGAAGCGGTCGAGCTGGCGGCGGTAGCGGCGGACGATCTCCTCGAAGGCGCCGTCGTAGCCGTCGCGGACGAGCCTGACCAGGCGCCGGTCGGGCTGCGCGCGCAGGGTCGGGCCGAGCAGGATCCTGCTGGCGAGTTGCTCGGCGGGAGGCATCGCTTCGATTGAAACACGGTTCGGGGCTGAAAATCACGTCTTGAATTCAAGATTCGTCTGGCTTAACGCCGAGACCCGGCTGTTGACCCGGTCGCGCCGGCCGAGCGTTCAGCTAAGACGCACAGCGGCGGCTATGATCGTGTCCAGGGTAAGCAGCACTTACAGATGAGGAGGGCGATGTGACGAGCGTTGACGAGAAGGCCGCGGTGCAGGCGACGGCGGGCAGGCTGAGCGGGAAGGTCGCGCTGGTGACCGGGGCCGGTCAGGGCCTCGGCCAGGCGTTCGCCGAGCGGCTTGCCGGCGACGGCGCCAAGGTCGTGATCGCCGCCCACAAGACGCCGCCCGAGGAGACCGTGAAGCTGGTCGAGGCGACCGGCGCCGAGCACATGGTCCACCACGTCGACGTCTCCTCCGAGAGCGACGTCGAGGATCTCGCCGCCGCCGTGCGGTCCAACTTCGGCCAGGTCGACATCCTCGTCAACAACGCCGGCGTCTACCCGATGCAGCCCTTCCTCGAGATGACCTACAAGCAGTGGCGGGAGATGTTCGACATCAACACCGACTCGATCTTCCACACCTGCCGCGCCTTCGTGCCCGGCATGGTCGAGCGCAAATGGGGTCGGGTGATCAACGTCTCCTCGACCTCCTTCATGGAGGGGATGGCGAACTACACGCACTACAACGCGGCGAAAGCGGCGATCGTCGGCTTCACTCGCTCGCTGGCGATCGAGGTCGGGCCGCACGACGTCACCGTCAACACGCTGGCCCCGGGTCTGGTCCGCACCCCGACGACCGACTCCGGCCCGCAGGCCGACGGCATGTTCGAGGGCTTCCTCGCCGAACAGTGCATCAAACGCACCGAGGAGCCGAAGGACCTCGCCGGCGCGGTCTCCTGGCTCGCCTCCGAGGATGCCGCGATGGTCACCGGCCAGACCGTCGTCGTCGACGGCGGCTGGCACTTCAACTAGCGATCAGGACCGTCCCGGTGACGAGCAGCGCGGCGCCGGCCAGGCGCCGCGCGTCGAGCGCGCGGTGCGAGAGGCCGAGGACGCCGGCGCGGTCGAGCGCCAGCGCGCCGATCATCTGGCCGGTGACGGCGGCGGCGGCGAGGGCGCCGGCGCCGATCCGGCCGATCAGGGCGAGCGAGGCGGTGACGTTGACGGCGCCCATCAGGCCGCCGAGCAGGTAGGGCCACCGGGTCCGGCGCAGCCCCGTCAGCCGCGGCGCCTGGCCGCTGAGGAGGAGGACCGTGGCCAGCGCCAGGCTGCCGACGACGAAGTTGACCGTGGAGGAGGGGAGGTCGCCGATCGCGCTCCCCAGCTCGTGGTTGATCGGGTGCTGGAAGCCGAGCATGACGCCGCCGGTGATCGCCACCAGGGTCGCCGGCAGCCGGTGGCGCAGGTCGGCGCCGCCGGCGCGGGGGCGCCCGTCGCGCCCGCCGACCACCAGGTAGGTGCCGAGCAGGACGGCGGCGGCGCCGAGCAGCAGCGGCGCGGTCAGCGAGCGCTGCTCGAGCTGCAGGGCACCGGCCGCGTCGAGCGCCAGCGAGGCGAGCAGCTGCCCGGTGACCGCCGCTGCGGCGACGCCGCTGGCCCCGATCGTGCCGACGCTGAGGATCGCGATGACGACGAAGCCGGCGCCGAGCAGGCCGCCGACGAGGTGGCCCGGGGGCACGTGGAAGGCGCCGTCGAGGGCGCCGAGCTCGCCCGCCGCGCCGCAGACCGCGACGATCACCAGCAGGCCGACGAGGAAGTTGACGAGGGCGGCCGCGAGGCCGCTGGTGCGGTGGCCGAGCTGGCGGTTGATCGCCGCCTGGGGCGCGAGCTGAGCGCCGACCAGCACCATCAGGAGGACGCCGAGGGCGTCGCTCACGCTGTCACCGCGAGGGCGCTCAGGCGGGGCCCTCGGGCAGCGAGTCGGTGAGGCCGGCCTCGCGCCGCAGCAACGGCACGACGACGCTCATGTCGAGCTCGCCCAGCCCCTCTTCGAGGCAGCGCTCGACGATCCCGCGCGCCGCCTCGATCGCCGGCACCGGGACCCCGGCGCCGGCGGCGCACTCGACGACGAGGCCGAGGTCCTTGGCCAGCAGCTCGGTCGAGAAGGTCGGCGAGTAGTCGTCGGCGACCAGCGGTCCGGCCTTGTACTTGACGAAGGGCGAGCCGACCGCCGAGGCCGACATCACCTCGAGCATCTGCTCGCGGTCGAGGCCGTTGGCTTCGCCGGTGACCAGGGCTTCGGCGAGCATCTGGTTGGTCGCGGCGATCATCAGGTTGAGGACCAGCTTCATCACCCGCGCCTGCTCGGCGTCGCCGACGTGGAAGAGGTTGGGGCCGATCGCGCCGAGCAGCGGCCGCACCCGCTGCAGGGCAGGCTCCGGTCCGGAGGTGACGATCGTCAGGTTGCCGGCGGCGACCACCGTCGGGTTGCCGCTGACCGGCGCCCGCAGGTAATCGAGCCCGGCGGCGGCGGCGCGCTCGGCGGCGCGCTCGGAGGCGGGCACGTCGATCGTTGACATCTCGATCCAGACGCGCGGCGGATCGCTCGCCGGAACCGCGCAGAGCTGCTCGCCGATCTGCTCGACGATCTCGCCGTTGGGCAGCGTCGTCACGCATGCCTCGACCCCTTCCAGCAACTGCTCGGGCGAGGAGGCGACGGTAACGCCGCGGGCTTCGAACTCCTCGCGCGGGCCCGGGGACCGGTTCCAGACGACCAGCTCGTGGTCGCCGCTCTCCTCGAGCCGGCGGGCGATCGCCGCACCCATCGCGCCCAGTCCGATGATGCCTGCTCTCATCCGCCGACCTCCTCTCGCTCGGGACCCGTCCCGGTCCGCCTGGCTTGACAAGGGTATGTAGTATTACTGAACACTTGGCCTCGACGAACCACCATAGGGCAACGCTCTGCGAGACGTCGACGGGGACCCCGCGAGCCTTCGCCTCCCACAGCGAGGGCTTCCGCCGCCAGTCGATGGTCGACGGGTCCCACGGCTCGGTCCACACCTCCTTCGGCGTCTGCTCGCTGGCCGCCGAGGGCCGGATCGACCCCCACGTGCACTCCTTCGAGGAGAGCTTCTACGTGATCGAAGGCAACCCGCTGCTCGACTTCGGCGGCGAGACCGTCGAGCTTGCCAGCGACCGCTGCGGCCTGATTCCGGTCGGCACCCCGCACGCCTGGCGCAACCCCGGGCCGACCCCCTGTCGCTGGCTCGAGATGCAGGCGCCCCGCGCCCGTGGGGCCGACGACCCGGCGCCCCCGGACACCTTCTTCGTCCCCGAGTCGCTCGGTGGGGACTCCCGCTCGGTCGACCTGCGCGACCCGCGCAACCAGCGCTTCTTCCGCCTCGACGAGGGGCAGATGGAAGTCGACCGGCTGAAAGCCGGCAGCCAGGCCGGCGCCCCGCAGGTCTCCGCCAGCATGGCGACGGCGCTGCTCGCCTACAGCGGGATCGCGGTCAAGATGCTGATCGACCAGCGACTGGGCGCGGCGCTGCACACGATGTTCATGGTCGAGTATCAGCCCGGCGGCGTCGCCCACCCGCACGACCACCCGCTCGAGGAGGCCTACTACGTGCTCGACGGCGAGGTCGTCGCCGAAGCCGACGGCGAGCGCTTCACGCTCGGCCCCGGTGACTTCCTCTGGACCGGCGGTGGCTGCGTCCACGCCTTCTACAACGAGACCGACACCACGGTGCGCTGGCTCGAGACCTCCTCGCCGCAGCCGCCGGCCCGCAACTCCTACCGCTTCAACCGCGACTGGGACTACCTGGCCGAGCTGCCCGGGGTCGAGGCGGCCGAGGGCTCGACCCTGCAGTGAGGCGGGCCGGCGCGCCCGTTTGGCGACGCTTTACATGATGGGAATCGAAGAGGAGAGGTAGATGGCTGACCCGAACAAGGTCCTGATCCGCGGCGGCACCGTGCTGACGCTCGACGAGGGGCTCGGCGACTTCGACCGTGCCGACCTCCTGGTCGAGGGCACCGAGATCGCCGCCGTCGGCCCCGAGCTGGAGGCGCCGGAGGGCGCCGAGACGATCGACGCCTCGCGGGCGATCGTGATGCCCGGCTTCGTCGACACCCACCGGCACACCTGGCAGGCGCAGCTGCGGACGATCGCCTGCGACTGGACCCTGGGCCAGTACATGACCGGCCTGCACGCCGGGCTCAGCGGTCACTTCCGCCCCGAGGACACCTACACCGGCAACCTGCTCGGCACGGTCGAGGCGCTCGACGCCGGGATCACGACCCTGCTCGACTGGTCGCACAACCTCGCCACCCCCGAGCACGCCGACGCCGCGATCCAGGGCCTGGTCGAGTCGCGCGCCCGCGCGATCTTCGCCCACGGCGGCGGCGCCCCGCAGTGGGACGTGCTGCCAAACCCGGTGCCCCACCCCGAGGACGCTCGCCGCATCCGCGACCAGTACTTCGCCGCCGACGACGGGCTGGTGACGATGGCGATGGCGCTGCGCGGTCCCGAGGTGGCGACCCGCGAGGTGACCGTGACCGACTACGAGCTGGCCCGCGACCTCGGCCTGCGGATCACGATCCACATCGGCAACGGCGAGATGGCGAAGGAAAAGCCCGTCGCCTGGCTCGGCGAGAGCGGCCTGCTCGGCCCGGACGTCACCTACATCCACTGCAACATGCTCGCCGACGAGGAACTGAAGCTGATCGCCGACTCCGGCGGCACCGCCTCGATCTCGCCCGACGTCGAGCTGCAGATGGGCCACGGCTGGCCGGCGACGGGCCGGCTGCTCGGCATGGGGATCCAGCCCAGCATCTCGATCGACGTCTGCAGCTCCACCGGCGGGCACATGTTCGGCGCGATGCGGACCCTGGCCGGCGCTCAGCGCGGGCTCGACAACGGCGCGGCCTTCGACCGCGGCGAACCGCTGGACCACGTGCCGCTGAGCTGCCGCGACGTGGTCGAGCTGGCGACGATCGGCGGCGCCCGCACGGTCGGCCTCGAGGACCGGATCGGCAGCCTTACCCCCGGCAAGCAGGCCGACGTGATCCTGCTCAGCACCGAGTCCTACGGGATGTACCCGGTCAACAACCCGTACGGCGCCGTCGTCTACAACGCCCACCCGGGCGTCGTCGACACGATCCTCGTCGCCGGCGAGGTGGTCAAGCGCGACGGTGAGCTGCTCGGGGTCGACCGCGAGCGGCTGCGGCGGCTCGCGCACGAGAGCCGCGACTACATCTTCGAGCAGGCGCGGGCGACGCCGGCGACGGCCGACGCGGCGATCGGCGGTGACTGGATGCCGCACCACTTCTGATGGGGGCAGGCCGCTGAGCGCGCTGCGTCCTCCCTGGGAGGACCCGCGGGCGCGGGCCGGGATGGAGCGCCTGCTCGCGCGCCGCGACGAGCTGCTCGCCGCCGGCGCCCGGTCGCTCGGCTGGAAGCTCGCCTTCGGCCCCGCCGCGGTTCGCGAGGCGCTCGGCCTCGCCGGCCCGGTGGTCGGCTTCCTCACCGACTCGACCCTGGTCGGGAGCGGCGGCGAGTGCGCGGTGGGGGAGTGGGCGGTGCCGCGGCTGGAGCCCGAGGTCGCGATCTTCGTCGGCGACCGGGTCGAGCCCGGGGCGAGCGCGGCGGAGGCGGCCGGCGCTGTCGCCGGCATCGCCGCGGCGATCGAGCTGGCCGACGCCTCGCTGCCGCCCGCCGAGCTCGAGGAGGTGGTCGCCGGCGACATCTACCACCGCGCCGTCGTGCTCGCCGCCGAGCCGCCGTCTCCCGGCCTCCCGCGGGGCCCGCTGGCGGTCGAGGTGACCCGCGACGGCGAGCCGCTGGCGGCGACCGGGGACGCCGAGGCGGCGACCGGGGCGCTGGCCGAGCTGGTCGCCTACGTCGCCCGCTACCTGCATGAGTTCGGCGCCGAGCTGGCGCCGGGCGAGGTGATCATCAGCGGCTCGACCGTGCCGCTGATCGAGATCGCCCCCGGCCAGCGGATCCGCTCGGCCCTCGCCGGCACCGCCGCCGAGGTCGCCCTCACCTGATCGCGGACGCACGACTCCCCTCGTGCGCGGAGCGCCGAAGGGAGTCGCGACCCGGGGGGAGGGTGGGTGTGGGAGGAAGCTCTAGACGGTGACGCTCTCGGCGTCGGAGACGAGGTCGGCGCCGCGCACGTACTGGCGGCCGGTGACGAGCAGCTCCTCGGCGGGGAAGCGGGTGATGATCCGCGAGCCCTCGGCGGTGACGACGACCTCCTCCTCGATCCGAGCGGCGGAGATCCCGTCGCCGGCGGGGCAGTAGGTCTCCAGCGCGAAGACCATCCCCTCCTCGATCTCGACCGGGTTGTGGAAGCTGTGCAGGCGCGAGATCATCGGCGACTCGTAGAGGCCGACGCCGAGCCCGTGGCCGAACTGCAGGCCGAAGCAGGCTTCCTCGCTGGGAAAGCCGAGATCCTCGGCGCTGGGCCAGACGGCGGCGATCGTGTCGGTCGTGGCGCCGGGCCGGACCAGCTCGATCGCCAGATCGAGCCATTCGCGGCACTGCTTGTAGGCGTCGAGCTGCGCCTGGTTGACGCCGCCGACGTTGAAGGTCCGGTAGTAGCAGGTGCGGTAGCCCATGAACGAGTGGATCACGTCGAAGAAGGCCTGGTCGCCGGGCCGCAGCAGGCGGTCGGAGAAGACGTGCGGGTGCGGGTTGCAGCGGTCGCCGGAGACGGCGTTGATCGCCTCGACGTGCTCGGAGCCGAGCTCGAACAGCAGCCGCTGCGCGTCGGCGACGACTTCCTGCTCGGTGATCCCGGGACGGAGGGTCTCGTAGATCCGCTCGTAGACCGCGTCGACGATCCCGGCCGCGTGGTCGAGCAGGGCGATCTCCTCTTCGGTCTTGATCGAGCGTGCCGCCAGCATCACCCGCGAGCCGTCGGTGGTGTGGACGCCGGCGCGCTGCAGGGCGGCGAGGGCGACCATGTCGGTCATGTCGATCCCGACCTTCTCGCCCTCCAGCCCGCGGCTGCGCATCTCATGCGCGATCCGCTCGCCGAGCGTGTCGGGGATGCCGGTCTCGTCGGGCATCGCCCCGCGCATCGGGGTGACGCCGGCCTGGAAGCTCTCCGGCGGCAGCCAGGGCGCGTACATCTGGTGGTGGCGGGCGGCGGAGCCGAAGTCCCAGAGGACCGGGTCGCCGTTGCGCGGCAGCAGCACGTAGCGGGCGTTCTTGTCGCGGGCCCACTCGCCGATGTGGGTGCTGGTCACGTAGCGGATGTTGTTCGGGTCGAACAGCAGCAGGGCGCCGAGGTCGGACTCCTCGAGCTTCTGCTTGGCGCGGGCCAGCCGGTCGCCGCGAAGCTTGGCGAAGTCGATCCGCTGCTCCCAATCAACTGCCATCGTTGCTCCACGCGATGCGATGCCCACGAATCTCCTCTCGATCACCCGGTCTGGCGTTTCGCCGGAGTAACCGGCCCTGCTGCGATGTTAAGCAAATCTACCCGCAGGTGTCAAGTTATGCTTGACGAAGAGGCCGAGCCGCCGTTAACGGTCCGCGCTGTGCCGCCGGTCCCGCTCGCGGTTGCCGGTCGGGCTATTTGAGCGTCCAGCCGCCGTCGGCGGCCAGGTTGACGCCGTTCACCGCGCGGTTCTCGAGCAGGAACGTCGCCACTTCGGAGATCTCCCGCATCTTCACCAGCGAGCCGGTCGGGGTCCGCTCGACCAGGGCGTCGAGCACGGCGGCCGGCTTGTCGGCCCAGTACGGGCTGTCGCCGACGACGCCCGGATGAAGCGCGTTGACGCGGATCGGGGCGAGCTCGACCGCCAGCGTGCGGGTCATCCCCATCACGCCGCCGTTGACCGTGGAGACGGTGGTCGACCCGGGGTAGGGCCGGGCCTGGGCCTGCCCGCCGTAGAGCACGATCGAGGAGTCATCGTCCATCTCGGGCAGCAGCGTGTGGACGACCTCGGTGTAGCCGACCAGCTTCATCGTGACCAGGCCGATCGCCGTCTCGATGTCGTAGTCGCGAGCGGTGTTCTCGTCGCGCGCGATCCCGACCAGGGCGACGTGCCGGACCGGTCCGACGCCCGCCAGGGCGTCGGCGATCCGCTCTGGCTTAGAGAGGTCGAGTGCCGCGCAGGCGCAGCCGGCCCCGATTTCGCCGGCGACCTCTTCGGCTCGGGCGAGCTCGCGGCCGGTGATCACCACGCGGTGCCCTCGCTCGAGCATGACTTCGGCGAGATCGCGGCCGAGTCCGGCGGTGCCGCCGACCACTACCGTCGCTGCGGATCGCTCCCCCATCGGCAGGCATCATACAGCAGCGCTTCACGAATCGTGTCATGGACATGAACAAAAGCGCGACCCGGCGTGCGTTCGCAGGCGAGAATTGGCTTGTTCATGCCAAGAGCTTGGCCGGCCAGCCACTTTTTTGTGCAGGATCACTTGACAGTGGCGGCCGGCAGCGGTTAGATTCGCTGACAGGTCTCAAGTAGTCGGGACCGCTTTTTTCTGGGGGAATGGGAAAACGACCAGTACGAGGGGAAGGGAAACCAGTGACCGATCGAATCATCACCACCCACGCGGGCAGCCTGCCGCGGCCCGAGGACATCGCGGAGATGGTCTGGGCGCACGTCGAGGGGAAGGAGATCGACCGGTCGAAGCTCGACTCGCGGCTCGACGAGGGCGTGGCCGAAATCGTCACCAAACAGCGCGAGGCCGGGATCGACAAGGTCAGCGACGGCGAGCTGAGCAAGCCGGGCTTCAGCACCTACATCAGCGACCGCTTCACCGGCTTCTCCGGTCAGTCGGAATTCCAGTCCGACGACGTCGCGCCGTTCCCGAACCTGGCGATGAAGCTGTTCGCCACCGACGCGATGGCGCACACGATCTTCTCCAACTGCACCGGGCCGGTCGAGCTCAAGGACAAGCAGTCGGTGCTCGACGACATCGCCCGCTTCAAGCGGACGCTCGCCGACCTCGACGTGCCGCTCACCGACGGCTTCATGGGCGCGATCAGCCCCGGCCAGATCGCCTTCAACTACCCGGACCAGCACTATGGCTCGCACGAGAAGTACCTCGCCCGGCTCGCCGAGGTGCTCTCCTACGAGTACAAGGCGATCACCGATGCCGGCCTGACCCTGCAGATCGACTCGCCCGACCTCGCGATGTCGGCTCACTGCCGCTCGGTGGGGAGCAGCGTCGGCGACTGGCACACCCACCTGCCGCTGGCGATCGAGGCGCTCAACGCGGCCCTCGACGGGATCCCGCCGGAGCAGGTCCGGCTGCACGTCTGCTGGGGCAACTACGCCGGGCCGCACCACAAAGACGTGCCGCTCGAGGACATCATCAACGAGGTCCTGAAAGCGAACGTCGGGACGATCTACACCGAGGGCGGCAACCCGCGGCACGAGCACGAGTGGCGGGTCTTCGAAAAGACGATGCTGCCGGACGACAAGAAGATCATCCTCGGCGTCATCGACGTCAAGTCGAACTACATCGAGCACCCGCAGGTCGTCGCCGAACGGCTGGTCCGCCTGGCGGGCGTCGTCGGCAAGGAGCGGGTGATCGCCGGCACCGACTGCGGCTTCGACACCTTCATCAAATTCTCACAGGTCGATCCGGACGTCGTCTGGTTCAAGTTGAAGTCGCTGTCCGAAGGGGCCGAGCTCGCAAGCTCAGAGCTCTGGTGAGAGTGCTTTCCCGCGGCTACGAGAGATCGGCGCCGTCGGGCAAGGGGGGTTGTACGGCGCCTGCCGACGCTGGGTGTCTGCAGGCGCTGCACGTTGGGAGATGGGAAAACAGCGGCCGTGGCGAGCCGGTGGCTCACCCGGTCGCGGGACACGAGGAGGAGATCGATGGGAACCAAGGCTCTGAGGTCGGCGCGCTCGCGCTGGCTCTTCGTCTTGGCTGTTGCTCTGATCGGGGCGCTCGTACTCGCCGCCTGCGGTTCCAGCAGCAGCACGAGCAGCTCGGGCGGCGAAAGCACGGGCGGCGGCGAAGAAGAAGCTGAAAAGACGCTGGAGATCGCGTATCTCTCGTTCGCCGTGGCGAACAGCTACGACGCGCCGATGCTGGCCGCCGCTGAAGGCGTCGCCAGCGAAAGCAACGCCAACGTCACCGTATTCGACGCCAACAACGACCCGGGAGAACAGTTCTCGCAGTTCCAGGACGCGATGCAGACCGGCAAGTACGACGGGTACATCACCCAGCCGATCTCCTCGACGAACCTGATCCCGCTGGTCGAAGAAGCGCTCGCCGAAGGCGCCGGCGTCGGCAACATCGACCAGACGCTGGGCCCGGACCTGGGCACCGACGAAAAGCAGGTCGAAGGCCTGACCGCCAACGTCACCTTCGTGCCGGAAGAAATCGGCACCAAGCTGGGCGAACTGACGGTCGAGGCCTGCGAAGAAAACAACCTCAACCCGTGCAAGGTGGGCTACCTGTTCTCGATCAAGGCCTCGGCGCTCGACAGCGCGGTCCGCGGCGCCTTCGACAAGGCGGTCGCCGGCAGCCCGGTCAAGGTGGTCGCCGAGGGTGAAAGCTTCTTCACCCCCGCGGCGGGCCTGGAAGCCACGCAGAACATGCTCCAGGGGAACTCCGACCTGAACCTCGTGGTCGGGGCCGACCAGGGGATCGAGGGAGCCGAACAGGCGCTCGGCGAAAAGAGCAAGGTGCTGCTCGTCGGCTACGGCGGCTCCGCCGCCGCGATCGCCGGCATCAAGGCCGGGGTCTGGTATGGCGACGTCGCCCAGGCGCCCGCGAGCGAGGGACGCGAAGGGATGCAGCTGTTGATCAAAGGCATCCGCAGCGGCGAAGAACAGCCGACGGTCAACTCGCTCAAAGACCTCCCCGGCGAAGGGGTGATCACCAAAGCGAACGCCGAAGAATTCCACCCCGAGTGGCCCGGATGAGCAACGGGTCACGCAACACCCCTCCCTCCGCGGCCAGCGCCGCGGAGGGAGGAGGCGGGCCGGACGGGTCCGCCTCCCACCTCGAGGTCGAGGGCGTCTGCAAGCACTTCGGCCGGGTGCAGGCGGTGGACGACGTCTCGCTCAGCGTCCGCCGCGGCTCCGTCCACGCCTTCGTCGGCGAGAACGGCGCCGGCAAGTCGACCCTGGGCAAGGTGATCACCGGGGCGACCGTGCCCGACGGCGGCCGGATCCTGGTCGCCGGCCAGGCCGTCGCCTTCCGCGAACCGCGCGAGGCGCTCGAGCACGGGATCGCCGGCATGGCGCAGGAGTCGACCCTGGTTCCGCAGCTGAGCGTCGCCGAGAACGTCTTCCTCGGCGCCGAGCCCCGCTACGGCAGCTTCGTCAGGCGCCGCGCCCTGCGCAAGCGCTACACGGAGCTGGCCGAGACCTCCGAGTTCCCGCTGCCGGCCGACACCAAGGTCGGCGCCCTGCGCACCGCCGACCAGCAGAAGGTCGAGATCATGCGGGCGCTCTCGCGCGACGCCGAGCTGATCGTGATGGACGAGCCGACCGCCGCGCTCAGCGGGCCCGAGCGCCTCCACCTGCACGAAATCATCAAGCGCCTCGCCGGCGGCGGCAAGACGATCGTCTTCATCTCGCACTTCCTGCGCGACGTCCTCGACCTCGCCGACACGATCTCGGTGATGCGCGACGGCCGGCTGGTCCAGACCACGCCCGCCCGCGAGGAGACCGAGGACTCGCTGATCCAGGCGATGCTCGGGCGCCCGCTCGGCGCCGTCTTCCCGCCGAAGCGCCCGCCCGCGCCGGACGCTCCGGTCCTGCTCTCGGGCTCCGAAGTCGTCGCCGCCGGCGTCAACGGCGCCTCGGTCGAGGTCCGCGCCGGGGAGATCGTCGGCCTCACCGGCCTGATCGGCGCCGGGCGCAGCGAGCTGGCGCGGGCGATGATCGGCGCCGACCGGGTCGAGCAGGGCAGCGTCGAGCTGCTCTCCGATCCGAACGCCACGCGCCGCGTCGTCCGCAGCCTCGGCGCCGGGCTGGCGATGATCCCCGAGTCGCGCAAGGACCAGGGGCTGCTGCTGGGGCGCTCGGTGATCGAGAACACGACGCTCTCCAGCCTCGGCAACGTCAGCCGGATGGGCGTCGTCAACCGGCGCGCCGAGCGGGCCAAGGCCGGCCCGGTGCTCGAACGCTGCAAGCTGAAGAGCGCCGGCCTGCGAGCCCCCGTCTCCTCGCTCTCGGGCGGCAACCAGCAGAAGGTGCTGTTCGCCCGCGCCCTGATGTGCGAGCCGAAGGTGCTGATCGCCGACGAGCCGACCCGCGGCGTCGACATCGGCTCCAAGGCCGCGATCTACGAGCTCCTGGCGGAGCTGGCGGCGGGCGGGGTCGGCGTGCTGCTGATCTCCTCCGAGATCGAGGAGGTGATCGGCCTCTCGCACCGGATCCTGGTCATGCAGGGCGGCGAGGTGCGAGCCGAGCTGACCGGAGGCGAGATGACCGAGGAAGCGATCCTCGGCGCGGCCTTCGCGGGGCAGGGCGAAACGGCGGCGGCCACGTGAGCGCCAGGGAGGAGGAGGGCCCGGTGACGCGCCTCGGCGGCTCGATCGGAGGCCGGCTGCGCGGTCTCGGCGGCGCGATCGGCGCCGGCGAAGCGACCGTCGCCGACCGGGTCCGGCAGGTCGGGATCGTGATCCCCTTCCTCGTCCTCTTCCTCGTCCTCTCGTTCTCCAGCTCGACCTTCTTCACCACCGGGAACTTCCTCAACATCCTCGACCAGCAGTCGGCGGTGCTGCTGATCGCCGCGGCCGGGACCCTGGTCCTGGTCACCGGCGGCATCGACCTCTCGGTCGGCGCGATCTACGCGCTCGCCGCCGTCACCGCGGGCCATTTCGCCCAGTCGGTCGACCCGCTCTGGGCGGTGCTGCTCGGGGTCGGGGTGGGGATCGCGGTCGGCGCTCTCAACGGGATCATCACCACGGTGCTGCGGATCAGCCCGCTGATCACCACCCTGGCGATGTCGTTCGTGATCGGCGGCGTCGCCAGCTTGGTCACCGGCGGCAACCTGATCGTGGTCGAAAACCGGGCGTTCGGGGACGTGGCGAGAACCGAAATCCTCGGCGTCAAAAGCGCGATCTGGCTGATGGCGATCGGCGTCGTCGTGATCGGGCTGCTGCTCGCCCGCACCACCGCCGGCCGCTACATGTACGCCGCCGGCGGCAACGCCGAGGCGGCGAAGCTCGCCGGCGTGCGGGTCAACCGGACCCGCATCCTCGCCTTCACGATCAGCGGCTTCGCCGCCGGGCTGGCGGGTGTGATCGACACCTCGCGCGTGCTCAGCGCCCAGGCGGACACCGGCAGCACCCTCGCCTTCACCGTGCTCGCCGGGGTCGTCGTCGGCGGCACCAGCATCTACGGCGGCGACGGCGCGGTCTGGCGCACGGTCGTCGGCGTGCTGTTCATCGCCCTGATCGGCAACGGCTTCAACCTGCTCGGGCTCGACCCGCTGTGGAAGCAGGTCGCGCTCGGGACGCTGATGATGGCGGCGGTCGGGATCGATTCCTGGGCGCGAAAACGGTCCGGCTGAGGCCCCCCGGAATGCGACGTCGGAGCGTGTCAAGCGCTGCTTGACGGTTGTGAAGCATTGCTGTTAGGATCGACCGCGGATGAGAGCCGCCGTGTACCACGGCCGCCACGACGTCAGGGTCGAGGCGGTGCCAGCGCCGGACGCGCCGGAGCCCGGCGCCGTCAAGCTCGACGTGCTCCGCGGGGCGATCTGCGGCTCGGACTCGACCGAGTACTCGCACGGCCCGAAGCTGACCTCCTTCGACCGGCCGCACCCGGGCAGCGGCCACCAGGGCGCGGTCGTCCTCGGCCACGAGTTCGTCGGCCGCGTCGCCGAGCTCGGCGAGGGGGTCGACGGCCTCGCGATCGGCGACCGCGTCGTCTCCGGCGCCGGCGTCTCCTGCGGCGAGTGCGCCTGGTGCCGCGCCGGCCGCACCAACCTCTGCTCCCGCTACTACACGCTCGGCTTCCACCGCGACGGCGGTCTGGCCGAGGAGGTGGTCAGCCCGGCCCAGATCTGCGTCAAGGTCCCCGACGGCTGCAGCGACGACGCGGCGGCGATGGCGCAGCCGCTGGCGGTCGCGCTGCACGGCCTCAACCGGGTCGAGGTCGCCGCCTCCGAGCCGCTGGCGGTGATCGGTGTCGGCGGCATCGGCGCCTTCATCGTCGCCGCCGCGGTCGCCCGCGGCAACCGCGACGTGGTCGCGATCGACGTCGACGAGGCGCGCCTGCGGACCGCCGCCGCGCTCGGCGCCGCCGAGACGATCGACGCCCGCGCGACCGATCCGGTCGCCGCCGTGCGCGAGATCACCGGCGGCATCGGCGCCGCGGTCGCGATCGACGCCGCCGGCGTTCCCGGGACGCTCAACCAGGCCGTCCACATGACCCGCCAGGGCGGCCGCGTGCTGATGCTCGGCCTGCCGGCGAACCCGGTCGAGCTCGACTCGGTCGCCGCGATCCTGCGCGAGGTCGACCTCTTCACCACCGTCGCCCACGTCTGCGGCACCGACTTGCCGGAGGCGCTGCAGATGCTGGCGGAAACGGCGATCGCCGAGCGCGTAGTCGAGGGCGTGATCGACCTCGGTCGGATCGTCCCCGACGGCCTCGTCCCGCTCGCCGACGGCAGCGCCAAAGGAAAGATTCTCGTCGACGTCCACGCATGAACCCGGCATGGCCGGCCAAAGGAGGAGTAGAGATATGGCAGATCGCAAGCTGATCAAGGCCGCGACGGTGCTCAGCATGGACCCGGAGATCGGGGTCCTGACGCCGGGCGAGGTGCTGATCGAGGACGGCAAGATCGCCGCCGTCGGCGCCGACCTCGGAGTCACCGACGCGGAGGTGATCGACGCCGGCGAGTCGATCGTGATGCCCGGCTTCGTCGACACCCACCGCCACACCTGGCAGGCGCCGCTGCGGCTGATCGCCTCGGACTGGACGCTGGGCCATTACCTGGCCGGGCTGCACTCGGGCTTCAGCAAGCACTTCCGGCCCGAGGACACCTACGCCGGCAACCTGATCGGGACGCTCGAGGCGCTCGACTCCGGGATCACGACCCTGCTCGACTGGTCGCACAACCTGGCGACCCCGGCGCACGCCGACGCGGCCGTCGAAGGGCTGAAGGACTCGGGCGCGCGGGCGGTCTTCGCCCACGGCGCCGGCGCCCCGCAGTGGCAGAACCTGCCCAGCACGGTGCCGCACACCGATGACGTCAAGCGCCTGCGCGAGCAGTTCTTCTCCAGCGACGACCAGCTGGTGACCCTGGCGATGGCGCTGCGCGGGCCGCAGTTCGCGACCAAGGAGACGACGCTGCTCGACTACCAGCTGGCGCGCGAAGTCGGCACCCGGATCACGGTCCACGTCGGCGACGGGGAGTGGGGGCGCTCGCGGCCGGTCGAGTGGATGCGCGAGAACGACCTGCTGGCCGACGACGTCACCTACGTCCACTGCAACGAACTCGGCGACGACGAGCTGGCGATGATCGCCGACTCCGGCGGCACCGCCTCGGTCTCGGCCGACATCGAGCTGCAGATGGGCCACGGCTGGCCGGCGACCGGGCGCCTGCTCGACGCCGGGATCCGGCCCAGCCTCTCGATCGACGTCTGCTCCTCCAACGGCGGCGACATGTTCGGCGCGATGCGCTCGACGATCGCCTCCCAGCGCGGCCGCGACAACGGCAAGGCGGCCGAGGAAGGGATCTCGCTGGTCGACGAGCTGCGGCTCACCTGCAAGGACGTGGTCGATTTCGCGACCGTGCAGGGCGCCCGTGCCTGCGGCATGGACGACCGGATCGGCAGCCTGACGCCGGGCAAGCAGGCCGACGTGATCGCGGTCGACACCTCCGACTCGCTGGCGCTGACGCCGCTCAACAACCCCTGGGGGGCGATCGTCTACGCCGCCCACCCGGGCAACGTCAAGACCGTGCTCGTCGCCGGCCGCGTCGTCAAACGCGACGGCAAGCTGCTCGACGCCGACGTGCAGGCGGTCCGCCGCCTCGCGGTCGAGTCCCGGGACTACCTGATGGAAGAGGCGCTCAAGGACCCGGCGATCGCCGACGCCAAGCTCGGCGGCGACTGGATCCCGGAGCCGGTTCGCGCCTAGCGCGCGGCCTCGGCGCGACCGGACCCGCCGCCGGCCGCCGGCGGGTCCGGTCAGCGTTCCCTATCCCAAAGTACTGTTTACTGCCTCTTGACACCATGTTCAGTAAGGTGCTACGAATTCACCGTGGCGCAACACGCGCAACAGGGTTGGAGATGACTGGATGACCGTGCTTCGCAGCCGATTGGCGTCCCCGTTCTTCGCGATCTGGATCGCGACGGCGCTGCTGTTCGCGGTCAGCCCGCTGCTGGCCTCGGGCAGCCTCTCGCACAGCGCGATCATGGGCATGCTGCCGTTCGCCGGCATCCTCGCCGTCGCTGCGATCGGCCAGACCCTGGTGATCCAGCAGGGTGGCCTCGACCTCTCGGTCGCCGGCCTCTTCTCGCTCGGCGCCGTCCTCGTCGTCACCGTCCCCGGCGGCGACTCGGGCCAGCTGCCGCTGGCCCTGGCGGTCGTCGTCGGCGCCGGCCTCGCCGGTGGCCTGATCAACGGCTTCGCGGTCACCCGGCTGGGGATCACGCCGCTGGTCGCGACGCTCGGCTCGAACGCGATCTTCATCGGCACCGTGCTGCAGGTCACCGGCGGCTCGATCGCCTTCAAGGCGACCAAGAACTGGGCCAGCTTCACCGCCGACAAGTTCCTCGGCATCCCCGTCCCGGCCGTCCTCGCCCTGGTCCTGGTCCTGCTCGTCGCCGCCTTCGTCGGCCTCACCGTCTGGGGGCGGCGCTTCGTCCTCGTCGGCTCGAGCCCGCTGGCCGCGCGCGCCGCCGGCCTCTCGGTCGAGCGCTACCAGCTGCTCGCCTACACCTTCGCCGGCGCTTCCTACGCGTTCGCCGGGGCGCTGCTCTCGGGCTATCTGCAATCGCCGCCGTTGCTGCCCGGCAACGAATACCTGCTGCCGACGATCGCCGCCGTCGTCCTCGGCGGCACCGCGCTCGGCGGCGGCCGCGGCAGCGTCATCGCCACCGCCGTCGGCGTCCTCTTCCTCTCGCAGCTCGAACAGGTGATCTCCGCCCTCGGCGCCGAGATCTCCGTCGACTACATCATCCAGGGCGCGATCGTCGCCCTCGGGATGGGGCTGCGCAACATCCCCTGGCGCGACCTCGTCTTCCGCAGCCGGGGAGGGTCCGGGCCGACCCCGCAGGCAGGACGCGACTTCCAAAGATTCGGGAGCCGGAACAGGGCTCGGACGACAACCGAGCGCCGACACCGGGCCTCCGAACCGCGAGCGGCGCGAATCTGGGCCGCGCGCTTCAAAGCAGAAACACAGAGGAGGACTCAATCGATGTCACGTAGACCAAAACGCTCGCGGGCAAAGGGATCGGTGCTGCTGATTCTCGGCGCCGTGCTTGCCGCGCTGGCGCTCGCCGCCTGCGGCGGCGGCAGCTCGAGCAGCTCCGGCGGCTCGACCGAAGCCGAAAGCACCGGCGGCGGCGAAAGCACGACCGCGTCCAGCGAAAACCCGTGGTGCGGCGAAGAAGGCGTCACCCTGGGGATCCAGGACGGCGGCGGTCTCAACGCCTGGTCCAAGTCGTCGCTGGAACAGGTGCAGATCATGTCGAAGAAATGCCCGGCGGTTGAAAAGGAAATCATCGTCAACGCCGGCTTCGAACCGCAGAAGGCCGTCTCCGGCCTGCAGAGCATGGTCGCCCAGGGCGCCAACGCGATCGTCCTCATCCCCGACTCCGGCGTCTGCGCCGAGGTCCCGGCGATGCGTCAGGCGATGCAGAAAGGCGCCGCGGTCGTCCCGTGGGGTGCTGACCCGTGCGGCACCGAAGGCACCGACTACACCAAGTACATCGACTGGGACACCGTCGCCGCCGGCCGCGAATGGGCCGAATGGACGATCGAACAGATGGGTGGCAAAGGCAAGCTGCTCTACGAGGGTGGCCCGGCCGGCAACACGGTCAGCGCCAACACCGCCAAGGGCGTGAAGGAAGTCGTCGAAGAAAACCCCGGCGTCGAACTGGTCGAGCCGATCAGCGAAGAACAGTGGCCGGTGACGAACTGGGATCCGGCGGAAGCCAAAAAAGTGACCGCCAGCCTGATCGCCAAGCACCCGGAGATCGACGGCATGGTCAACGATTACGGCGCCACCGCGCAGGCCGCGATCCAGGCCTTCCAGGCCGCCGGCAAGCCGATCCCGCCGACCGCGTCGACGGAGGCCAACGCCCTTGCCTGCACCTGGAAAGACGCCAAGGAAAGCGGCGAAGAATTCCAGCTGATGACGATCTCCTCGCGTAACTGGCTGGGTCGCTATGCCGCCCAGTACGCGATCGCCGAAGCCTCCGGTGGGGAACCGCCGGCGCTGAAGAACGGCGGCATCATCACGCTCGGGATCTACGAGGACTCGGCCGGTGGCCAAGAACCGAAATGCGACGAATCGGCCAGTCCCGAAACGTACTTCTCGAACGAAATGTCCGAAGAAGAAATGAACGAAATCGCGCTGGAAAGCTAGGCGCGAGGCACTGAAGAGGCAAGAAGATGGAGTCGACTGACCGCATAGCCCTGAGACTGACCGACGTCCGCAAGTCCTTCGGCGCCGTGAAGGCGCTGAAGGGAGTCAGCCTCGAGGTCCGGGCCGGCGAGGTTCACGCCCTGCTGGGTGAGAACGGAGCCGGCAAGTCGACCCTGATGGCCGTCGCCGCAGGATCGTTGCAGCCCGACGAAGGGGCTGTGGAAATCGGCGGCGAGCGGCTCGACGCCGCCAGCCCCAGCGCCGCGCAGGCGCTGGGGCTGGGCGTCGTCTACCAGCACCCGGCCCTGGCCGAGGACCTCACCGTGGTCGAGAACATGGTGCTGGCGATGCCCAAGCGGCTGCGTCCGAAGCACTCGCAGGCGAACGCCTGGGCGCAGGAGCGGTTGCAGACGATCGGCGCCAAGGTCGATCCCGCCAGCCGCGTCTCCGAGCTGACCGCCGCCGAGTCGCAGCTGGTCGAGATCGCGAAGGCGCTGGCGCTCGACCCGAGCGTGCTGATCCTCGACGAGCCGACCGCGGCGCTCGACGCCGACGAGGTCGACCACCTGTTCCAGCAGGTCCGGGCGATCCGCGAGCGCGGCACCGCGATCGTCTACATCTCCCATCGCATCCCCGAGGTCGAGGAAATTGCCGACCGCCTCACGGTCCTCCGTGACGGCGAGGCGCGCGGCACCTTCGGCGTCGAGGAGGTTGACGAGGCGGCGATCCTCAAACTGATCGCCGGCCGCGAACTGGCCGCGGTCTTCCCCGACAAGCTCTCCGGCGCCCCCGGCGCCACCGTCCTCGCCGTCGAGGGCCTCTCCGGCGAGGGCTTCGATGACGTGTCGCTGAGCGTCTCCGAGGGCGAGATCGTCGGCATCGCCGGCGTCGCCGGCAACGGCCAGCGCGAGCTGGTCCGCGCCCTCGCCGGGCTCGGCCACCACACCGGCCGGGTCGAGGTCGGCGGCAAGCAGGTGCACCTGCGCAGCCCCCGCCAGGCCCAGTCCGACGGCGTCTTCTACATCCCCTCCGACCGCCAGCGCGAGGGCATCTTCCCGGCGCTGAGCGTGCGCGAGAACGGGGTCGCCAGCGCCCTGGCCCAGTTCACCACCTTCGGCTTCGTCGGCCCCGGCCCGGAACGGGCGGCGATGGCCTCGCAGGAAGAGCGACTGGCGATCAAGACCCCCTCGCAGGAAGCCGACATCGCGACCCTGTCCGGCGGCAACCAGCAGAAGGTCGCCTTCGCCCGAGCGATGCTCGGCCGGCCCAGGGTCCTGATCTGCGACGAGCCGACGCAGGGCGTCGACGTCGGCGCCCGGGTCGAGATCTACGGCCTGCTGCGCGAGCTCGCCGCCGACGGCTGCGCGGTCCTCGTCTGCTCCTCCGACGCGCTCGAGCTCGAGGGGCTCTGCGACCGGGTCGCGATCATGTCGCGCGGCCAGGTCACCGCGACCCTGGACAAGGACGGCGTCAGCGAGGAAGGGATCACCGCCGCCGCGGTCACCGCCGGCCACGCGCGCAAAGAGCGCCAGCAGCGCGGCGAGCGCCGCCAGTCGCTGGGCTGGATCGGCCGCTTCCTGCGCGGCGACGGCGTCGCCACGCCGGTCCTGGCCCTGGTCATCGTCGCCCTGGCGGCGATCACCGGCGCTCAGAACTCCGACTTCCTCACCACCTTCAACATCGAAAACCTGCTGCTGCTCTCGACCGCGCTGATCCTGGTCGGGATCGGCCAGCTGGTCGTCCTGCTGATCGCCGGCGTCGACCTCTCGGTCGGGCCGCTGATGGGCCTCGGCCTGGTGATACTCACCGCCTTCGCAACCGATTCCGGCGGCACCGGCGGCTTCTTCGTCGGCCTGCTGCTCGCGATCCTCGCCGGCGCCGCGGTCGGCCTCGTCAACGGCGGCCTCGTCCAGTTCGCCAAGATCAACGCGGTGATCGCCACCCTGGCGACCTTCATCGGCGTCCAGGGCGTGGCGCTGCTGATCAACCCGGTGCCGACCGGCCTGTTCAGCGGCGAAGCCGCGAAGACGCTCTCGACCGCGGTCGGCGGCATCCCCGTCGTCTTCATCGTCGTCGTCCTGATCGGGCTCGGCGCCGAGCTGCTGCTGCGCCGCGGCCGCCTCGGGCTGGCCCTGCGCGCGATCGGCTCCAGCGAAGCCTCGGCGCACCGGATCGGCGTCAGCGTCGGCCGCACCAAAATCCTCGCCTACGTGATCTGCGCCGTCTTCGCCGCCCTCGCCTCGGTGATGCTCGCGGTCCAGATCGGGACCGGCGACGCCACCGCCGGCCAGAACTACACGCTGCAGTCGATCGCGGCGGTGGTCCTCGGCGGCGCCAGCATCTACGGCGGCCGCGGTTCCTTCATCGGCACGGTGCTCGGCGCCCTGCTGCTGACCGAGATGATCAACGCGATCACCTTCCTCGAACTCAGCGACGCCTGGCAGTTCTGGTTCCCCGGCGCGGTGATCCTGATTGCGGCGGCGATCTACGCCCGCGTCTCGCGGATCCGGCTCGCCTCGGCGGCGGCCGGCGAAGCGTCCTGACCTCGCAAGCGACGGCAAAGGAGGAGCGATGACCCGCTCGCGGATCGTGATCGAGAACGCCTCGATCGTCAGCCTCGACCCGAAGGTCGGCGACGTCCCCCGTGGGGACATCCTGGTCGAGGACGGCGAGATCGCCGCGATCGGCCCCGGCCTCGGGGTCACCGACGCGGAGCGGATCGACGCCGAGGGCCAGATCGCGATCCCCGGCTTCGCCAACACCCACCTCCACACCTGGCAGCACTCGTTGCGCGGGGTCTGCGCCGACTGGACGGTCAAGGACTACGTCCGCTGCTGGCGCATCCACCTCGGGCCGATGTACCGGCCCGAGGACATGTACGCCGGCAACTACGCCGGCGCGCTCGACGCGCTCAACGCCGGTGTCACCCTGGTCGTCGACTACTGCCACAACGTCGTCACCCGCGACCACGCCCGCGAGGCGCTGCGCGGCCTGCGCGACGCCGGCATCCGGGCTCTGTTCGGCCTCGCCTACACGCCGGTGCTCGACCACGGCTTCGCCGCCACCCACCCGGTCGAGGTCGAGAACGAAGACCTGCCCGACCACGACTCCCGCGTCGCCTTCGCCCACCAGCTCGCGAGCGAGGAGTTCAGCGGCAAAGACGGGCTGGTGAGGCTGGCGATCGTCCCGCAGGAGATCGAAATCGCGGACTGGGACGACGTCGTCGAGGAGTTCCGCTCGGCGCGCGAGCTCGACGCCTGGATCTCGCTGCACGCCAACCAGGTGCTCGCCACGCAGCGCTGGGAAGACGTGCGCAAGATCCACCGCGCCGGGATGCTCGGCCCCGACATTCTCTTCGTCCACTGCTCCTTCTCCGCCGACGACGAGCTGAAGCTGATCGCCGACGCCGGCGCCTCGGTCTCGGTCCAGGCGGAGACCGAGATGCAGATGGGGATGGGGTTCCCGATCACCGCCAAGCTGATCGAGCACGGCGTCGCGCCCAGCCTCGGCGTCGACATCACCTCCAACGGCAGCGGCGACATGTTCGCCCAGATGCGGCTGGCGCTGCAGGTGGGGAGGATGCTCGGCGACGGGCGCTACTACGAGCGCAGCGAAATGCCCGAGGACGTCTCGCTGACCACGCGCCAGGCGCTCGAATGGGCGACGATCAACGGCGCCCGCGGCGCCGGGCTCGGCGACCGCACCGGGACGCTGACCCCGGGCAAGGCGGCCGACGTCGTCCTCGTCAACGGCAACGACTTCAACCTGATCGGCTGGAACCGCACCGACCCGGTCGGCACCGTGGTGATGCAGGCCAACGCCGGCAACGTCAGCACGGTGCTGGTCGACGGGCGCATCGTCAAGCGGGACGGGACGCTGGTGGGTGTCGATCCGGCGGCGGTCCGCGCCCAGGTCGAGGGCTCGCAGGCCTTCGTCAACGGCTGGGCCGCCGAGCACGGCGGGATCCTGCCGCAGCCGCGGATCGAGCTTGGATTCTGAACAACGTTAAGGTAGGCTGAACAACATGGCGACGACGAAGACCTCACCCCCCAAGACCTCAGTCCCCGACCGCGATGCCTCCGTCGCTCTCTACGCGCGAATGCGCCTGATCCGCGGCTTCGAGGAACTGATCCAGCAGCTGTTCCAGAAAGGCGAGGTCCACGGCACCACGCACCTCTACATCGGCGAGGAGGCGGACGCCGTCGGCGTCGCCGACGTCCTCACCGAGCGCGACCGGGTCGCCGGCACCTACCGCGGCCACGGCCACGCGCTGGCGCTCGGCGTCGACCCGCAGGCGCTGCTCGACGAGATGCTCGGCCGCGCCACCGGCGTCTGCGGCGGCCGTGCCGGCTCGATGAACGTGATCGACCTCTCCAACCGTCTGATCGGCTGCTTCGGGATCATCGGCGGCTCGATCGGCGCCGCCACCGGCGCCGCCCTCAGCCTGCGCCGCGAAGACGGCGTCGCCGTCGCCTTCTTCGGCGAGGGCACGACCAACCACGGCTACTTCTTCGAGTGCCTGAACATGGCCAAGGTGATGGGCCTGCCGGTCGTCTACTTCTGCGAGAACAACCGCTACGGCGAGTTCACGCCCTACGAGGACGTCACCTCGGGCGCGATCATGGACCGGCCGCGGGCGCTCGAGATCGAGTCCGAGCAGATCGACGGGATGGACGTCTTCGCCGTCCGCGAGGCGGCGCGCCGCGCCGTCAAGCGCGCCCGCGAGGGCGGCGGCCCGCAGTTCATCGAGTCGATGACTTACCGCTTCGTCGGCCACTCGCGCTCCGATCCGGCCAAGTACCGCAAAGAAGGGGAGCTCGACGAGTGGCGCAAGCGCGACCCGCTGATCGTCGCCCGCGAACGCCTCGCCGAGTTCCACGGCGTCGAGGCGAGCGAGCTCGACGCGATCGACGAGGAGACCGCGACCCGCCTGGAGCAGATGAAAGGCGAGGGCCTGGCGGCGCCGATGCCCGACCCGGAGCTGCTGCTGGCGGCCTCGGAGTTCAAGCCTTGAGCCCCGCCGCCACCGCCACCGAGGTGGCGATGCCGCGCCTCTCCGACTCGATGGAGGAGGGGACGATCCTGAGCTGGAACGTCGCCGTCGGCGACACGGTCGAGGTCGGTCAGGAGATCGCCGAGATCGAGACCGACAAGGCCAACATGGGCTTCGAAGCCGATGTCGCCGGGACGGTGCTGGAGATCCTCGTCCAGGAGAACGAGACGGCGGCTGTCGGGGCGACCATCGCTCGGATCGGTGATCCTGACGCCGCGGGACAGAGCGCCACGCCCGCGGGTCCTGTCGCCGGTGAGGACTCCTCGTCCTCGGGGGCTGCGGGCGAGACGCCCTCACCCGCGCCACCCGCCGGAGAGGCGGCTGCGCCAGCGGCGATGGCTCCGGCCGCGACGGCTGGTAGCGCCAATGGCTCCGGTTCAGCTTCAGGGACGGGGCGGGTCAAGGCTTCTCCCGTTGCTCGGCGTCTTGCCAGGGAGCTTGGCGTGGAGCTCTCAACGCTTCAGGGGTCTGGACCTGGGGGACGGATCGTGAAGAAGGACGTGGAAAACGCTCCCGCGTCCGCCGCGACTCCGCCCACCCCTACCCAGCAGGAGGGGGTGGGCGGAGTCGCGGCCCCTGCCGGCGCCCCGAGCCCCGCCGACGGCGAGACCGCCAAGGGCGCCACCGCCACCGTCGAGCTGACCAAGCTTCAGCAGGTGGTCGTGCGCCGCATGTCGGAGTCGAAAGCGACGGCGCCGGACTTCGCGCTCTCGCGCGAGCTGGAGATGGACGCGGCGGTGCAGCTGCGAGCCCAGCTCAAGCAGTGGAGCGGGGAGGGGGACGTCGTCCCCTCCTACAACGACCTCGTGGTCAAGGCCTGCGCGCTGGCGCTGCGCGACCACCCGCGCGCCAACGGCGCCTACCGCGACGGCCGCTGGGAGCTCTACGAGCGGGTCAACGTCGGCATCGCCGTCGCCGCCTCCGACGGCGCCCTGATCGTGCCCGTGGTCGACGACGCCGACCGCGCCTCGCTCGGCCAGATCGCGCGCGAGTCGCGGCGCCTCGCCGCCGCCGCCCGCGAGGGAACGGTGACGCCGCCCGAGCTCTCCGGCGGCACCTTCACCGTCTCCAACCTGGGGATGTACGGGATCGAGAACTTCACCGCCGTGATCAACCCGCCGCAGGCGGCGATCCTCGCCGTCGGCGCGCTGGCGCAGAAGCCCGTCGTCGTCGACGGCGAGCTCGCGGTCGGCTGGCGGATGGGGGTGACGCTGGTCTGCGACCACCGCATCCTCTCCGGCGCCGACGGGGCCGTCTTCCTCGGCCGGGTCGCCGAGCTGCTCGCCTCGCCGGGAGCGCTGGTCCTGTGAACGAACTTCGAAAGGAGCACTGCTGATGCCTGAGGTCGAATTCCGCGAGGCGATCCGGACCGCCCTCGACGAGGAGCTCGAGCGCGACCCGAACGTCGTCCTCTTCGGCGAGGACGTCGCCGCGCCCGGCGGGGTCTTCGCCGTCACCCCCGGCCTGCAGGAGAAGCACGGCGCCGAGCGCGTCTTCGACACGCCGATCTCCGAGCTGGCGATCACCGGCACCGCCTTCGGCTCGGCGGTGACCGGGACGCGGCCGGTGATCGAGATCATGTTCGGCGACTTCATGCCGCTGGCGATGGACGGGCTCGTCAACCAGGCGGCCAAGTACTGGTTCCTCTCCAACGAACAGCAGAGCGTGCCGCTCGTCGTCCGCTCGGCGATCGGCGCCGGTGGGCGCTTCGGCGCGATCCACTCGCAGACGCCGATCTCCTGGTTCCTCGGCGTTCCCGGCCTGAAGATCGCCGCGCCCTCCAACCCGGGCGACGCCCGCACCCTGCTGAAGGCGGCGATCCGCGACGACAACCCGGTGCTCTTCTTCGAGCACAAGCGGCTCTACTCGAACAAGGGCGAGCTGAACGACGACCCGGTCGAGCTCGGCGGCGCCCGCGTCGTCCGCCCCGGCGGCGACATCACGATCGTCTCCGCGATGACCGGCGTCTGGACCGCCCTCGCCGCGGCCGACGTCCTCGCCGAGGACGGGATCGAGGCCGAGGTGATCGACATGCGCGTGCTGCGGCCGTTCGACTTCGAGACCGCGGTTGAGAGCCTGGCCCGCACCAACCGCCTCGTGGTGGTCGAGGAGGGCCCGCGCACCGGCGGCTGGTCGGCGACCGCGCTGGCCGAGATCTCAGAGCACGCCCTCCATCACGTCGACGACATCTGGCGGATCACCACCGACGACCTGCCGATCCCCTTCAGCCCGGCGCTCGAGGACGCCTTCCTGCCGGGAGCCGACTCGGTCGCCGCGGCGATCCGCGACCGGCTCGGGGTCGAGGTCGCCACCGGCGCGTAGACCGGTACGGCGAGGGCTCCGCGAGCAAGGGCTCAGGAGCCTCCCCAACGGACCGAGCCCTGCGAGGGACGAAAGCGCCCCAGCCCCCGCAAAGCCCCCGTCCCCCCAATCCCGTGGTTCCTTTTGGACCCATACGGTCCAAAAGGAACCACGACCCGGCAAGCCAGGCCAAGATCCCGATCCCGTGGTTCCCTTCGGACCCTCAGCGTCCATAAGGAACCACGCGATCGACGGGGCGCGCTTTCGTCCCTTGGGAGCTCTATGCGAGAGAGGGCAGCCATGGTCCCTTGGGAGCTATTCGAGAGAGGGCGAGCCTGGTCCCTTGGGAGCTTTCCGAGAGACGGGGAGCTCCGGGACCTGGAAGCTCTGGCCCAGGGCTCGCTCGGCGGCGCCTGCTCAGGTTGCGAAGCTCGGGGCCGATCCCGTTGGGAGGGGTGGGGTGACCCTCTGACGAAGGCTATGCGCGGCCGCTTGAGCCCTCGCCCCGGCCCCAGCTGCGCGACGGTCTTCGGCAGAGGGTCACCCCACCCCTCCGGACAAGCCCCCGTCCCTCGCCGTCCCTCGCCTCGCCCCTCCGGACAAGCCCCCGTCCCTCGCCGTCCCTCGGCCCCACCCCTCCGGACAGACCCCTGTCCCTCGCCGTCTCGCCCTGGGTCTACTCGCCGTCGAACGAGACGCCACGTGGGTCGCTGCCCCGCCGCCCGATCACGAACCAGATCGCGGACGCCGGCTCGGTGCCGGGGTTGGCGAGGCGGTGCGGCTCGTTGGAGTCGAACGAGCAGGCGTCGCCGGGGCCGAGGGTGAACTTCTCGAAGCCGACGGTCAACTCCAGCTGGCCGCTCAGGACGACGCCGTACTCGCGGCCGTTGTGGCGGACGAGTTTCTCGGAGCCGCTCGATGAGCTGCCCGGGTGGTAGGTCGTCTGCAGGAAGTCGACGTTGGGGTCGTGGGCGGCGGTCAGCCGCTGCCAGGTGACGCCGGCGTCGAGGTCGATCGCGGGCCGCGCCTCGGCGCGCTGGACGATCGGCGGCGGCGGGCCGCCCTGCTGGGCGCCGTTGGTGGGACCCGCCGAGGCGGCCTCCTCCGGCGTCGTCGGGGTCGCCGGCTGGCGCTCCGCGGCGGCCGTGTCGGCGAACAGCTGGTCCATCGAGAGCCCGAGTTCGGAGGTGATCGCGTAGAGCGTCTTCACCGAGGGGCGCGACTTGCCGGTCTCGATCTGGGAGAGGGCGCTGGCGGAGATGTCGAGGCGCCGCGCCACCTCACGCAGGCTGAGCCCGAGCTCTTCGCGGGCGCTGCGCAGGCGCTGTCCTACCTGAGTCGAGTCGTCGTTGGCCGCGGCGTTCGCGACTTGTTTAGCCACAGCGCACATTATGAGGCAAGCGGCGACTTCAGGGGGGCTTCCTCGACAAAATCCGGTGGCGCGATTGCAAGGTAGTGCGAGAACGACCAGTCGACGAAGCGCTTGTTGCCCATCAGGCGGATCAGCGGCGCAAGCAATCTCGGCGGCACCCGCGGCACCAGCTTCTGCACCCGCAGCATCCATTCGAACTTCCACTGGTGGGAGTCGTGGAACTCGGCGTAGCTGGCGGCCGCCTGCTCGCGGCTGCGCTCGCCCGCGACCACGCCGCGCAGCTCGCGCCCGAGCGCGATCCCGAAGTAGAGCGCGGTCCGGATCCCCTCGGCGCTGAGCGGCAGGCAGTGGCCGGCGGAGTCGCCGGCGAAGAAGACGCCGCCCTCGGTCGCGCGGCGGATCTTGTGCGGGATCCAGTTCCCCTGGTACTCGTTCGGCCGCTTGCCGAGGTCCTCGGTCAGCAGCACCGTCGTGTCCTTGACGTGGAAGCGGGGGTCGAAGGAGCCGACTCCGATCCGCAGCTCGTCGTCGGCCGGGAACGACCAGCCGTAGCCGGCGGGCACGTAGCGGCGGTCGATCCAGATCTCGAGGTCCTCGCCGGACCCCGCCGGGTGCACCTCGAGGCCGCGCGAGAGCGGCGCGTCGGGCGGCTGGTAGCCATCGCCGGAGGCGAGTACCCGGCGCCAGCCGAGCGCGTCGACGACCAGGGGCGCGCTGACCGTGCCGCGGTCGGTCTCGACCGCGATCGCCCCGTCGCCGTTGGCGGGCGCGGCGCGGCCGTGGACCTTGGCGGTCTCGAACTCGGCGTCGCAGTCCTCCCAGAGCAGCTGGCAGAGGCGGCGGTAGTCGAAGGTGGAGAACGTCCAGGGGAGCCGGTAGCGCGAGGTCCCGTGCGGCGTGTGCATGACCAGCGTGTCGAAGCGCTGGCACTCGCTCTCCATCAATCCCAGCCGCCGCAGCCACTCGGTCGGGATGCCGCAGGCGGAGGTCTGGCGCTCGCCGATCTCGTACCGGTCGAGCAGCAGGACGTCGGCTCCGGAGCCCGCCAGCTCGCGCGCGACGGCGAGCCCGGCGAAGCTCGCGCCGCAGATCAGGACGTCCCTGTTTTCGGGGAGGGGCGTACGTTCATCCCCCCGCTTGGTGGCTCGGACAGGCATCGCGGCTCGATTCTGCCATTATTCGCCGCCGTGGCTGCGACCGAGACCATGACCCCTGCGCCCAGCGCCACCCCTGTCGAGGGTTCCGGCGGCCTGCTGCTGCAGATCGACGGCCAGATCGTCCCCAACTACGCGGCGACGATGGTCGCCTTCGACGAGGGCGACGTCGTCAGCGGCAAGGTCGTCCGCATCGACAAGGACGAGGTCCTGGTCGACATCGGCTACAAGGCCGAGGGCGTCATTCCCGCCAACGAGCTCTCGATCCGCAAGTCGGTCGACCCGCACGAAGAGGTCGAGCTGGGCGAAGAGATCGACGCCCTGGTCCTCACCAAGGAGGACGCCGAGGGCCGCCTGATCCTCTCCAAGAAGCGCGCCCGCTTCGAGAAGGCCTGGCGCAAGATCGAGGTCGCCGCCGACTCCGGCGAACCGGTCGAAGGCAGCGTCATCGAGGTGGTCAAGGGCGGCCTGATCCTCGACCTCGGGGTGCGCGGCTTCCTGCCCGCCTCGCTGGTCGACATCCGCCGCGTCCACAACCTCGACGAGTTCATGGGCCAGACGCTCGAGTGCAAGGTGATCGAGCTCAACCGCTCGCGCAACAACGTCGTCCTCTCGCGCCGCGCGGTGCTCGAGGAGGAGCGCAAGGAGGTCCGCGAGCAGATCCTCGGCCGGCTCGAGCCCGGCCAGGTGGTCGAAGGCAAGATCTCCAACATCGTCGACTTCGGCGCCTTCGTCGACCTCGACGGGATCGACGGCCTGATCCACATCTCCGAGCTTTCCTGGAGCCACGTCAACCATCCCTCCGAAGTCGTCGCGATCGGCGACACGGTGCGGATCAAAGTGCTCGACATCGACCGCGACCGCCAGCGCATCTCCCTCGGTCTGAAGCAGACCCAGGAGGACCCGTGGCAGCGGGTGATCAGCACCCACCGGCCGGGCGACGTGCTCGAGGGCACGGTGACCAAGGTGGTCGCCTTCGGCGCCTTCGTCGAAATCCTCCCCGGGGTCGAGGGCCTGGTCCACATCTCCGAGCTCGCCGACCACCACGTCGAGAACCCGAGCGAAGTTGTCGAGCCGGGCGCCAAGCTGAACGTGAAGATCCTCGAGATCGACGAAGAGCGTCGCCGCCTCTCGCTCTCGATCAAGCGGGTCGAGGGGCAGAACATGCCGATGCAGGGTCTGGGCGCGCAGCTCGAGGCCGCGGCGGCCGAGGGACAGGACGCGACGCCGGCGGCTCCCGCCGTCGACGAGGCGCCTGAGGCTGCGGCTCCGGCTGCCGATCAGGCGCCCGAGGCCGCGGCTCCGGCCGAGCCGGCCGCCGAGGAAGCTCCGGACCCCGAGACCGCGCTGGCCGAGGACGCTGCGGTCGACTCCGATATTCAGGCCGAGGCCGCCGCGGCGCCCGCGCCCGAGGCGCCGGCCGAGCCCGAGGCCGAGGCGGCTCCCGCCGAGCCCCAGGCGCCGGCCGAGCCCGAGGAACCGACCGACTCCTAGCTCCGATGCCGCTGACGGTCGGCCTCACCGGCGGTATCGCGGCCGGTAAGTCCGAGGCGCTGGCGGCCTTCTCGCGACTCGGCGCCGCGACCCTCTCCAGCGACGCGGTCGTCCACGAGCTGCTCGAAACCGAACCGCTGCAGGGTCGCCTGGTCGAGCGCTGGGGGGAGCGGGCCGCCCCCGGCGGCAAGGTGGACCGGGCGATGATCGGCTCGATCGTCTTCGCCGACCCGGCGGAGCTGCGCTGGCTGGAGCAGCAGATCCACCCGCTGGTCGGCGAGCGCACCGCCGCCTGGCTGGCGTCGCTGCCGGAGGACACCGAGGTCGCCGTGATCGAGGTGCCGCTGCTGTTCGAGGCCGGCCGCGACGAGTTCTTCGACACCACGGTGGCGATCGTCACCGGCGACGAGGTGCGCCGCGACCGCGCCGAGGCTCGCGGCCACACCCTCGTCGACGAGCGCGAGGCGCGGCAGCTGAGCCAGGAGGAGAAGGCCGCCCGCGCCGTCCACGTCGTCGCCAACGACGGCACCGTCGCCGATCTGGAGCGCTCCCTGTCCGCCCTGCTCGACAAGCTGCGCCGATGAGAAGCAGGAGGGCACGGCGACGCCGCCCTCTCCTCGTCCTCGGCGGGGCGGCGGCGCTGATCGGGGCCGTCGTCGGCGTGCTCTACGTCAGCGGCGCCTTCGACAAGGCGATCCAGGAGCTGACGCTGCCGCTGCGCCACGAGGACGTGATCCGCCAGCAGGCGCGGGAAAAGGGCGTCGACGCGGCGCTGATCGCCGCGGTCATCTACTCGGAGTCGAAGTTCATCGACCAGACCTCGAGCGCCGGCGCCCGCGGCCTGATGCAGATCACCCCGGAAGCCGCCAAGTTCATCGAGAAGCAGAGCGGCGGCACGACCTTCGAAATGAAGGACCTCGCCGATCCCGAACTCAACATCCGCTACGGCACCTTCCTGCTGAAGGAACTGCTCGAACGCTACGAAGGCGACGAGGTCGCGGCGCTGGCCGCCTACAACGCCGGCCCCGGCAACGCCGACAAGTGGGGCGGCAGCGGGATGACGCTCGGCGACATCCCCTTCCCGGAAACGCGGGCCTACGTCGAAGAGGTGCTCGGCAAGCAGCGCGAGTACCGCAGGGAATACGCGAGGGAGCTGGGCTATTGAGCTCCGCCGCCCCCCGACCCCGCGTCGCCGCCCTGGCGCTCGCCGTCGGCCTCGTCCTCGCCGACTCCTCGATCGTCGTCCTGGCGCTGCCCGAGATCTACCGCGAACTCGACACCAGCGTCGCCGGCGTCACCTGGGTGCTGATCTCCTTCAACCTGGTGATGGCGCTGGCGGCGGTGCCGGCGGCGCTGCTCGCGCGCCGCGCCGGCCCCGGCCGGGCCGCCGCGGTCGGCCTCGCGATCTTCGCCGGCGCCGGCCTCGCCTGCGGCGTCTCCGACCAGCTCTCGACCCTGATCGTCGCCCGCTGCGTGCAGGCCCTGGGCGGCGCCGCCGCGGTCACCGCGGCGCTCGAGCTGCTGCCGGCGACGGTCGGCTCCGAGCGCCGCGCCGCCGTCGTCTGGGCCAGCGCCGGCGCCACCGGGGCGGCGCTCGGCCCGGCGATCGGCGGCCTGCTGACCGAGCTCGTCTCCTGGCAGTCGATCTTCCTGCTGCAGGTGCCGGCGGCGCTGCTGGCGGCGGTGCCGATCCTCGCCGTCGCCAAGCACGAGATGGCGACCGGGGTGATCGAGCCGGAGCTGCGCCGCACCGGCAGACCGCACCTCTGGGCCAACCTGGCGCTGGCGATGGTCTCAGCGGCGATCGCGGCGGCGCTCTTCCTCCTCGTCCTGCTGCTGATCGAAGGCTGGCGGCTGTCGCCGATCGGCGCCGCGATCGTGGTCACCGTGATGCCGCTGGCGGCGCTGCTCGGCAGCCGGCTCGACCGCCTCGTGCCCTCGGCGAAGGCGCGGGCCGCGGCCGGCGCGATCCTCGTCTCCGGCGGCCTCGGCGGCCTGGCGCTGCTGCCGAGCGCCGAGGTGGCGCTGACGCTGCCGCCCCAGATCCTGGTCGGCGTCGGCCTCTCGCTGGTGCTCTCGGCGCTGACCGAGACCGCGCTCGGCGGTCGCGCGCCGCAGGCGATCCACGGCGGCTGGACGATCTCCGCCCGCCACGCCGGCGTCTGCCTCGGCCTGCTGGCCCTCACCCCGCTCTTCACCCACGAAATCGCCAAGCAGCGCACCGACGCGATCGACGGCGGCACCGCGGTGATCCTCGACTCGCCGGTGCAGCCGCTGCTCAAGCTCGACCTGGCGAAAAAGGTCGCCGGCCAGCTCGAAGGGGAGGAGGGGAAGGTGCCGACGATCGGCCCCGCCTTCGAACCGCTGCCCGAGGACCCGACCGAACGGGCCGAAACCGAGCAGCTGCGATCGGAACTGCAGGACCAGCTCGACCGCGGCGCCACCCACGCCTTCAGCAGCTCGTTCGCCCTCGCCGCCCTGCTCGGGCTGCTGGCGCTGATCCCGATCGGCCTCGCCCGGAGGGTCGAGCTGTGACCAGGTCGCGCCTCCTGGTCGGCGGGGCGATCGTCGCCGCCGTCGCGCTGGTCGCCGTCTACCTGGCGGCCGGCGGCGCCTCCTATTCGCCGGAGAAGGTCCGGGACCCCTGCCAGCCCCGGCCCTGGTCCGACCCCGAAGGGCTCGGCCAGATCGCCAACCAGTTCTCGATCTCGGCGCTCGACGGCGCTGCCTGCAAGCTCGGCGTCAGCCGCGAGACCCTGGCCCGGGCGCTGGCGACGAAGGAGTCGCGCGAACGCTTCGCCGAACGCTACGGAATCGATGACGAAAAGCTGGCGGAAGCGATCCGCGCCGGCCTCGTGCGCGCGGTCGACGACGCCGAAGAAGCCAACGCGCTGAGCCCGATCCTCGCCGGACCGCTGCGCAGCGCGGTCGAAGACATCCCGCTCGAAGACGCGATCGAAATCGTCAAGGGCGCGAAATCGTTCCTCGGCAACCTCGACAGCTTCCTCGGCGGCGCCAGCAGCCTGCTCGAAGAACTGCTGCCCTAGCTAGTCCCGCGTTGCGCGCCAGACCCAGAGCATGATCGCCGGCTGCAGGGGCAGCCGCGCCCAGAGCGTCCAGCGTGGGACCCGGCGCAGGTCCAGTCCCGGCACCTGGTCGGGGCTGACCGCCATGTGGACGTTGGCGGGGAAGACGGCGAGCAGCAGCGCCAGCAGCCACCAGCGGCCGGCGCGGCGGCTGGCGGGGTGCAGGACGGCGGCAGCGCCGGCCAGCTCGGCGGCGCCGCTGACCGCGACGATCTCGCGCCGCCGCGCGGCGAGCGCCGGCGGCACGATCGCTTCGAAGAGCCCGGGCCGGGCGAAGTGCATCGTCCCGGCGAGGCCGAAGAAGGCGGCCAGCGCAACCCGCGAGCGTCCCATCGCCCCATCCTCCCACGAGTCGGGGGAGGGGGGTCGCTATGTTCATTCCGTGCCC
>CAWEOH010000037.1:0-14124 GCA_963810455.1 uncultured Actinomycetes bacterium
ACCTCGCCCGCCTGCGCGACCGCCTCGAAGCACTCGGCCGCCGCCGCCGCGTTGCCCTCTCCGGCCCGCCCGGGGAAGCGCTCGCGGATCGCCTCCTGCACCGACTGCAGCGCCAGCCGCCCGGTCAGCGCCGCGAAGCCGCCCAGCAGGGCTGCGTTGGGCAGTGGCCGGCCGAGGTTGCGGCGGGCGATCTCGCTCGCCGGCACGGTCAGCGCCTGGCGCTCCGGCAGCCGCTCGGCGATCTCGCCGAGGCCGAGCTCGGCCAGCGAGTGGGCGCTGTTGAGGAGCAGGTAGCCGCCGTCGCGGAGGCCGGCGAAGAGGTCGACCTGGTGGATCAGGGTCGCGTCCTGGACGATCAGCGCGTCGGGCTCGGCGACCGGTTCGCGGGTCCGGATCGGGACCGTGTCGAAGCGGCAGAAGGAGACGACCGGTGCCCCGGTCCGCTCCGAGCCGAAGCTGGGGAAGGCCTGCGCGTGGCGCCCCTCGTCGAAGGCGGCGATCGAGAGCAGCTCGGCGGCGGTCACCGCTCCCTGGCCGCCACGGCCGTGAATCCGTACCTCGAACCTGTCCCCTGAGCGCGCCATCGACTTCAAGCTACTCCCCCGACCCTCCGGGCCATCGGTGTTTTCCCGAAGTCCTGCCCCGAAACCCCCGAACTGCCGCGACGACCCCTTGAGCTTTGTCACCCTCTGGGTTACAAAGCTCAAGGGGTCGCACGATGACCGCTCACCTCTCCGGGGCGCGGGCGGTGATGATCCAGGTCGAGGCCGGGGCCCAGACGCCGTCGGGGCGGACCAGGTCGGCGAGCGCGGCGCGCAGCTCGGCGGCGATCGTCGGCCGCAGCTCCTCGGCGCGCGCGCCGGACTCGCGGAGGATCTCGCCGGCCGGTCCCAGCGCCATGCTGAACTCGACCGCCGCGTCGAGGTCGGCGCCGATCCTGATCGGCAGGTCGCAGCGCTCCAGCGCCACCTCCTCGAACCCGGCCAGCGTCAGCCGCTCGGCGACCAGGTCGGCGTCGGCCATCGAGTAGGGGCCCGGGGGAGGGATCGCTCCCTCGGCCTCCTCGTGCACCGGGTCGAGGTGCTCTTCGACGACGAGCTGGGCGCGGTAGACCCACTCGTTGTCGGGCTTGCGCCGCCAGCAGACGGCGACCAGCCGGCCGCCGGGCCGCAGCGCGCCGCGCAGGTTGGCCAGGCCCCGCACCGGGTCGGCGAAGAACATGATCCCCATCCGCGAGAAGGCGAGGTCGAAGGGGCCGCCGAGCTCGGCCTCCTGCGCGTCCTCGACCCGGAAGGAGACGTTCGCCGCCCCCGCCTCCTCCGCCTCGCGCCGCGCCGCGGCGACGAACGGCGGCGAGAGGTCGACGCCGAGCACCGAGCCCGCCTCGCCGACCAGCTCCCCGAGCCGCCGCGTCGTTTCCCCCCAGCCGCAGCCGAGGTCGAGCACCCGGTCGCCGGGCGCCGGCGGGTGGGCGGCGAGCGCCGCCTCGCCGAACTGCGCCAGCCCCGAGGCGACGATCGGCCGGTAGCGGGAGAAGCGCTCGAACAGCACCCCGCTCCAGGCCTCGGCCATCTCCTCGTTGCCGGCGGCGATCGGGTGGGTGTCGGTGCCTGGCTCCACGCTCACTCCTCCCCCCGATGCTAGGCCGGTGCGCCGGCCGCTTCAAGCGGCGCGGCAAGGGAACCTGGGCGCGGCGGCGAACTTGGGGCCGATGGAGCTCGACCGGCACAAGCTTGAGCAGATCGCCGACGGGTTGGCGCTGGCCTTCTACCTGCTGATCGCCGGCTCGCTGTTCGCGGTGATCACCGGTGGGCCGGGGCTCGCCTTCTTCCTGCTCGTCCTCGCCGCGGGCGCCCACGTCGGCCGGGCGGGGATCGAAGAGTTCGTCGCCGCGGCGGGAGAGGGGGCGCGGCTGCGGCTGGAGGAGCTCGGCGCCGCGATCAGCCGGCTTCGGCTGCCCGCAGGGCCGCGGCGAACGCCTGCCGCTCGCCGGCGCCGATGAAGCAGAAGCGGACCAGGTCGAGGTCGGCCTCGGCGCAGGCCGCGAGCACCGCGTCGATCGCGACCGGCGCCGCCTCCTCGACCGGGTAGCCGTAGATCCCGCAGGAGATCGCCGGGAACGAGAGCGAGCGGGCTTCGAGCTCGGTCGCGACCTCGACCGCGCTGGTGTGGGCCGCCGCCAGCAGCCGCGCCTCCTCGCCGCCGTGGTTGCCGTAGACCGGCCCGACGGTGTGGATCACGTGCAGGCAGGGGAGGTCGAAGGCGGGGGTCGGGATCGCCTCGCCGGTCCGCAGCTGGCCGCGCTCGGCGATCAGGTCGTCGCAGGCGCGCTGCAGGGCGGGGCCGGCGGCGCGGGAGATCGCGCCGGCGACGCCGCCGCCGTTGGCGAGCCGCGAGTTGGCGGCGTTGACGATCGCGTCGCCGTCCTCGCGGGTGAGGTCGGCCTCGACCACTTCGATCCTGGTGGCGCCCGCCATCGCCCCATCCTCGCACCCGCCCCGGGCGGGCCGGCTACGCGCGGCGCTGCAGGGCGCGGATCGCGCGCAGGTGGAACTCGGCCATCTCGGCGACGTCGGCGACGGCGATCGACTCGTCGTCGGCGTGGGCGGCGTCGCTGTAGGCGGCGGCGTCGGTGTGGAAGACGGGGGCGAAGCCGTAGGCGACCGTCTCGCGGGAGCTGCGGATCCAGTGCGAGTCGGTGAAGCCGGCGTTGACGAAGGGGACCAGGAGGGCCCCGGGCAGGCGCTCGGCGACGTACTCCTCGATCGCCCGGTAGAGCGCCGTGTCGGTCGGCGATTCGGTGCCGCCCTCGAGCGGCTCCATGAACTCGAGCTCGTAGGGGATCTCGCCGAGGACGCGGTCGAGGTGCTCGCGGACGTCGTCCGCGCCCTGGCCGGGCAGCGCCCGGCAGTCGCAGACCACGTCGGCGTAGGGCGGGATCACGTTGCTCGGCTCGTAGGTCCGCAGGCCGGTCGGGTTGACCGTCAGCCGGGTCATCGCCGCGACCAGGTCGGCGAGGATCGGGTGCTGGTCGACCGCCCAGGCGACGGCGGCGCCCGGCTCCTCCGGCGCGCCGAGCACCGCCAGCGCCCGCGCCACGCCGGGCACCACCTGGGCCGGCGCTTCCGTCGCCAGCAATGCCTCGGTCGCGCGCGCCGCCAGCCGCAGTGGGTTGACGGCGCGCCGCGGCACCGAGGCGTGGCCGGCGCGCCCGTGGAAGCGCAGACGGAGCGCGCTGACCAGCTTCTCGCCGACCGAGATCGTCACCACCCGGCGCCCGTCGGCAAGGTCGAGGACGATCCCGCCACCCTCGTCGAGGGAGAAGTCGAAGGCGAGGTCGGGGCGCTCGCGCATCAGCCAGGACATGCCGACGTCCTCGGTGTTGTTCTCCTCGTCGGCCTGGGCGATCAGCAGCACGTCGCCGGCCGGCCGCTCGCCGGAGCGGGCGAAGGCGGCGAAGGCGGCGGCGCGCGCCGCCAGCTCGTTCTTCATGTCGGTGGCGCCGCGCCCGACCAGCCGGCCGTCGACGATGCGCCCCTCGAACGGCGGCACGCTCCAGCCCTCGGGCGGCGCCGGGACGACGTCGGTGTGCGCGCAGAGCGCGATCGAGGGCCCCTCGCCGCTCCCCTCGATCCGCGCCACCAGGTTGAGTCGCGCGGGGTCGGGCCCGGTCAGCTCCGCCACCACGCCGGCCCCGGCGAGGAAGCCGGCGACCAGCTCCGCGGCCACCGTCTCGTTCCCCGGCGGGTTCGAGGTATCGACCCGGATCAGCTCCTGCGCGAGCGCCACCGCCTCCCCACCGAGTGCCGAGAGCCCCCCAACCTCCCCGCTGACGGGCATCACGTTCCCGCCTTTCGCGCTGCGGCGGCCACTGCGGCTGCCGGGAACTCGTCCTGCTGCGTGCCGTCGCGGCGCTGGGCGGGGCGGGCCGCGAGCAGGCAGTTGTAGACGGCTTCGTGGGCGGCCTCGTAGGCGGCGGCGAAGAGGCGGCTGAGCTCGTCGCCGGCGACGGGCGCCGCGGCCTCGCCGGCCGGGGCGGCGGAGAAGGCGAGGCCGATCTCGCCCGAGCCGTCGGACGCGTAGGACCCCGCCCGCGCCAGGCCGAGCAGCGGCCGCAGCGCCAGCCGCCGCAGCGCCAGCGGGCCGAGCGGCGCGTCGGTCGCGCAGACGGCGATGCAGGAGCCGTCGGGCTGGCGCGGCTCGGGCGCCAGCCGCATCCCCGGCAGCGCCAGGTACTCGCGGTCGCCGAAGTTGCAGAGCAGCAGGACGCCGACCTGGTGCTCGCCGGCCTGCCGCGAGGCGGTGCCGATCCCGCCGGGGAAGCCGAAGCAGGTCATCCCGGTGCCGGCGCCGACCGAGCCCTCGGCGACGTCGGTGCCGAGCGCCGCGAGCGCCGCCTCGACGTCGGCGGCGACGACCGTGCGCGAGTCGGCCATGCAGCCGTCGTCGCACTCGCCGACGACCGGGATGACGACGTCGTCGGGGCCGCGCCCGGAGGCCGCGATCGCCGCCTGGGTCACGGTCCCCAGCGCGTGGGTGCCGCAGAGGTGGACCGGCGTCCCCATCGACCCCCACTCGTCGATCTCGGTCTTGGCGACGAGCTCGCCGGTGCCGTTGACCGTCGCCGTCCCCGCCGGCGCCGGCAGCGCCGGCGGCGCCACCACGGTGACCCCGGTCCGCTCGCCGCTCGCCGCCTGGGCGTGGCCGACCAGCACCCCGGGCACGTCGGCGATCGAGTTGCGCTCGCCCGGCGCCAGCACGCCGACCGGGCCGACCAGCTCGCGCCAGCGCTCAGCCATCGCTCTTCCCGGCCCCGCCGCCGCTCCCGATCGCCGCCCGCGCCGGGTCGTGCAGCAGGCAGGCGGCGCGCTGGCCGCGCGCGCCGGCCGGCACCAGCTCCGGGTCGACCGCGTCGCAGGGCTCGAAGCGCCGCGGGCAGCGCGGGTGGAAGCGGCAGCCCCCGGGGATCGCGGTCGGGTCCGGCAGCTCGCCCTTGAGCAGGTCGCGGCGGCCGCCGCCGCCGGGCACCGGGACCGGAATCGCCGTCACCAGCGCCTGGGTGTAGGGGTGCTGCGGGCGCTCGATCACGTCCTCGGCCTTCCCCTCCTCGACCACCCGGCCCAGGTACATGACGACGATCCGGTCGCACAGCGACCAGGCGAGGCTGAGGTCGTGGGTGATGAAGATCAGCGAGAGGTTGCGCCGCCTCTGCAGCTCGACCAGGACGGCGAGGATCTGCGAGCGGACCGAGGCGTCGAGCATCGAGACCGGCTCGTCGCAGATCAGCCCTTCCGGTTCGAGCACCAGCGCCGCGGCGATCGCGACCCGCTGCCGCTGCCCGCCGGAGAGCTGGTAGGGGTAGCGGTCGAGGTAGCGGTCGGGATCGAGGCCGACGTCGGTCAGCGCCCGCCGCACCCGCTCGGGGTGCTCGGCCCGCGCCACCCCCTGGACGACGAGCGGCTCGGTGACGATCGCGCCGACCTTCTGGCGCGGGTTGAGCGTCTGGTAGGGGTCCTGGAAGATCATCTGCACCCGCCGCCGCAGCTCGCGCAGCCCGCCGCGGCGCTTGGCGACGGTGCCGTCGAGCGCGACCTCGCCCTCCGCCGGCGCCTCGAGCCCCATCATCGCCCGTGCCAGGGTCGACTTGCCGCAGCCCGACTCGCCGACGACGCCGAGGATCTCGCCGTGGCGCCACTCGAGGCTCACCCCGTCGACCGCCCGCGCCTCGCCCCCCGGCGCCTTGAAGCGGATGCAGAGGTCGCGCACCTCCATCAGCGTCTCCTCCCGCCGCCGCCGCCCACCGCCGCCGTGCCGCTCAGCTCGGTGCTCACGACGCCGCCACCGTCCCCTGCAGCTCCGGCCACTTCGCCCAGGGAGCGAAGTGGCAGGCCGCGGCGCGCCTCGGCGCCAGCTCGCGCAGCGCCGGGTCCGCCGCGCACTCGGGCTTCGCGTAGGGGCAGCGCGGCTGGAAGTTGCAGCCCTCCGGCTCTTCGCCGAGCCCGGGCGGCGAGCCGGGGATCGGCGCCGACAGCCCGCGCCGGCCGCCGATCACCGGCAGCGTGTCGAGCAGCCGTTTCGTGTACGGGTGCTGGGGCGAGGCGAAGACGTCGGCGACCGGTCCGGTCTCGACGATCCGCCCCGCGTACATGATCGCGATCCGGTCGCAGGTCTCGGCCAGCACGCCCATGTCGTGGGAGATCAGGACCAGGGCGAGGCCGAGCTCGTGGCGCAGTCGCTCCAGCAGCTGCAGCACCTGCGCCTGCATCACCACGTCGAGCGCGGTCGTCGGCTCGTCGGCGATCACCAGCGAGGGCCGGCAGACGAGCGCCAGCGCGATCATCACCCGCTGCCGCTGGCCGCCGGAGAGCTGGTGCGCGTAGCGGCGCCCGGCGGCGGGCGGCAGCCCGACCGTCTTCAGCAGCTCGGCGATCCGCTCCTTCACCTCGGCGGCGGTGGCGCGTTCGTGCAGCCGGATCGCCTCCGCCATCTGGGCGTCGATCCGCTGCACCGGGTCGAGCGAGTTCATCGCCCCCTGGAAGACGAGCGAGATGTGGCGCCAGCGCACCGGCCCCATCCCGCGCTCGGTCCGTTTGCCGACGTTGATCGGCTTCTCGAGGCCCGGCACGTTGAGCGTGATCGAGCCGCTCTGCTTCAGCCCCGCCGGCAGCAGCTTCATCAGCGAGAGCGCGGTCGTCGTCTTGCCGCAGCCCGACTCGCCGGCCAGGCCGAGCGCTTCGCCCGCCTTCAGCTCGAGGTCGACGCCGTCGACGATCGGGTTGCCGCGGTGGGTGACCCGCAGGTCGCTGACTTCGATCAGGGCGCTCATCAGTGTTCCCTCAGTCGCGGGTTGACGTGCTCCTCGAACAGGTAGCCGAGCATCGAGACGGCGAGGACGAGGATCGTGATGCAGAGCCCGGGCGGGATCACGTACCACCAGGCGCCGGCGCTCGGCGCCCCGGATTCGAACGCGTTCTCCAGCATCGAGCCCCAGGAGATCCGGGTCGGGTCGCCGAGGCCGAGGAAGGCGAGCGCCGCCTCGGAGAGGATCGCGACGGCGACGATCAGGACGGTGTTGGCGAAGATCAGCGGCAGCGTGTTGGGGAGGATGTGCTTGCGGATGATGTAGAAGTCGCCCGCGCCCAGCGCCCGCGCCCGCTCGACGAAGGCGCGCTCGCGCAGGGTGAAGACCTGGGCACGGACGATCCGCCCGGTCCCCGCCCACGAGGTCAGCCCGATGACCACGATCAGCACCGTCAGCGAGGGGCTGAGGATCCGCGCCAGGACGATCATCAGCGGCAGCGTCGGGATCACCAGGAACCAGTTCTCGAAGGAGTCGAGGAAGCGGTCGGTCCAGCCGCCGAAGTAGCCGCCGGCGAGCCCGACCGCGGAGCCGAGCAGGGCCGAGATCGCCGCCGCGGCGAAGCCGACGACCATCGATACGCGCGCCCCGGTGAGGAGCTGGGAGAAGACGTCGGCGCCGCTCTCGGTCGTCCCGAGGATGTGGCTCCAGCTCGGCGAGGCGAGCACTTCGAGGCTCGATTCCTGCGGGTTGTACGGCGCCAGCGCTTCGCCGAACGCAGCGAGGAAGGCGAAGAGGACGACCAGGGCGACGCCGATCCGCCCGCGCCAGGTGCCGAGCAGTACGTCGCGGACGCTGGGCTCGGCGGCGATCGCCGCCTCGGTCGCGTCGGCGTCGAGCCGCAGGTCGAGCTCCTGGGCGATCTCCTCGGTCATTTGGTCTGCACCCGCGGGTCGAGGTAGAAGTAGAGGCAGTCGGCGAGCAGGTTGGCGACGATCACCGCCGCCGAGAAGACGAGGAACGTCCCCTGCAGGACCGGGAAGTCGCGGGCGTTGATCGCTTCGTAGCTGAGCAGCCCCAGACCCGGCCAGGAGAAGATCGTCTCGATCGTGATCGCGCCGCCGGCGACGGCGCCGAACTGGATCGCCGAGAGGGTGACCAGCGGCAGCAGCGCGTTGGGCACCGCGTGGCGCCGCACGACCCGGTCCCAGGGCAGCCCGGTCGCCCGCTTCACGGTGATGAAGTCCTCGGTGAGCACGTCGACCATCGAGCTGCGCATGATCAGGAAGTACTGGCCGAGCAGCATCAGCGTCATCGCCGTCGCCGGCAGCACCAGGTGCTTGGCGACGTCGGCCGCTTCGGCGAAGAAGCCGGAGAATTCGGCGCCCGGCGTCATCTGCAGCCCGGAGGGGAAGATCGGTATCCAGACCGCGAAGACGAGGATCAGGATGATCCCCATCCAGTATTCGGGCGCCGCGTAGGTGGTGAGGCTGAAGCCGAGCAGGTTGTTGTCGGCCCGTTTGCCTCGGCGCGTCGCGGCGACCACCCCCAGCCAGCTGCCGAGCAGGGTCGCGACCAGGGTCCCGGTGCCGACCAGCAGCAGCGTCCAGGGGATCGCTTCGGCGATTTCGTCGAGCACCGGCCGGCGGCTGCGCTGGCTGGTGCCGAGGTCGCCTTCGGCGGTGTCCTTGACGTAGACCCCGAACTGGCCGAGCAGCGGCTTGTCGAGGCCGTAGTCGTGTTTCAGCTGCTCGATCTCCTTCGGCGTCGACTGCGGCAGCTTCGCCAGCTGGTTGGTCGGGTCGCCCATCACCCGGAAGAGGAAGAAGTTGAAGATCAGAACGAAGACAAAGGTGAGCAGGGCGGCGGCCACCTTCCCCGCTAGCCACCGCCCGCTCACCGCGCTACTCCTCGATCTCCAGCGGCTCGGCATCACGCCGGCGCCGCGAGCGGATCACGAAGAAGCCGAGGACCAGGACCACGACCGCGGCGATGATCGCGATGATCACGCCGGAGCCGCCGCCCCCGCTGCTGCCCGAGCTTTCGCCCGGTTCGATTTCCAGCAGCGGCTGGTAGGAGGCGGCGGCGCAGATCGCGTCGCCTTCCGGGCCTTCGGGGCAGACCGGGGTGACGTTGGCCATGCGGTCGGTCCGGTAGGCCTGCAGGATCGGGTCGTAGGTGAGGACCAGGTACGGCAGTTCTTCCTGCGTGATCGCCACCATCCTTTCGATCATTTCTTTGCGCTTGGCGACGTCGAACTCGCCGTACTGTTCCTTGAACAGCTTGTCGTATTCGGCGTTGGAGAAGAACGAGTCCGAGGAGCCGCCGATTTCTTCGGTGGTGAGGATGCTGAGCAGGAAGCTCGGGTCGTACGGGTCGCCGCCCCAGCCCCAGATGAACGTGTCGTATTCGGGGGCCATCTTGCCGTCGACTTCCTGGGTGGTGATTTCGGTCAGCTTTTCGGTGCTGACCACCTGGACGTCGAACTCGATCCCGACCTTCTTCGCCATTTCGGCGACCAGTTTCGCCGCCTGGATGTTGTAGGTCGATTCGGAGCGGACGTAGAGGTTGAACTTCAGTTCTTCGTCGCCCTTCTTGCGCGGGCCGCTGCCCTGCGCTTCCCAACCCGCTTCGTCGAGCAGTTCTTCTGCCTTTTCCGGGTCGAATTCGTAGTTCATTTCCGGTTCGGAATAGAACGACTTGTAGTAGGAGGGCAGGATCCCGTCCGCCGTGAACGAGGTGTCGCGGGCGGCGATCTGGTTGATCCGTTCGCGGTCGACCGCGTAGCCGACCGCCTGGCGCACGGATTTGTCCTGCACCGCGGGGTTGCGCTTCGCGTCGGGGCAGAGTTCTTCCGGGCAGACGTCGAACGCCAGCTGCGTGTAGGAGGGTGAGCTCGCCTTCAGCGTTTCGATGTTGCCTTCTTCGCCGAGCCGCTTGAAGTTGCCCGAGGAGACCTTGATGTCGAGGTCGACTTCACCGACCTGCAGGGCGCGCTCGACCGCGTCCTGGTTGCCGTATTTGATGAACTCGACCTTCTGGTACTTCGGCGCCGGGCCGCGGAATTCGGGGTTCCGTTCGAGGGTCAGGATGCGCCCCTTGTCGAACTTGGTGACGATGAACGGTCCCGAGCCGACCATCGGCAGCTGCGGCTGGTAGGTGCTGGTCAGTTCCTTCATCGGGACCTTGTCCCAGATGTGCTTGGGCAGCATGTAGATGAAGAGGCCGCCGATCATCCGGGTGTCCGGCTTGCTGGTCTTGATCACGACCGTGTGGTCGTCGGGGGTTTCGATCTTGGTGATGCTTTCGGTGTAGCTGGTGAACAGCGCCCCGTGGCCGCCGAGTTCTTCCAGCGACCATTTGACGTCTTCGGAGGTGACCGGGACGCCGTCGGACCACTTCGCTTCCGGGTCGAGGTGGAAGGTGATGGTCTTGCTGTCCTTGGAGACGTCCCAGCTTTCGGCGAGGCCGGGGACCGGTTCGAGGTTCTTGGTGCTGAACCCGACCAGCAGGTCCCAGTTCATCGTCCAGACGTCGTAGTTCTCTTCGTCGAGCCCGACGAACGGGTTCAGCGTCGCCGGGTCGTGCGCCCAGCCGATTTTGAGCACCGCGCCGCTTTCGGAGCCTTCTTCTTCAGCGGCTCCGCCCGGGGCCGCCGCGACCAGCGACACCAGCGCCACCGCCGCGATTGCCCCAATCAACTTCCACAACCTCATCGGGTCTCCCCCTCTTGTAGTGCTTCGCTTGCAGATCGAACCGCCGGCTCGATCACCTCCAAGGTCTTGGCGTCGGCGTCGAGCCGGACGCGGGCGCCGAGCGGCATCGTCGCCATGTGCTTGCCGTGGCCGACCGGCAGGTTGGCGATCGCCGGGATCCCCAGCGGCGCGATCAGCTCGTCGAGCATTTCCTCGATCGAGAGCGTCGATTCGGGCGCCTCGGGGACCGTCTGGTTCTTCAGGTTGACGTCGGTCCCCATGACGAAGCCGGCGACGCCGTCGAGCTTGCCGGCGCGGACCAGGTGGTTGAGCAGGGTGTCGATCAGGTAGGGCTCGGTGTTGAGGTCCTCGACCATCACCACGCAGCCCTCGGTCTCGAGCTCGAACGGGGTGCCGATGCTGGCGCTGATCAGGGTCAGGCAGCCGCCGACCAGCGGCGCCTCGGCGCTGCCGCCGCCGACGGTCAGCACGTAGGGGTTCTCCGGGTCCTCGAAGACGCGCCCCAGCGGCTCGGGCTGGAAGGCGCGGTGGAACCACGCCTCGGTCTCCTCGGTCAGCTCCTCCTTGCGGCGGGTGAAGCGGAGGAAGTTGGGGCCGTAGAAGGTGACCCAGCCGGCGTGGGCGGCGAGCGCCAGGTGCAGCCCGGTGATGTCCGAGAAGCCGCAGACGATGCGCGGCGCGCCGACCGCGTCCCAGTCGATCAGGTCGTGCAGGCGGGCGCTGCCGTAGCCGCCGCCGAGCGCGTGGACCATGTCGATTCCTTCTTCGGAGAGCGCCCACTGCAGGTCGGCGGCGCGCTCGGCGTCGGTGCCGGCGAGGTAGCCGTGGACCTTGCGGTGGTTGGGGCCGAAGACGACGCGGTGCCCGCGCGCCTCGAAGTAGGCGGTCGCCTGCTCGATCTCCGAGCGGGTCTGCGGCGGGCTGGCGGGGGCGACGACCGCGATCGTCGCCTCCTCCGGCAGCGCCGGCGGCTTGATCCTCTCCTTCACTTCTCCTCCTCGTCGGTGGCTGGCGGGCGGGAGACGGCGGCGATCGCCTCGCCGATCAGGGCCGGCGAGGCCTGCAGCGAGCCGAGCACCAGCTCGACGTGCAGCTCGGCGACCTCCTCGAGGCTGAGCGGGCCCTCCGGGTCGAACCAGAGGTCGACGCCGGTGCACTGCAGCAGGATCGCGTAGGTCGCGACCCTGGCCTCCGGAATGCTCAGGTCCTTGTCGCGGATCCCGTCGCGGATCATCTCGGTGAAGCGCGCCTGGTAGGCGTCGCGCTTGGCGACCAGGGCGTCGCGGGCCTCGTCGCTGAGGGCGCGGATCTCGCTGTCGGTGGCGAAGGCCCAGCGCTGGTGGCAGCCGTGGAAGACGACGTGCTCGCGGACCGCGGCGGCGAGCCGCAGCGCCGGCCGCTGCTGGCGGGCGACGGCGGCGTCGACCCGCTCTTCGAGCTGCGTCATGAAGTCGTCCTGCAGCTCGATCAGGATCGCTTCCTTGTTCTCGTACCAGTGGTAGATCGCGGCCGGGCGGATGCCGGCCGCGGCGCCGATCGTCCGCATCGAGGTCGCGTGGTAGCCGAGCCGCGCGAAGAGGCGGACCGCGGCGCGGCGGATCTCCTCCTGGGTCTGGGGCCCGCGCTGGCGCCCCTCCGCTGGCGCCGGCTCGACCGCCTCGGCTGCCGGTCGGTCAACCAAGGCGCAGCAGCTCCCGGGTCTGCTCGGGGGTCGCGACCTCGCGACCGAGGGTGCGGGCGAGGCCGACCGCCATCTCGGCCAGCGCCGCGTTGGAGGGGGCGAGGACGCCCTTGCTCATGTAGGCGACGTCCTCGAGCCCGGTGCGGATGCCGGGTGCGCCGCGCAGCAGCGCCAGCGCCATCATCCGCTGGTGGTGGCGGCCGATGCAGGTGACGGTCCAGAAGGCGTCGGCGGGCAGCGGCCGGAGCATCGCCTCCAGCGCCTCGGGGCTGGCGTCGATGCCGCCGGGGACGCCGAAGACGAGGTTGATCCGCAGCGGCTGGGGCAGCAGCCCCTGCTCGAGCCAGCGCACGGCGCTGATCACGTGGCCGACGTCGAAGCACTCGACCTCGAGCGCGATGCCCATCGAGAGCGCCTTCTCGACGATGCCGCGGCCGGCGGGCGGCGGCGTGATGAAGGTCTCGTCGCCGAAGTTCATCGAGCCCGACTCGACCCCGGAGATGTCGGGCCGGGCCTGCAGCCCGGTCGTCCGTTCCTCGATGGTCATGTCGTTGGCGCCGCCGGTGGAGACCATCGTCAGCAGCTCCGAGCCGGCCCGGATCCGCTCGATCACGTCCTCGAACAGCTCCGGCCGGCCGCTCGGGGTGCCGTCGTCCTCGCGCACGTGGAGGTGGACCAGGGTGGCGCCGGCGGCCGCCGCCTCGATCGCCGAGTCGGCGATCTCGGCGGTCGTGTAGGGGATGTTCGGGTTGTTCTCGCGGAAGACGTCGGCGCCGGTCGCGGCGAGGGTGAGGACCACCGGGTCGCTGTTCCAGGCCGCGCTCATCGCTCGCCGGCCCCCGCCTCGAGCAGCGAGGCGCGCTCGCTGTCGCTGATCGGCCGCGAGGCGCGCCGGGCCTGGTCCCAGAGGACGATCCCGAACTCGGCCTCGACCGCGACGTTGCCGTCGTCGCGGATGATCCGCTCGCTGGTCGCGAGGCTGGAGCGGCCGAGCTCGCGGACCTCGCACTCGACCGTGACCGCCTCCTGGTCGGGGCCGATCTCGTCGCTGAAGTTGACGATGCAGCGGCCGACGACGTACTCGTCGCGGGCGATCCCGTGGCGGGCGAGGGTGCGGTCGCGCCCCTCCTCCAGGTAGGTGAGGGCGACCGTGTGGTTGATGTGACCGAGGCCGTCGATGTCGCGCCAGCGCATCTGCACCCGGTGGCCGCCCTCGAAGCTCACGCGCCTTCCCCCAGCTCGATGCCGAGCGCCTCGCGCAGCGGCGCCGAGCCGCGCACCAGGTCGAGCGCGTAGGCGCCGCGGTCGGGGGCGTAGCCGCCGCCGATCAGCAGCCGCAGGTTGGTGGCGACGCCGTCGGCGGCGAGCGCGGCGGCGCCGAAGTGGGTCGCCATCGAGAAGAAGAGGACGCTGCCGCCGTCGGCGGTGAGCAGCTCCGCGGTCGACTCGCAGCCGCGGGCGTTGACGACGACGACGGTGAGGTCAGCGGCCGCGGCGCCGGCCTCGCGCAGGGCGTCGAAGGCGGCGAGCGGGTCGCGCAGGTCGGTGGCGACGCCGATGTCGCAGAGCCCCAGCTCCTCGACCCGGGCGACCGCGGCGGCGTCGACGTCGACGGCGACCAGGGTGGCTCCGGGGGCGGCGTCGCGGGCGGCGGCGAGCGCCAGCTTGCCGGCGTGGCCGGCGCCGAGCACGCAGACGCTGCCGGCGACGGGCGCCAGGCAGCGGACCTGGGAGGCGGCGGCGCAGACGTCGAAGACCTCGACCGCGGCGGCGGGGGAGAGGTCGGCGGGGACCGGCGCCCAGGCGGCGCGGCCGCAGACGTAGGCGGTGCCGGCGACCCCGACCTGGGCGGAGGCGGGGTCGATCTCGGTCACCGTCTCGACCCGCAGCGGGGTCAGGGTCAGCGAGCCGAGCGAGACGATCCGCTC
>CAWEOH010000038.1:0-60055 GCA_963810455.1 uncultured Actinomycetes bacterium
TTTGACGTCTTCGGAGGTGACCGGGACGCCGTCGGACCACTTCGCTTCCGGGTCGAGGTGGAAGGTGATGGTCTTGCTGTCCTTGGAGACGTCCCAGCTTTCGGCGAGGCCGGGGACCGGTTCGAGGTTCTTGGTGCTGAACCCGACCAGCAGGTCCCAGTTCATCGTCCAGACGTCGTAGTTCTCTTCGTCGAGCCCGACGAACGGGTTCAGCGTCGCCGGGTCGTGCGCCCAGCCGATTTTCAGCACCGCGCCGCTTTCGGAGCCTTCTTCTTCAGCGGCTCCGCCCGGGGCCGCCGCGACCAGCGACACCAGCGCCACCGCCGCGATTGCCCCAATCGACTTCCACAACCTCATCGGGTCTCCCCCTCTTGTAGTGCTTCGCTTGCAGATCGAACCGCCGGCTCGATCACCTCCAAGGTCTTGGCGTCGGCGTCGAGCCGGACGCGGGCGCCGAGCGGCATCGTCGCCATGTGCTTGCCGTGGCCGACCGGCAGGTTGGCGATCGCCGGGATCCCCAGCGGCGCGATCAGCTCGTCGAGCATTTCCTCGATCGAGAGCGTCGATTCGGGCGCCTCGGGGACCGTCTGGTTCTTCAGGTTGACGTCGGTCCCCATGACGAAGCCGGCGACGCCGTCGAGCTTGCCGGCGCGGACCAGGTGGTTGAGCAGGGTGTCGATCAGGTAGGGCTCGGTGTTGAGGTCCTCGACCATCACCACGCAGCCCTCGGTCTCGAGCTCGAACGGGGTGCCGATGCTGGCGCTGATCAGGGTCAGGCAGCCGCCGACCAGCGGCGCCTCGGCGCTGCCGCCGCCGACGGTCAGCACGTAGGGGTTCTCCGGGTCCTCGAAGACGCGCCCCAGCGGCTCGGGCTGGAAGGCGCGGTGGAACCACGCCTCGGTCTCCTCGGTCAGCTCCTCCTTGCGGCGGGTGAAGCGGAGGAAGTTGGGGCCGTAGAAGGTGACCCAGCCGGCGTGGGCGGCGAGCGCCAGGTGCAGCCCGGTGATGTCCGAGAAGCCGCAGACGATGCGCGGCGCGCCGACCGCGTCCCAGTCGATCAGGTCGTGCAGGCGGGCGCTGCCGTAGCCGCCGCCGAGCGCGTGGACCATGTCGATTCCTTCTTCGGAGAGCGCCCACTGCAGGTCGGCGGCGCGCTCGGCGTCGGTGCCGGCGAGGTAGCCGTGGACCTTGCGGTGGTTGGGGCCGAAGACGACGCGGTGCCCGCGCGCCTCGAAGTAGGCGGTCGCCTGCTCGATCTCCGAGCGGGTCTGCGGCGGGCTGGCGGGGGCGACGACCGCGATCGTCGCCTCCTCCGGCAGCGCCGGCGGCTTGATCCTCTCCTTCACTTCTCCTCCTCGTCGGTGGCTGGCGGGCGGGAGACGGCGGCGATCGCCTCGCCGATCAGCGCCGGCGAGGCCTGCAGCGAGCCGAGCACCAGCTCGACGTGCAGCTCGGCGACCTCCTCGAGGCTGAGCGGGCCCTCCGGGTCGAACCAGAGGTCGACGCCGGTGCACTGCAGCAGGATCGCGTAGGTCGCGACCCTGGCCTCCGGAATGCTCAGGTCCTTGTCGCGGATCCCGTCGCGGATCATCTCGGTGAAGCGCGCCTGGTAGGCGTCGCGCTTGGCGACCAGGGCGTCGCGGGCCTCGTCGCTGAGGGCGCGGATCTCGCTGTCGGTGGCGAAGGCCCAGCGCTGGTGGCAGCCGTGGAAGACGACGTGCTCGCGGACCGCGGCGGCGAGCCGCAGCGCCGGCCGCTGCTGGCGGGCGACGGCGGCGTCGACCCGCTCTTCGAGCTGCGTCATGAAGTCGTCCTGCAGCTCGATCAGGATCGCTTCCTTGTTCTCGTACCAGTGGTAGATCGCGGCCGGGCGGATGCCGGCCGCGGCGCCGATCGTCCGCATCGAGGTCGCGTGGTAGCCGAGCCGCGCGAAGAGGCGGACCGCGGCGCGGCGGATCTCCTCCTGGGTCTGGGGCCCGCGCTGGCGCCCCTCCGCTGGCGCCGGCTCGACCGCCTCGGCTGCCGGTCGGTCAACCAAGGCGCAGCAGCTCCCGGGTCTGCTCGGGGGTCGCGACCTCGCGACCGAGGGTGCGGGCGAGGCCGACCGCCATCTCGGCCAGCGCCGCGTTGGAGGGGGCGAGGACGCCCTTGCTCATGTAGGCGACGTCCTCGAGCCCGGTGCGGATGCCGGGTGCGCCGCGCAGCAGCGCCAGCGCCATCATCCGCTGGTGGTGGCGGCCGATGCAGGTGACGGTCCAGAAGGCGTCGGCGGGCAGCGGCCGGAGCATCGCCTCCAGCGCCTCGGGGCTGGCGTCGATGCCGCCGGGGACGCCGAAGACGAGGTTGATCCGCAGCGGCTGGGGCAGCAGCCCCTGCTCGAGCCAGCGCACGGCGCTGATCACGTGGCCGACGTCGAAGCACTCGACCTCGAGCGCGATGCCCATCGAGAGCGCCTTCTCGACGATGCCGCGGCCGGCGGGCGGCGGCGTGATGAAGGTCTCGTCGCCGAAGTTCATCGAGCCCGACTCGACCCCGGAGATGTCGGGCCGGGCCTGCAGCCCGGTCGTCCGTTCCTCGATGGTCATGTCGTTGGCGCCGCCGGTGGAGACCATCGTCAGCAGCTCCGAGCCGGCCCGGATCCGCTCGATCACGTCCTCGAACAGCTCCGGCCGGCCGCTCGGGGTGCCGTCGTCCTCGCGCACGTGGAGGTGGACCAGGGTGGCGCCGGCGGCCGCCGCCTCGATCGCCGAGTCGGCGATCTCGGCGGTCGTGTAGGGGATGTTCGGGTTGTTCTCGCGGAAGACGTCGGCGCCGGTCGCGGCGAGGGTGAGGACCACCGGGTCGCTGTTCCAGGCCGCGCTCATCGCTCGCCGGCCCCCGCCTCGAGCAGCGAGGCGCGCTCGCTGTCGCTGATCGGCCGCGAGGCGCGCCGGGCCTGGTCCCAGAGGACGATCCCGAACTCGGCCTCGACCGCGACGTTGCCGTCGTCGCGGATGATCCGCTCGCTGGTCGCGAGGCTGGAGCGGCCGAGCTCGCGGACCTCGCACTCGACCGTGACCGCCTCCTGGTCGGGGCCGATCTCGTCGCTGAAGTTGACGATGCAGCGGCCGACGACGTACTCGTCGCGGGCGATCCCGTGGCGGGCGAGGGTGCGGTCGCGCCCCTCCTCCAGGTAGGTGAGGGCGACCGTGTGGTTGATGTGACCGAGGCCGTCGATGTCGCGCCAGCGCATCTGCACCCGGTGGCCGCCCTCGAAGCTCACGCGCCTTCCCCCAGCTCGATGCCGAGCGCCTCGCGCAGCGGCGCCGAGCCGCGCACCAGGTCGAGCGCGTAGGCGCCGCGGTCGGGGGCGTAGCCGCCGCCGATCAGCAGCCGCAGGTTGGTGGCGACGCCGTCGGCGGCGAGCGCGGCGGCGCCGAAGTGGGTCGCCATCGAGAAGAAGAGGACGCTGCCGCCGTCGGCGGTGAGCAGCTCCGCGGTCGACTCGCAGCCGCGGGCGTTGACGACGACGACGGTGAGGTCGGCGGCCGCGGCGCCGGCCTCGCGCAGGGCGTCGAAGGCGGCGAGCGGGTCGCGCAGGTCGGTGGCGACGCCGATGTCGCAGAGCCCCAGCTCCTCGACCCGGGCGACCGCGGCGGCGTCGACGTCGACGGCGACCAGGGTGGCTCCGGGGGCGGCGTCGCGGGCGGCGGCGAGCGCCAGCTTGCCGGCGTGGCCGGCGCCGAGCACGCAGACGCTGCCGGCGACGGGCGCCAGGCAGCGGACCTGGGAGGCGGCGGCGCAGACGTCGAAGACCTCGACCGCGGCGGCGGGGGAGAGGTCGGCGGGGACCGGCGCCCAGGCGGCGCGGCCGCAGACGTAGGCGGTGCCGGCGACCCCGACCTGGGCGGAGGCGGGGTCGATCTCGGTCACCGTCTCGACCCGCAGCGGGGTCAGGGTCAGCGAGCCGAGCGAGACGATCCGCTCGCCGATCGCGGGCGGATCCGGGTACTCGGCGCCGACGGCGGCGACCGTGCCGACCAGCACGCCGCCGGAGTCGGTGACCGGGTTGTGCATCTTGCCGCGGGCGGCGACGATCCCCTCGATCCGCTCGGTCATCTTGCTCGGCTCGCCGCCGGCGCTCTCGCGGATCTCGCGGTGCGAGGTCGAGTCGAGGCAGAGGGTCTCGACCGCGACCTCGATCTCGTGCGGGCGCACCGGGCCGGAGGCGTCGAGCCGGACCGCCGGCTGCGGCAGCGCCCCGCTCGGCTCGAGCACCCGGTCGGCGCCGAGCTGCTCGCGGATGTCGGTGTGGGCCAGCGAGTTCATTGAACGGCCGTTCAGATGAACGGCCGTTCAAAACCTAGGTGTTAAGAAGTGTGAAAAGCAACACTCAGTCGCCAAATCATCGCTTTGGCCAACTGAACGGGCGTTAGGAGGACAAAGAGGCGCTGCGGTATAAGGCCTGCGATGAGCCTGGCGATGCCCGTCGTCTGGAGCGAGCGCAACCGGCTGCACGAGCCGGCTGGCGAGGTCTGGGTCGGTGTCCGCACGCCGGGGACCGAGGTGCCGGAGCGGACCGAGCTGATCCGCGACGCGCTACTTGCCGGCGGGGCGCCGCTGGTCGCGGCCGAGGAGCATGCCGAGCGGGCGCTGCTCCGGGTCCACGATCGCGAGCTGCTCTCCTACCTGGCCGGCGCCTGGGAGGATTGGGTGGCGGCCGGGCTCGACGAGGACCCCGGTCAGGACCGCGTCGTCCCCTACCTCTTTCCCCACCCGGGCCTGCTCGACGGGCTCGACCCGGCGCCGCCGGGGTCCGCCGGCGCCCGCGCCGGGCTCTTCGCCTACGACACGATGACCCTGGTCGGCCCCGGCACCTGGGAGGGCGCCCGGGGCGCCGCCGACGCGGCGCTGACCGCGGCCGACCTGGTCGCCGGCGGCACCCCTGTCGCCTACGCCTGCTGCCGGCCGCCCGGCCACCACGCCGCCCGCGCCGCCTTCGGCGGGTCCTGCTACCTCAACAACGGCGCGATCGCCGCCGCCGCGCTGCGCGCCGCCTGCGGCGAGCCGGTCGCGGTGATCGACGTCGACGCCCACCACGGCAACGGCACCCAGACGATCTTCTACGAGGACCCGGCGGTGCTCACCGGCTCGGTCCACGTCGACCCCGGCGCCGGCTGGTTCCCGCACTTCCTCGGCACCGCCGCCGAGCAGGGCCGCGGCGCCGGCGCCGGCGCCAACCGCAACCTGCCGCTGGCGCCGGGGGCGGGCGACGAGCCCTGGCTCGCCGCCGTCGCCGCCCTCGCCGGCTGGGCGCGCGAGGCCGGCGCCGAGGCGCTGGTCGTGCCGCTCGGCGTCGACGCCGCCGCCACCGACCCCGAAAGCCCGTTGCAGGTCAGCCCCGAGGCATACGCCGAGGCCGCCCGCCTGCTGCGCGCCCTCGAGCTGCCGACCGTGGTCGTCCAGGAGGGCGGCTACGACCTCGCCACCCTGCCCGGCCTGGTCGAGACCTTCCTCACCGCCCTCGACCGCTGACCCCGTGAGCGCGAGCTTCTTCCCGGCCTCACGATGACGTCGAGGTTCTTCCCGCTATGCGGCGAGAACCTCGACCTCAGCCCTTGCGGGCGCGGCTAGAGCCGTTCGGGCTTCGGGTGCAGGCGCTTCTTTTCGACCCGGCGCAGCTTGCGTTTCAGCCGCCGCAGCTCGCGCTCCTGCTTTTCGGTCCGCTTCGCCTGCGGGTGGGCGATGTTGTGCTTCTCGAGCGGGTCGTGCTTGAGGTCGTACATCTCCCATTCCGGCGGCACCGGCTTGCCCGTTTTCCGGTTGACGCCGTGGTACTTGGCCAGCTTCCAGCGGCCTTCGCGGATGCTGACCACGTGGTTCGGCGGTTTCGGGTAGGGACCGGTGGCCTGGCCCGACTGGAAATCGTCGTAGGTGAAGACGACGTAGTCCTGGGCCGAGCCTTCGCGCTTGGGGTGGAGGACCAGCTTCGAGTAGTCGACCCCCTGCCAGTTGCGGCGCGCCGATTTCGGCGCCCCGGCGAGGCTCGCCAGGGTGGGGAGGAAATCGACGTGGGAGACCAGCGCGTCGCTGGTCTGCGGCTTGGGGAAGAGCTTCGGGTTCGAGTAGATCAGCGGCACCCGGATCGTCTCCTCGTAGAAGTTGAAGTTCTTCTGCCGCAGGCCGCCGTGGGCGAGGCCCATCTCGCCGTGGTCGGAGGTGCGGACGATCAGGGTGTCGTCGAGCAGGTCCTGCCGTTCGAGCCGGTCGAGCACGTCGACCAGGTAGTTGTCCGAGGAGCGCATCAGGTTGCCGTAGAAGTTCAGGTAGCTGCGCTTTTCGGCGTCGCTGTTCGGCTTGCCGGTGAGGTTGAAGATGTTGAGGAATTCTTCCTGCACCTTCGGCTTCTTCGAGAGGTCTTCGCCGTTGGTCGCCGGGACCTCGATTTCGCCCTCCAGCCAGGAGCGGTCGTAGCCCGCTTCTTCGAAGGTGCGGCTCGGGTAGAAGAGGACGTCGTGCGGGTTGACCAGTGAGATGACGAGGAAGAAGGGCTGTTCCTTCGTCGCCTGTTCGTCCAGGTACTGCAGCACGCCCTCGCTGCCTTCGGCGGCGCTGCCCTCGGAGACCATGAAGCGGCCGTCGTTGTCGACGTAGCCGCCGCCCGCCTCCGGCACGGTCTGGTTGGCGCCGGCGTCGGGCGGGTCCCAGCGCAGGAAGCCGTACTTTTCGAGGTCGGAGGGCTTCGCTTCCCCGGGAGTGGCCGGCTTCGAGCAGTGCCACTTGCCCTTGTAGGCGACGTTGTAGCCGGCGGCGCGCATCACCGTCGCCAGGTTGGCCAGGTCGGTCGGCAGTTCGACCTGCGGGTAGGTCTTTTCCAGTTCCTGGCCGTCTTCGCCGAGCGTCCCTTCGGCCGGCATGTTTTCCTCGAGCGTGTACTTGACCCCGTGCTGGGCGGGGAAGTAGCCGCTCATCAGGGTCGAGCGGGCCGGCGAGCACATGCAGGCGTTGGTGAAGGCGCGTTCGAAGGCGAGCCCGTGGCGGCGCAGCCGCCGCAGCCCCGGCATGTACTTGCGCAGCCAGTTGGGCGGGAAGTGCTGGATCGCCCGTTCCTGGTCGGTGATGAAGAGGATCACGTTCATCCCGCCGAGGTTCTGGCGACCGGCGCCGGCGCCGGTCGCGCCCAGCGCCCGCTCGACCCCGCTGCCGGCGAGCAGCGCCGCCGCCGCGGCACCCGCCCCCGACCCGATCAGCTGCTTGCGGGTCAGCCCGCGCGCCTGCTTGTCCTGCTCGCTCATCTGTGCCTCCGGAAGACGTCGACCGCGTTGCTGTGGAAGGAAGTCGTGTAGACGAAGCGGCCGTCGCCGCTGACCGCGATCGAGCTGACCCCGGCCAGCGCCCGGCCGGGGCCGCAGTCCTGCACGGCGCGGCGGGCGAGGCAGCCGGCGGCGCCCGGCTTCTGCGAGACCGAGCCGCTTTCGCGGTTGCGGTCGAAGACGTCGAGGGCGCCGCTGCGGAAGGCGGCGGCGTAGACGCTGTAGCCGTCGGGCGAGACGGCGACGCCCTCGGGCGCCTGCAGAGCGCGACCGAAGCCGCAGCCGACCGAGCGCAGCCAGACGACGCAGCCGGCGGTCCCTCCCTTCTGCGCCATCCCGGCGGCGGTCGTCGCCGGCTGGAAGACGGTGACGCTGTCGGCGAGCAGCGAGGTGACGTAGACGACGTCGTTGCCGGGGCTGGTGGCGACCGCGTTGGCGCCTTCGAGCTGGACCCCGGCGGCGCAGCCGGGGAGCGCCGCGGCGATGCAGCCGGCGCCGTCGCCCGCCTGGCTGAGCGAGCCGCCCTCCGGGTCGCGGGTCAGCACGGCGAGCGCCCCCGAGAGCGCCGAGGCGGCGTAGACGGCGGAGCCGTCGCGGCTCACCGCGAGCCCCTCGACCGCGCCGAGGCCGATCCCCGCCGCGCAGCCTTCGGCGCCGCCCTCGGCGACGCAGCCTTCGGCGCCGCCGGGCTGCCCGAGGGCGCCGCCGGCTTCGGCGTTGCGGGCGAAGGCGGCGACCGCGTTGCCGAAGAAGGAGCCGACGTAGACGTTGGCGCCGTCGGGGCTGACGGCGACCACGTCGGCACCGAGCAGCGCCCGGCCGCCGGCGCAGCCGGGCACCGGCAGGACCGAGATGCAGCCGGCGCTTTCCGGCGGCAGCTGGCGCAGGGCGCCGGTCCTGCGGTTGCGCCGGAAGGCGGTCACCGAGCTGGAGGCGCGGGAGGTGGCGTAGACGTTGCGGCCGTCGGGGCTGACCGCGACCGAGTTGGGGCCGTCGAGGCCGATCGCGGTCGCGCAGCCGTTCGCTCCGCCCTCGGCGACGCAGCCGCGGCCGCCCTTCGCCTGGGTCAGCGCCCCGGTCTTCTGGTTGCGCCGGAAGACCGCGATCGCGTCGCTCTTCGAGGCGGCGACGTAGACGTTCTTGCCGTCGGGGCTGACCGCGATCGCCCGCGAGCCCATGAACGGACCCGCCCCGGCCAGCGCCCGCGCCCGGCCGCAGCTGCCGGCCTTCGCGGAGCGGTCGACGAGGCAGCCGCGCTTGCCCTTCAGCTGGGTCAGCGTTCCCCGCGGGCTCGCCTGTTCGCGGCCGTGCTGGCGAGCCGCGGCGCTCGCCGGCAGCGACAAGCGCGGCGAGCAGGACCACGGCCAGCAACGATCTCAGCGCAGCGGCCGTCTCACGGTTCAAGGCGCGTGCAGCTTACTCCCGCGCGAGGCGTCCGGACGCGGGAGCAGACGCTTGACGTAGGCACGCACCCGCGGCTCTGCCGTCACCCGCGGCGCGCTTTCCTCCTGGGCGGAGACCAGGTCGCCGGAGCCGTAGAGGAAGAAGTCGGTCGTCGCTTCGTCGAGGCCGGGGGCATAGGGGTGGTCGCAGACGTCGGCCGGCAGGCGCGAGACCCTGGCCGGGCCGCGATGGGAGATCGCGTCGGCGAAGGCGGCGAAGGTGACCGAGTCGACCGCGGTGCCGACGTGGGTCGTCACGCGACCGGGACAGACGGCCTGGATCACGAGGTTGGCGGCGCCCTTCAGCGCCGAGGTCGGATGTGGGCCGGTGGTCGGCTGCACCGTTTCGTCGGTGGTCGAGCGGACCGTCGTCCAGGCGGTCGGCCCGGGGGCCTCGAAGCGCTGGCGGTTCAGCGCCCGCAGCAGGTTGGAGCCCGCGGCCTGCTGCCAGTAGGCGGGCGGGCAGGGGGACGACGCCGAGCAGGAGCCGGCGCCGACGGTGGTCCCGTGCTGGGTGCCGGCGGCGGCGAGCACGTCGCTGACCATCGGCCGCAGGCTCGGCCAGTAGGTGAGGGCGAAGCGCGGCAGCAGCCCGCCCTGGCTGATCCCGAAGATCGCGATCTTGCGCCCCGCCATCCGGTGCTCGCGCCGGATCGCCCAGACCAGGTACTGGACCGAGACCTGGATGTCGGCGGTCGTGTAGTCGGGGAAGTCGACGTCGCAGACGGGGTGGCCGAAGGCTTCGAAGGCACCGCGGCCGATCAGGTAGCCCTGCTCGCCGGTGGCGCCGGTCCCGGTCACGAACAGCAGCGGCTGCGCGCCGCCGCGGACGACCTTGCCATGGCAGTGGAAGGCCGCCTTGAGCTGGGCCTTCGGGACCTTCACCGGCGGCTCCCAGGCCCGGTGCCGCTTGGCGGCGGCGGGGCTCGCGGCGAGCAGCGCCAGCAGGAGGGCGATGACCGCCGGCAGCGCGGCGGCGCGCGGACGCGTCATCGGACGATCATCGCCTCGTTGCCGCTGTCGCGCAAGTCCCGGTCGCGCGGCGCGCCCCTGGCCGGCAGGCGGGGCCGCACCTATGATCGCGCCGTGAAGGTCGTCGATCCGGGTCGCGCCGCCTTGAAGGGAGCGGTGCGGGTCGCGGTCGTGCTGCCGCTCGCGTTCGCGTTCGCGCTCGTCGTCCTCGACGCGCCGCAGACCGCTCTGTTCGCCGCCTTCGGCTCGATCGCGCTGCTCGTCTTCGTCGAATTCGGCGGCCCGCGGCGCGACCGCCTGCTCGCCTTCGCGCTGCTCGCCCTCGCCGGCCTGGCGCTGATCGCGGTCGGCACCCTCTGCTCGCAATCGCCGGCGCTGAGCACGGCGGCGATGGCGGCGCTCGGCTTCCTGATCGTGTTCTCCGGCCTGTTCAGCGGCTACGCCGCGGCGGCGCAGACGGCGGCGGTCCTCGTCCTCGTCCTGGCGCTGATGGTGCCGGCCGGGGCCGGCGAGATCCCGGAACGGCTCGGCGGCTGGGCGATCGCCGCGGTGCTGGCGGCGGCGGCCTCGCTGCTGGTCTGGTGGCGGCGGCCGCCGAGCGCGGTCCGCCGCCGGGCCGCCGCCGCGGCGCGGGCGCTGGCCGAGGAGATCGAGCACGCCGGCGGGGCCGAGGCGGCGGCGATCGCCGCCGAGGCTGGCGAGCGGGTGCTCGCCGCCCGCCGCGACTTCCTCGCGCTCGGCCAGCGCCCGACCGGGACCGGCGGGCGCACCGCCGCGCTCGGGCGCCTGATCGAGGACCTCGGCTGGGTGCAGCGCTGCGCGCTCGGCCCGGCGGCGCCGGAGAGCGAGCGCCTCGCCGCCGAGCGGGCGACGATCGCCGCCCGCGCTCCCACGGTCCTGCGCAACGCGGCGCGGCGCCTGCAGGGCGATGGCCCCGCCCCCGGCGCCGACGCGGCGCTGGCGGAGCTCGACCGCGTCCACGACGAGCTCGGCCGGGCGACGCTCGCGCGCCTGCGCGGCCCGGGGGGCGCGGACCCGGCCCGGGAGGCGGAGGCGACCCGCGAGCTCGACGAGATCTTCCGCCTGCGGCTGCTCTGCTTCAGCGTCGTCGCCTGCGCCGCAGCCGCCCGCGAAGCGCTCGGCGAGCGCCTCGGCGAGGGCGCCTGGACGGCGCTGGTCGAGGGCGACCTCGCCGCCGGCGCCCGGGCGGCCAGCGCCGGCGTCGCCGCCGGCCGCCGCCTCTTCCGCGCCCACGCGGGGACGCGCTCGGTCTGGCTGCGCAACAGCCTGCGCGCTGCCCTCGGCCTGGCGCTCGCCGTCCTCATCGCCCAGCTCGCTGACGTCCAGCATGGCTTCTGGGTCGTGCTCGGGACGCTGTCGGTGCTGCGCTCGAGCGCGCTGGCGACCGGGACGCGGATCGGCTGGGCGTTGCTCGGCACCCTGGCCGGCATCGTCGCCGGCAGCGCCCTCCTGCTCGCCGTCGGCGACAGCGAGGCGGCGCTCTGGGCGCTGCTCCCGTTCGCCGCCCTGCTCGCCGGCTACGCGCCGCGCGCCGTCTCCTTCGGCGCCGGCCAGGCCGGCTTCTCGGTCCTCGTCCTGATCCTCTTCAACCTGCTCGAACCGTCCGGCTGGCAGGTCGGGCTGGTGCGGATCGAGGACGTCGCGATCGGCGCCGGCGTCAGCCTGCTCGTCGGCCTGCTGCTCTGGCCGCGCGGCGCGGGACCGGTCCTGCGCGGCGCGATCGCCGACGCCTACGCCAGCGCCGCCGAGCTGGTCGAGGGGACGATCGCCGCGCTGCTGCGCGGCGGCCGGCGCCCGCCCGACCTCGCCCGCGCCGCCTTCGAGGCCGGGCAGCTCCTCGACGCGACGGCCCGCGACTACGTCGCCGACCGCGGCTCACGCACCTCGCTCCAGGACCTCAGCCAGCTGCTGCACGGCGCCCACCGCCTGCGCCAGGCCGCCCACATGCTCGACCGCGCCGCCGTCCTCGCCAGGCTGGGGCCGGTCCCGCCCTCGCTCCCCCGGGCCGAGCGGGCGCGCCGCCAGCTCGAGGCCGGGGCGGAGGAGGCGACCGGCTGGTTCGAGGCGCTCGCCCGTTCGGTCGCCGCCGCCGCGCCGCCGCCGGCGCCCGCCGAGCCCCGCCGGCCGCCGCCGGTCGTGCTCGAACGCGAGGCCGGGGCCGGCGACCTGCCGCCGGGCGTGGCGATCGCCTGGGCCGGCCACTACCTGACGATGCTCGAGGAGATGGAGCCGGCGCTGGCGCGGGCCGCGGCCGGGATCGGCTCCTCCGATCGGTCGGCCTGAGCGCCGCCGCCGGCGGCTGCGGCCCCCGTACACTGCGCCGGTGGCCCAGCCTCGCAGCGCCGATCCCTGGGACGAAACGGACGTCATCGACGCCAACGCGCCCCGCTTCAACCAGACCGTGGTCGGGCTGGTGGCGCTCGCCGGCGTCGTCCTCGGCTGGCCGTTGCTCTGGGCGCTGATGGGCCTGCAGCTGTTCCTCGGCCTCACCCTCGGCCGCCGCTGGTGCCTCTCCTGCGTCGCCTACTTCACCCTGATCCAGCCCCGGGTGGGCGAGGGCGAGCTGGAGGACTCCCGGCCGCCGCGCCTGGCCAACGTCATGGGCTGCGTCTTCCTCACGGCCGCGGCGCTCGCCTGGTGGCTGGGCGTGCCGGCGCTCGGCACGGTCCTCGGCGCGATCGTCGCCGCCCTCGCCCTGCTGGCGGCGGTGACCGGGTTCTGCACGGGCTGCGAGATCTACCGCCTCAGCGCCCGCCTGCGCGGGATCTCACCGCGCCACCACAGTCACATCGAGCCCGCCGACATCGGCCCGGCGCCGCTCTCCGGCCGCACCTACGTCGAGTTCACCCACCCGCTCTGCTCCGAATGCCACGAGTGGGAGCGCCGGCTGGCCGGCGAGCCCGACCCGCTGGTCAAGGTCGACGTCCGCGAGCGCCCCGACCTCGCCCGCAAGTACGGGATCGCGGTGGTGCCGACGGTGCTCGCCGTCGACGCCGAGGGAGCCGTCCTCTCCCGGCTCGCCCCCTGAGGCGGCGCCCCGCCGCCAGCCGTGCCGCGCCGGGGAAGTTGCGCCGGGCCCCGGGCCGGTCAATCCTCCCCGACGCCGGCGAGCGCCGGTTCGGTCCGCTGCCAGTCCCCACCCGGCTCCGGTTCGGACCAGGGCCGGCCCGGGCCGGCGAGCAGGAAGCCCTGCGCCAGCGGCACCCGCAGCGAGCGCAGCCGCGCCAGCTCGTCGCTGAACTCGACGCCCTCGGCGACCAGGAGGCTGCCGACTTGAGCGGCATAGCCGCAGAGGGCGGCGACCAGGGCGGCGCGGTCGTCGTCGGTGTCGATGCCGCTGACCAGCGAGCGGTCGAGCTTCATGTAGTCGGGGGCGACGGTGGTGACCTGGCGCAGCCCCGAGTAGCCGGCGCCGATGTCGTCGACGGCGACCCGCACCCGCCGCGCGCGCAGCGCCGCGATCGCCTCGCCGACCGCGAGCTCGTTGTCGACCAGCGTCTCCTCGGTGATCTCGATCACCAGCCCCTCGAGGTCGCCGTCGAGCGCCGCCGCCTCGTCGAGCAGCTCCTGGGTGGCGCCGTCGAGCACGGTCGGCAGCGAGAGGTTGACCGTGAGCCGCGTCCCCGCCGGCCGCTGCGCGAACAGCACCAGCGCCTCGCGCAGGCAGGCGCGCTCGAGCTCGGGCCGCTGGCCGAGCTCGTCGGCGAGCCCGAACCACTGCTGCGGGTTGCGGTCGGAGCGGCGCCGGCCGAAGCGGGCGAGCGCCTCGTAGGCGTGGACGCTGCCGCTGGCCAGGTCGACGATCGGCTGCGTCGCCATCATCAGACCGGCACCGCTGACCAGCTGCGCCAGCGCCTGGTGGGCGTCGGCTTCCTCACTGGCGCTCAGCGGCCGCGCCCGCTCCGGCGACGCGGGCCGGCCGGCGAACGGCTGCAGCCGTTCCTCCTGGGCGACGCGGGCGGCGATGTCGCCGGCCAGGAGCAGGGTCTCGACCCCCTCCGCCTCGAGCCGGGCGGCGCGCAGCAGCCGGTTCAGCTCGAGGGTGAGGCGGCCGCTGGTCAGCTGCAGGCCGACGACGGCGACGCAGAAGGCGAGGTATTCGACGTTGAGGTGGCCGAGCCGGAGGACGGGAAGCGCCAGGCCGGTGAGGACGCCGGCGACGCCGACCCAGTGGACGCGGCCGCCGCGTCCCATCACCCCGGTGCTCACCGCGACCAGCCAGACGACGCTGACCACGGTGATCCGCTCGTCCCCCATGCCGACGATCAGGATCGCGGCCAGGCCGGCGACCGACTCCTCGAAGCGCAGCCAGCCGACCCGCGTCGTCGTCGCCATGATCACTGAGGTGAGGACGACGGTGACGAACCCGGCGACGCCGAGCTCGGGGTGGGGCAGCAGTTCGGGCTGGGCGAGGATCAGGCCGATGCCGAGGCCGCCGAGGGCGAGCCTGGTCAGCGCCGCGGTGCGGCGGACGCGCCGCACATGCTCGTCGCCCTCGATCGGGTGGGTAGCGGGAGACATCGGTGTCTGATGCTCTTCGGCACATGCGCGCCGGTGCTTGAGCTGCGGGGCCGCGGTCCCCGGCGTCAGCTGGGGGCCAGCGCCGTCCACAGCCGGCGCTCGGCGGCGGCGACGCGCCCGGCCCCGGCGCCGACCTCGCGCCACCGGGTCGGGTTCGGGTGCTCGCTCTCGCTGGCCAGCCGGAAGGCCTCCGCCAGCTCGCTCCAGCGCTCCCCGGCCGCCGCCGCCAGCGGCGCCTCCGCGCGGCCGGCCTCGGCGAGGAAGCGCGCGTACATCGGCCGGAAGGCGCCGCCGCCGGTGCCGCGGCGCTCGATCACCTGGTAGGCGAAGCGCGCGCACCACTGCCAGTCCTCGACCGCCTCGGGCCAGGCCCCCGCCTCGGCGGCGAGCCGGTCGAGCGCCGGCAGGCCGCCGAACTCGCCGAACGGCGGCTCCAGCATCTCGCTCGCGGCGCGCTCGATCGCCGCCGGGACCGCCGCCGCCAGCGCCCCGGGCTCGACGCCCTCGGCGACGGTGAACATCTGGCCCTCGAGCGGGACCCCGGGATGGCTGGCGTGGCGGGCCTGCGCGAGGTTCTGCAGCCGCGTCGTCTGCAGCTCGGCGAAGGCGGTGTCGGAGAGGTAGGCGACCTCCTCGTCGTAACCGGCGAGGACGACCGCGTGGCCGGGGAAGTGCGCCGAGTTGCCGTAGTGGTCGAGGTGGTAGATGTCGGTCAGCAGCAGCGCCGGCCGGCCGGCGTCCACCGCCGCCCGCGCCGCCGCCCAGGCGGACTCGCGGTCCTCGCCGAAGGTGCGCAGCTCGAGCGCCGCGCCGGTCAGCTCGCGGAAGCTCTCCTCGAGGCGGGCGGTGCGGCCGTTGAACCAGCGGCTCGGCGAGGTGCCGTCGATCGCCAGGTAGTAGAAGCCGGCGCCGGCGCCGAGCCCGAACGCCATCTCCTCGCTCAGCTGCACGCCGTGGAAGGCGAGCAGGTTGCGCAGCGCGGTCGAGCCGCAGTGGTGGCCGGGCGTGTGCTCGTAGCCGGGGACCGAGGCCATGGCTGGATTCTGACTGAGCGGCGCGGCCCCGAGCCCGACCCTTATCCTGCGGCGCCGATGCAGGAGCTCGACCTGAAACTGCTGCGCGCGATGCGGACCCACTGGCACACGCCGGCCCTCGAGGCGGCGGCCAAGGCGCTGGGCAAGGCCGGCAACAACGGCCTCGTCTGGGTCGTGCTCGGCGTCTGCCTGGCGATCGTCGATTGGGAACGGCGCGAAGCGTGGCTGATCTGCGCCGCCCTCGGGCCGGTCGCGATCGTCCTCAACTACGGGATCAAGCTGCTGGTCAAGCGGCCGCGGCCGGTGCTCGAGGGCCTGCCGCCGCTCGGCGGCGCCCCCAGCTCGCTCAGCTTCCCCTCCGCCCACGCGCTCTCCTCGTTCGCGGTGGCGACGGCGATGTTCCGGGTCGACCCGGCGACCGCCGGCGCCCTCGTCGTCGCCGCGCTGCTCGCCCTCGGCCGCCCCTACCTGGGGATGCACTACCCGTCCGACGTCCTCGCCGGCGCCCTGCTCGGCGTCTGCCTCGGCCTGATCGTCCCCCTCTCGCTGTGACGGCGAGGAAAGCCGCCCCCGGACGCGGAGGTGAGGGGCAATCCATATCTGATTCTCTTGCCCCTCACCGCAGCAGAGGAGGCGCCGCTATATGAAGGTCGGAATCGTCGGGCTGCCGAACGCCGGCAAGTCGACCCTGTTCAACGCCTTGACCAAGGGCGGCGCCCAGACCGGCGACTACCCGTTCACGACGATCGAGCCGAACGTCGCCGTCGCCCAGGTCCCCGACGAGCGGCTGGCGGCGGTCGCCGAGACCGTGCGCAGCTCCGAGCTGGTGCCGGCGACGATCGACTTCCACGACATCGCCGGCCTGGTCAAGGGCGCCTCCGAGGGCGAGGGCCTCGGCAACCAGTTCCTCGCCTCGATCCGCGAGACCGACGCGATCTGCCACGTCGTCCGCTGCCACCAGGACACCGGCGTGCCCCACCCCGACGGCCGCATCGACCCGCTGGCCGACATCGAGACGATCGAGACCGAGCTGATCCTCGCCGACTTCGAGCAGGTCGAGCGCCGGCTCGGCCGGGTCGGCAAGGGGGCGAAGTCCGGCGACAAGGAGGCGATCGCCGAGCTCGCCTGGCTCGAGGCGGTGCGCGAGGCGCTCGCCGCCGGCCGCCCGGCGCGGACGATCCCACTCCCCGAGGCCGCCCCGGAGGCGGCCCGCAACCTGCAGGCGCTGACCAGCAAGCCGATCCTCTACGTCGCCAACGTCGACGAGGGCGACGCCGAGGCTCCCGAGGCGGTCGCCGCCCACGCCGCCGCCAACGACGCCGGGGTCGTCGCGGTCAGCGCCCGGATCGAGGGCGAGCTGGCCGAGCTCGACCCTGAGGAAGCGGAGGAGATGCGCGAGTCCTACGGGGTCGAAGGGTCAGGCCTCGCCCGCCTGGTCCGGGCCGCCTACGACCTGCTCGAGCTGATCACCTTCTTCACCGCCGGCGAGGACAAGGAAGCCGTGGCGCGGCCGCTGAGCCGCGGCGCCACCGCGCTGCAAGCCGCCGGCACGATCCACACCGAGATCATGGAAGCGTTCGTCAAAGCCGAGGTGATCGGCTGGGAGCAGCTGGTCGAGTGCGGCGGCTACGTCGCCGCCCGCGACAAGGGGCGTGCTGCGGATCGAGGGCCGCGACTACGTCGTCGAGGACGGCGACGTGATCACGATCAAGGTTTAGCCTTTCCGCATGGAGGAACGGGCGCGGTACGTGGACGTCGCCGCCAAGCGGGGCCACTACGAGAGCTTCTACGTCAAGGCCTGCGAGCCGGGGGGCGGGCGCGGGGTCTGGATCCGGCACACGGTCCACAAGCGGCCGGGCGCCGAGCCCAATGCCTCGATCTGGTTCTGCTTCTTCGACCGCGACGCGGCGGCGCCGCGGGCGACCAAGGTCACCGTCCCGAGCGCCGAGCTCTCGGTCCCGGCCGGCTCCTGGATCCGCGTCGCCGACGCCGAGATCGGGCCGGGGCGGGCCGAGGGATCGGTCGAGACCGAGGCGCTGAGCGCCGCCTGGTCGTTCACCTTCGAAGGCGACGACCGCCCCTGCAAGTACCTGCCGGCCGACTGGCTCTACGAGGCGCCGCTGCCGCGGACCAAGTTCGTCGCGCCGATGCCCGACGTCCGCTTCGAGGGTCGCCTGGTCCTCGACGACGAGCCGCTCGAGCTGAGCGGCTGGCCGGGGATGATCGGTCACAACTGGGGCACCGAGCACGCCGAGCGCTGGATCTGGCTCGAGGGCACCGGCTTCCCCGACGCTCCCGGCACCTATTTCGACGCCGGCGCCGCCCGGGTCCGGCTCGGCTCCCGCACCAGCCCCTGGATCCCCTCCGGGATGCTGATGCTCGACGGCGAGCCCCACCGGCTCGGCGGCCTCGGCGGGATCCGGGGAGCGAAGATCGAGGAGTCCCCGACCGTCTGCCAGTTCCTACTCCCCGGCAACGACGTCGTCGTCCACGGCCGCGTCTCCGCCCCGCAGAAGGACTTCGTCGGCTGGGTCTACGCCGACCCGGACGGGCCCGAGCACAACACGGTCAACTGCTCGGTCGCCGACCTCGAACTGACCGTCGAACGCCCCGGCCGGCCGCCGCGCGAGCTGACCCTCGCCGCCGGTGGCGCCTACGAGCTCGGCATGCGCGAGACCGACCACGGGATCCCGATCCAGCCCTACCCCGACGGCTGAGTCGGGCGCAAGCGGAGCCCACCGCCACCTCGCCGACGCCTTGAGCTTTGTAACCCTGTGGGTGACAAAGCTCAAGGGCTCAAGCTGTCACGGGTCAGATGCCGCCGGTCTTGCCGCCTGATTCGCCGCCGCCCGATTCGCCCCCGCCGCCGGAGCCGGGCTTCTTCCCGGGGACCACCTTCTGGAAGGTCATCCAGGTCGAGTAGCCGCTCAGCGCCACCTCCAGCTGTTCGCCGGTCACGGTCGAGACGCCGCCGGTGCCGAACAGCTTCGCTTCCTGGATTCGCGGCGAGTAGCCGCGCTTGGTGACCTTGACCTGCTTCAGCCGCCCCTTCAGGTAGCTGCCGAGCAGCGAGCTGATTTCGGGGCCGCTGAACTTCAGCGTCCAGGTGTGCAGCGGGCAGGAGCTGTCGTAGGGATCGGGGACGCCGACCAGGTAGGGGACCGGCGAGCCGAAGACATTGACGACGCTCTCGGTTTTGCCCCCGGAGCAGGCGGAGAAGAGCGCCTCGGCGACCTTGCCCTTGTACATCAGGTACTGGTTCCGGGTCTGGTTGGCCGCCCTGTTGGTGCGCGGGTACTCGCTTTCCAGACCTTTGTAGACCTGGGTGCGGGTGTCGGAGTAGAGGTCGAAGCCGTTGCCTTCGCGCCCGGCGGTGAGCGCGATCGAGCGCGCCGCGATCGCCTGCGCCTTCAGCTCCGCCATCGGCCAGTAGGGCGGCGACTCGTTCGGGATCACCCCCTTGACGTACTGCTCGACGGTGAGCGCGTTGACGACGTTGAGCGAGCTGCCTTCCGCCACCGTCTCCAGCGCGCCGCGGTAGTGGCCGAGACCGGCGATCCTGATGCTGCCGTTGCCTGCGGCGCGCAGGCGGTGGCCGCAGTTGGCGAGGCGCTTGCCGCCGGAGGTGCGCAGGACGACGGTGCGGCCGGCGCGGTGCGCCTCGTAGCCGCGCTTCGGGTCGAGCTTGGTGCCGCAGGCGCCGGTGGCGCCGCCGAAGCCGACGTCGCCGCCGGAGGTGTCGAGCAGGACCCGCACGATCTGCGGCTTTTCCAGCGTGCCGACGCTCGTCCCCTTGTAGTAATGGCCGAGGATGAAGCGGTAGCCCTTGCCGTGTTTGGCGTAGCCGTAGGCGCCGTAGGCGCTCATCCCGACGCCGTGGCCGAAGCCGCGGCCGTGGACGACCCAGCGCACGGTGGCGCCGGCCGCGGGGGCGAGGAGCGCCAGCGCCAGCGCCGCCGCGAGGCCGGCGACGAGTCCTGCGCGGGCTCTTTTCATCGTTTTCGGCATTTCTGAGGCAACAGATTCAACGCCACGGAGTAGCGCCCTGCACTCGCGACTGTTTACTCTGGCTGTACGGAAGATTTCGAGGAAGGATCGAGATGGCCACCGAGACTCTGCAGGTAACCGACCACAAGCTGCTCGCCGCCGGCGAGTGGATCGAGACGGGCGAGTGGCAGGAGGTCAGGAGCCCCTACGACGGCGCCGTGATCGGGCGCGTGGCGATCGGCGACGAGGCGCTGGTCGACCGCGCCGTGCGCGCCGCCCACCAGGCGTTCGAGACCGCCGATTTCCCCCAGCACGCGCGCGCCGCGGTGCTCGACCGCGCCGCCGAGCTCGCCGCCGAGCGCCAGGAGGACCTCGCCCAGACGATCGCCGCCGAGGCCGGCAAGCCGCTGAAGACCGCCCGCGTGGAGGCCTCGCGCTGCTTCGACACGCTGACCTTCTCGGCGGTCGAGGCGCGCAAGCTGACCGGCGGCACGGTGCCGATGGAGGCCTCGAGCGCCGGCGTCGGCAAGCTCGGCGTGATGCTGCGGGTCCCCTACGGGGTGGTCGGCGCGGTCAGCCCCTTCAACTTCCCGCTCAACCTCGTCGCCCACAAGCTCGGGCCGGCGATCGCCGCCGGCAACTCGGTCGTGCTGAAGCCCGCCGGCCAGACGCCGATCACGGCCCTGAAGCTGGCCCAGATCCTGCTCGACGCCGGCCTGCCCGAGGGCTGGCTCTCGGTGATCCCCGGCAGCGGCTCGACGGTCGGCAACGCGCTGGTCTCCCACGACCTGGTCAAGGCGATCACCTTCACCGGCTCGGCCAAGGTCGGCTGGGGGATTCGCTCCCAGGTCCCGCACAAGAAGGTCAACCTCGAGCTCGGCTCCAACGCGCCGCTGATCGTCAACGAGGACGGCGACTGGGAGACGGCCGCCGACAAAGCCCAGATCCACGCCTTCGCCCACGCCGGCCAGGTCTGCATCTCGATCCAGCGGATCCTCGTCCACGAGGCCGTCGCCGAGCAGTTCGTCGCGCGCTTGGTCGCCAACGTCGAGAAACTGCGCGTCGGCGACCCGCTCGACCCCGAGACCGACGTCGGCCCGCTGATCACCCCCTCAGACCGCGAGCGGGTCAAGGCCTGGATCGAGGAGGCGGTCGCGGCCGGCGCCGAGCTGCTGACCGGAGGCGATTTCGTCGACGAGGGCCGCTGCCTGGCGCCGACGCTGCTGATGGCGCCGGCCAAGGACACCAAGGTCTGGTGCGAGGAGGCCTTCGGCCCGGTGGCGACGATCCACACCTTCTCCAGCTTCGAGGAGGGCCTGGAGATGGCCAACGACTCCAAGTTCGGCCTGCAGGCCGGGATCTTCACCCGCGACGTCGGCCGCGCGATCGAGGCCGGTAAGACGCTCGAGTTCGGCGGCGTGATGGTCAACGAGGTGCCCTCCTTCCGCGCCGACCAGATGCCCTACGGCGGCGTCAAGGACTCCGGCAACACCCGCGAGGGGCCGGCGTTCGCGGTCTACGAGCTGACCGAGGAGCGGTTCGTCACGCTGCAGGGGTAGCGGTGGGGGGAGCCCCTCCCGGCTCCCCGCGACAGAGCTCCGTAGCGCGCCGCACCAGCTTGCAGGAGATTCGTTTAGTGCCTAATATTTAGGGACCAAATGAATTCCGAAGCCCAGCAGCCCCGGATCGAGCCTTACGTCTGGCGGATCGTCGGGGTCGTGATCCTCGGCATGATCATGTCGATCCTCGACACGACGATCGTCAACGTCGCGCTCGACACCCTGAGCAAGGACCTCGGCAGCACGATCTCGCAGATCCAGTGGGTCGCCACCGGCTACCTGCTCTCGCTCGCGGCGGTGATCCCGCTGACCGGCTGGGCCGCCCGCCGCTTCGGCGCCAAGCGCGTCTACATCGGCTCGATCGTCCTCTTCACGATCGGCTCGGCGCTCTGCGGCCTCGCCACCTCGACCGGCTCGCTGGTCGCCTTCCGCGTCCTGCAGGGCGTCGGCGGCGGCATGATCATGCCGGTCTCGCAGATGATCATGGCCGAGGTCGCCGGCCCGAAACGGATGGGGAAGGTGATGGGCGTGGTGGTGATGCCGGCGATGCTGGCGCCGATCCTCGGCCCGGTCGTCGGCGGCTTGATCCTCGAGCACCTCGCCTGGCAGTGGATCTTCTTCGTCAACGTCCCGATCGGGATCGTCGGCGTCGTCCTCGGCCTGCTGATGCTGCCCGACTCCGAGCTCGGCGCCGCCGGCAGGCTCGACGTCCTCGGCCTGGTGCTGATGGTCACCGGCATGCCGCTCGTCGTCTACGGCCTCTCCGAGGTGGGGACGACCGGCAGCTTCACCGCGCCGCAGGTCGTCTGGCCGATCCTCGCCGGCCTGGCGCTGCTCGCGGCCTTCGCCCGGCACGCGCTGCGCAGCGAGCGGCCGCTGCTCGACGTCCGCCTCTACGCCAACCGGATCTTCGGCGCGGCCTCGCTGACCACCTTCTTCCTCGGCGCGGCGCTGTTCGGGGCGATGATCCTGGTGCCGCTCTACTACCAGCAGGTGCGCGGCGAGAGCGTCGTCGCCACCGGCCTGCTGACCGGCCCCCAGGGGCTCGGGATGCTGCTGGTCGCGCCCTTCACCGCCCGCCTCACCGACCGCTTCGGCGGCGGTCGCGTCGCCCTCGTCGGCGTTTCGCTGCTGGCCCTCTCGACCCTGCCGCTGGCGCTGATCGGGGCCGACACCTCGCTCGTCTCGATCTCGGTGACGCTGGTCCTGCGCGGGGTCGGGATCGGCCTCGCCTTCATGCCGACGATGACCGTCTCCTACGCCTCGCTGCGCAAAGACCAGCTCTCCGACGCGACGCCGCAGATGAACGTCCTGCAGCGGGTCGGGGGCGCGATCGGCACCGCGCTGCTCGCCGTCGTCCTGCAGCGAGCGAGCGCCGGCGCCTCCTCGGCGGCCGACCTGGCCGGGGCCTTCGGCACGGCCTACTGGTGGTCATTGGGCCTGGCGGCCGCGGCGCTCGTCCCCTGCGTCGTCCTGCTGTCGGCCGAGAACAAGCTGCGACTGCGCGGCGACGCCGAGCGCGAGGCCGAGCGGGTCGCCGAGACCGAGGTGGAGCCGCTCGGTGCCTGAGCCGCCCGACACCGAGCGCGAGCGCCAGCTCAACGCCCTCGGCCTCGCCTTCCACGAAGCCGAGCGCAGCCTGCGCCGCCTGCGCGGTCGCGACACCCACCTCGCCTCGGGCGAGGTCGGTCACTCGCGCTTCGAGCTGCTCGGGATCCTGCTGAAGCAGGGGCCGCTGCCGGCCGGGGAGCTCGCCGCGGCGGTCGGCGTCAGCCCGGCCACCGTCTCGCAGGTGCTCGACCGGCTCGAGGAGGACGGCTATGTCGAGCGGGTGCGCTCCGATGCCGACCGCCGCGTCGTCCTCGTCGCCCTCACCCGGCGGGGGGAGGAGAAGCTGGCGGCCAAGCGCGCCCTCTGGCGCGAGCGCTGGCACGCGGCGCTGGCCGACGTCGAGGCCGACGACCTGGCGACCGCCGCCCGCGTGGTCGAGCGCATCGCCGCCGTCTTCGCCGACCCTAACCCCCAGCCCTAGCCCACCTCAGTCGTGCGGCCTCGCCATGCGGCGGTGGTCCAGGGCCTCCTCGAGGACCGAGGGCTCGACGCCCTGCTCCAGGGCGACCTCGCGCAGCGAGCGGCCCGACTCGGCAGCGGCCTTGACGATGTCGGCGGCGCGGTCGTAGCCGATGTGCGGGTTGAGCGCGGTCGCGGTCGCCAGCGTCGCCTCGGCGTGGCGCTCGGTCATCTCCTCGTTGGCCTCGAGCCCGGCGACGCACTTGGTGTCGAGCAGGCGGGAGGCGGAGCCGAGCAGCTTGACCGAGTCGAGCAGGTTGCGCGCCATCAGCGGCACCCGCACGTTGAGCTCGAACTGGCCCTGGCTGCCGGCGACGGTGATCGCCGCGTCGTTGCCGATCACCTGGGCGGCGACCTGGATCACCACCTCGGGGATCACCGGGTTGACCTTGCCCGGCATGATCGAGGAGCCCTTCTGCAGCTCCGGCAGCCGCAGCTCGGCGAGCCCGGCACGCGGCCCCGAGCCCATCAGCGCCAGGTCGTTGGCGATCTTGTTGAGCGAAACGGCGTAGACCTTGAGCGCCCCCGACAGCTCGACCAGCGCGTCGCGGTTGCCCTGCGCCTCGAAGCGGTCGAGCGGCTCGGAGATCGCCAGCCCGGTGTCGGCGGCGAGCTTCTCGCGCACCTTGGCGGCGAACTCGGGGTGGGTGTTGAGCCCGGTGCCGGTCGCGGTGCCGCCGAGCGGGATCTGACCGACGCGGCGCAGCGTCGCCTCGACCCGCTGGATCCCGAGCCGGACCTGGGCCGCGTAGCCGCCGAACTCCTGGCCGAGGGTGACCGGGACCGCGTCCATCAGGTGGGTGCGGCCGGCCTTGACGACGTCGGCGAACTGGCTCGCCTTCGCCTCGAGGGCGGCCTCCAGCGCGCCCATCGCCGGCAGCAGGTGGTGGGTCACCTCGTCGAGCGCCGCCAGGTGGACGGCGGAGGGGAAGACGTCGTTGGAGGACTGGCCCATGTTGACGTGGTCGTTGGGATGGGCCTCGTCGCCGGCGAGGTTGGCGATCACCTCGTTGGCGTTCATGTTCGAGGAGGTGCCGGAGCCGGTCTGGAAGACGTCGATCGGGAACTGGTCGTCGTGGTCGCCCTCGGCGACCGACTTGCCCGCGGTCGCGATGCGGTCGGCGAGGTCGGCGTCGAGGAGGCCGAGCTCGCCGTTCGCCTCGGCTGCCGCGGCCTTGACGCGGCCCAGCCAGCGGACGACCGGGACCGGCACCCGCTCGCCCGAAACCGGGAAGTTGTCGACGGCTTTGGTGGTCTCGCCACCCCAGAGCTGCTCAGTCAAGACAGGCCTTTCGTGGAGGATCGGTGGGGGCACGGAGGGTATTCCTCCGGCAGGAATTAGGCATCCCTAACGAAGATGTATTAGGGTGGCCTAATGATCAGCCCGAGCACGCGCGAGAGGTCGGCGGCCCGCCTGCTCGCCGAGCCCGGCCTGCAGCACGACGAGGCGCAGTCGGCGCTGGCCGCGGCCTTCGCCGTGACCGCGATCGCCTCGCCGCGGGCGCGCCTCGACGACGCCTCGCTGGCGCTGTTCGGCAGCGCCTCGCTCTGCGTCGCCGGCCAGGCCGAGGCGCTCGCCGACGCCCTCGCCAACCAGCTCTGCCTGCGGCCCGAGCGCCGCGACCACCGCGCCCTGCTGCTCGACCACGCGCTCGCCGAGCGCGGCGCGCACCCGCTGCAGATCGCGGTGATCGGCCATGAGCTCGGCCGCCGCGCCGGCCTCTCGACCTTCGTCGCCAGCTACGGCGGCGAGCCCTGGACGGTGCTGCGCGGCGCCGAGGGCCTCGCCCTGGTCGGCCCGGCGAGCGTCGCCGGCGACCCGGCCGCGGACGACCTCCATCCCCGCTGCCCGCACCAGGTCGCGCACTCGGTCCTGCGCCAGCTCGAGCTGGCGGCGCCGCCGGAGGCAGCCGAGCGGGCGCGGCGCCTGCTGCGCGCCCTCCCGGTCCGCCCCCGCCGCTGCCGCTGACGACCCCTCCTGCGTGGCAGAGGTTTGTCTCGGATAGCGGGACAAACCTCTGCCACGTTCAGCCCGATTCGCGGCCGGCGTCGAAGCCGCGCCGGTAGGTGGCGAGGAAGGTGGCCGGCAGCCGCTGGTCGGTCGGCGCGAAGCGGGCGGCGACGGTGAGGCGGCGGATCAGGTCGGCGTGGATGCCTTCGGTCCTGGCGGCGCCCCGTTCCGCCGCTCCGAGCAGGTAGCCGAGCTCGAGGTTGGCGTCGCCGCCGGGGTCGGCCCGGGCCTCGAGGTTGAGCTTGGTCGCCAGCGTCACCATCGTTTCGCCGACGTTCGCCAGGTCGCCGGCCTGCTGGTTCTCGGCCAGGCAGTCGGAGATCGGCGTCTCCCCGTCGAGCCGCACCTGCGCCGGCGCCGCCCTCAGCGCCGTCCGGTAGGTGCTTTCCGGTTCGAGGCAGGCGACCGGGGTCGAGTCGTCCTTCTGGTTCCCGCACCCGGCCGCGAGCAACGCGACGATGCAGGCGAGCAGAGCGCAGGCGATCCGGGCGGTCATCCGCCGAGGATCCTAGGGACCGGGGCTCAGTCGCCGGTGCCTCTCGGGGAGAGGCCGCCGTAGCGGGCCTGGGCGAGGCCGCCGGTCGGGGCGTCGGGCGACGGCTTGGGCGGAGGCTTCGGCTTCGGCGCGCGCTTCTTCTTGCGCTTCTTGCCGCGCGGCTTGGCTTCGCCTTCGCTCTTCCCGACCGGGAAGACTTCGACCCATTCGGCGAGCTGGAACTGCCTTGCCGGCGCGTGGTTCCAGGAGAGGTGCAGGTGGTTGCCGCAGCCGTGGCCGGCGTCGCCCTTGTAGCCGACCCAGCGGAACGGCGGCACCGGCCGGTTCTGCACCGGCTCGGCCCATTCGGCCAGTTCGGTGATCGGGGTCCAGCTGGCGTCGCAGCGGGCGCTCCCCGAGGTCGGGACGACGTCGACCGCGAGCCCGTTGTAGTGGTCGGAGTTGCGGACGTGGCAGCCGTGGCAGCCGACGTGCTCGCCGTCGGGCAGCGGCCCGGAGTAGCCGTCGGTGACGTAGATCGGGTACCGCTTGGCGATCCAGCGCAGGTCGGGGAGGATCCGCCGGTCGACCATGTCGCCCGCTTCATGGGGGATCGCGGCGGGGATCGGCACGATCTTGCCCGGCGCGTAGACCAGCCGGGTCGAGGCCGGCGGCGGTTCGGCCGCCCCGGCGACGCCGGGGAGGAGCAGCAGCGACGCCAACGAGGCGAGCGCGACCGCGAGGACCGAAAGCCGGCTTGCACGGGCAGGGTTCACTCTCTCGCTATCGACGGCGTCCGGCGCGGCTTGAGCCCTGGGAAGGATCGGGTTTCTCGACCGGCTCTGGCCGCGCGGCCAACGAATGCTCAGCCGTTGTGCGTGCGGCGATAGGGTTGGCCGATGCCTACAGTGAGAGATGCGGCGTTCGAGCTGTTCCGGGCGCGGGGGATGACGACGATGTTCGGCAACCCCGGCTCGACCGAGCTGCCGATGCTCGCCGATTTCCCCGCCGACTTCCGCTACGTGCTCGGCCTGCAGGAGGCGGTCGTCGTCGGCATGGCCGACGGCTTCGCGCTCGCCTCCGGCAAGCCCACCGTCGCCAACCTGCATACCGCGCCGGGGGTCGGCAACGCGATGGGGGCGATCTTCAACGCCCAGGCCAACCACTCGCCGGTGCTGGTCACCGCCGGCCAGCAGGCGCGGGCGCAGATCACGCTGCAGGCGAACCTGACCAACCGCGACGCGACCCGGATGCCGCACCCGCTGGTCAAGTGGTCCTACGAGCCGCCGCGGGCGCAGGACGTGCCGCTGGCGCTCGCCCACGGCGCCCACCTCGCGGCGCTGCCGCCGCGCGGCCCGGTCTTCGTCTCGCTGCCGATGGACGACTGGTACGCCGAGGTCGACGAGGCCGACGCGGCGGCGGCGATCGAGCGCGCGGTCAGCGGCCGGGCGGTCGCCGACCCGGCGGCGGTCGCCGAGCTCGCCGAGCGCCTCGACGGCGCCGCCAACCCGGTCCTCGTCGCCGGCCCCGACGTCGACGCGAGCGGCGCCTGGGACCTCGCCGTCGCCCTCGCCGAGCGCCAGCGGCTGCCGGTCTGGGCCTCGCCGGCGACCGGCGGCGTCCGCCTCGGCTTCCCCGAGGGGCACCCGAACTTCCGCGGCGTGCTGCCGCCGGCGATCGGCCCGGTCGGGCAGACGCTCGAGGGCCACGACCTGATCCTCGTCCTCGGCAGCTCGGTCTTCCCCTACTACCCGCACATCCCCGGGCCGCTGCTGGCCGAGGGCTCGAAGCTGGTCGCCGTCACCAGCGACCCCGACGAGGCGGCGCGGGCGCCGATGGGCGACGCGATCGTCGCCGACGTCAAGCTCACCCTGCAGGCGCTGCTCGAGCGGCTGCCCGAGTCGAGCCGGCCGGCCCCGGAGCCGAGCCCCCCGCCGCAGGAAATCCCGCCCACCGACCCGCTCAACGCCTCGACCGTCCACACGGCGCTCGGCGAGGTCCTGCCCGAGGACGCGATCGTCGTCCTCGAGTCGCCCTCCAGCACCCTGGCGCTGCGCAACCAGCTGCGGCTCTCGCGCCCCGGCAGCTACTACTTCAGCGCCGGCGGCGGCCTCGGCTTCGGCCTCGCCGCATCGGTCGGGATCCAGCTCGCCGAGCCGAGCCGGCCGGTCGTCTGCGTGCTCGGCGAGGGCTCGGCCCAGTACGCGATCACCGCCTTCTGGAGCGCGGTCGCATACCAGGTGCCGGTCACCTTCCTCGTGCTGCAAAACCAGGAGTACGCGATCCTCAAGTGGTTCGCCGAAGTCGAGCAGGTGAGCGCGGCGCCGGGCCTCGACCTGCCGAAGCTCGACGTCGCCGCGGTCGCCGAGGGCTACGGCGTCGCCGCCCACCGCGCCCGCGACCGCGACGAAGTCGCCGCCGCGCTGGCCGCCGCCCTGGCCTCCTCGAAGCCCGAGCTGGTCGAAGTCCCGGTCGCCCCGGGGATGTCGCTCTTCTGATGGGGCTGGGCTGATGGAGGCCGCGACCGCAGAGCAGCCGCCCGCCGCCGACCGCGCCCCCGACGAGCTGGCCGGCGGCGTCGCCCAGCCGCTGCGCGGCGAGCTCGAGGCGCTGCTCGGCGCCGACCGCGTCCTCTCCCGCCCCGGCGACATCGTCCGCTACGCCTCCGACGCCAGCCCCTACCGGCTCTTCCCGCGGGCGGTGGTGATGGCGCGCGACGCCGACGACGTCGCCAGGGTGCTCGCCTTCGGCCGCGAGCGGGGGATCCCGGTCACCTTCCGCGCCGGCGGCACCAGCCTCAACGGCCAGGGCCAGGGCGACGGCATCCTGGTCGACGTCCGCCGCCACTTCGCCGGGGTCGGCGTCCTCGACGATGGCGCCCGCGCCCGGGTCAAGCCCGGCACCGTGCTCGGCCACGCCAACCGGGTGCTCGCGCCGTACGGGACCAAGCTCGGCCCCGATCCCGCCTCGACCGACATCGCCACCGTCGGCGGCGTCCTCGCCAACAACTCGGGCGGGATGCGCTGCGGCGTCACCAGGGACGCCTACTCGACCGTGCGCGAGCTGACCTTCGTCCTCCCCTCGGGGACGCGGATCGACACCGCCGCCCTCAACGCCCGCGAGGAGTTCGCGCTGGAGGAGCCCGAGCTGTACGCCGGGCTGGAGCAGATCCGCGACGAGATCCGCGCCGACGCGGAGCTGAGCGAGCGGATCCGGCGCAAGTTCTCGATCAAGAACACGATGGGGTACCGGCTCTGCGCCTTCCTCGACGCCGACGAGCCGCTGGAGATCTTCCGCCGCCTGCTGATCGGCTCCGAGGGCACGCTCGGCTTCATCGCCGAGGCCGAGCTCGAGACGGTGCCGGTGCCGACGGTGACGACCACCGCCTGGGTCCACTTCCCCAGCATCGACGCGGCGATCGCCCCGGTCGGAGAGCTGGTCGCGAGCGGCGCCACCGCGGTCGAGCTGATGGTCGCGCCGGCGCTGATCACCGCCGCCTGGAACATGGTCGGCGCGCCGCAGGAGTGGAAAGAGCTGCCGCCGGAGTCGGCGGTGCTGCTGGTCGAGCTCGGCGCCCCCGACGACGCCGGCCTCGACGCCCAGGTCGCCGCCGCCAGCGAGATCCTCGCCGGCCACGAGACGATCCGGCCGATCGAGTTCACCCGCGAGGCGGAGGAGATCGAGCTCGCCTGGCGGGTGCGCGAGGGGCTGCACGGGCTGATCGGCCGCCTGCGGCTGCCCGGCACGGCGCTGATCGTCGAGGACGTCTGCGTGCCGCCGGAGCGGATCGCCGAGGGCGCTCGCGACCTGCAGGCGCTGCTCGGCCAGCACGGCTTCCTGCCCGGCGTCGCCGGCCACGCTTCCGCCGGCAACCTCCACTTCATGCTGACCCCGGACTTCGCCAAGCAGGAGGACCTCGACCGCTACGAGGCGTTCATGTCCGACCTGGTCGAGCTGATCGTCGACCGCTACGACGGCTCGCTCAAGGCCGAGCACGGCACCGGGGTCAACATGGCGCCCTACCTGGAGCGCGAGTGGGGAGCGAAGGCGACCGAGCTGATGTGGCGGGTGAAGCGGCTCGCCGACCCCGACGGCGTGCTCTCGCCCGGGGTGGTGCTGAACCGCGACGCCGGCGTCCACCTGCGCAACCTGAAGACGACGCCGCCGGTCGAGGAGTCGGTCACCGCCTGCGTCGAGTGTGGCTTCTGCGAGCCGGTCTGCCCGAGCCGGAACCTGACCACGACGCCGCGCCAGCGGATCGTCCTGCGCCGCGAGATCGCCCGCCAGCCCGAGGGCTCGCCGCTGCGCCGCGCGCTGCAGGAGGAATTCGAGTACGAGGTGCTCGACACCTGCGCCGCCGACAGCTCCTGCCAGCTCGCCTGCCCGATCGGGATCGACACCGGGGCGCTGGTCAAAGGGCTGCGCGCCGAGGCGCATTCCGAGGGCGCCGAACGGCGGGCGGCGTGGGGGGCCCGGCACTGGGGGACGCTGGAGGGCGCGGCGCGGGTCGGGTTGCGCTTCGGCGGGCCGCTGGCGCGGCTGACGAAGCGCGGCCGCGGCCTCCCGGGCGCCGCCTCGAGCCGGCTGCCGGCGACGCTGCGCACCGGCGCCGCGGCGGTCTACGTGCCGTCCTGCATGAACCGGATCTACGCCGGCTCGCCGGTCCAGGCGCTGGTCGACGTCTCCTCGCGGGCGGGGATGGCGGTCTGGATCCCCGAGGACGTCAACGGCACCTGCTGCGGCCTGCCCTGGAGCTCGAAGGGCTACGTCGCCGGCCACGAGGAGAAGGCGAACGAGATCGTCGCCCGGCTCTGGGAGTGGAGCGGCGAGGGAGCGCTGCCGGTGGTGATCGACGCCGCCTCCTGCACCGGCGCCACCCTCGACCCCGGCGCCGGCGTGCTCTCCGAGGAGAACGCGGAGCGCCTCGCCAAGCTCGAGGTCCTCGACTCGGTCAGCTGGGCCGAGCGGCTGCTGCCCTGGCTGGAGGTGGGGGAGAAGGTCGGCAGCGCCACCGTCCACCCGACCTGCGCCACCCGCCACATGGGCCTCGCCGGCCGCCTGCGCGGCCTCGCCGACGCCCTCGCCGAGGACGTCTACGTCGCCCCCTCGGCGACCTGCTGCGGCTTCGCCGGCGACCGCGGCATCTCCCACCCCGAGCTGACCGCCGCCGCCACCGAGCCCCAGGTCGAAGAGCTCGCCGGCCGCCGCTTCGACGCCCACCTCTCCAACAACCGCACCTGCGAGATCGGCCTCACCCGCGCCACCGGCCGGCCCTACGAGTCCGTCCTCATCCTCCTCGAGCGCCTCACCCGCGCTGAGGACAACCCCGGCTAGCCTGAGCCCTCGCCGGTCCCCAGCGCCTCGGCGTCGAGGTCGGCGATCAGGGCGCGGGTCTTGGCGTCGGTCTCCATCCGCCTGTCGAGCAGCGGGTTGATCAGACCGCGAAGGGGGTGGACGATGCCGCCGTCGGCTGGCCGGGGGGAGAACTCGGATTGCCCAGCGCCTTGGGCAGGGGTGCCGACCATTTCGAGATTCCGCGGGATTGAGATCAGGATGTTCTTCAACGAGGAGATCCATGAAGGCCGCCCGCATTTCCATGCCGTGCACGCGGAGGCCGCCGCCGTCTTCGATGCCTACGACCAGTCGCGCATCGCTGGAGAGCTGCCGCCGCGCATCGAACGACTCGTGCGGAGCTGGGCGATGGCCCATCGGGGCGAGCTACTGGACAACTGGGCGCGCGCTCGGGCCGACCTCGACCTCCGGCCCATCGAGCCATCCGAAATGAGTTGTCTACACTAGGGTCCATGTCTCCATTCGTGATCCTGCCTCCCCGCTCTGGTCGAAGCCGTGCCGCTCGACGGCTACGGGTCCACCTGCGCTTCGCCGACGGACTGGCGGCGGACGTCGACCTCTCCTACCTGGTCGGTCGCGGCCCGGTCTTCGAGCCTCTCCGCGATGTGGAGTTCTTCCGCAAGCTGAGGGTCCACGAGTGCGGCGACACGATCGAGTGGCCCAACGAAGCCGACGTCGCGCCGGAGACCCTCTACGACCACGTGCAGCGCGCCGTCTACGAGCGGCGCCGCGCGGGCGCCGAGCTGCCTGCCGGCGAGCCTTCGGCGGACGACGCCTCAGCCGACGCCTGAGCCATCGCCGGTCCCCAGCGCCTCGGCGTCGAGGTCGGCGATCAGGGCGCGGGTCTTGGCGTCGGTCTCCATCCGCCTGTCGAGCAGCGGGTTGATCAGGCCGCGCAGGGCGGAGACGTAGCGCCACCACCTGGGGACGAAGACGCGCGGGGCGCGCTCCTCGATGCCGCGGACCAGGCCGGCGCCGGCCTCGGCGGGGCTGATCCGCTTCAGCAGCCAGGCGGGCGAGAGCTCGCGGACGCGGTCGCCTTTCGCCTGGGCGAAGGCGTCCTGGACGAGCTTGGTGTCGACCCAGCCGAAGTAGGCGACGGTGGCGCTGGCGCCGTGCGGGGCCAGCTCGACGCGGAGGGCGCGGCCGAGGCTCTCGACGCCGGACTTGGCGACCGCGTACGGCGTGTTGCCGAAGCCGTTGGCGAAGGCGTAGACGGAGGAGATCACGACCATCTGCCCGCGCCGCCGGACGATCTCCGGCAGCGCCGCCCGCACCGTGCGCCAGACCCCGAGCAGGTCGACCTCGAAGACGCGCTCCCATTCCTCGCCGGAGATCCCGCGCACGGTGGCGAAGTCCTTCTGGGCGATGCCGGCGTTGGCGACGGCGACGTCGAGGCCGCCGAAGCGCTCGACCACGGTCGCCACCGCGGCTCGCATCGCGCCCTCGTCGGTGACGTCGCCGGCGAGGCCGATCGCCCGCGGCCCGATCCGCTCCGCCGCCTCCTCGGCCTCGGTGGCGTCGAGGTCGAGCAGCGCGACCGAGGCGCCGCGCATGTGCATCTGCCGCGCCGTCTCGTAGCCGATCCCCCGCGCCGCCCCGGTCACCAGCGCGACCTTGCCGTTCAGGCTGTAATCCCCCATCCGGGGAGAGAGCCTAGATGATCCGCTCCACTCCTGGCTGCGCAGCCAATCGTCCGGCGGCGCCGTCGCCGCCAGGCGCCCGCTCCTAAACTCCGCATCTTCGTGCCCGGATTCGAGCCAGTCGACCCGAAGCAGTCCTTCCCCGAGCTGGAGGAGCGCGTGCTCGCGCGCTGGCGGGAGCGGGACGTCTTCGAGCGCTCGCTCGCGAACCGCGAGGGCGCCCCCGTCTGGAGCTTCTACGAGGGGCCGCCGACCGCCAACGGCCGGCCCGGCGCCCACCACGTCCTCTCCCGCGTGTTCAAGGACGTCTACCCGCGCTACCGGACGATGACCGGCCACCGGGTGCCGCGCAAGGCGGGCTGGGACTGCCACGGGCTGCCGGTCGAGCTCGAGGTCGAAAAGGACCTCGGGATCTCCTCCAAGCAGGAGATCGAGGCCTTCGGGATCGCCGAGTTCAACCAGCGCTGCCGCGAATCGGTCTTCGAGTACGTCGAGGAGTGGGACCGGCTGACCGAGCGGATCGGGTTCTGGATCGACCTCGACGACCCCTACGTGACGCTGGAGAACGACTACATCGAGTCGGTCTGGTGGTCGCTGCGCCAGCTCTGGGACAAGGGACTCCTCTACGAGGGCCACAAGGTCGTCCCGTATTGCCCGCGCGACGGAACCCCGCTTTCATCGCATGAGGTTGCGCAGGGCTACAAGGACGTCAAGGACCCGTCGATCTATGTCCGCTTCCCGCTGCTCGGCGCCGAGCGCGAATCCCTGCTCGTCTGGACGACCACGCCCTGGACCCTCCCGGGCAACGTGGCGGTGGCGGCGGCGCCTGACGTCGTCTATGTCAAGGCCAAGGTCGGCGAGGAGACGCTGATCCTCGCCGAGGCCCTGGTCGAGCGGGTGCTCGGCGAGCAGGCGGAGATCGTCGAGCGCCTGCCGGGAAGCGAGCTGGTCGGAAGCAGCTACGAAGGGCCACTCTTCGACCTCTCGGATCGTCCGCGGGGCGGCTTTCCGATCGTCGCCGGCGATTTCGTCACCACCGAGGACGGCACGGGGCTCGTGCACATCGCGCCCGCCTTCGGCGAGGACGATTACGCGGTCGCGGCCGCCAACGAGATCTTCGACCCGACCACTGCCGACACGCTCTACAACCCGGTCAAGCCCGACGGGACCTTCGACGATCGCGTCCGGGGCTTCGAGGGCCGATTCGTGAAGGATCCGGAGGTCACGCGAGCTCTCATCGAGAGTCTCGACGAGAGCGGGCATCTATTCAGAGAGCAGACCTATGAGCACTCCTATCCGCACTGCTGGCGCTGCGGGACCCCGCTCCTCTACTACGCGACCACCAGCTGGTACATCGCGACCTCAGGCCATCGGGACGAGCTGCTCGCCAACAACGAGGAGATCGGTTGGCATCCCGACCACGTGAAGCATGGCCGCTTCGGCAAATGGCTCGAGAACAACATCGACTGGGCTCTCTCTCGCAATCGGTATTGGGGAACCCCGCTTCCGATCTGGAGGTGCACGGATCCTCGCTGCGGAGAGATCGCCTGCATCGGCTCTGTCGAGGAGCTGCGCGAGCGTTCCGGCGCCGAAGTCCCGGACGACCTGCATCGTCCCTACATCGATGACGTGAAGCTCAAATGCGATGCATGTCAGTCGGAGATGCATCGGGTCAAATCCGTGATCGACACCTGGTACGACAGCGGCGCGATGCCCTTCGCCCAGTTCCACTACCCGTTCGAGGGCGAGGCGGAGTTCGAGCAGCGCTTCCCGGCCGACTACATCTGCGAGGCCCAGGACCAGACCCGCGGCTGGTTCTACACGCTGCTCGCCGAGTCGACGCTGCTGTTCGACACCTCGAGCTTCCGCAACTGCGTCTGCCTCGGCCTGATCCTCGACCCCGAGGGCCAGAAGATGTCGAAGAGCCGCGGCAACGTGGTCGATCCCTGGGAGGTGCTCGCCACCCACGGCGCCGACGCCTTCCGCTGGTACTACCTGGCGACCCAGCAGCCCTGGGCCGGGTACCGCTTCTCGGTCGAGACGGTCGGCGAAGCGGTGCGCCAGTTCATGCTGCAGCTCTGGAACACCTACTCGTTCTGGGTGCTGTACGCGAACGCCGAGGACCTCGGCCCCCTGGACTTCCGCGGCGCCCCGGAGCCGGCCACCGACCTGGATCGTTGGGTCCTCTCGCGTCTGCAGGGGACCGTGGCGACCGTCCGCGAGCGGATGGACGACTTCGACTGCACGACCGCCGGCCACGCGATCGCCGCCTTCGTCGAGGAGCTCTCCAACTGGTACGTGCGGCTCTCGCGCCGCCGCTTCTGGGAGGGCGACCGGGCCGCGTTCGCCACCCTGCGCCACTGCCTGCTGGAGACGGTCGCGATGCTCGGGCCGTTCACGCCGTTCCTCGCCGACGAGATCCACCTCAACCTCGCCGGCGGGGTCCTCGGCGACACCGGCGCGCTACCCGACTCGGTCCACCTGCGCGACTTCCCCGAGGTCGACCCCGCCCTCGCCGACCCCGAGCTGGAGGAGGCGATGGAGGCGGTGCGGCTGACGGTCGAGCTCGGTCGCGCCGCCCGCGCCCAGGCGAAGGCGAAGGTGCGCCAGCCGCTGCGCCGGGCGGTGATCGTCGCCAACGACGCCGAGCGGGCGGCGATCGAGGCGCGGGCCGAGCTGGTCACCGCCGAGCTCAACGTCAAGCAGCTCGACTTCGTCAGCGACGAGGGCGAGCTGGTCACCTACAGCGTCAAGCCGAACTACCGCGCGCTCGGTCCCCGCTTCGGCAAGAAGATGCCGCAGGTGGCGGCGGCGGTCGAGGCGCTCGACGCCGCCCACGTCGCCGAGGTGCTCGCCGACGGCGGCGAGTTCGGGATCTCGATCGACGGCACCGACCACACCCTCGGTCCCGACGACGTGACGATGGCCCTGGCGCCGCTGCAGGGCTACGAGGTCGAGGCCGAGGCCGGCCACGCGGTGGCGCTCTCGCTCGAGCTCGACGCCGAGCTGCTCCGCGAGGGGCTCGCTCGCGAGATCGTCCACGCGGTCCAGAACGCCCGCAAGGAGGCGGGGCTGGAGATCACCGACCGGATCGAGCTGGCGCTCGGCGGCGACGATGAGCTGCTCGCCGCCGCCCGCGAGCACGAGACCTACATCGCCGGCGAGGTTCTCGCCACCGCCGTCGCCTACGACGCGCGCGACGGCGCCGTCGCCAGCATCGACGGCCGCGACCTGCACATCGCCGTCACCCGCGCCTGAGCGCGAGGTTTTCCTCGCCCCGCCAGCGAGCGCGGGGTTCCTCCCGCTATGCGGGAACAACCTCGCGCTCAGCGGGAGACCGGGAAGAAGCTCGCGCTCAGTCCTCGATCGGGCCGATCAGGAAGTCGGTCTTGCTGGCCTCGGAGAACTTGACCCAGCAGTGCTCGGGCGGGGCGCCGGCCACCTCGACCAGCGCCGCTTCGATCCGCTTCGCGATCTCCTTCTTCTGCTCGTCGCTGCGGCCCTCGAACCAGTGGACCTCTACGAACGGCATCGCTGAGCGACGGGCGCCCGCCTAGGCGAGCGCCGGCTCCAGCTCGGCCTCGAGGCGCCGCTTCGGCATCGCCCCGACGACTTTCTTGGCGATCGCGCCGTCCTTGAAGAGGATCATCGTCGGGATCGAGAGGACTTCGTACTGCGCGGCCGTCTGCTGGTTCTCGTCGACGTTGATGCTGACGATCCGCAGATCGTCGCGCTCGGCGTCGATCTCCTCGAGCACGGGGTGGACGACCCGGCAGGGCCCGCACCAGGGCGCCCAGAAGTCGACGAGCACGGGGCCCTCGGCGTCGAGGACGTCAGCTTTGAAGGTTGCGTCGGATACGTCGTTCAGTTTGCCGGTCACTTGTATCGGTCTCCCAAATCGAGGTTTTCAGCTCCGGTGCGGGCGTTCAATACTTCAAAAAGTATAGCGACGCTGTCCGGTGGCCGCCCGGGCATCTTCGCGGCCGCTGCGGCCGAGCCGCAGGCGCGGCACCTGGACGGCGGCCTCGAGCACGATCGCGCGGTCCATCTTCGAGTCGCCGGCGCGCCGGTCGCGGAAGAGGATCGGCACCTCGGCCACGCGGAAGCCCTCGCGCAGCGCCCGGTAGGTCATCTCGACCTGGAAGGCGTAGCCGCGCGCCCGCACCGCCTCGAAGTCGATCGCCTCGAGGACCTCGCGGCGAAAGCACTTGAAGCCGCCGGTGAGGTCGTGGACGTCGACGCCGAGGACGAGGCGCGCGTAGGCGCAGCCGCCGCGGCTGATCGCCCGCCGCAGCGGCCCCCAGTCGCTGACGCCGCCCCCGGCCACGTAGCGCGAGCCGAGCACGAGGTCGGCGCGCCGCGCCGCCTCCAGCAGCCGCGGCAGGTAGGCGGGGTCGTGCGAGAAGTCGGCGTCCATCTCCAGGACCAGGTCGGCGCCGCCGGCGAGGGCGCGGCGGAAGCCGGCGAGGTAGGCCGGGCCGATCCCCTCCTTGCGCGGCCGGTGGAGGACGTCGACCTGGGGGCTCGCCGCGGCGAGCCGGTCGGCGATCCGGCCGGTGCCGTCGGGCGAGCCGTCGTCGACGATCAGGACCCGGGCCGAGGCCGGGAGCTTCTCGCGCGCGGCGGCGACCAGCGCCTCGAGGTTCTCGGCCTCGTTGTAGGTGGGCAGGACCAGCCAGGGGGTGCCGCCCTCATGCGAGCTCATCGGCCGATGCTATTCGCGATCTCTAACGAAACGCTGAAATCGTGCCCGCGCCGAGCGGCTAACTTCCGCCTGTGAACAACGCCGAAATCGCCGCCGCGCTGGAAGAGCTGGGCGTCCTCTACGAGCTTGACGGCGCCGTCAAATACCGCGTCCTCGCCTACTCCACGGCGGCGGCCGCGATCCGCGAGAGCCCCGTCTCGGTCGCCGAGCTGGCGGCGCGGGGGGAAGCGACGAAGCTCGCCGGGGTCGGCAAGACGCTGGCGGAGAAGATCGACGCGCTGCTGGCGACCGGTGAGATCCCGGCGGCGGCGAAGCTGAAGGCGAAGTTCCCGCCGACGCTGATCGAGGTCACCCGCGTCCCCGGCCTCGGCGCGAAGACCGCGCGGCGGCTCTACGACGAGCTCGGCGTGGCGACGCTGGAGGACCTGCGGGTGGCGGCCGAGGAGGAGAGGATCCGCGCCCTCAAGGGCCTCGGCCCGAAGGTCGAGGAGAACGTGCTGGAGCAGCTGGCGCGCCTGCAGCGCGAGGGGCAGGAGCGGCCGGGCCGGATGCTGCTCTCGAAGGTGCGGCCGATCGCCGAGGAGCTGGCGGCGGCGCTGCGCGAGCACCCGGCGGCCAGCCGGGTCGAGGTCGCCGGCTCGGTCCGCCGCTGGGCCGAGACCTGCAAGGACGTCGACCTGATCGCGACCGCCGAGGAGCCGGAGCTGCTGTCCGAGCACCTCGCCGCGCACCCGCTGATCGCCGCCGCCGGCACCCCCGGCCCCAACGGCGTCCGCGCGCAGACCCACAACGGCGTCTCGGTCGACCTGCGGATCGTGCCGCCGGCGGCCTTCGGCAACCTGCTGCAGCACTTCACCGGCTCCCAGGCCCACAACGTGGCGCTGCGCGAAGCCGCGGTCGGCCGCGGGCTCTCGGTCTCCGAGCACGGCATCACCGACACCGAGACCGGCGAGGTGACCCTGTGCGAGAGCGAGGCGGCCGTCTACGAGCGGCTCGGCTACCCCTACATCGAGCCCGAGCTGCGCGAGAACCGCGGCGAGCTGCAGGCCGCGCGCGCGGGCGAGCTGCCGCAGCTGGTCGAGCTCGGCGACGTGCGCGGCGACCTCCACTCCCACACCACGCTCTCCGACGGCCGCGACAGCCTCGAGCAGATGGCCGCCGCGGCGCGCGAGCGCGGCTACGCCTACCTGGCGATCACCGACCACTCGGCCAGCCACGGCTTCGGCGACCACGTCACCGCCGAGCGTCTCTGGGAGCGGATCGAAGAGGTCAAGGCCTGGAACAAGGGCAAACGGGGCTTCCGCCTGCTGGCCGGCTCGGAGATCAACATCGGCCTCGACGGGACCCTCGACTACCCCGACGACCTCGTCGCCGCGCTCGACTGGGTCGTGGCCAGCGTCCACACCTCGTTCGCGATCTCCGAAGCGGAGATGACCGCCCGCGTCCTCGCCGCGATCGAGAACCCGGAGGTGAACTGCATCGGCCACCTCACCGGCCGCCTGATCGGCCGCCGCGAGCCCTACGGGATCGACGTCGAGGCGGTCGCCGAGGCCGCCGCCCGCACCGGCACGATGCTGGAGATCAACGGCAACCCCAACCGCCGCGACCTCTCCGAGCGCCACGCCCGCCTCGCCGCCGAAGCCGGCGCCGCGATCGTCCTCAACACCGACGCCCACGGCGTCGACACCCTCGACAACATGCGCTACGCGGTCGCCACCGCCCGCCGCGCCTGGCTGACCGCGGCCGACGTCGCCAACACCCGCCCCTGGGCCGAGTTCAAGAAGCTGCTCTGAGCCGCTGAAGACCTTGTGCGGCCTATGGACCCCACAAAGTCGACAGCGGCACTGACGGCGCCGACCTCAGGCCGCACCGAGGCGGTCGCTGCGCAGGCCGGGGGTGCGGATCAGCTCGACCGCCTGCCAGGCGGGGGTGGGGACGACGTAGAACTTGACGCCGTCGCGCTGCTCGATCGCCAGGACCGCCGCCTCGCGGGTGTGCCAGGCGAGGGAGACGATCAGCGCGTAGCCGGCGCCGATCACGGCGACGCCGGGGAAGAAGAGGCCGAGGCCGCCGGCGGCGATCGCGGTGACGGCGATCGGCCAGAGGCGGCCGACGGCGATCCGGGCCGGCGAATCGGGGGGCAGCGAGGTCGCGGTCTTGGCCTGGGCGAGGGGGTCGCGCATGTCCTCGCGGGCCCGCGCCGGGCGGCCGAGCCAGAACCCGATCGCCAGCGAGATCAGCCACCAGCCGGCGGCGACCAGGAGCGTCGTCGTCGAGCTGTCGCGGTTGGCGCCGATCGCGGCGATCGCGCCCAGGGCGGTCGCCTCGGCGCCGGTGAGGAAGACGGTGACTCGCAGCAGGTCGGTGTAGGGCACCCGTCTATTCCGCCAGCCACTCGAGGATCGCGAGCCAGCCCTCGGGGCCGCCGACGGCGAGGTCGGACTCCTCGCCGAGCTCGGCCGGGCCCTCCGGGGTGACGACCCCGACCCGGACCGCGGCGCTCAGGTCGCCGCTCTCGCGCAGCTGCTCGAGCCGGCGGAAGGCGTCGAGGTCGGTGCGGTCGTCGCCGGCGTAGACGGCGCGGTCGAGCTCGTCGCCGTCCTCGCCGGCGAGCAGGGCGGAGATCGCGGCGTCCTTGCCGCCGCCGCCGACCGGGCGCAGCTCCAGCACCTTGCGTCCCCAGTGCGTGGTGAGGCCGGCCTTGCCGGCGGCGATCGCGATCTCGTTGGCGCGGGCGGCGGCTGTCGCCTCGTCGCCGGCGCCGCGCCAGTGCAGCGCCTGGATCGCGCCCTTGTCCTCGCGCCGCAAGCCGACCCCGTCGAGCGCCCCCTCGTCGAGCGCCGCGAGGAACTCGGCCGCCTCGTGCTCGCGGCCGTCGAGCGAGGGGTCGGCGCGCGGCCCTTCCTCGCCGGGCAGCAGCAGCTCCAGCCCGTGGTTGCCGGCGTAGGCGAGCTGGTCGAGCCCGACCAGGCGCCGCGCCTCGACCGCCTGGCGGCCGGAGACGCAGCCGACCAGCGCGTAGCGCTCGCTCAGCCGCGCCAGGGCCTCGCGCGCGGCCGCCGGCACCGCCGCTTCCTCGGCCCGTTCGGCGATCGGCGCCAGCGTGCCGTCGACGTCGGTCAGGATCGCGGCCCGCCCCGGCTCGGCGCGCAGGGACCCCAGCAGCGCGGCCCAGGCGTCCGGCCCAGTCTCAGATTCGCGAGACACGGGCCCTAGTATCGCCACATGCCGCCGCCGAACGAAGCCAGCCACCGGCTGCCCCTCCTCCACCTGGCGGCGATCGGCACCGTCGCGGGCGTCTTCAGCGGCCTCTTCGGGGTCGGCGGCGGGACCGTGATCGTGCCCCTGCTGATCCTCTGGTTCGGCTACGGAGAGCGGCTGGCGACCGGCACCAGCCTGGCGGCGATCGTCCTCATCGGCCTGATCGGAACCGTCGCCCAGGGCGGCATCTACGGCAACGTCCACGCGCTCACCGGCGTGCTGCTCGCGATCCCCGCCGTCCTCGGGGTCCTGCTGGGGACGACGATCCAGCAGCGGATCCCCCAGCGCGCGGTCTCCTACCTGTTCGCGGCGCTGCTGACCGCGATCGCGATCGAGCTGATCGTCAAGTGAGCGGCGCGGCGCCCGCATCGCAATCTGACTCTCTGCGGGTGCCGCAGAGCGAATGCTGGACATGAACGAGGTGATGGCGGTGCTCCTCGCGCTCGCCGGCGGTCTCGCCGGCGGCCTGGTCGGGGTCGGCGGCGGCGTCCTCTTCGTGCCGGCGCTGACGATCTTCATCGGCCTCTCGCAGGTCGAGGGCGAGGCGACCTCGCTGCTGATCATCGTCATCGTCGCCCTGGTCGGCGCCACCCGCCAGCGCGGCTACGGCAACGTCCGCCTGCGCGAGGCGCTGGTGATCGGCGCGCTCTCGCCGCTCGGCGTGCTGATCGGCGTCGCCGTCGCCAACAACGTCCCCGAACGGGCGCTGCAGCTGACCTTCGCGGCGCTCTCGCTGTTCTTCGCGGCGCAGCTCGTTCACCGGGCGCGCTCCCCGCGGTAGTACGCTCAACAGGTGGATTCTCTTACCTGGGAAGGCGATCTCCCCGTCCTGCGATCCCCGGTCCTGGTCTGTGCCTTCCGCGGCTGGAACGACGCCGCCGCGGCCGCCTCGACGGCGCTGACGACGATGGCCAACTCGCTCGACTCCGAGCTGGTCGCCCGCGTCGACCCGGAGGAGTACTTCGACTTCCAGGCGCAGCGGCCGACGATCAGCATGGAGGACGGCCGCGCGCGGCGGATCGACTGGCCCGAGAACAACCTGATCGCCGTCCGCGTGCCCAGCGCCGACCGCGACCTCGTGCTCCTCGACGGGACCGAGCCGAACCTGCGCTGGCGCACCTTCTCGGAGACGATCGCGACCGCCGCCGACGCGCTCGGGGTCGAGCTCGTCGTCACCCTCGGGGCGCTGATCGCCGAGGTCGCGCACACGCTGCCGGTACCGATCACCGGCCTCGCCTCGAGCACCGAGCTGGTCGGCGAGCTGGAGCTCGAGCACAGCAACTACGAAGGCCCGACCGGGATCGTCGGCGTCGTCCACGACCGCTGTCACCAGGCCGGGATCGACTCCGCCTCGCTGTGGGCGGCGGTGCCGCACTACGTCGCCGCCGTGCCCAACCCGAAGGCGGCGCTGGCGCTGCTGCGGCGGCTCGAAAGCCTGACCGGCGTCGCCGTCGAGGCCTCCGACCTGGAGGAGGAGACGACCGACTACGAGGAGCAGATCGGCCGCGCCGTCGCCGCCAACGACGAGATCCAGGAGCTGGTCTCGCGGATCGAGGCCGAACAGGTCGACCTGCTCGCCGACGAGGGCCAGGACCTGCCCTCGGCCGACTCGATCGCCCAGGAGTTCCAGCGCTTCCTGCGCCAGCGGGGCAACGGGGGCTGAGCGCGCCTCAGCTCTCGGCCGCGGGGCAGATCAGGCGATAGTCGCACCAGCTGCAGACGGTCGCCGAGGGGCGCGGCTCGAAGTCCTGGCCGACGATCCCCTCGCCGACCTGCAGGACCGTGCGCTCGACCCGCTCGGCGTCGTCGGAGCGGGTCGGCACCGCCACCTTGTCGCCGTCGAGCACGTAGTAGTAGCTGCCGAACGCCGCCTCGATCTCCCAGGCCTCGCGGGCGGCGAGCCGGTAGAGCGCCAGCTGCAGGTCGTTCTCCAGCTCGGCCGCGGTCTTGCGCTCGCCGGTCTTGTAGTCGATCAGCTCGAAGTCGCCGTCGGGGAGGCGGTCGACGCGGTCGACGCGACCGCGCACGTGGTGCTCGCCGACCTTGAAGTCGAACTTCTTCTCCAGCCAGATCGGTTCGCCCTCGGCGATCCGCTCCCGCTCCCAGTACACCCGCAGCGCCTCGCGGGCGCGGTCGCGGTACTGCAGCTCGTCGTCGCTGGCGCCGAACCCGGTCCGGTGCCAGCCGGTCTCGAACAGCCGCATCAGCCGCCGCAGCCCGTCCTCCTCGCGCTCCGGCGGCTCCTTGTGGAAGCGCTCGAGCACGTTGTGGATCAGGATCCCGAAGCGCTGGTTGATCGTCGGTTCCTGCGGGATGCCGAAGACGCGGGCGAACTTGTACTTCAGCGGGCAGGTCAGGTAGAGGCTGAGGTCGGAGGCCGAGAGGCTCAGCATGCCGTCGCCGCGGCGCGGCAGGAAGGCCTCCAGCGAGGGCTCGTCGCGGGCCGCGATCAGCTCCAGGCGGCGGCCCCGCTCGTGCTCGGAGCCGAGCAGGTAGGAGTCGAGCGAGGAGGCGTCGAGCTCGGCCTGCTGCTCGGGGGTCGCGACCTGCCGCAGCAGCCCGTTGACCGCCTCGATCGCCTCCGCGGTCGGCTCGTCGCCCGGCCGCTGCGCCAGCGCCGCCAGCTTCAGCAGCTCGAGGTAGCGGGCGATCGCCCGGTTGACGTCGAGCGCCGTGTCCAGGCGCGGCTCCGAGAGCTCGCGGCCGGCCCGCCAGGAGGCCTCGAGCACTTTCTCGCGCAGCGCCCGGTAGGTCGCGTGCAGGCCCTCGGCCGGCCCGAACAGCTCCTCCTCGTGCTCTTCCTCCTCGGCCCCGGCGCGGGCCAGCGCCTCCTCGTAGTAGCGCGAGGGGAGCACCTCGCCTTCCTCGCCGCGGCGCAGGCGGGAGAGGACGAGGCCGCGCCGCGCCGGCCACCCGATCCGCTCCCAGTCGGCTTCGCTCTCCAGGCCGAGGACGAAGACGTGGTCGAAGCCGAGCCCCTTGACGGCGCCGGCCGAGATGCCGAGCACCGCGCCGGGCGCGGGCGGCTCCTCGCCGCCGGCCGGCTCGACGCCGGCCTCGGCGACGGCGCTGAGGTAGGCGACGAAGCCGCGGGTCGAGCCGTGCGGCTCGCGCCGCGCCCAGGCGGTCGCCATTTCGGCCAGCCGCGAGAGCCCGAGCAGCCGCTCGGCGACCTCGGGCTGGGCGGCGAAGAGGCGCTGGCGGCGCAGGCCGACGCGCTCGATCAGGCGCCGCACGAAGACGTCGGCGCGGCGCTCCTCCATCGCCCCCGCGGCGGCCGAGTAGAGCTTGAGGAAGGCCTGGATCCGCTCCCGCGCCTCGGGCTGGAACTGGGGGCTGTCGAGCGCCGCTTCGCAGCCGCCGACCATGTCGAGCTTGCGGCGCCGGGCGATCGTCGTCAGCCGCGCCAGGTCGCCCGAGCGCAGTTCGATCGGCGGCCGGGTCAGCGCCCGCGCGGCCGCCGCCGAGTCGTCGGGGTCGGCGAGCACCCGCAGCCAGGCGACGGCGTCGCGCACCTCGGGGCGCTGGAAGAGCGCGGTCGGTCCGGCGAGGTGGAAGGGGATGCCGCGCTCCTCCATCGCCGCGGCGACGGTGCCGCCGTCGTGGGCGGCGTCGGCGACCAGGACGCAGATCTGGCCGGGGTCGGTGCCGGCGGCGAGCCGGTGCTCGGTTTCGCGGGCCACCGCCTGCGCCTGGGCGCGCTCGTTGGCGCAGGCCCAGAAGCGGATCTCGGGGTCGCGCAGGCGGCGGCGCAGCTCGACCACCTCGCCCTCCGGGTGCAGCTCGGCGAACCAGGCGAGCGCCTCGTCCGCCTCGCCCTCGAGCGCGTACACGTGGTTCGGGTTCGCCTCCGCCAGGGACTCGAGCAGGCCGAGCTGGGCCCGGCTCGCCTCCTCCAGCTCGTCGACCATCACGTGCTCGAAGCGCTCGGCGACCGCGCGGCGCACGTCGGGTCGTTCGGCGAAGAGGCAGTCGAGGGCGAGGAAGACGTCGCCGCCGTCGAGGCTGCCGGCCTCGGCGAGGATGCGGTCGTGGGCGGTGTAGAGCTCGGCGAACTCGAGCTCGCGGTGGATCTCCTCGCGCGCCGCCTCGTCGCTCGCCCCCGCCTCGCGCGCCCGCACCCGCTCGGCCAGGCTGGTCGGCCCGACCCGGTCGGCCTTGAGCGCGTCGATCCGCGCCAGCAGGCGGGCCAGCAGCCCGGCCGGGTTGCCGCGGATCTCGTGGCGGCGCAGCGGCAGCTGGTCGAGGCGGTCGAGCAGCATCGCCAGCCGCTCGGCCGGCCCGAGCACGTCGAAGAAGGGGTCGAGCCCGGCGGCCTCGGCGTGGTCGCGCAGCAGCCGCTCGCCGAGCGTCGCCCAGCTGCCGATCCAGAGCTCCTCGAACGGCCCCTCGATCAGCGCCTCCGAGCGCCCGCGCAGGCGCCGCGCGGTCGCCCGGGTCGAGCCGATCACCAGCACCCGCTCGGGGCCGGTGCCGGCGGCGGCGAGGCGCGCCAGGCGCCGCGCCAGCAGCTCGGTCTTGCCGGTGCCGGCGGCGCCGCGGACCAGCAGCGGCCCCTCCTCGTGGGCGACGACCCGGTCGGGCTCGGCCGTCAGCGGCTCGCTCGTCGGCGGATCGTCGCGCATCGCCCAAAGCTAGCGCCCTCGGTCCGCAACGCCGCGGACTGTCTCCCAACGTCCGAACTAGGATCCCGCCGGTGGACCCGCTCTCCGCAGACTGGCCGGCGATCTGCCGCCGCATCGTCGCCGCCCAGCGCGAGGTCTTCCTGGCCAGCGCCAGCAGCGAGGAACGGACCGTCTACGAGGGCGTCGGCGAGGGCGGCGACCGCACCCTGGCGATCGACCGCCTCTGCGAGGACGCGGTCTTTGCCGAGCTCGATCTGCTCGCCGCCGAAGGGGCTTCGTTCGTCGCTGTCTCCGAGGAGCGCGGCGAGGTCGTCTTCGGCGCCGAGAGCGAGGTGCGGGTGGTGATCGACCCGATCGACGGCTCGCTCAACGCCCGCCGCACGATTCCCTCGCACAGCCTCAGCATCGCCGTCGCCTCCGGGCCGACGATGGCCGACGTCGAGTTCGGCTTCGTCCACGACTTCGGCGCCGACGAGGAGTTCCTCGCCAGCCGCGGCGCCGGCGCCAGCCTCGGCGGCGCCCCGGCCCGGGTCGCGGCGGGCGACGGCAAGCTCGAGGTGGTCGGGGTCGAGTCGGCGGAGCCGGACTGGGCCCTGCCCGCGCTGACCGAGCTGCGGGGCAAGGCATACCGCCTGCGGGTCGTCGGCTCGATCGCGATCACCGCCGCCTACGTCGCCGCCGGCCGCTTCGACGCGATGCTGAGCCTGCGTCCCTGCCGCTCCGTCGACGCCGCGGCAGCGCAGCTGATCGTCCGCGAGGCCGGCGGCGCGGTCGCCTTCGGCGAGCTGGCGCTGGCGGCGACGCCGCTCCACCTGGACGTGCGCTACCCGATCGCCGCCGCCCGCAGCGAGGCGTCGCTCGCCACGGTCCTGGCCGCCCAGCGCGCCTAGCTCTTCAGTCGCCGACGGGCCGATTTCCCGGGATAGGCCCGTGAAATCGGCCCGTCGGCGGGTAGAGGTGGGGTGTAACCGGGCTTAGCAGGGGGTTTAAGAACGTGTGTTCGTAAAGAACATACGTTCGATAAGCTCGGGAAGGTCCGAGGCAGCAAACCAGACTCGAAGGGAAGCGTCACACCAATGGCAACGGAGAGCAACACCAGCAACGCGAAAACCCAGGCCAAACGCGCCACGACCGAAGCGAAGCACGCGGTGGACGACGCCGCTGCCGCCAACAAGAAAGCGGCGAAGAAGACCGTCGCGGCGGAGAAAAAGGTCGTCGCCGCCGAGAAGCCGCAGGTCCAGGCCGTCGCCGAAAGCGCCGTCGACCTGCCGGTCGGCGCCGTCCTCACCGTCAGCGACCGGATCTCCGAGCTGGTCGAACCGTGGACCGCTCGCAGCCGCGCCGAGAAACAGATCAGCGCCTACCGCTCGCAGCTGCGCAAAACCCTGAAGCGCACCGAGCGCCGCGGCAGCAGCGCCCGCAAGAAGGCGACCACCGAAGCCCGCAAGACCCGCAACCGGGTCGAGCGCGAGGCTCGCAAGCGCCAGCGCTCGGTCGAGACCCGCGTCCGGCGCACGATCGACGAGCAGACGACGCGCGCCCAGGGCCTGGTGGAGAACGTCACCGCCAGCATCCGCTGAGAGGCCACATCACCGGCGCGGATGCGCCACCTCAAGAGCCCCCGCATAGAACCACTATGCGGGGGCTCTTTCGTTGTCGCCCCGCTTGGTCCTGAGGCCTCTCGGCGGACGCTGGACTCCGGTTATCTGCCGGTGACGGTGACGGGGAGGGAGTGGGCGGGGCCGTACGGCCAGCCGGGCTGGCGGGCGACCCGGGCGCGGAACTGGAAGCGGACGCCGCGGCTGTCGTCGTCGCTGAAGGCGTAGGCGAGGCGGAAGGCGCCGCTGGGCTTGGTCTGGACGGTGCGGAACTCGGTCCAGGGCAGGCCCCCGACGCGGAACTCGAATGCGACCCGGACGCCCTCGGCCGGGAGCGTCGCGCCGCGGTGGCCGAGGCGGCCGCGGAAGACGACCGGCGCTCCGCCCACCCTGGCGCTGGCGCCGGAGGCGCGCAGGTGCACCGCGGACCGCACGTCGAGGCCGAGCTCGCGGCCGCGGACCGCGGTCAGCAGGTCGGTGCCGGCGAAGGCGACGGCGATGCGCCGGCTCGGCCCGGGGTCGAGGCGGGCGCGGAAGAACCCGTCCTCGCCGGTGATCGCCGACGTCGTCCGCGACGCCGGCCTCGAGCCCGCGGCGAAGGTCTCGACGATCGCGACGGGCATCCCCGCCAGCGGCGCGCCGGCGGCGCCGGTCAGCCTGCCGCTCACCGGCATCCGCCGGCGGTAGGCGGCCCGGGTGACCGCGGGGCGCCGGGAGAAGGCGGCGATCGCATGGCGGTGGCAGCGCAGACCACTGCGGCCGCGCCGGCAGCGGTGGGCGACGAAGCGGCGACCGCCGAAGCCGAAGGCGAGCGCGGTCGGCGTCTTCACCGGGTTGGAGAGCCGCATCGCGGTGCCGTCGGCGCGGCGGGTCGTCTCCGCCCGGTTGCCGGCGACGTCGAAGCCGACGGCGCGGAACTCGTAGCCGCCGCGCGGGTAGGCGTCGGAGGGCCAGTCGGCGATCAGGCGGTCGCCGGCGACCCTGGTCGGCAGCGGCTCGAACGCCAGGCCGGTGCCGGCGGGCCGGATCGAGATCGAGCCGCGGCGCCGGCTCGGCCCGGAGAGAGCGTCGTCGACGACGGCGACGATCCGCTCCGGCGCCGCGGGATCGGGGCCGGCGAAGGCGACGCGCGGGGAGGTTTCGTCGATCCAGATGGTGCGGCCGGCGCCATCGGGGCCGGCGAGGCCGAGATTGCCGACCGCGTCGCGGGCGAACGCGGTGAGGTGGTGGGCACCATCGCCGTGCACCACGGCCTCGGCGCGGCCGCCCTGGGCGACGCTGGGGGCGCCGCCGTCGACGGCGATCGCGGTGAGCGGGCCGCCGGGGCCGGTGGCCGCCATCCCCGAGAGCTCGTCCGATGCGGTCGCCGTCACCGCCAGCGCCCGGTTCGACCAGCCGTCGGGCGCGCCGCCGATCACGATCGACGGCGGCGTGCCGTCGACGCGGATGCGCGCCGTCCCCGTCACCGCGGAGTGCAGGCCGGAGCCGGAGACGGCGACCACGCGGACGAGGCTCGTCCCCTCGGCGAGCCGACCGAGCACGATCGAGTCATCGTCTTCGCCGCCGTCGAGGTCGATCTCCCCCTGCTTGCAGATCGCGCCCGCGCAGGGCTTGGCACCCGAGCCCGAGTCGAGCGCCACCGCGTAGCCCCGTATCCCCGAGAGCGGTGGCGGTGGGCTCGGATGCTCGATCCGCAGCTCGACCGTGGCACCGGTTCCGATCCAGCCCGACGGCACCAGCGGCCGGACCGGGGGTGGCGGCTCGTTGTCGAGGCGGAGGGTCAGCGGCTTCGCCGGCCCCTGCAGCCCGTTCGCGCCTTGCAGCCAGAACGAGAGACGGTAGGCGCCGGGCGCCGGTTCCTCGCCGTGCGGGCCGGCGGGGATCTGCATGTAGGTGGCGAAGAGATCTGCGGGAAGGCTGCCGCGGGCCACTTCCGTCCCCTCCGGGCGCTGCAGCAGGTAGCGGATCTCCGCCGCCGGGGCGGTGCCGTCGCCGGGCGCGAGATTCCAGGCGACGGCGAACCGGGATCCGGTCTGCCACCCGTTGCCTTCGAGGAGGCGGAGGTTGGCGATTTCGATGTCGAAGGGGGAGGCCGCGGCCCCGTCCGCGCCCAGCCAGCAGCAGCCGACGAGGAGGGCTGCGAGCAGCCTGGCCAGCGCCTGCCGGGACCGACCCCCCGCTCGGCTCACGGGCCGAACTCCCCGGCGACGCTCCCCGGCGAGGCCGAGGACGAGGACGCTCCGGCGCTGGCCGGGGATCGGGTCGGCGATGGCGTGTATTCGACGGCTCCGGCTTCGCTTTCCGGCGCCGGCCGCTGCTCGCTGGGCTCGGGCTCGGGTTCCGGTTCGGGGTCCGGCTTCGGAGCCGGCGCCGCCGCTTCGGGCGGTTCCGGTTCGACGAAGGCTTCTTCGTCCGGCGGCTCCGCCGAGCGGTCCGGCGCCGCCGGTTCCGCCTGCGAGGTCGTCGCCTGGTCCTCGCCGACGACGATCGGGGCGGGGATCACGCCGGTGGCCGCGCAGGTCGCCGCGCCGCCGACGGTGCCGACGCAGACGGCGAGGACCTTGGCGAGCGTGGCTGCGCCGGCGCCGCGCGCGCCGCCGGCGGCCGCGACCTGCGAGACGGTGGCGTCGGAGCCGGCACCGCCGGCGCCGACGCGGGCGAGGAGGCCGGCGAGCGTCTCGTGGGCGCGCTCGAGCAGCGACCGTCCCGCCGGCAGCGCCGGGGCGAGCGCGGCGGCGGCTCCGGGGGCCGCCCGGTAGGCGCGCAGCGTCGCCCGGCAGTGCGCGCAGGCGCGCAGGTGCTCGCGCACCGCCGTCGCCTCGTCGGCACTCGCCTCGCCGTCGCAGAAGGCGGAGAGCAGCGGCTGCAGCTCGGCGCAGCGGCCACCGGAGTTGCTGCGGGCGAGGAAGCCGCGGAAGCGCTCGCGCCCCTCGGCGAGGCAGCGGTTGATCTTGGTCGGCGAGAACCCGGTGATCTCGCCGATCTCGCGGTAGGAGTAGCCCTCGGCGAGCAGCGTCAGCGCGCGCAGCTCCTGCGGCTTCAGGGATCGCAGCGCCTCGCGGCTGCGGGCGACCGCTTCGCGCCGCTCGGCCCGCTCCGGCGGACCGTCGGCGGAGGCGGGGATCAGCGCCACCCAGTCCTCGTCCGCGTCGACAGGGGGTGCCGCCGCCGGGCCGGAGAGGATCCGCTCGCGCTCCCGGCGGACGGCGAGCGCCTCGTGCTTGACCACGGTCTGGGTCCAGCGGATCAGCTCGCGCTCGTCATCGGAGGGTGCTTTGCGGAGCAGGATCTCGAGCCCGCGCTGCAGCGCGTCCTCGGCGTCGTCCTCGCAGAGCGAGAAGCGCCGGGCGGTGCGCCGCAGCGCCGCCTGGTGGCGCGCGTAGGTCTCGACCGCCGCGCGCTTGCGCGAAGCCGCCGCCTGCTCGCCGCCGCCGGACGTGGCGACGCGAGCCCCCTGCCGATCGCTCGGGCCCATTACTAGGCTCCCCCTGCCCGTTCCATGTCTCTGCAGCAAAAGATCTCATGGAGAAGTCGTGGGTGCCGGGCGTCTCTCCCCCTTTTCGGCGCGACTTCGTGCCGAATTCTCGGAAATTGCCATGTCTCTCGACAGGTCGGCGCCGCCCGCGACGGCGATAGCATCCGGGCAATGGCGACCTGCGTTGTGACCGGCGGGGCCGGCTTCCTCGGCTCTCACCTCTGCGAACACCTGCTCGGACAGGACCACAGGGTGATCTGCATCGACAACCTCGAGACCGGCTCGCTCGAGAACATCGCCCACATCCGGGACGAGGCGTTCGAGTTCCGCAACGTGGACATCACCTCCTACGTCGACATCCCCGAGGCGGTCGACTTCATCTACCACCTCGCCTCGCCGGCGAGCCCGATCGACTACCTGCGGCTGCCGCTGCACACGCTCAAGGTCGGCTCGCACGGCACCCACCACATGCTCGGGGTGGCGAAGTTCAAGCGCGCCCGCTTCCTCATCGCCTCGACCAGCGAGGTCTACGGCGACCCTCAGGTCCACCCCCAGACCGAGGAGTACTGGGGCCACGTCAACCCGATCGGCCCGCGCGGGGTCTACGACGAGGCCAAGCGCTACGCCGAGGCGCTGACGATGGCCTACCACCGCCAGCAGGGGCTCGACACGGCGATCGTCCGCATCTTCAACACCTACGGTCCTCGCATGCGTCCGCACGACGGCCGCGCGATCCCGACCTTCCTGCGCCAGGCGCTGCAGGACCGGCCGCTGACCGTGTTCGGCGACGGCAGCCAGACCCGCAGCTTCTGCTACGTCGACGACCTGATCCGCGGCATCGTCGCGCTCGCCGAGTCCGACGTCCACCTTCCCGTCAACATCGGCAACCCGGACGAGTTCACCCTGCTCGAGCTGGCCGAATCGGTGATCGACGTGACCGGCTCGCGCTCGGAGATCGTCCACGAGGCGCTGCCGACCGACGACCCCCAGCAGCGCCGGCCGGACATCGGCCGCGCCCGCGACCTGCTCGGCTGGGAGCCGGCGATCGCTCTCAGCGAGGGCCTGCGGCGCACGATCGACCAGAGCGGCGTCGAGCGCCTGGTCGGCGCCTCCGACTAGGAGCGGGAGCGGGCCGAACCCCACTGCGCCGCGGCTCGCGCAGGCGCCACGGATCCCGCCGCCCCGGTCGCGGCCAAAGAAAAGGGCGGCCCGGAGGCCGCCCTTTCCAGTCCTTCCGGCGCTGCCGGTTACTGCGTGTGCACGGTGAAGCTGATCGTGCCCAGCGGGTCGTTGGCAGCGAATTTTTCCTGGCCCGCAAAGAGAGGACTCGCAGCTTCGAGACCTTCGATGAAGACCTGGTTCAGCGTCGCCGCCGTCAGCGCCTGCAGCGTCGCGGTGGCGCCCGAGACGCTCACGGTCCGAGCGGACGGGTCCGCGGTGATCGTCGCGCCTTCGAGGCTGATGTCGGCGATCGAGCTGCGGCCCAGGTTGCCCAGATTGGCGGCCGGGGTTTTCGGGTTTTCGATCGAGACTTCGACCGAGGCGGTCCTGGCGCCGAGGTCGAGCCAGATGTTCCCCATCGTCAGCGTCGTGACGTCACCGGGGGTTTTGCTCACGGCTTCCAGGTTCTGGGTCAGTTTCAGACCGCCGCTGGTCAGCACCGTGCCGGCTTCGGCCGACGGGCTGATTTCGCCGCCGCCGATCGGGAACCCTGCGGTCAGGGTCGCCGGTTCGAACGTGGTCGGCGAGACCGGCGTGAGCGCCACCGCCACGAGGCTTTTGCCCGCGGGGAACGGAGGCGTGCCGACGTGCTGGAGCTTCGCCAGCGCCTGCGGGCGCAAGCGCCAGGGAGGCGATTTCGGCGTTGCTCGCTTCGATCGCGACCGTGGTCGGCTGCACGTTGTTGTAGGCCGTGCCGATCACCTTGTTCTTGATAGAACGGCTTCGGCTTGCCCTTCGGGTAGCCGGTCTTCTTGTTGAGCTGCTTCGCGGCGCTGCCGGTCAGCTTCAGCTTCTTGACCTTGATCGCGACGCCGAAGCCCTTGCGGGAGTAGTTCCACTTGGCGATCTTCGCGATCGTCATCTTCTTGCCGCCGATCTTGCCGACGAGCTTGTTGCCCGTTCGTCTTCATTTCGAGGGCCTTGCAGCGGCGCCTTCTTCTTGCCGTTCTGCAGCTTGAAGCCGCCGGCGAGCTTGAAGTGGCCGAGGCCGTTGGTCGGGTCCATCTTCCCGCCTTCGCGGACCGGGAGCTTCACCTGCCGGCCGTTGACCTTGGCCTTGCCGATCTTCTTGACCTTGATCCCGAAGGTCTTCAGGTACTTGGTCCAGTTCTTGTTGAGGGTGATCTTGGTCGTGCCGCTGCCCACGGGGTCCGGGGTCGCGGAGGCAATGGGTGCGAACGCCAGCAGCGCGAATAGCGCTGCCACCAGGATGCCGGCAGACAGCATTCTCCCCCGAGCCATTCGTGGCTGGGTTGCATCAGTCATATGGTTCCTCCGTTTTTTGTCGCCCCCTGCGGTCCCATTCGAGCGACTTACGACAAAGTAGTGTTGCGACCAAGCCTATTCTCGGTCGCGCGCTATGACAACCCGGCCGGCCAGCCAAAGTTCCGGTGGGCGACTTCGTGCAGCGGGGGCGAACGGGGCAGCGCTTCCCGACGCGCGCCTGCCGAATATCCTCTGGGCGATGGCTAGCACCGACAGCTCGGCCGAGGAGACGCACCGCACGATCGCCCCGCTCGTCGGCCCCGACGACGAGCGGGTCTTCACCGACTCCGGGATCGAGATCGAGCGCCTCTACGAGGAGGGCGACGTCGCCCCCGGGCTGCAGCAGAGGCTGGGCGAGCCGGGCCAGCCGCCGTTCACCCGCGGGATCCACGAGGGGATGTACCGGGACCGGCTCTGGACGATGCGCCAGTACGCCGGCTTCGCCTCCCCCGAGGACACCAACGAGCGCTACCGGTACCTGATCGAGCACGGCTCGACCGGGCTCTCGATGGCCTTCGACCTGCCGACCCAGCTCGGCCGCGACTCCGACGACCCGCTCTGCAGCGGCGAGGTCGGCCGCACCGGGGTCCCGATCGACACGATCGAGGACATGCGGATCTGCTTCGACCAGATCCCGCTCGACGGCGTTTCGACCTCGATGACGATCAACGCCCCGGCGGCGATCCTGCTGCTGCTCTACGAGCTGGTCGGCGAGGAGCAGGGCGTCCCCTCCGAGAAGCTGCGCGGCACCGTCCAGAACGACGTGCTGAAGGAGTACATGGCGCGCGGCAACTACATCTACCCGCCGGAGCCGACGATGCGGCTGACCACCGACATCTTCGAGTACTGCCGCGAGAACGTGCCGAAATGGAACACGATCTCGATCTCCGGCTACCACATCCGCGAGAAGGGCTGCTCGGCCGTCCAGGAGGTCGCCTTCACGCTCTCCAACGCGATCGCCTACGTCGAAGCGGCGCTCGAGCGGGGCCTCGCGATCGACGAGTTCGCGCCGCGGCTCGCCTTCTTCTTCAACTGCCACAACAACGTCTTCCAGGAGATCGCCAAGTTCCGCGCGGTGCGGCGGATGTGGGCGAAGATCGTCGGCGAGCGGTTCGGCGCCGAGAACCCGAAATCGATGCAGATCCGGTTCCACACGCAGACCGGCGGCGTCACCCTGCAGGCCCAGCAGCCGGAGGTCAACATCATCCGCGTCGCCCTGCAGGGCTTCGCCGCGGTCGCCGGCGGCACCCAGTCGCTGCACACCAACGGCTTCGACGAGGCGCTGGCGCTGCCGACCGAGCGCTCGGCGCGGATCGCCCTGCGCACGCAGCAGGTGCTCGCCTACGAGTCCGGCGTCGCCGACACCGTCGACCCCTTCGCCGGCTCCTACTTCGTCGAGTCGCTGACCGACGAGATCGAGGCGCGCTCCTGGGAGCTGATGGACAAAGTCACCGACCTCGGCGGCTCGGTCGAGGCGCTGGAGTTCATGCAGCGCGAGATCGAGGAGTCGGCCCTGAGCTACCACGAGCGCTACAAGGACGGCCAGGACATCATCGTCGGCGTCAACAAGTTCGTCACCGACCAGGTCGACGACGTCGACATCCTCAAGGTCGACCCCGAGTCCGAGCAGCGCCAGCTGGCGCGGCTGAAGGCGTTCAAGGAGCGCCGCGACCAGGCCGCGGTCGAGGCCAAGCTGGAGGCGCTCAGGGACGTCGCCCGCGGCGACGGCAACCTGCTGCACCCGATCCGCGCCGCCCTCGCCGCCGACGCCTCGATCGGCGAGGTCTGCGGCGCGATGCGCGAGGTCTTCGGCGAATACAAGGGCGGCTCCTTCTTCTAGGGCCGGGCGTCGGCGCCAGCCGCACGACCTGAGGACGTATGTGGCGCGGCGCAGCTCGGCGTCGCGGTCGGCCCGGCTAGCGTCTGCAGCGGACGCGTCCGGGATTCGTAGCGGACCTCGTAGTGAGTGAAGCGGAGCGGGGTCATGCCGGCGAGCACGTGCGGCGCGAACGCGCAGCGCGTCGCGCTTCTGGGCTGACGGGGTGCGGTGGTAGCGGAGGCCGTCGGTCTCGACCACGAGCCCGAGGTCCGGCCAGAAGAAGTCGACCTCGAAGCCGTTGACGCGCTGCTTGGAGAGCGGGGGAGGGAGGCCCGCCGAGGCGGCGATCGGGCGGAAGTGGATCTCCAGGTCGGAGTCGGAGAGGCGGAAGGTGAGCCGGTCGAGGACCTGGCGCAGTGGCCGCACGCCGGGCTCGCCGGCGTGGTCGTCGAGCGCGAGCCGCAGCGCCTCGGGGTCGATCAGGTCGCGCTTGTCGGCGTCGTTGACCGCGCGCTCGATCGCGACGCTCCCGAGTTCGCTGGCGATGTCGACCAGGGTCTGGACGGGGCTGGTCACCGGGAGGTCGTCGACCAGCCGAAGCTTGCCGGGTGTCAGCGAGGGACGGCGCCCGGACGCGCAGGCCGGGCGCGACGCAGCTTCCGTCTGAAGGACGGATAGGTGGATCCTCCCCGGTTGCTCCGCGCCGATTCCCCACAGCGCGGCGGCGCTTCGGTGGCTGAGCGCGGTGCCGGCGCCCAGGTATGGCTGGGTGGGGAAGAGGCCAGCGTGATCGCCGCCCGCGGCGGCAAGGACGGCCGTTGCCCACCGTCGCCGGCGATCCAGATACGGCCAACCGACCGCGTAGATGCCGCGGGCGACAGGATGGAGCCGTCCGTAGGCGATCCTCTGCTGGATCGCCGTCGCCGTGAACCCGAGCGCCCCCGACTCGCCCCCCGACGGGCGCTGAACGCCCCGTTTCAGCGGGAGGAACCCGCGTATTGCGGCCGAAAGCGGCGGCAATGATCGAGGTTTCCAGGACGCTGATGAAGTCCGAGCCAGAGCTGGCCGAGCTGATCGCCGCGGTCGAGGGGCTCGAGGTGACGATGGCCGAGAAGGGCTTCGGCACCCGGGTCGAGATCCGCGCCAGCGACGACAGCGGTCTCGCCGAGACCGACCTGGAAGCGGTGCTCGACCGCCTCGCGGAACCTTCGCGCCGGCCGTTCAGCTGAGGTCGAGGCCGTCGGCGTCGCCGAGCCGGCGGCGACGCTCGGAGTCGGGGGGCGCGGGCGGCGCGGCGTAAATAGACTGCCCGCCGATGCGCGAAAAGAACCCGATCACGCACGAGGAAAAGCTCGAGTACCTGCGGGAGCTGCGCCACGAGGCGATCCACGCCGGCACCGAGGAGGCGGTCGAGAAGCAGCACGCGAAGGGCAAGATGACGGCCCGGGAGCGGGTCGAGAAGCTGCTCGACCCGGGCTCGTTCGAGGAGCTCGACACCTTCGTCCGCCACCGCACCTACGACTTCGAGATGCAGAAGAAACGGCCCTGGGGCGACGCCGTCGTCACCGGCCACGGCACGATCGAGGGTCGCACCGTCTTCGTCTTCTCGCAGGACTTCACGGTCTTCGGCGGCAGCCTCGGCGAGGTGATGGCGGAGAAGATGTGCAAGGTGATGGACCTCGCCGCCCAGGTCGGGGCGCCGGTGATCGGGATCAACGACTCCGGCGGCGCCCGGATCCAGGAGGGCGTCGTCTCGCTCGGCGCCTACGGCGACGTCTTCGTCCGCAACGTGCAGTGCTCGGGCGTGATCCCGCAGATCAGCCTGATCATGGGCCCCTGCGCCGGCGGCGCCGTCTACTCGCCGGCGATGACCGACTTCATCTTCATGGTCAAGGAGACCTCGCACATGTTCATCACCGGTCCCGAAGTGATCAAGACGGTGACCGGCGAGGAAGTCGAGTTCGAGGAGCTCGGCGGCGCGATGAGCCACAACTCGAAGTCGGGCGTCGCCCACTTCGCCTCCGAAGACGAGGAGAGCTGCCTCGAGGACTGCCGCTACCTGCTCAGCTTCCTGCCCTCGAACAACCTCGAGGCGCCGCCGCGGTTCGAGCCCTCCGACGACCCCCACCGGGAAGACGACTCGCTCGACACGCTCGTCCCCGACGACCCCTCCAAGCCCTACGACATGCGCGAGGTGATCGCCCGCATCGTCGACGACGAGGAGTTCTTCGAGGTCCACGAGCACTTCGCCAAGAACATCGTCTGCGGCTTCGCCCGCCTCGACGGCTATCCGGTCGGCGTCGTCGGCAACCAGCCCGCCTTCCTCGCCGGCGTGCTCGACATCGAGGCCTCCGAGAAGGCGGCTCGGTTCGTCCGCACCTGCGACTGCTACAACGTTCCGATCCTCACTTTCACCGACGTCCCGGGCTTCCTGCCGGGGACCGACCAGGAGTGGAACGGGATCATCCGCCACGGCGCCAAGCTGCTCTACGCCTTCACCGAGGCGACGGTGCCGAAGCTCACCGTCGTCACCCGCAAGGCCTACGGCGGCGCCTACGACGTGATGAACTCGAAGCACATGCTGGCCGACTACAACGTCGCCTGGCCGACGGCCGAGATCGCGGTGATGGGCCCCGAGGGCGCCGTCAACATCATCTACCGCAAAGACATCGCCACCTCGCCGACGCCGGAGGAGCGGCGCCAGAAACTGATCGACGACTACAAAGCCCACTTCGCCAACCCCTACTCGGCGGCCGAGCGCGGCTACATCGACGACGTGATCGAGCCGAAGGAAACCCGCCCGAGGCTGATCAAGGCGCTGCGCATGCTGCAGTCCAAGCGGGTGGCGCAGCCGAAGCGCAAGCACGGCAACATCCCGCTCTAGAGCTGGGGGGAGGGGCCGGGTGGGCCTGCTCACTCGGATCCTTTGAGGGGCGGGGGCGGTCGTCCGCGGACGCGCTCCCGCAAAGTTCCGCAAAACGTTCGCAGGCCCACCCGACCCCTCCCACACGAATCCAGAGTGGGGTTGCCGGAGCTTCTCGGGGGCTCTGCCAAGCCCCCACCCCGCCCCAGCACACAGCTACGGCGCCGCGGTGACCTCGGCGATCTCTTCGGCGCCGCCGCGGCCGGGGGTGAGGCCGGCTTCGTCGCTGGAGAGGCGGTGAGCCAGGTAGACGGGGATGATCGAGATCACGATCACGATCACGGCGACCGCATCGACCACCGGCAGCGCTTTCGGGCGGAAGAGGTTGGTGAAGATCCAGATCGGCAGGGTTTCTTCGCCGGCCCCGATCGTGAAGGTGGTGACGATGATCTCGTCGAAGGAGAGGGCGAAGGCGAGCAGGGCGCCGGCGGCGAGGGCCGATTTCATGCTCGGGAAGGTGACGAAGCGGAACGTCTGCCAGGGATCGGCGCCGAGGTCGGCCGACGCCTCCTCGAAGGAACCGGAGGTGCGGCGCAGGCGGGCGACGACGTTGTTGTAGACGACGACGATGCAGAAGGTCGTGTGAGCGACGATCACGGTCCAGAGCGCGAGGCTGACGCCCAGCACCTGGGTGAAGGTGTTGCTGAGGGCGACGCCGGTGACGATGCCCGGCAGGGCGATCGGCAGCAGGACGAGGAAGGAGACGGTCTCGCGGCCGAAGAAGCGGAAGCGGCCGACCGCCAGCGCGGCGAGGCTGCCGAGCACAAGCGCCAGCGCGGTCGCGATCAGGCCGACCTCGACCGTGGTCAGCAGCGCTTCGCGGACCGAGTCGCTTTCGAAGGCCTGCCTGAACCACTTGGTCGTCAGGCCCGGCGGCGGCCACGCGAGGATCTTGCTCGAGTTGAAGGAGTAGATCCCGATCACGATCAGCGGCACGTAGATGAACGCCAAGCCGAGGCCGACGAAGGCGCGCAGCGCCAGCTGTGCCCGTCGCGAGAGCCGCATCAGCCGCGTGCCTTCCGGTCCGCGAGCGGCATCAGACGTGCTCGAAGGCGCCGAGCTTGCGGGCGACGCCGAGGTAGCCGATCATGACGATGATCGGGACCAGCGCCAGCGCCGCCGCGAACGGCAGGTCGTTGGTGATCGAGGAGAAGATCACGGTGCCGATGAACTGGCTGTTGGAGACCAGTCGCACCGAGATGAAGTCGCCGAGGGTCAGCGAGAAGGTGAAGATCGAGCCGGCGACGACGGCGGGGAAGGCGAGCGGCAGGATCACCCGCCGGAAGGTCGTGAACGGCGCCGCTCCGAGGTCCTCGGAGGCGCTGATCAACGAGTTGGGGATCCGCTCCAGGCCGGCGTAGATCGGCAGGATCATGTACGGCAGCCACATGTAGGACATCACCAGCCAGACGGCGGTCAGCCCGTAACCGGGGCCGTGCAGGCCGAGCGGGTTCAGCGCCCAGTTGATGACGCCGTCTTCCGAGAGCATCGTGCGCCAGGAGAGGACCTTGACCAGGTAGCTCGACCAGAGCGGCATCAGCACCGCGATGACGAGCAGTGCCTTGCCCCTGCGGCTCGCCACCTTCGCCATGTAGAAGGCGATCGGGAAGGCGATCACCGCGTCGGTGAGGGTGACCAGGGCGGCGGTGCGGACGGTGCGCCAGATGACTTCGCCGTAGACGCCTTCGTTGACGATCGATTCGAAGTTTTCGAGGCTCCAGCCCTTGATCACTTCGCCGCTGAGCGGGTCGACCGTCCAGAAGGCGCTGATCAGGAGGACCGCGAGCGAGCCCAGGTAGAGGACGACGAGCCAGGCGCCGGGCGCGGCCAGGAGCGACCCGACCTGCAGGCGGGGCCGGGCGTGGAAGAGGCCGGCGAGCCTCCTGCCCGCCGACCTCTTCACCGCGATCGCCTCACTCGTCATCGCGCTCTGCCGCCGGGCCTAGCCTTTGATTTCGGTCCAGGCTTTGACCCACTGGTTGTAGTCGACGCAGTTGTCTTCGCCGTTGCCGCATTCCGCCAGAGGCGTCTCCCAGTAGTAGACGCGCTTCCAGAAGGCGGGTTCTTCGGCGTGATATTCGCTGCAGAAGTCCGGGTTTTCCGTTTCTTCGCAGGCGAGTTCCTGCGCCGGCGCCTCGCCGAACCATTCGGCGACTTCGGCCTGGACTTTCGGTTCGATGATCCAGTTCATCCACTCGTACATGCAGTTGGGATGCTTGGCTTCGGAGCTGATCATCCAGGTGTCCGACCACCCGGTCGCGCCCTCTTCCGGCAGGAAGCCCTGGCTCGCCGGGCTCGCTTCTACCGGCACCCCTTCCGCTTTCAGCGCGAAGTACTGGTACTGCCAGGTGGTTCCGACCGTGCTGTCGCCGGCGCCGAAGGCCTGGATCTGTTTGGCCGCTTCGCCCCAGTATTCGCCGACGTTGGGCCGCTGTTCCTTCATCAGGTCGACCGCCGCTTCGAACTGTTCTTCGTTCAGCTCGTAGGGGTCTTCGATCCCCAGGTCGGGTTCGTGGGCCTTGAGGTAGACGGCCGCTTCGGCGATCGACATCGGGTCGTCGTACTGGCTGATCTTGCCCTTGTACTGGGACGCGACTTCCGGGTCGAGCGTCACGGCCCACGAGGTCGGCGCCGGCTTGACCGACTTCGAATCCCACATCAGCAGGTTGGCGCCGCGCCCGTGGGGGATCCCGTAGGGGGTGCCTTCGAACGTGTTGTAGGGCTGATCCTTGAGGTCGGAGAAGACCGTCTTGTAGTTGGGGACGAGGTCGGTGTTGACCGGG
>CAWEOH010000039.1:0-26154 GCA_963810455.1 uncultured Actinomycetes bacterium
CGCCGCCTGCAGCGTGTTGCGCAGCAGGCAGGCGATCGTCATCGGGCCGACCCCGCCGGGCACCGGGGTGATCGCGCCGGCGACCTCGGCGGCGGCCTCGAAGTCGACGTCGCCGACCAGGCCCTCCGTCGGTGCGGTTGATGCCGACGTCGATCACCATCGCGCCCGGGCTTGACCCAGTCGCCGCCGACCATGCGCGGCCGGCCGACGGCGGCGATCAGGAGGTCGGCCTGGCGGCAGGTCTCGGCCAGGTCCGCGCGTGCGCGAGTGGCAGAGCGTCACGGTCGCGTCGGCGGCGGTCAGCAGCTGCGCCATCGGCTTGCCGAACGAGGTTGGAGCGGCCGATCACGACCGCCTCGCGCCCGCGCGGGGTCGAAGCCGATCCGCGGCGAGGATCTCGATCACGCCCGCCGGGGTGCAGGGCCGCAGCCCGGGCAGGCCCAGCGCCAGCCGGCCGGCGCTGGCGACGGTCAGGCCGTCGACGTCCTTGCCGGGATCGATCCGGTCGGTCAGCTCGGTGCCGTCGAGGTGGGCGGGCACCGGCAGCTGGCAGAGGATGCCGTCGACCGCCGGGTCGGCGTTCAGCTCGTCGATCAGCGCCAGCGCCTCGCTCGCGGGAGACGCCGGCGCGAGCTGGCGGTGGACGCTCTCGATGCCGACCTCCGCGCAGGCCCTGAGCTTCGCCTCGACGTAGACGGCCGAGGCGGGGTCGTCGCCGATCAGGACCGTCGCCAGCGCCGGCGGGCGGCCGTGCGCGGCGGCGAAGGCGGCGACCCCGCGGCCACCTCGCTCCGCACCGCGGCGGCGATCGCCTTGCCGTCGATCACCCGCGCCCCCGCTCGCCGGTGCAGCCCCGCGACGCCGTAGACGTTGCTGAGGCCCACGCTCAGAAGACGACGGTGGTGTTGGCGTGGCGCAGGACGAGGTCCTCGCAGTGCCAGCGCACCGCCCGCGCCAGCACCGAGCGCTCGACCTCGGCGCCCTTGCGCACCAGGGTGGCGACGTCGTCGCGGTGGCTGACGCGGCTGACGTCCTGCTCGATGATCGGGCCGGCGTCGAGCTCCTCGGTGACGTAGTGGGCGGTGGCGCCGATCAGCTTCACGCCGCGCTCCCTGGCGCGCTCGTAGGGCCCGGCGCCGGCGAAGGCGGGCAGGAAGCTGTGGTGGATGTTGATCACCGGCACCCCGACCTGTTCGAGGAACTCGCCGGAGAGGATCTGCATGTAGCGGGCGAGGACGAGGAGGTCGCACTGGCCGGCGAGCAGCTCCAGCAGCTTCGCCTCGGCCTCGGGCTTGCGGCCCTTCTCGACCGGGACGTGGTGGTAGGGCAGCCCGACCGCCTCGACTCCCTCGCGCAGGTCGGGGTGGTTGGAGGCGACCAGGGTCAGCTCGCCGCCGCCGAGCTCCTCGCTGCGCCAGCGCCAGAGCAGGTCCTGCAGGCAGTGGTCGTAGCGGGAGACGAGGACCGCGATCCGCTTCGGCTTGGCGACGTCCCAGATCCGCCAGGTCATCTCGAAGCGCTCGGCGACCGCCAGCCCGAAGCGCTCGGCGAGCTCGGCGTGGCGCTCGGCCGGGACGGTGAACTCCATGCGCAGGAAGAAGGCGCCGCCGCTGGGGTCGGTGGAGTACTGGTCGGAGCGCAGGATGTTGGCGCCGGAGGCGAAGAGGAAGCCGGAGACGGCGGAGACGATCCCGGGGCGGTCGGGGCAGGAGATGAGAAGGCGGGCGGTCACCGCGCTCGCCTCCGGGGCCGGCGCGAGCGCCGGCGCGGTCGCCGTGCTCGCGCATCGTGGCTCCGCCATCAGTGGCTCACCGCCGCCGCCGCCAGCTCGGAGACCAGCTCGTCGCGGTAGAAGCGCTCCAGCTCGAAGGGCGCGATCAGCTCGGGGGTGCGGCCGGTGGCGACCAGCTCGGCCAGCGTCTTGCCGACGATCGGCGCCGCCTTGAACCCGTAGGTCCCCCAGCCCGCCGAGACGTGGAAGTTCTCGACCTCGGTGCGGCCGAGGATCGGGCTGTAGTCGGGGCTGAGGTCGCAGAGCCCGGCCCAGGCGCGCAGCAGGCGCGCCCGCTCCAGCTGCGGGAAGAGCTCCAGGGTGTGGCGGGTCAGGTCCTGCAGGAAGTTGAGCGTGCCGTTCATCCGGTAGGTCGTCCAGGGCTCGATCTCCGAGCCCATCACGAACTCGCCGCGGTCGGACTGGGAGATGTAGACGTGCATCTGCGAGGAGACGACGACGACGTCGAGGAACGGTTTGACCGGCTCGGTCACGCAGGCCTGCAGGATGTGGGTGGTGATCGGAAGCTGCACGCCGGCCATGTCGCAGAGGAGAGTCGACCAGCCGGCGGTGCAGTTGAGGACCGTGCCCGCCCGCACCGTGCCCCGGCTGGTCTGCACCGCGGCGATCCGATCGCCCTCGCGGCGCAGGCCGGTGACCTCGGTGTAGGGGTGGATCTCGGCGCCGCCGTCGTCGGCGCCGCGGGCGAGGCCCCAGACGACCGCGTCGTGGCGGATGATCCCGCCGGGCGGGTGGTAGAGGGCGCCCATGATCGGGTAGGTCGTGTCCGGGCCGACGTACATCGTCGGCGCCAGCTCCTGGACGCGGTCGGGGCCGATCAGCTGCGAGTCGATGCCGGCCAGCCGGTTGACCTCGGCGCGGTTGGCCATCACCGCCAGCGCCCGGTCCGAATGGGCCAGGGTGAGGTGGCCGCACTGGCTGAACAGGAGGTTGAAGTCGAGCTCGGCGCCGAGCCCCTCGTAGAGCTTGACGCTGGCGTCGTAGAAGCGCGCCCCCTCGGGCGTCTTGTAGTTGGAGCGCAGGATCGTCGTGTTGCGGCCGGCCGCGCCGGAGCCGATGTAGGACTTCTCGAGGATCGCCACGTCGGTGATCCCGTGCTGCGCCAAGTAGTAGGCGGTGGCGAGCCCGTGCGAGCCGCCGCCGATGATGACGACGTCGTAGGAGTCCTTCAGCTCGGCGCGCTTGCGCCACATCCGGCGCTTGCGGAAGAGGTCACGCATTGGCGGCGACCTCCTCGGCCGGGCTGCGGGCGGCGATCGCCTCGAGGCCGACGGGCCGGCCGCCGAGCCGGCCGCCGGCGTCGGCGACCACTTCCCACATGTAGCGGCCGAAGGCGGCGCCGAACAGCAGCAGGAAGCGGTCGGCGTCCTCGCGCAGCAGGTAGCCGGGAGTGCGCGCGATCGACCCCGGGCGGAAGCCCGCGGGAGGCAGGGCCGCCGCCCGGGTGTCGATCGCGCAGAAGCGGGCGATCGTCTCACGGGCCCCCGGGCCCCCGATCGAGATCGCCGCTAGGGAGGAAGTCATGTCGATCAGCGAGCCGTCGCCGGGGGCGCCGGTCTCGCCGACCAGCAGCGCCCGCCGCGGGGTGAGCGGGCACAGCCACCCCTCGCCGCGTCGCTCGGCGGTGCCGAGCGACGGCGCCTGAAGCCAGGCGGATGGCCCGCTCAGCTCGGCCTTGGGCAGGTGCGAGAGGTCGGTCCAGCCGACCGACTCGCGGCAGGCGCGGGCCTCGCCCTCGGGGTCGCCGTAGGAGGCGACGACCTCCCAGCCGCCGCGCCGCTCGAGGCTGGCGCCCACGTGGGAGCGGTCGGCGAGCGGGCTGCGGGCGGGCGGGCCGTCCGGCTCCAGGCTGAGGAAATCGAGGCTCATCCGCGCAGCACCTCACCTTTCGGGTCGAAGAACGGTTCCCTGGCGACGACGGCGTCGATCCGGGCGCCGGCATCGGAGATCGTGATCCGGGCCCCCTCCCCGGCGAGCGCCAGCGGCACCCGGGCCATCCCGATCACGCCGCCGACCTTGGCCGAGAAGCGGGCGCTGGTCACCTCGCCGGCCGCCGACCCGTCGCCGCCGAGGACGACCGAGCCCTCGGTGGGGACGGTCCCGTTCGCGCAGCGGAACCCGACCAGCTGCAGCGGCGGCTCCTCGTCCTGGCGCTGCTCGAGCGCCCAGCGGCCGATGAATTCCTGCTCCTTGTCGAGCTTGACGATCCACGGCATCGCCGCGCCGTAGGGCGTCGACTCGGAGTCGGTGTCCTGGCCGACGATGATGTGCATCTTCTGCAGGCGCAGCACCCGCTGAGGCTCCAGGCCGAAGGGCTCGACCCCCGTCTCCGCCCCGGCCTCGGCGAGCGCGTCCCAGAGCTCGCGGGCGTGGGCGCCCGCGCAGTGGATCTCGTAGCCGAGCTCGCCGACGAAGCCGATCCGCAGCAGCAGGCACCGCACCCCGGCGACCAGCGCCTGCCTGCCGTCGAGGTAGGCGAACCCCTCGCTGGAGACGTCGAGGTCGGTCAGCCCGGCCAGCACCTCGCGCGAGCGCGGGCCGGCCAGGTTGATCGCGGCGAGCCCCTGGGTGACGTCGGTGACCGTCGCCTCCAGGCCCCAGTCGGCGAGCCACCAGGAGAACCACTGCTCGACGGCGCCGGCACCGCTGGAGGTGGTGGTGACGTAGAAGGTCTCCTCGTCGAGGCGGCAGATCGTGCCGTCGTCGGTGATCCGGCCCGCGTCGGAGAGCAGGACGCCGTACCGGATCCGGCCCGGTTTGAGGTTCGAGATCCGGTTCGGGTAGAGCCGGTCGAGCAGCTCGCCGGCGTCCGGCCCGCGGACGATCAGCTTGCCCAGGGTGGAGACGTCGATCAGCCCGGCGCGCTCGTGCACGGCGCGGACCTCCGCCTCGGGGTCGCCGTAGTCGTAGGGGCGCAGCCAGTCGCCCGCCCAGCGCACGCTGCCGCCGAGCTCCTCGTGGCGGCCGTGGATCGGCGAGCGCTTCGCCGCCTCGAGCGGGCGTCCGGCGAGGACGCCGAGCGGCACGCTCGTCCACGGCGGCCGCGCCGTGGTCAGGCCGACGGTCTCGAGGTCGAGGCCGGTCTCGGCGGCGATCAGGCGCGCCGCCGGCAGCTGCGAGAAGCGGCCCTGCGAGGGGCCCATGGTCGCCGTCGTGTAGCGCTTGGAGAGCTCGAGCGAGTCGTAGCCCTCCTCGATCGCCTGCCTGACGTCCTTCACGGTGACGTCCTCGTCGAGGTCGACAAAGGCCTTGCCGGCGCCGGTCGAGGCGCCTGCGGGGGGCGTCGCGATCGGCGCGCCGTCGGGCACCGGGCCGAGCCGCACCTGCTCCTCGCGCAGCCGGCCGTAGGACCGACCGAGCGCCGTGGCGGCCTCGGCCCCGGCGACGAGGCCCGAGCGCTCCGCCAGGTCGGCGTCCTCGAAGCCGGCGGCGGCGCCAGCCGCGTGCATGCCCTCCGGCAGCTGGTCGAGGTCGAGCCGGAAGGCGCAGCGCGTCTTGTCGTAGGCGGCCCGGGCGCCGCCCTGCAGGGCCAGCGAGAGCGCCGGCGAGGCGCCGCCGGAGACCGCCAGGAGGTCGCACTCGACCGTCCTCTCCCCTCCTCCCCCGGGCGCGGCGAGGGTCACCGCCGAGACCGCCTTGCGGCCGTGCGCGCGGACCGGCGCGAGGCCGCTGTGCAGCTCGATCCCGGCATCCCGCAACCGCTCGGCGAGGTGCTCGGGCACCTCCTTGCGCAGGTCGGCGACGGCTCGCACCCCGACCCCCATCGCCCGCAGGGCGAGGGCGTCGTCGAGGCCGCGGTCGTCGACGGTGGCGAGGACCGCCGCCGACCCCGGGGCGACCGCGAAGAGGGCGCCGAGCCGGCGGGCGCCGCCGGAGAGCATGACGCCGGGCAGGTCGTTGTCGCCGAAGACGAGCGGCTGCTGGATCGCTCCGGTCGCGATCACCTGGCGCGCCGCCCGCACCTGGTGCAGGACGTCGCCCTGGACGACCGGGACGAGGCCGTCGAAGAAGCCGATCGCGGTGGCGCGGCTGAGCACCTCGACCCCGGCCGCGCGGGCCTGGCCGGCCAGGGCCCGGGCGCGCTCGTGCCCGGCTTCGGCGAGCAGCGCCCCGCCCGGCTCGACGTCCTCGTCGCAGAGGACGACGTCGGCGCCGAGCTCGGCGGCGCGGACCGCGGCGGCGAGCCCGGCGACGCCGCCTCCGACGACCAGCACGTCGCAGTGCCGGCGCCGGTATTCGGTCTCCCACTCGCGCTCGCTCTGGCGCGGCCGCAGCCGGCCGAGGCCGGCGGCGCTGCGCAGCACCCGCTCGTAAAGCGGCCAGAGGCGGCGCGGCCGGATGAAGGTCTTGTAGTAGAAGCCGACCTGGGTGAGGCGGCCGCCGAAGCGGTCGGTCGCCGCCATCGCGTCGAACTCCAGCGAGGGCCAGGCGTTGAGGTGGCTGACCTCCATGCCCGCCCGCAGCGGCTCGCCGCAGGCCCGCACGCCCGGCGCGCCGTCGACGTCGACCAGCGAGTTCGCGCACTGCCCGCAGGCGCAGATCTCGCCCCGCGGCCGGTGGTACTTGAACGAGCGCGAGAAGACGCGGCGCCCCTCCGCGTACAGCGCCGAGGCGATCGTGTCGCCCGCGTAGCCGCTGGCGCGCTTGCCGTCGAAGCGGAACTCGAGCGGCGCCGAGCGGTCGATCCGCTCGCCGGGCTGCGGCGCCAGCCGCGTCACGAGACGACCTCCGTCGAGCGAACCTCGTTGGTGCGGGTGTCGCGTTCGGCGATGAACCACTCGCGGCAGCCGGAGCGGTGGTACCACCACTCGCGCTGCACCCCGGCGACGTTGCGGCGGAAGTAGTTGTAGGCGTTGAGCTCGCGCCGGTCGGGCGAGCCGGTCGGCCGTTTCGCGACCTCGCCGCCGAAGCCGAAGTCGGTCACCTCGCGCACGCCGCAGTGGGGACAGGTGAGCAGGAAGGACATCAGCGCGCCGCCAGTGCCTCGACTCCGTCAAGCAGCTGCCAGTAGGAACGCTGGACCTCCTCGCCGGCGGCCGGGCGCGACCCGTCGGCCGCCCCGGCGTGGAGGCGGAAGTACTCGGTGGCGGGGCCGTCCTCGAACCCGTAGTGGCGGAGCAGGCCGTTCAGCATCACCTCGCTGACCGCGGCCTGCGCGGCGTCGATCTCCCGCAGGGTCCGCAGCTGCTCGGCCAGTGTCCGCAACCCCTCGCCTTCCCAGCTGCGCGCGCATTCCTCCGTCTCCGGCAGCGGTTCCTCGGCGTAGGTCCAGGCCGCCATCCCGCCCCAGCCGACGGCCCGGCTGAAGGCGCGCCAGCAGCTCACCTGCCGCAGCTCCTCCGCGGCGAGGCCGGCCAGCCCCGGGTCGATCGCCGCCGCCCGCGCCGCCGCGGCGGCGATCGCGGTGACGGCGTGGTCGAACTCGCTCGCGTAGAGGGCGAGCTCCTCGAAGCGCAGCTCGCCGGTCGCCCAGCGGGCACAGAACGGGTGCTCGAGGACGTTCCAGCCGGCTCGCTCCGGGGCGGCCTCTTCTCGGTAACCGGTCGCCATGCTTAGTACCGGTAGTGGTCGGGCTTGTAGGGGCCCTCGGCGGCGATGCCCAGGTAGGAGGCCTGCTCGGCGCTCAGCTCGGTGAGGCTGACGCCGAGGGCGTCCAGGTGCAGGCGGGCGACTTTCTCGTCGAGGTGCTTGGGCAGCACCGTCACCGTCTTCGGGGTCATCCCCTCGGGCTGGCCGAAGAGCTCGATCTGGGCGATCACCTGGTTGGTGAAGGAGTTGGACATGACGAAGCTCGGGTGGCCGGTGGCGTTGCCGAGGTTCAGGAGCCTTCCTTCGGAGAGGACGATCACCGCGTGGCCGTCGGGGAAGGACCACTCGTCGACCTGGGGCTTGATGTTCACCCGCTCGGCCTCGGACTCTTCCAGGGCGGCCATCTCGATCTCGTTGTCGAAGTGGCCGATGTTGCCGACGATCGCGTTGTGCTTCATCTGCTTCATGTGATCGAGGGTGATCACGTCCTTGTTGCCGGTGGCGGTGACGAAGACGTCGGCCTTGTCGACGACCTGCTCGAGGGTGCGCACCTCATAGCCCTCCATCGCCGCCTGCAGGGCGCAGATCGGGTCGATCTCGGTGACGATCACCCTCGCGCCCTGGCCGCGCAGGGACTCAGCGCAGCCCTTGCCGACGTCGCCGTAGCCGCAGACGACGGCGACCTTGCCGCCGATCATCACGTCGGTGGCGCGGTTGATCCCGTCGATCAGCGAGTGCCGGCAGCCGTAGAGGTTGTCGAACTTGGACTTGGTGACCGAGTCGTTGACGTTGATCGCCGGGAACAGCAGCTCGCCGGCCTCGGCCAGCTGGTAGAGGCGGTGCACGCCGGTGGTCGTCTCCTCGGTGACCCCGCGGATCCCGGCGGCCAGCTTGGTGAAGCGCTCGGGGTCCTCGGCGAGAGAGCGCTGCAAGAGCTCCAAGACGATGCGGAACTCCTCGGAGTCAGCGGAGGCGGGGTCGGGGACCGCGCCCGCCTTCTCGAACTCGACGCCCTTGTGGACGAGCAGGGTGGCGTCGCCGCCGTCGTCGAGGATCATGTTGGGGCCGCCCTCGGGCCACAGCAGGGCCTGCTCGGTGCACCACCAGTACTCGGAGAGGGTCTCGCCCTTCCAGGCGAAGACCGGGACGCCGGCGGCGGCGATCGCCGCGGCGGCGTGGTCTTGGGTGGAGAAGATGTTGCACGAGGCCCAGCGCACCTGGGCGCCCAGCGCGGTCAGGGTCTCGATCAGCACCGCCGTCTGCACGGTCATGTGGAGGGAGCCGGTGATGCGGGCGCCCTTCAGCGGCTGGGAGTCGCCGAACTCCTCGCGCGTTTGCATCAGGCCGGGCATCTCGACCTCGGCGAGGGAGATCTCCTTGCGGCCGAACTCGGCGAGCCCGATGTCGGCGACCTTGTAGTCGGTTGCTGCGGTGGTGCTCACGTTTCTCCTTTTGTTCCTCGGGTGTCTGTGGCGGGCCCGGTCAGCCGACGAGCTCCACCGGCGCGTAGTCGAAGTGGGTGAGGTGCTTGATCTGCTGGACGCGGTCGTCGACCTCGCCTGCGCCGAGCCGCTCGAGCCGCTCGGTGCCGAACTCCTCGACGTTGTGCGAGGCGATCGCGGTCCCGTAGACCATCGCCCGCCGCAGCACCTCGTCGCTGAGGCCCTCGCCGAGATGGCGGGCGACGTAGCCGACGAAGCCGCCGGCGAACGAGTCGCCGGCCCCGGTCGGGTCGATCACCGTCTCCAGCGGGTAGGCGGGCAGCGAGAAGAAGGACTCCTCGGTCAGCATCGCAGCGCCGTACTCGCCCTGCTTGGCGACGACGATCGAGGGCCCCATCTCGAGCACCTGCCGGCCCGCCGAGACGAGGTTCGGCGCCTCGGTCAGCTGCCGCAGCTCGGCGTCGTTGAGGATCACGCAGTCGACCCTCTCGATCACCGAGACCAGCGCCTCGCGGGCGACGTCGATCCACAGGTTCATCGAGTCCACGGCCGTGAACCGCGGCTCCTCGCACTGGTCGAGGACGCTGAGCTGCAGGTCGGGCTGGATGTTGGCGAGGAAAACCGCGTCGGATTCCCGCGCCGCCGGCGAGAGCGACGGCTGGAAGGACTCGAAGACGTTGAGCTGCGTGTCGAGCGTCTCGCGCGAGTTGAGGTCCCAGCCGTACTCGCCCTTCCAGAAGAAGGTGCGGCCGCCGTCGATCCGCTCGACGTCCTCGGTGCGGGTGCCGCGGGTGGCGAGCACGGCGAGGTCCTCCTCGCCGAAGTCCTCGCCGACCGGCCCGACGACGCGGACCTCGTCGAAGAACGAGGCGGCGAGCGAGAAGTGGGTCGCCGCCCCACCGAGCATCCGCTGGCGCTCGCCGAACGGCGTCTTCACCGCGTCGAAGGCGATCGAGCCGACAACGGTGATGCTCATGCCGCGGCTCCTGCGGCCAGCCCCGCCGCCTCGCGCAGCTCCTCGGCCTTGTCGGTCCGCTCCCAGGTGAAGTCCGGGATCTCGCGGCCGAAGTGGCCGTAGGCGGCGGTCTGGCGGAAGATCGGCCGGTGCAGGTCGAGCTCGCGGCGGAAGGCGCCGGGGCGCAGGTCGAAGTGCTCTTCGACCAGCTCGATGATCCGGGCGCGGCCGATTTTCTCGGTGCCGAAGGTCTCGACCATCACCGAGACCGGCTTGGCGACGCCGATCGCGTAGGCGACCTGGACTTCGCAGCGCTCGGCGAGCCCGGCCGCAACCACGTTCTTGGCGACCCAGCGCGCGGCGTAGGCGGCGGAGCGGTCGACCTTGGACGGGTCCTTGCCGGAGAAGGCGCCGCCGCCGTGGCGGGCGGCGCCGCCGTAGGTGTCGACGATGATCTTGCGCCCGGTCAGGCCACAGTCGCCCATCGGCCCGCCGACGACGAACTTGCCGGTCGGGTTGACCAGGTAGTTCTCCGCCGTGTGCAGCCGCGCCTCGTCGAAGGCGACCCGCTCGCCCTCGAGCACCGGGGTGACGACGTTCTCCCAGAGGTCGGCGCGGATCTGGTCCTGGCCGGCCTCCTCGGCGTGCTGGGTGGAGATCAGCACCTTCTCGATCGCCACCGGCCGGTCGTCCTCGTAGCGGACGGAGACCTGGGTCTTGCCGTCGGGTCGCAGGTACTCGAGGGTGCCGTCGTGGCGGACCGCGGAGAGCCGTTCGGCGAGCCGGTGGGCGAGCGCGATCGGGGCCGGCATCAGCTCCGGCGTCTCGTTCGTCGCGTAGCCGAACATCATCCCCTGGTCGCCGGCGCCGGCGACGTCGAAGTCGTCGCCCGAGCCGAAGGACCGCTTCTCGAACGCCTCGTCGACGCCCTGGGCGATGTCCGGCGACTGCTTGTCGACGGTGACCATCACCGCGCAGGTGTTGCAGTCGAACCCGTAGCGGGCGTCGTTGTAGCCGATCTCGTCGACCGTGCTGCGGGCCAGTCCCTGGAAGTCGAGCTCGGCGGTGGTCGAGATCTCGCCCGAGACGACGATCAGGCCGGTGTTGACCAGCGTCTCGCAGGCGACCCGGCCGCCCGGGTCCACGGCGAGCACCGCGTCGAGAACGGTGTCGGAGATCTGGTCCGAGATCTTGTCCGGGTGGCCCTCGGTCACCGACTCGGAGGTGAAGAGGAATTCGTGGTCCAGAGAGGTCATTTGTTCTTGCCTTCCTCACCCTCGCGGGTGACTTCGATTAGGTAGGCCACCATCACGTCGTGGTCGCCGAGCTTGAGGTGGTACGCGTCGGACTGCTCCTCGACCCGGGCGATCTGCTCGTGCCGTTCGCTGAACAGCTCGTGGAATTCGAAGAAGGCGAAGGAGACGACGCGCGAGTGGTATCCCTGCGCCTGCAGCAGTTCGACCGTCCGCTCCTCGCCGATGATCGAGAGCTGCATGATGTAGGCGGTGCCGTCGTCGGCGAGCGCCTGCGGCAGCAGCCGGATCAGGTGGTCGATCAGGTTCCGCCCCCAGAAGTCGAGCGGCCGGTGGGTGGTCACCTGCTCGAACGGGTCGACCGGCATCTGGTAAAGGCTGGCGACGACGACGTCGTAGCGCTCCTCCGGGACCCACGGGTAGAGATCGGCGGCCGCGGCGCTGACCCGGTCGGCGACGTCGTTGCGGAAGGCGTTGGTGAGCGTGTTGGCGACCGCCTCGGAGTCGATGTCGATCGCGTGCACGTGCGAGGCGCCGTTGCGTGCCAGCTGCACCGTGAGCAGGCCCGAACCGCAGCCGATGTCGAGGCAGCGCTGGTGGGCGCCGATCCCCTCCTGGTAGAGGTACTGCCAGATCAGGAAGCTGCCCTGGGTCGGCGCGAAGACCCCCTCGTCGACGGCGATGTCCGGGAAGTCGAGCGGGAAGAGGCGGCGGTTGCGGGCGTCGGTCCAGTGCGGCGGCGGCTGCGCGGCGTCCCGCTCAGCGGCGGACTCGAGGTGCTCGGGCTCGTGCGGGTGGGCGTGCCCGGGCTTGGTCTGCTCGAGCGCCGCCGCCGCTGCGGCGATCTGCTCGGGCCCCACCCCGCAGCAGCCGCCGATGATCTGGGCGCCCTCCTCCCGCCAGGAGAGCGCCATCTCGGCGTAGTCGCTGCCGCTGACGTCGCCGTCGCTGCGCCAGCCGGCGGCGGAGAGGTAACCGAGGTTGGGGTAGACGCCGAGCGGCAGGTCGGTGAAGTCGCGGACCCAGGAGATCATCCCCGAGACGTGGTCGGGCGGGATGCAGTTGACCAGCAGAGCGCCGATCCCCATCTCCTCGAAGCGGCGAGCCGCCCGGCCGAAGGCGTCGCCTTCGGGGCCGCCCCAGTGCTCGCCGTAGACGCCGCAGACGCCGTGGCGGCAGCGGCGGAAGCTGAGCCAGACCGGCAGGCCGCTCTCCATCAGCGCTTCGACCGTGGCGTAGGTCGAGTTGCGCACCAGCGAGAGCGTCTCGAGCAGGATCAGGTCCGGCGGGTCGGCCTCGAAGGCGCGCAGCAGCAGCCGGATCGTTTCCTGGCCGTCCGGCGTGTCGACGTCGCCGTTGATGCTGAAGGCGACCGCGACCTCGGAGGCGCGGGGCTCGGCGGCCTCGCGGGCGAGCCGGACCGCGCGCCGGGCGACGTCCATCCAGTGCACCGGCTCCCCCGGCCGCCAGAGCTGCGAGCCGCCGTCGCGGAGCGCCGTCGGCAGGCCCCAGGTGTTGGTCGAGATCACGTCGCAGCCCGCCTCGACGTAGCGCCGGTGGATCGCCTCGACCTCGGCCGGCACCTGGTTGAGCGCCTCGATGCCCCACATGTGGTCGTCCAGCTCGGGGCGCTGGCCCTCGACCTCGAACAGCTCGGTCCCGGTGGCGCCGTCGAGGATCACGCAGCGGTCGGTGGCGATCTTGTGGGCGATCGCCGCATATGGACCCGAGGCGCGCGCCGGCGCCGCGCCGTTGCCGGACGCGCCGATCTGCACGACTTGCGTCTGCTCCTCACCCATGCCGAGGAGTCTGGACCGGTCCGCGGGCCCCCACCACCCCACCTGGGTTAGATTGACCCTGCCCTTCGGGTAGGTAGGGGTTGTTTGCCCCTCTTCGCCCGCTTTTCGGCCCTGCGACAGGGCTAGAATCGAGCCTAACCTACCCGTTCGATCAGGTAAGTCGCTACCTTGGGGCGGGGCGGAGACGAGATGACGGATCTACTGTCGAAGCATGGATGGAGAGAGCGCCCTCTTCCCGAGGCTGCGGCAGCTCGCCGAGTGCGTCGGCGTCCGCCACGGCCGCGAGCTGCCCCTCCGCTACGGGGCGGCCGCCGGCGAGCTGGCGGCCTGCATGCGGTCGGTCGGCCTGGTCGACCGCGAGGACCTCTGCGCGCTGCGGATCGAAGCCGAGAGCACGGCGATCGACCGGGTCACCTCCCACCGCTTCGCCGCCGAGCTGCGGCCCGGCCAGGCGCTGACCTCCGCCGACCGCTCCCACTGGGGGAGGACCGCAGCCGAAGAGGCGATCCTCGTCTCGCCGGCCGGGCGCGGCCCTGCCCTGCTCGGGCAGCTGCGCGAGGAACTGGCGGCCCATACGCCCCGGGTCGAGCAGAGCCCGCTGGTGGCGATCGGCGTGATCGGGCCGGCGACCACGAGCCTGCTCGCCGACCTCGGCGTCTACGGGGCGCTCGCCGCGCGCAACGGCGCCGGCGCGATCGCCACCACCGCCCTCGCCGGCGGCGCCACGAGCACCTGGATGCTCTTCGACGACAGCTGGGCGCTGGCCCTGGTCGATCCCGCGCACGCCCTGGCGACCTGGAACGAGATCAGCGCCGCCGGCCGGCGCTTCGGGCTCTGCTATGTGGGCGCCGAAGCCGCTGAGCGCGCCGAGATCGTCCGCCGCCGGAGCGGTGACCTCGCGCACTGCTGAGCGCAGCGACGTCGCGGCCGCGCTGCGGGAGCTGCGCCAGGTTGAGCGGGAGCTGGTCGAGCGCGACCTCGTCCGCCGCGCCGACGCCCTCGACAAGGTCCAGGAAGCGGTCGAGCAGCTCTCCGAAGTCGGTTCCTCGGCGGGGATCCTGGAGCGCGCCGCCGAGGCGCTCGGCGCCAGCTCCAGCTTCGAGCGAGTCGTCGTCAGCCAGCTCGAGGCCGAGCGCCTCACGCCGCGCTCCGCCTGGGCCCGGGAAGGGCTGGACGCCGGGACCCGGGAGCGCCTCGTTCAGCTCGACCTCGCCCTGCGCTACCCGCTGGTCGAGGCCGAGATCGCCCAGCGGGGCGGCGCGGCGGTCGCGGTTGACGCCGACGGGCCGCGCTCGCCGGCGGAGCTGCGCGAGCTGCTCGGCTGGTCCTCCTACGTGGTCGCCCCGATCAAGCTGCGCGGCGACACGATCGGCCTCCTGCACGCCGAGCCCGGCGCCGCGGCCAGAGTCGCCGGCGACGAGCTCGACCGCGAGGTGACCGAGGTCTACGCGAAGGGGTTCGCCGCCGCCTTCGAGCGGGCGGTGCTGCGGGAGACGATCGAGCGCCACCGTGGCGAGCTGCGCGCCGCGGTCGCCTGGATGAGCGACCACCTCGAGGAGGGGCGCGCCGGGCCGGGGGCCGACGCGGGGCCGCGGCCGGCGGGCGCCGACGCCGAGAGCCTGACCCCGCGCGAGACCGAGGTGCTGAAGCTGCTCGGCCGCGGCCGCACCAACGGGGAGATCGCGACCTCGCTGCTGATCAGCGAGAGCACCGTCAAGTTCCACGTCAAGAACATCCTGCTGAAGCTCGGGGCGACCAGCCGGGCCGACGCGGTGGCGAGGCACCTCCGTGGCGCGGCCTGAGCCGCACAGCTCCGCGCCGGTCGAGGTCGGCTCCGACTTCCTCGACCGCAACCTCGACCGCCAGGACCGCCAGCGGCTGCGCGACGCGGTCGCCGGGGCCGAGTCGCTGCTCGGGCGCGAGCCCTCCGACCGCGAGCCGAGCCTGGAGCAGATCGGGCCGCTGCTCGCGGCGCTCGAATCCCGGCTCGGCGAGGAAGGTGGGGGCGGCGACGCCGGCCGGGCCGCGCACGAGGCCCAGATGGAGCGGCTGCGCGCGCGCTTCGAGCAGCGCCGGGCCGCGTTCGCCCGGGTCGAGACGGCGGTCGGGCAGCTGCGCGAGGTCACCTCGCCACCGGCGATCCTCGAGGAGGCGCCGCGGCGGCTCTGCGAGTGCTCGGAGCTGCAGCGGGTGCTGCTCAGCGAGGTGCGCGACGGCGCCCTCCACGCCAAGTCCGCCTACGTGGAGGCCGAGCCCGAGCGGGCCGAGGAGCTGCTGCGGGCGCTGGCCGAGCACCCGATCCGGCTCGAGCACCCGCTGCTGGAGGCCGAAGTACTGCGCCGCCGGCGCGCCACCGGCGTCACCGAGGCCCAGCTCAACCCGCGCGTCGACCCGGGCCTCAACCAGGCGATGGGCTGGAGCTCCTACGTCGTCGCGCCGCTGATCGAGCGGGGCCGGGTGATCGCCGTGCTCCACGCCGACCGCGGCCGCGCCCACCCCGACGTCCTCGACCGCGAAGTGCTGTGGCGCTTCGCGGTCGGTGCCGCCCAGGCCCACGAGAGCGCCGCGCTGCGCCGCGGCCTGCGCCGCGAGCGGGAGCAGATGCGCCGCTTCCTCGACCGGCTCAACGCCCGCCTCGGCGAACTCTCCGACGCCGCGATCCGGCTCGCCCCGCGCGAGGGCCCGCGCCTGGCCGAGGTGCCGCCGCCGCGGCCGGCGGGCGAGAGTGGCTCTGCCTTCGAGGGCCTGCTCACCAGGCGCGAAGTCGAGGTGCTGGCGCTGATGGCCGAGGGCCTCAGCAACCGCAGGATCGCCGACCGCCTCGTGATCTCCGAAGGCACGGTCAAGTTCCACGTCAACAGCATCCTCAAGAAGCTGCGCGCCGCGAACCGCGCCGAGGCCGTCTCCCGCTACCTGACCCGGCTCGGCGCGGCGGGGGCCTGACGGGGAGGTCAGGAGGAGAGCTCGACCCGGTCGCGTCCCTCCTCCTTCGCACGGTAGAGCGCCGCGTCAGCGCGGTCGATCGACTCCTCCACCGCTTGCTCGGCGTCCAGCGCGGCGATCCCGATCGAGACCGTGACGCGCAGGTCCGCGACTCCTGCGCCGTCGCCGGCCCCCCCGGCCGAGAGGCCCCGCCGCAGACGCTCGCTCACCTCGACCGCGTCCTCGAGCGACAGCTGGGGCATCACGATCAGGAACTCCTCACCGCCGTAGCGGTAAAGGCGATCGTAGGGCCGAAGCTCACCGAGAAAGCGCTCCGCCAGCCGCCTCAGAACGGCGTCGCCGGCCGCGTGGCCGTGGCGGTCGTTGACCTCCTTGAAGTGGTCGATGTCGACCATCGCCAGCGCGCAGCTCTGCACGCCGCGCCGCACCAGCGCCTGCTGCTCGCGCAGGTAGGTGAGCAGGCCCGCACGGTTGCGGGCACCGGTCAGCGGATCGCGACTGTGGGCAGCTTCCTGAAGCTCGCTTCTCAGCGACTGGATCTCCAGACGCATCCTGTCGAGCAGGTTGGTGAACTGGTCGTACTCGTTGATCGGCACGTCGAGCCCGTCCTCGCGTCGCTGCAGCAGGGCCGCAGCGCTCTCGTGCATCTGACGGTGGGCTTCGCCGAGTGCGACAAAGGCCGGGTGGTCGCACAGCGGACCCGGCTCCTCGCTCTCGTGCCAGCGGCCGAAGCGGCAATTGCGGTACGCATCCGGCACCAGATCGGCGGCGTCGGCGGGCAGCCCGGCGATCAGCACCCGCACCACGCCCTTGTGCCACTGCTCGTGGTTGTAGATCGCCTGGTCGAGCTGGGTGATCACCGCCAGCAGCTGCTGGCTGGAGAGGCGGGGCATCGCCGACTCACCAGTTGCGGCGTGCACGCGCCATCTCCTGGACGTAGCCCGCCACCGAGATCGGCGACATGAACAGCTGGTAGGTGAGCAGGTAGCCGAGGTAGCCGGCGACGTTCTTGCGCACGCCCAGCCCGACCTCGGCGAAGGCCTGGCGGCTGAGGCGGAACATGACCATCGAGAGGAGGAAGTTCAGCGGCAAGACCGCGAGGGTCATCGGCCCGACGATCGCGAAGTTGCCAAAGCAGGCGAGCACGATCCCGATCGGGAAGGCGATCGAGTAGACCCCGTCGACGAACGGGAAGAGGAAGTTCACCAGCACGGCGTGGGCGTTGGAGCGGTGACCGGACAGCAGCGCGCCGCCGTGCTCACGCAGCCCCTCGATCATTCCCCGGGCCCAGCGGCGCCGCTGGCGGGCGAAGTGGCGCAGGTCTTCCGGCGCGCCGGTGAAGGCGATCGCGGTGCGCTCGTAGCCGACCCGGCCGCCCTCGCGCATCATCGCCCAGGTGAGCACGATGTCCTCGCCGATCCGGTCCGGCCAGCCGCCGACCGCGCGCACCGCGTCGGTGCGGTAGACGCTGAAGGCCCCCTGGGCGACCATCGTCCCCTGGAAGAGCCCCTGCTGGCGCTTGACCGAGGCGATGCCGAGGAAGTAGTCCCACTCCTGGGCGCGGGTGAGGAAGTTGCGACGCGAGTTGCGGACGAAGACCGCGCCGGCGACCGCGACCGTGTCCGGCGGGGAGATCAGCAGGCGGGCGACGATTCGCTCCAGGGCGCCCGCCATCAGCAGCGTGTCGGCGTCGACCGTCGCCACCAGCGGCGTGGTGACGTGGGCCATCGCCCCGGTCAGGGTCCGGGCCTTGCCGCCGTGCGGCAGGGTCACGACGGAGATCCGCGGGTCGCGCCCCGCACGGACGTGCGCCAGCTCGGCGGTGCGGTCTGAGGAGCCGTCGTCGGCGACGAGGATCCGCAGCCCGCCCGGGTACTCCTGCTTGCCGACGTAGTCGAGCGTCTCCTCGATCGTCTCCTCCTCGTTGAAGCAGGCGACGACCACGGTCAGCTCCGGGAAGTCGAGGTCGAAGCGCAAGGGCGGCGGCCGGTCGATCAGCAGCGAGGCGATCAGGTTGGCGTTGAGGTAGCCGGGGATGATCGCGATCCCGGCGATCACGGCGGCCGCGAGCGGCAGGGTGATCGATTCGCCGAGATCCTCTATCCAGGGGAGGGCGATCCACAGCGAGAGCCCGGCCCAGGCCAGCGAGATCGCCAGGACCAGGAGCAGTTTCAGGCGCAGGCCGACGTAGATCCGGCGGCGTTCGCCCGGCGTCCGCTCGAGGTCGTGGACGCCCGGGCGCAGGACGGCCGGGGTGTCGAGCGCCGGCTGCTCGGTGTCGGCGGCGGCGTCGGGACGCGACGGCTCGGTCAGGGAAGGCAACGCGCCTCCTCGCTGGGTAGCCGCGCCGCATGGATCCATGTCTTCGATTTGGCGAACATGTGCGTACTTAGGTCCTCCTCTCCCTTCGCCCGGGGGCCGCCGCCGGATGAGCGGCCGGGGGCCGACTAGACGGATGGCCTAGGTACCGGCGGAGTCGCGGCGGATCGCCGCCGATCCCATTGGCGAGCCCGACAGCGGAGGCGCGATTGACGGTCGGCGGAACCTGGTTGAGTGCGAGCGGCGAGCCGGCACCCGCCTGCCGCGGAGATCGAGAGAGGAGCTCGGAGATGGGTGAAGAGAGGAAGGCCGCGATCGTCACCGGCGCCGCCGGCGGTGTCGGGCGGGAGGTGGTCCGGCGGCTGCTCGACCGGGGTTACGGGGTCGTCGCAGAGGACGTCTCGCCGGCCGTCGTCGAGCTCGCCGAGGACGGCCCGGTCGCGGCGCTGGAGGCCGACGTCGGCCGCTCCGGCTCGGCGCGGCGGGCGGTCGAGCTCGCGACCTCGCGCTTCGGCCGCCTCGACCTGCTGGTCAACAACGCCGCCCGGTTCCTGCGCCGGTCGGCGGCGGAGACCACCGACGAGGACTTCGACCGGCTCGTCGCGACGAACCTGCGCGGGGCCTTCCTGCACGCCCGCGAGGCGCTGGCGCCGCTGGCGGCGACCCGCGGCGCGATCGTCAACGTCGCCTCGATCTCGGGCCTGATCGGCATGCCCAACCAGGTCGCCTACGCGATGACCAAGGGCGGGCTCGTCCAGCTCACGCGCCAGCTGGCGATCGAGCAGGCCGAGCGCGGGATCCGCGTCAACGCCGTAGCGCCGGGGACGATCGACACCGACTTCATCGCCGAGGCGCGCGCCGCCGACCCCGATCCCGAGGCCACCCTGGCCCGGACGATCGACCTCCACCCGCTCGGGCGCCTGCTCACCGCCGCCGAGGTGGCGGAGGCGATCGTCTTCCTCGCCTCCGACGCGGCGAGCGGGATAACCGGGGAGATCCTCGCGGTCGACGCCGGCTTCATGGCGCGCTGAGCGCACCTCGCCGCGCGAAACCGCAGAAACCCACGCTATGCGCGGGTTTTCGCAGACTCGCGGAGCGGTGGCTTGCGTTTCCTAATGGAATTAGGTAATCTCCTAAGGGAGTTAGGAAACGAGAGAAGGAGCTTTGAGATGCGCACCACCCCGCTCAGCGAGGACATCGTCCAGGTCACCCGGCTGGGGATGATGAACGCCTACCTGGTCCGCGAGGACGACGGCCTCACCCTGGTCGACACGATGGCCGGGGGTAGCGCCGGCGCCCTGCTCGGCGCCGCCGAGCAGCTGGGGGCGCCGATCCGGCGGATCGCCCTGACCCACGGGCACAGCGACCACATCGGCTCGCTCGACGCCCTGCGTGCCAAGCTCGGGGAGGTCGAGGTGCTGGTCCCCGCCCGCGACGCGCGGATCGTCGCCGGCGACAGGTCGCTCGACCCCGGCGAGCCGCAGGGCAAGCTGAAGGGAGGCTGGCCGAAGGTCGCGACCGAGCCCGACGTGCTGCTCGGGGCGGGCGACCGGGTCGGCAGCCTCGAAGTCGTCGCCAGCCCCGGCCACACTCCCGGTCACGTCGCCTTGCTCGACCGCCGCGACCGGGCGCTGATCTGCGGCGACGCCTTCCACACCCTGGGCGGCACGACGGTCGCCGGGCAGCCGAACTGGCGCTTCCCGCTGGTCAAGATGGCGACCTGGGACCCGGACCTGGCGCTGCAGAGCGCCCGCCGGCTGCGCGCCCTCGAGCCGACCGCGCTGGGGCCCGGGCACGGGCGCGTCCGGCGCGATCCGCTGGCCGAGATCGACGCCGCGATCGACCGGGCCGGCCGCTGATGGCGCGGGCCGGGCTCGACCCCGAGGCGGTCGTCGACGCGGCCGCCGCGCTGGCCGACGCCGAGGGCCTCGAGGCGCTCAGCCTCGCCCGCGTGGCGGCGGCGGTCGGCGTGCGGACGCCCTCCCTCTATGTCCACGTCGACGGCCTCGACGACCTGCGGCGGCGGCTGGGAGCGCGCGGCATGCGCGAGCTGACCGAGACGATGCGCGACGCCGCGGTCGGGCGCAGCGGCGAGCCGGCGCTGCGGGCGGTAGCCGCGGCGCTGCGCGACTACGCCCACGCGCACCCGGGCACCTACGCCGCGGCGCAGCGCGCGCCCGAGCCGGGCGACGAGGCCGGGGCGGCCGCCGCGGGCGCCGTCGTCGACGTCCTCCTTGCCCTGCTCGCCGGCTACGGGCTCGAGGGCTCCGACGCGATCCACGCGGTGCGCGGGATCCGCGCCGCCCTGCACGGCTTCATCCTGCTCGAGGCGGCCGGCGGCTTCGGCCTGCCCGAGGACGTCGACGAGAGCTACTCGCGCCTGCTCGACACGCTCGACCGCGGCCTCCGCACGCAGCGCTGAGAGGGGTGGACGACCGGATTCGAACCGGCGACCGCCTGGACCACAACCAGGAGCTCTACCAACTGAGCTACGTCCACCGCGCCGGCTTCAGTCTAGAGCCAGCGGCAGGAGTTCCGGCAGCTCGTCGATCACCCGGTCGGCCTCGGGCGCGTCGGAGCGGTCGTCGTTCTGGCCGCGGTAGCGGATCGGGACCAGGCCGCTGGCGCGGGCGCCGGCGACGTCGGTGCGGCGCAGGTCGCCAACGTGCCAGACAGCTCCGGCCCCCTCCCCCAGGCCGAGCTGGTCCAGCATGTGGGCGAAGATCTGAGGCGAGGGCTTGTAGTTGCCGACCTCGTCGGAGAAGGCCCAACCCTGGAAGTGGCGCAGGACGCCGGCGCGCTCGAGGAAGCCGCGCAGGTGGCGCGAGCCGGTGAGGCCGACGTCGCAGACGATCCCCAGCCGCACCCCCGCCCCGGCCAGCGCCGCGACCGTCTCCGCCGCGCCCGGCGACAGCTCGAGGTCGGCCGCTTCGCCGGCGCCGAGGAAGGCGTCGACCACGCCGCCGTGGCTCTCCCCCTCCACGCCCTCGATCGCGTCGGCCAGGTGGCTCGCCGCCCGCTCGGGCTCGAAGTGCTCGCCGCGGTTCCAGGCCTCGGCCTGCAGCGCCTGCGTCGCCGCCAGGTGGGCGTCGAGGACGTCCGCCTCCACCTCGACCTCGTGTTCGAGCAGCGCCCGCACCACCGCCTCGCGGCGCAGCGCGCCGAGCACGCCGGCCGGCTCGGCCACCAGCGTGTGCCAGAAATCGAAGCTGATCGCCGCCGGGGGGCGCGGCACCTCCGGTCCGCCGCTCACGGCATCCCGTGCGGGTGCAGGTGGTCCTCCGCCATCGCCTTGAGGCCGACGCGATCGATCTTGCCGGTCGGGTTGAGCGGCATCTCGTCGAGGAAGACGATCTCCTCCGGTGCCTTGTAGCCGACCCGCTCGCGGCAGAAGACGGCCAGGTCGGCGCTGGTCGGGCGCTCGGCGCCCTCGCGCAGCGTCACGTAAGCGCGGACGTTCTCGCCGTGGACGAGATCGTGGACGCCGACGACCCCGGCGAGATCGATGGCGGGGTGTTCGCAGAGCGCCGCCTCGACCTCGAGCGGGCTGATGTTGGAGCCGTCGTGGACGATCACCTGCTTCTTGCGGCCGAAGAACCAGAGGTAGCCGTCCTCGTCGGCGCGGGCGAGGTCGCCGGAGTCCAGCCACTCGCCCTCGACCACCTCGGCGGTCGCCTCGTCGGCTTCCCAGTAGCCGCGCATCCGGCTGCGGGTGCGAATCCAGACCCGGCCGACGGTTCCCGGCTCGGCCACCTGGCCGCCCTCTTCGTCGCGCAGCGAGATGCTGTAGCCGTGGATCGGCGGCCCGATCGAGCCCGCCTTGATCGGGCCCGCCGGCGGGTTCAGGGTCGTCAGCCCGACCTCGGTCATCCCGTAGCCCTCGTCGATCGGGAAGCCGGCGAGCGCCGCGAACTCGGTCAGCAGCTCGGTCGAGACTTTGTCCGCCCCGGCGCGGCAGATGCGCAGCGAGCCGAAGTCCTCCGGCTTCAGCCCGTGCTCGCGGATCAGCGCCGCCAGCGCCGCCGGGATCATCGCCAGCACCGTCGGCCGCTGCTCGTGCAGCAGCGGCAGGATCTCGTGCGCGTCGTAGCTGCGGGCGACGACGACGCGGCCGCCGACCGCGAGCGTGGAGAGCGTCCAGAGGAACGAGCCGATGTGGGACATCGACGATCCCGGCAGGAAGACGTCCTCGGGGCCGAGGCCGAAGGCGGCGTCGGCGCTGGCGATCATCCAGCGCAGGGTCTCGTGCGTGTGGGTGACGCCCTTCGCCGGCCCGGTGCTGCCGGAGGTGAAGAAGATCGCCGCCGGGCTCGCCGGGTCGTTGTCGACCCGCGACAGCGGCTCGGCCGCGAGCAGCTCGTCGAGGCCCTGCCGCCAGGCTTCGCCCAGCCCCTCCGCCTGCTCGGGCGCCTCGGCGTCGACGTAGGCGATCGCGCCCAGCTCCATCTCCGCGACCCGCCGGCTCGCCATCACGTCTTCGTCGCGCTCGACGTGGGCGAGGAGCGCCCGCGCGCCGCTCACCTCGAGCGCGTTGTCGATCTCGCGGTGGGTGTAGCGGTAGTTCAGCGGGGTGATCGCGAGGCCGGCCTTGAAGGCGGCGAGATAGTGGACGGCGAGCGCGATCCGGTTCGGCAGCAGCGAGGCGATCCGATCGCCCGGCTGCAGCCCCAGCCCGCGGTAGCCGCCGGCCAGCCGGTCGCTCGCGGCCTCCAGCTCGGCCCAGGTCATCGAGCTCACGGCGGAGACCAGCGCCAGGTCGTCCGGCCCCCGGTCCAGGCCCACCCGCGCCAGGTCCTGCAGCGGCGGCGCCGGCTGCCGCAGCGGGTCTCCCTCGATCAGCATGCGGGCAGGCTACAGGCCGCTCGATCATCCGCCGAGCCGTCCCCTGCGCGTCCGCCCGCTGGGAGAAGATGCCCCCGTGTCGTCCGCCCCCGCCCCCGAGCCGCGATCCGCCATCAGCCGCCGCGGCCTGCTCGCCGGCGCCCTCGCCGCCGGCGCCGCCGGCGGGCTCACCCAGGTGCCCGACGCCTTCGCGACCGCACCCGGCGACGCCGCGAAGACCAAGAAGCTGCCGGCGGTGACCTTCTTCAAGGAACCGGCGCTCAACTTCCAGATGCTGTTCGCGCTCAGCGCCTCCGCCTACGGCGCCTCGGAGACCGGCGAGGTGCTCGCCACCTTCGACCGCATCCACGGCAAGCACGACACCTGCCGCGCGGTCTTCCACGAGTTCCAGAAGCTGGGCCGCGAGATCCGCCGCCGCGGCGACCGCGAGCGCAAGGCCGGCCGCCGCGCCAGCGCCCGCGGCTGCTACCTGCGGGCGGCGATGTACCTCGACCAGGCGCTCTTCTACGTGCTTGCGTCGAAGAACGCGACCCGGGCGCACGAGGGTGCGCTGTACCGCGAGATGGAGCGAGCCTGGGCCAGCGCCGCGGCGCTCTTCGAGCCGAGCTTCCAAGCCGTCCGCATCCCCTACCGCGGCGGCAAGCTGCCCGGCTGGTTCCTCAGCCCCGGCGGCAAGGCCAAGCGCCCGACGGTGATCCTCAACACCGGCTCCGACGCGCAGAACATCGACATGTGGGTCTACGGCGGGGCCGCCGCGCTGGAACGCGGCTGGAACGCGCTGATCTTCGAAGGCCCCGGCCAGGGCGCCAACCTCTTCCTCCGCAACATGCCCTTCGTCCCCGACTGGGAGACGGTGATCACCCCGGTGGTCGACTGGCTGCGCGCCCACCCGCGGGTCGCCAAGCGGCGGATCGGCCTGGTCGGCCAGAGCTTCGGCGGCTACCTGACCGCCCGCGCCGCGGCCAGCGAGCACCGCCTCGCCGGCCTCGTCACCGACCCCGGCGTCCACAACTGCTTCGTCTCCTGGCGCGGCAAGGGCGGGTTGCCGAAGGAGTTCTGGGAACCGTTCGACGCCGGCGACCGGGTCGCCGCCAACGAGGTCTGGGACTCGCTGCCGAAGTACCTGAACGAAGCGGGCCGCTTCGGGCTCGCCAAGCGCAGCGAGATCTACGGCAACGGCGGCGGCTACGAAAAGATGAAGCTGGCCGAGCAGTTCGTCCTCCACCGCGATCAGGCACGGAGGATCACCGCCCCCACGGCTGTCTTCTCCCCCGCCCTCGAGCAGTTCTTCCCGGGCCAGCCGGAGATCGTCCACAAGTGGCTGCGGGCGCCGAAGAAGCTGGTCGAGTTCAGCGTCGCCGAGGGCGGCGAGTTCCACTGCGAGCCGATGGCGCCGCAGCTGCGCAACGAACGCGCCTTCGACTGGCTGGAAGCGCACCCCCGGCGCTGAGCGCGCGCTTCCGCCCGCATAGCGGGAAGAACCGCGACCTCAGACGTGCGTGATCAGCACGCTGCGCTTGCTGTGCTGGGCGACGGCGGCGGCGACGCTGCCGAGCACCGCGTATTTGAGCCCCGAGAGGCCGCGCGAGCCGATCACGATCAGGTCCGCGTCGCGCTCGTCGGCGGCGGCGACGATCTGGTTCCAGACCGGCCCGCCGGTGGCGACCATCGGCTCCGGCTCCAGGCCCGCCTCGCGGGCCAGGGCGCAGCCCTCCTCGGCGGTCTTCTCGGCGCCCGAGCGGGCGGCGGAGAACAGCGACTCGACCGATTCGGCATCGACCGGGACGCCGGCGGCGCCGAGGAACGGCACCCCCTCCATCGGCTCGGTCACAGTGAGGACGATTGCCTCGCGCCCGGTCTCGAGCTGCCGGCCGGCCTCGGCGATCGCCGCCCTGGCGTGGTCGGAGCCGTCGTAGGCGATCAGGACCGGGGAGCTCATGCGATGCTGGGCGCATCCGGCAGGTGCGCCAGCGCCTCGTCCATTTCCGCCTCGGAGAACTCGAGGTCCTCGAGCTCACCAGCGTGGTAGGCGTTGTAGGCGGCCATGTCGAAGTGGCCGTGGCCGGAGAGGCCGAGCAGGATCACCCGCTCCTCGCCCGCCTCCTTCGCCGCCAGCGCCTCGTCGATCGTCGCCTTGATCGCGTGCGCCGGCTCCGGCCCGGGGATGATCCCCTCGCAGCCGGCGAAGCGGACGGCGGCGGCGAAGGCCTCGGTCTGCTTCACCGCGGTGGCTTCGACGATCCCCTCCTTGACCAGGGCGCAGAGGCTGGGCGCGTCGCCGTGGTAGCGCAGACCGCCGGCGTGGACCGGCGGCGGCACGAAGTCGTGGCCGAGCGTGTACATCGGCATCAGCGGCGTCATCCCGACCGTGTCGCCGAAGTCGTAGGCGTAGCGGCCGCGGGTCAGGGTCGGGCAGGCGGCCGGCTCGGCGCCGAGGAAGCGGGTGGTCTTGCCCTCGCGCAGGTTGGCGCGGACGAAGGGGTAGACGAGGCCGGCGAAGTTGGAGCCGCCGCCGACGCAGCCGACGACGACGTCGGGGTACTCGCCCGCCATCTCCATCGCCGCGATCGACTCCTGGCCGATCACCGTCTGGTGCAGGCAGACGTGGTTGAGGACCGAGCCGAGCGCGTAGTTGGCGTCCTCGCTTTTCGCCGCCACCTCGACCGCCTCGGAGATCGCGATCCCGAGGCTGCCGCTGGGATGCGAGGCCTGCGAGCGGCCGGCCTCGGTCAGGTCGGTCGGGCTGCGGTGGACGGTCCCGCCCCAGGTCTCGATCATCGCCCGCCGGTAGGGCTTCTGGTCGTAGGAGACGCCGACCATGAAGACCTCGCACTCCATCTCGAACAGCCGGCAGGCGAGCGAGAGCGCCGAGCCCCACTGGCCGGCGCCGGTCTCGGTCACCAGCTTCTCGATCCCCGCCTGCTTGTTGAAGTACGGCCTGGGCGACGGCCGAGTTCGGCTTGTGCGAGCCGGCCGGCGAGACGCCCTCGTACTTGTAGTCGATGTGCGCCGGGGTGTCGAGCTCGCGCTCCAGGCGGTGCGCGCGGATCAGCGGCGTCGGCCGCCACAGCTTGTAGATCTCGCGCACCTCCTCGGGGATCTCGACCTCCGGCTCGGCCGAGACCTCCTGTTCGATCAGCCCCATCGGGAAGATCGGGGTCAGGTCCTCCGGCCCCGCCGGCTGCCCGGTCCCCGGGTTAAGCGGCGGCAGCGGCTCGCCCGGCAGATCGGGCAGCAGGTTGATCCAGCTGGTCGGGATCTGCGACTCGTCGAGCAGGTA
>CAWEOH010000040.1:0-14024 GCA_963810455.1 uncultured Actinomycetes bacterium
ACCGTGTCCGCGTACTTCGACATCACGCCGCGGCCGAAGGGCGAGGGCGGTGAGACGTAGGCGGCGACGCGCTCGGCGATCTCCTCGTCGCTGAGGTCGACGCTGAGGCTGCGGGCATCGATGTCGACGGTGATCTCGTCGCCCTCGCGGATCGCGGCGATCGGGCCTCCCTTCGCCGCCTCGGGGGCGACGTGACCGATCATCAGCCCGCGGGTGGCGCCGGAGAAGCGGCCGTCGGTGACCATCGCCACGCTCTCCCCCAGCCCCTCGCCGACGATCGCCGCAGTGACCTGCAGCATCTCGCGCATGCCCGGCCCGCCGACCGGGCCCTCGTTGCGGATGACGACGATGTCGCCGGCGTCGATCTTCTGGTCCTTGACCGCGCGGAAGCATTCCTCTTCGGTCTCGAAGACGCGGGCGGGCCCGGTCTGCTGGCGGCGCTCGGTGCCGGCGACCTTGACCACGGCGCCGTCGGGGGCGAGGTTGCCCTTGAGGATCGCCAGGCCGCCTTCGGCCTTGAGCGGGTTCTCCAGCGGCCGCACGACCGCCTGGCCCGGCGCCTCGGTGGCGGCGGCGGCGACCTCGCCGATCGTCTGGCCGGTGACCGTGAGCGCGTCCTCGTGCAGGTCGCCGTTCCCAGCGAGGCGGTTGAGGATCACCGGCACGCCGCCGGCCGCGAACAGGTCGGTGGCGACGAAGCGCCCGCCCGGCTTGAGGTCGGCGTAGAGCGGGGTTTCGCGTGAGATCCGCTCGAAGTCGTCGATCGTCAGCTCGATCCCGAGCTCGTGGGCGAGCGCGATCAGGTGCAGCACCGCGTTGGTCGAGCCGCCGGAGGCGCAGACGCAGGCGATCGCGTTCTCCAGCGAGTCGCGGGTGATCACCTTGCTCGGCGTGATGTCCTCGGCGAGGACCCGCAGCACCAGCTCGCCGATCTTCTCGGCGACGCTGCCCTTCTCCTCGTCTTCGGCCGGGACCATCGCCGAGCCGCCGGGGCTGACCCCGAGCGCCTCGAAGGCGCAGGCCATCGTGTTGGCGGTGAACTGGCCGCCGCAGGCGCCGGCGCCGGGGCTGGCGACGCCCTCCAGCTCGTTCAGTTCCTCGTCGGTCATCTCGCCCGCGTTGTGGGCGCCGATCGCCTCGAAGATGTCGAGGATGGTGACGTCGCGGCCGTGCCAGTGGCCGGGGGCGATCGAGCCGCCGTAGAGCAGCACCGAGGGGACGTCGAGCCGGGCCAGCGCCATCGCGCAGCCGGGGATCGTCTTGTCGCAGGCGCAGAGGGCGACGATCGCGTCGAACTGGTAGCCGCGAGCCATCAGCTCGATCGAGTCGGCGATCACCTCGCGGCTGATCAGCGAGGCCTTCATCCCCTGGGTCCCCATCGTCACCCCGTCGGAGACGGCCACGGTGTTGAACTCCATCGGCGTGCCACCGGCGGCGCGGACCCCCGCCTTGACGTGCTCGGCGAGGCCGCGCAGGTGGAAGTTGCAGGGCATCGCCTCGGTCCAGGTGTTGGCGATCCCGATCGTCGGCCGGCTGAGGGCGTCGTCGTCGAAGCCGATGCCCTTCATGTAGGCGCGCGAGTGGGCGCGGTCGGGGCCGTCGAAGACCGTCGCCGATCGCGGCCGGGGAAGCTTGGTTGCAGTGTCGCCGTTGGTGCTCATGAACGTGAAATCTACTCGGCCGCCAGATTGAACACGTCGACCGGGCCCGGGCCGGCGCCGATCTCGCGCAGGCCGGCGCCGACCGCCTCGGAAGCGATCCGCCGCGCCGCTTCGGCGGCCTGCAGCGGCGTCGCGCCGCGTGCCAGCGCCGCCGCGAGAACCGAGGAGTGGGTGCAGCCGGAGCCGTGGGCGGCGCCGTCGGGATGGTGCGGGCCGGGTATCTCGACCAGGGTCTCGCCGTCGAAGAAGAGGTCGACCAGGCCGAAGCTGTGACCGCCGGTGACCACCGCCGCCCGCGGCCCCAGCGCCAGCACCGCCCGCGCCAGGTCCTCCTGCGAGGCGTCCTCGCCCAGCCCGGTCAGGACCCGCGCCTCCGGGATGTTCGGCGTCGCCACGGTCGTCAGCGGCAGCAGCGTCTCGACCAGCGCCGCCCGCGCCTCCTCGTCGAGCAGCACCGCGCCGCTCTCGGAGACCATCACCGGGTCGACCACGACCGGCGCCGCGCCGAGCAGACCGACCGCCTCGACCACCGCCGCGACCGTCTCCGCCGTGCCCAGCATCCCGATCTTGACCGCGTCGACGCCGATGTCCTCGGCGACCATTCGCGCCTGGGCGACGATCATCCGCGGCGACACCGCCTCGACCGCCTCGACCCCGACCGTGTTCTGCGCCGTGATCGCGGTGATCGCCGTCATCCCGTGCACGCCGCAGCGCGCGAACGCCTTCAGGTCGGCCTGGATCCCGGCTCCGCCGCCCGAGTCCGAGCCGGCGATCGAGAGCACAGCGGGTACGCGCCGATCGTTCACGCGCGGGAGCCTAGAGCGGCGGCGCCGACGGCGCACCGTGCGGCATCATTCGGGGCGATGACCCGCCTGGACGAGCTCGGCCGGCACGGGAGCGCCGGATGAAGGTCTGCGTCGTCGGCGCCTCCGGCAAGCTCGGCAGGTACATGGTCGGGCACGCGCTCGAGCGCGGCTACGAGGTGGTCGGCGTCTGCCGCCAGAAGAGCGTCGGCAAGCTCGCCGAGTTCGCCGGCAAGATCACCGTGGTCCCGGGCGCGACCGACGACCCGGAGGTGATCGCGCGGGCGGTCGCCGGGTGCGACGGGGTTCTCGTCGTGCTCGTCCCCTTCGGGGTCCATGGCTACTCGACCGGTACCGCCCAGGCCGTGCTCGACCATGCCGAGCCCGGCGCGCGCCTCGTCTTCTCCTGCGGCTGGCACATCTCCAAGGACGGCAGGGACGTGTACCCGCGGAAGCTGCGCTGGTTCACGGCGGTATTCGGCAAGGTGGCACGTCTGACCCGGTTCGCCGACCTCGACGACCAGATCGAGGCCACCCGGCGAGTGTTCGCCAGCGACACCCGGTGGACGGTGGTGCGCGGCAGCGACCTCGAAGAGGGTGAGAGCGAGGGCCTCCCCGTCTGGAGCGAGCACGTCGGCGACCCGATCCTCGAGAGCAACCGCACGCGCCGCGTGGACTTTGCCCTCTTCATGGTCGAAGCCCTCACCGACGACGAGCTCGTCCACGAGGCGCCGGCGATCGTCAGCCGCCAGAGCCCCTCGGCGCTCGCCCACGCCGGCGCCTGAGCCCGCGTCAACCATCCCGCCCCGGCGCTGCCAAGAGGGTGCGGGAGTAGACGCCGACGTTCGAGCAGGCGAGGTAGCCGAGCAGCTCGAGCCGGGCGAGGGCGGTGGCGGCGTCGGGACCGGAGACGGCGAGGGCGGCGGCGACGGCGTCGCAGGTGGTGGCGCCGGACTCGACCGCGGCGAGGGCGTCGGCGAGCGGCTCCTCGAGGGGCGGGCCGGCGCGGTCGAGGCGCTCGGCGCCGGCGCCGAGCATCGCGTCGAGCACGTCCTGGGCGTCGCGGACGACGCAGGCGCCGCCGGCGAGCAGGTTGTTGGGGCCGGCCGAGGCACGCGAGGTGACCGGGCCGGGGACGGCGCCGAGGTCGCGGCCGAGGTCGGCCGCCAGGTCGGCGGTGATCAGCGAGCCGGAGCGGACGGCGGCCTCGACGACCACCGTCATCCCGGCCAGCGCCGCCATGATCCGGTTGCGGGCGGGGAAGGTCCAGCGCCACGGCGCCGCCCCGGGCGGCAGCTCGGAGAGGACGAGGCCCTCGTCGCAGATCCGCCGCCAGAGCGAGCGGTTGGACGCCGGGTAGGCGGAGTCGGGACCGCAGCCGAGGACGGCGACGGTACGGCCGCCGCGCGTCGAGGGCGCCCCGGTGCGAGCAGGCGTCGATGCCGAAGGCGAGGCCGCTGACCACGACGATCCCGGCGCCCGCCAGCTCCCGTCCCAGCTCGCGGGCGACCTCGCGACCGTAGGCGGTGGCGCGGCGGGCGCCGACGACGGTGACGACGCCAACCGGGTCGAGGTCGGCGAGCAACGCCGGGTCGCCGCGGCCGACCAGCGCCCAGGGAGCGTCGGCGGCGTCGCGCAGCTGTGCCGGGTAGGGGTCGCCGTGGCGGCAACAGGCCCAGCAGCCGGCGGCGCGCAGCTCGTGGCGCAGGTGACCCTCGCCGAGCGCCGCGACCCGCGCCAGCAGCTGCCCGCCGACCTTCGGCGCCGCGACCTCGACCAGGTCCTCGTTGGACAGCCGCAGCAGCTCCGGCGAGCGCGAGCCGACCGCGCCGGTCGCCACTTTCTCGATGTACGGGCCGAGCAGGGCGAGCAGCCAGGAGCGGCGCAGGCACTCGGGGCAGGCGACGGGCTCAGGCATGGTCTCGCCTCCGCAGCTGCAGCGCCTGCGCCATCTCCCGCTCGCCGATCGCGTCGACCCCGGCGAGGTCGGCGATCGTCCGCGCCAGCCGCAGCGCCCGGTCGTGGGCGCGGCCGCTGAGGCGGTGGCGCGCGTAGAGCTCGGCGAGCAGCCCAGCGGCGTCGTCGTCGAGTGCGCAGGCGCGGACCTCGGCGGGCGTCATCTCGGCGTTGCACCGCCCCGGGCCGAGCCGGTGCTCCTGCCGCTCGCGGGCAGCGCAGACGCGCTCGCGGACCGCCGCCGAGCCCTCCCCCGGCCCGCCGCCGATCTCGGCCGCGCTCGGCTGCCGCACGGCGGCGAGGATGTCGATCCGGTCGGCCAGCGCCCCGCTCAGCTTGCCCTGGTAGCGCTGGACGGCGAGCGGCGGACAGCTGCAGTCCGGGTCGCTCTCGCCGCGGCCGCAGGGGCAGGGGTTGGCGGCGGCGACGAGCATGAAGCGGCAGGGCAGGAGGAGGCTGCCACCGACCCGCGAGATCCATGCCTCGCCCGCCTCCAGCGGCGCCCGCAGCGCCTCCAGGGCGTCGCGACGGAACTCGCAGAGCTCGTCGAGGAAGAGGACGCCGCGGTGGGCCAGGGTCGCCTCCCCCGGCCGCGGCGGCGTGCCGCCGCCGACCAGGCCGCCGGGGCTGATCGTGTGGTGCGGAGCGCGGAACGGGCGGCCGCCGAGGCCGGCCCCGAGCCGGCCGCAGGCGCTGGCGATGCGGGCGACCTCGAGCGCCTCGCCGGGGCCGAGCGGGGGCAGGATCGACGGCACCCGCGCCGCCGCCAGCGACTTGCCGGCTCCGGGCGGACCGACCATCAGCAGGCTGTGCCCGCCGGCGGCGGCGACCTCGAGCGCGTGTCGCAGGTGCGGCTGGCCGCGCAGGTCGGCCAGGTCGGGGCCGCCGCGGTACTCGCTCTCGAGCGCGAGCGGCGCCGGAGGCTCCGGCACCCACTCCCCCGCCGCCAGCCCGGGCAGTCGCCCGAGGTGGTCGAGCGCGAGGACGTCGATTCCCCGCGCCAGCGCCGCCTCCGCCCCGTTGCCGGCCGGCAGGACCACCGCCTCCAGCTCTTCCTCGCGGGCGGCCTCGGCGATCGCCAGGGCGCCGTTGACGGGCCGCGTGGCGCCGTCCAGCGCCAGCTCCCCGGCCAGCGCCACCCCGGCCATCCCCTCCCACTCCAGCTGCCCGGACGCGGCGAGCAGCGCCGCGGCGATCGCCAGGTCCATCCCCGGTCCGGCCTTGCGCAGGCTGGCCGGCGCCAGGTTGACGACGATCCGCCGCAGGGGAAACTCGAAGCCGCAGTTGACGAGCGCCGCCCGCACCCGCTCGCGCGCCTCGCGCACGGCGGCATCAGGGAGGCCGACGATCGCGAACCCGGGCAGGCCCTTGTGGACGTCGACCTCGACCCGCACCGGGCGGGCGGCGATGCCGTCGAGGATGAAGGTGCGGGCGGTGGCGAGCACGGGAACGACGCTACGGAGCAGCGACGCACGCCTGGGGCGCAGATTGAAAATCCTTGCCGCCCGAAGTGGGGAGACTTCGTGCCATCCGGGCCCTTAGGTCAGGGATGACCCGCTCCCGCCTCCGCACCGGCCAGATCGCCGAGCAGCTCGTCGCCTCCCGCCTCGCCGCCGCCGGCTGGGAGATCGTCGCCCGCAACGCGCGCACCCGCCACGGCGAGCTCGACATCGTCGCCCGCGACGGTCGCACCCTCGTCTTCGTCGAGGTGAAGGGGATGCGAGCGGGAGCCGCCTTCGGCCCCGAGCGCCCGATCCTCGCCGTCGACCGGCGCAAGCAGCTGCGCGTGCGCCGTCTCGCCACCGCCTGGATGGCGGCGAACCGCGAGCTGCCGCGCTACGAGGAGATCCGCTTCGACGCCGTCGGCGTCACTCTCGACCGCGCCGGCCGGCCGGTCGACTACGAGCACGTCGAAGGCGCCTTCTGACGGCGTGGCAGAGCTTTTCCACGCATAGCGAACAAAAGCTCTGCCACGCGAGGCTAGAGTCGCTGGCATGCCGACCGGCAGTGCCCGTCCCACGCTCGCCGTCCTGCTCTGGCGCGGGTTCCACGCGGCGCTGGCGCTCGGCTTCCTCGGCGCGATCGCCGAGGTCTGGCGGGCAGCGCTGAGCGGCCGCCGCTCGCGCCGCACGACGGCCGCCGCCGCGGCGCTCGCCGCCGAGGGCGCGCTGGTCGCCGCCAACGGCGGCGACTGCCCGCTGGGCCCGCTCGGCGACCGGATCGGCGACGAGGTGCCGCTGTTCGAGCTCGTCCTGCCCCCGCGGGCGGCGAAAGCCGCGGTCCCGGTGCTCGGCGCGATCGCGGTCGCCGGGATCCTCGGGGCCTTCCGCCGCCCGGGCGACGCCTGAGCTCAGGCGAGTCCTAGCTGGGTGTAGGCGACGCTCTGGAAGCTGCGGCGGTGCAGCGGCGAGATCCCGAGCTTGTCGATCGCGGCGCGGTGCTCGGGGGTCGAGTAGCCGACGTGCTCCTCGAAGCCCCAGCCGGGGTGGCGCAGCGCCGCCTCGCGCATGTAGCGGTCGCGCGTCACCTTCGCCACCACCGAGGCGGCGGCGATCGCGGCGCTGGTCGCGTCGCCGCCGATCACGCGCCGGTGCGCGACCCGGCAGCCGGGCAGGGCGAAGCCGTCGACGAGGCTGATCGCGTCCTCGCCCGGCGCCAGCCGCTCGAGCGCGCAGGCCAGCGCCTCTACGTTGGTGTTGTGGAGGCCGCGGCGGTCGATCCCGGCGGCGGAGCGGACGACGACGCAGACGCGCGCGGCGGCGCGCAGCACCGCCGGGTACATCTCCAGCCGCCGCTCCTCGGTCATCTGCTTGGAGTCGTGCAGGCCGCTGAGCGCGCGCCGGTCGGCGTGCGAGAGCGTCTCGTAGTCGATCAGGACCGCGGCGGCGACCAGCGGTCCGGCGAGGCAGCCGCGCCCGGCCTCGTCGGCGCCGGCGACGTGACGGCTCTGCAACCCGCGGTCGAAGGCGAAGAGACGGCGGCTGCGAGCCAGCCGGCGCCGGTGCGCGACCCCCGGACGCTTAGAGGAAGCCGATTCGGTCGGGGGGCCAGTAGGTGAAGAAGGCCTCGCCGATGATCCATTCTTCGGGGACCGGGCCCCATTCGCGGCTGTCGTCGCTGGCTCCACGGTTGTCGCCCATCATGAAGTAGTGGCCGGGTGGAACGGTGATCGCCTTCGGCAGGTTGCAGCTCTGGCAGGGCTCGATGTAGGACTCTTCGGACTTCTCGACCCCGTTGACCACCGGGTGCCCTTCCTTGATCGAGACCTTGTCGCCCGGACCGGCGACGATCCGCTTGATGAAGTTGTCGCTCGCCTCCTTGGCGGTCGGCTTCGGGCACGGTTCGCGCAGGCTGCGATCGACCCCGCACTGCAGCCCGGCGGAGCGTTCGGACCCGGCCGGCGGGTGGAAGACGACGATGTCGCCGACCTGCGGGTCCTTGAAGTCGTAGATGAAGCGGTTGACGAGGACCCGCTGGCCGATGTCGAGGGTCGGTTCCATCGAGCCGGAGGGGATCTTGTAGGGCTTGACCAGGAAGGCCTGGATCGCCAGCGCCAGCCCGATCGCGAGCGCCACGATGACGACCAGCTCAATCAGCCCACCGGCCTTGCCCTGCGGCTTCGGAATCGAGAATCTGCTCACTTGGTTCCCCCGTCGGCGTCGCCGGCCTCCGCCGGACCCGTCCCTGGTCCCGGCAGGCTACTTCGATTTCTTAAAGGAAGCCGACACGCCGGACGGGCCAGTAGGTGAAGAATGCTTCGCCGATGATCCAGTCTTCGGGCACCGGACCCCAGAAGCGGCTGTCGTCGCTGTCCCCGCGGTTGTCTCCCATCATGAAGTAGTGCCCCTTGGGGATCGTGATCGTCTTCGGCATGTTGCAGCGGCCGGAGTTGCCGCAGGGCTTGGTGTAGGGCTCGTCGGTCTTCTCGACCCCGTTGACCACCGGGTGCCCTTCCTTGATCGAGAGCGTGTCGCCGGGTCCGGCGACGATCCGCTTGACGAAGTTCTGGCTCGACTCGGCGGCGGTCGGCTTCGGGCAGGGCTCGTTGCCGGGCCTGATCACGCCGCACTCCTGCCCGGCGCCGTCGGCGCCGGCAGGCGGGTGGAAGACGACGACGTCGCCGATCTGCGGGTCCTTGAAGTCGTAGATGAAGCGGTTGACGAGGATCCGCTGGCCGACGTCGAGGGTCGGTTCCATCGATTCGGAGGGGATCTGGTACGGCTTGACGAACCAGGCCTGAATCGCCAGCGCCAGCCCGAGAGCGAGGGCGACGATGACGACCAACTCGATCAGGCCGCCGCCCCTGCCCCGCGGCTTCGGTATCGAGAAGGTCAGGCCGTTTCCTCGTCGGCGGCGTCGGCCTCGGCCGGCGCCCCCTCCTCGGTCTCGGCCGGCGCTGCGCTGTCCTCGGTCTCCTCCGCGGCGGTCTCGGTCTCGGCCGCGGGCGCCTCCTCGGCGCTCGCCTCCGGCTCCGCCGCCGCCGCCTCGGCCTCGGCGGCCTCCGGCTGCTCGGCGCTCTCCTCAGCGGCCTCCGGCTGCTCGGTGGCCCCCTCAGCGGCCTCCGGCTGCTCGGCGGCCTCCGGCGCCTCGGCGCCGTCCTCGGCCTCCGGCACGATCTCCTCCTGGCTGACGCCCTCGGCGTCGGTCGCCGCGCTCTCGACCGGGGCCGAGACCATGTCCTCGTCGATCCCCCAGCGCCGCTCGGCGACGCGGGCGGCCTTGCCGACGCGGCCGCGCAGGTAGTAGAGCTTGGCCCGGCGCACGTCGCCGCGGGCCGCGACCTCGAGTTTCTCGATCTTCGGCGAGTGCAGCGGGAACGTGCGCTCGACGCCGACGCCGAAGGACTGCTTGCGGACGGTGAAGGTCTCCCGCACGCCCGATCCCTGACGCCGCAGGACGACGCCCTCGAAGACCTGGGTGCGCTTGCGCGTGCCCTCGATCACCTGGAAGTGGACCCGCACGCGGTCGCCCGGGCTGAACGGGGGCAGGCCTTTGCGCAGCTGGTTGCGCTCGATGGTGTCGATTACAGAGCTCATGATCCGGCGAGAAAAAACCGCCGGACCCAGTGCGGGAACCGCGCGGCTCGCGGAATGGTAGCCAACAGACGCCCTCGGGGGCGCCCTCACCCGTCCTGCCGGGTCTCGCCCGCTTCGCGCGCCTCGAACTCAGCCGCACGCTCGCGGCTCTGTCGCAGGCGCCACTGGCGCACCTTCTCGTGGTCGCCGGAGAGCAGGACCTCGGGCACCTCCCAGCCGCGGTAGCTCGCCGGGCGGGTGAAGTGCGGGTACTCGGGCATCCCCTCCAGCGCGTGGCTGAAGGACTCCTCGACCGCCGACTCGGCGTGGCCGAGGGCGCCGGGCAGCTTGCGCATCAGGACGTCGGCGACGACCATCGCCGGCAGCTCGCCGCCGGCCAGCACGTAGCGGCCGATCGAGAGCTCGTCGTCGACCAGGTGCTGGTGGACGCGGTCGTCGAAGCCCTCGTAGCGGCCGCAGAGCAGGGCCAGGTGGGGCTCGGCCACCAGCTCGTCGGCGATCGCGTCGCTGAGCACCGGCCCGGTCGGCGAGAGCAGCACCGTCCGCGGCCGCGGGCCGTCGCCGTAGGCCGCCTGCAGCGCCGCATCGACGACGTCGACCCGCAGCACCATGCCGGCGCCGCCGCCGTAGGGCGAGTCGTCGACCTGGCCGGCGCCGAGCGGCGTCGTCTCCCGGTAGTCGATGAAGCGCAGCTCGTTGCCTTCGGCCAGCGCGTTGGTCACCGAGCGCTGCGTCTGGAACCACTCGAACGCCTCGGGGAACAGCGTGAAGACGTCGAGCCTCATCGTCCCGACGATACGCCCCGGGCGGTCCTCAATCGAGGATGTCGACGATCACCCGGCGGTCGATCCGGACCGCCGCCGCCTTGGCGATCGTGCGGATCGCGTTGGCGACGCGGCCGCCTTTGCCGATCACCCGGCCGAGGTCCTCGTCGGCGACGCTGATCTCGTAGACGAGATCGCCGTCCTCTTCCAGCTCCTCGACCACGACGGCCTCCGGCTCCTCCACCAGAGCCTTGACGAGGAACTCGAGCAGCTCCGTCATCTGTCTCCCCCTTCTAGCTGCCGGAGGCAGCGATGCCCTTGGTGCGCAGCAGTCCGGCGACCGTCTCCGAGGGCTGGGCGCCGTGCTCGAGCCAGTGCCGGGCGCGCTCCTCGTCGAGCACGATCGTCGAGGGCTCGGTCTGCGGGTTGTACTGGCCGATCGTCTCGATCGTGCGGCCGTCGCGCGGCGAACGTTTGTCGGCGACGACGATGCGCCAGATCGGGTTCTTCTTGGAACCCACCCTTCTGAGTCTGATTCGGACCGCCATGAGCCGCGAGAGGTTACAGAATCGCCTACCGGCGGCGGATCTTGGGCCGCTTTTGGGGCGCGGCGCCGCTCAGCTGAGCCATCTGCTCGGGGCTCGGCATCTTGCCGTTCGCCATCGACCGCATCAGCACCCGCATCTGGTCGAACTGCTTGACCAGCTGGTTGACGTGCTGGACCCGGGTGCCGGAGCCGTTGGCGATCCGTTTGCGCCGCGAGCCGTTGATCAGGTGCGGGTCGGCGCGCTCGGCCGGGGTCATCGAGAGGATGATCGCCTCGGTGCGGTCGAGCTCGCGCTCGTCGATGTCCGCGTTTTTCAGCTGTTTCATCGCCCCCATGCCGGGGATCATCCCGATCAGGCCGCTGAGCGGACCCATTTTGCGGACCTGTTTCATCTGCTGCAGGAAGTCCTCCAGCGTGAACTGGTCCTTCCGCATCTTCTCCTGCAGCGCCTCCGCCTGCTTCTCGTCGACCTGCTGCTCGGCTTTCTCGATCAGCGACAGCACGTCGCCCATGCCGAGGATGCGGGAGGCCATCCGGTCGGGGTGGAACTTCTCGAAGTCCTCGATCTTCTCGCCGGTCGAGGCGAAGAGGATCGGCTTGCCGGTCACCGCCTTGACCGAGAGCGCCGCGCCGCCGCGGGCGTCGCCGTCGAGCTTGGTCATCACCACGCCGTCGAACTCGGCCGCCTCGGCGAACGCTTCGGCGACGCCGACCGCGTCCTGGCCGGTCATCGCGTCGACGACGAGGAGGACGTCGTGCGGGCGCGTCTTCTTGCGGATCCGCGCCAGCTCGTCCATCAGGTCCTGGTCGATGTGCAGGCGGCCGGCGGTGTCGACGATCAGCACGTCGCGGCGCTCGGTCTCGCGCCTGCTGCAGCGCCCAGGTGGCGATCTCGACCGGGTCGGCGTCGGTGCCTTTCTCGTAGACGTGGGCGCCGGCGCGGCCGCCCATCGTCACCAGCTGCTCGACCGCGGCCGGCCGGTAGACGTCGCAGGCGGCGAGGGCGACGTCCTTGTTCTGCTTGCCGTAGAACTTGGCGAGCTTGGCGCAGGCGGTCGTCTTGCCCGAGCCCTGCAGGCCGGCCATCAGGATCACGGTCGGGCCGCTGGAGGCCATCGCCAGCTCGGCGCCGGTCCCGCCCATCAGCGAGGCCAGCTCCTCGTTGACGATTTTCACCACCTGCTGGCCGGGATCGAGGCTGTTCATCACCTCGGCGCCGAGGCAGCGCTCTTTCAGCGTCCGGGTGAACGATTTGACGACTTTGAAGTTGACGTCCGCCTCGAGCAGGGCGAGGCGGATCTCGCGCATCGCCGCGTCGACGTCGGACTCGCCGAGCTTGCCGCGCGAGCGGACGTCGGAGAGGGTCGACTGCAGGCGCTCTGAGAGCTGGTCGAACACTGCCGACTCAGGCTACTCGGCGAGCAGCGCGTTGGCGTAGTCGCCGGGGTCGAAGGGGCGCAGGTCCTCGAGCGTCTCCCCCACCCCGATCAGCTTCACCGGGATCCCCAGCTCGGAGGCGATCGCCAGCGCGATGCCGCCCTTGGCGGTGCCGTCGAGCTTGGTCAGCACGACGCCGTCGAGGGCGACCGCCTCGGAGAAGACCTTGGCCTGGCGCAGCCCGTTCTGGCCGGTGGTGGCGTCGATCGAGATCAGCGTCTCGTGCGGCGCCTCGGGGATCTGCTTGGCGATCACCCGTTTGACCTTGCCCAGCTCGTCCATCAGGTTGGCCTGGGTGTGGAGGCGGCCGGCGGTGTCGACGATGACGACGTCGGCGCCGCGGGCGCGGGCGGCGGAGATCGCGTCGAAGGCGACCGCGCCGGGGTCGGCGCCTTCCTGGCGCGCGGATCAGCTCGGCGCCGGCGCGCTCGGCCCACTCGGCGAGCTGCTCGGCGGCGGCGGCGCGGTAGGTGTCGCCGGCGGCGAGGACCACCTTCAGCCCCATCTCCCTGCTCAGGTGCCAGGCGATCTTGCCGATCGTCGTCGTCTTGCCGGTGCCGTTGACGCCGACCATCATCAGCACCGCGGGCTCGCCGCTGAGGTCGATCGGCGCCGCGTCCGGTGCTGGCGACCTCGGTGAGGATCTCGATCAGCCGCTCGCGGACGGCCTGGCGCCTCGGCGGGGACGGCGCCGGAGTCGACCTCGTGCTCGAGCCGTTCGACCACCGCGGCGGTGGTCGGGGCGCCGGCGTCGGCGAGGATCAGCGCCTCCTCCAGCCGCTCCCAGGTCTCGTCGTCGATGCGGTCGAAGAAGCTGGCCGAGATCTCCTCGGTCAGCGCCTGGCGGCTTTTCGAGAGGCTCTCGCGCAGGCGGCGGAAGACGCCGCGGCGCTGCTCGGGCTCGGGCTCAGCCGCGGCCGAGTCGTTCGCGCTCTCGCGCGAACCGAGGTCGATCATCTCCTGCCAGCTCGTCGCCATCGGCGCCAGAGGGTATCTGCGCGGCGTCGCCGAGCGCGGCCGCCCGCAGCTCGGCGAAGGCGGCGTCGAGGTGGCCGGCGAGGCGCTCGGCGTCGGGCAGCGACTCGGGGTCGGCGAGGACGCCGAAGCTGACCCGGCCGTTGTAGCTGAGGATCGCGATCGCCAGCGCGTGGCGGCGGGCGAGGAAGCCGACCGGGTGGATCGCCGGTCAGCTCGCGGCCGAGCACGTAGAACGGGACCTGCGGGCCGGGGAAGTTGGTGACCAGCAGGTTGAACAGCCGGGTCGAGAAGTTGATCGCCGCGGTCGGGCCGAGCAGCAGCGGCGGCGCGAACTCGCGGAACCAGTCGTTGAGGCCCCAGATCGCTTCCGCGCCGAGCGGCTGCTTGGAGTCCTTGAGGCCGTCCATCGCGGCGGAGACGGTGCGCAGGCGCTCGACCGGGTCGGCGACGCCGACCGGCAGCGGGCCGCGCATCGCGGTCAGCTTGTTGCCGAGCTCGCCGTGCTCGTCTTCGGTGCGGATCGAGACCGGGACCAGCGCCTTCAGCTCCAGGCCCTCGGTGGCGACGCCGCGCTCGCCGAGCCAGCCGCGCAGGGCGCCGGCGGCGACCGCCAGCGAGACGTCGTTGACGGTGCCGCCGGCGGCGTTCTTGATCGCCTTCAGCTCGGCGAGGTCGAACTCGGTCCAGTCGAAGCTGCGGCCGGCGCCGATCTCGGCGGCGTTGAGCGGGACCGGCGGCGCCGGGCGGGCCAGGTTCGAGGTCACCTCCCAGAGGCCGGCGAGGCCGTCGCCGGCGCGGCGGCGGGCGCGGGCGGGGTCGCGGGCGGCGCGGCGCAGGTAGCG
>CAWEOH010000041.1:0-17726 GCA_963810455.1 uncultured Actinomycetes bacterium
CGACCACCGCGCCCTGGGTGGCGGTCTTCGGCCCCAACCCGCTGCTCTCGATCGTGATCGAGGAGCTCGGCACCGACGGCGGCGACGACATCCACGTGCACGCCGCCGGCCAGGGGGTCTGGGTCGCGCGGATGGCGGCGGAGATGGGCGCCCACCCGGTCCTCTGCGGGCTCGCCGGCGGCGAGACCGGCGTCGTCCTCACCCGGCTGCTGGAGCAGATGCCGGTCGAGCTGCGGCTGATCGAGACCGCCGCCGAGACCGGCTCCTACGTCCACGACCGCCGCGACGGCGAGCGGCGGCCGGTCGCCCAGCGGGCCGCGCCGCCGCCCTCCCGGCACGAGATCGACGACCTCTTCTCGGTCACCTGCGCGGCGGCGCTCGAGGCCGACGTGCTTGCCCTCTGCAACTCCTACCCCGGCGAGGCGCTGCCGCTGGAGATCTACGGCAACCTGGTCGCCGACGTCCGCGAGAACGGGACCCCGGTGATCGTCGACCTCTCCCCTCCCCGGCTGGAAAGCGCCCTCGAGGGCAAGCCGGACCTGGTCAAGATCAACGACTGGGAGCTGGCCGCCTTCGTCTACGGCCCGGTCGACACGCCGCAGCGGCTGCGCGCGGCGGCCGAGCGCCTGCTCGAGCAGGGCGCGGCGGCGGCGATCGTCACCCGCGCCGGCGACCCGGCGCTCGTCGTCCGCGACGGGCACGCCTGGGAGCTGGTCCCGCCGCGCTTCGAGCGCGGCTCGCGCGAGGGCTGCGGCGACTCGATGATGGGCGGCCTCGCCGCCGCGCTCGCCGCCGGCCGGCCCTGGGAGGAGGCGCTGCGGATCGGCGCCGCCGCCGGCGCCGCCAACTTCCTCCGCCACGGCCTCGGCTCCGGTGCCCGCGGCGTCGTCGAGGAGCTCGTGCCGCGGGTCGAGCTGCGCCCGCTGGACTAGCGAGTCCGACACTGACCGCGCCAGAGCGTGGTCAGTGTCGGGAGCACCGCGTCGGCGCCGCGCCGTTCGCCACATTGACGGCACCAGGGCACGGTCAACGTGGCGAAGCGCGCTACACCCGCGGCTCGAAGGGCGGCGCGCCCACGTCCTCGCCGGCGACGATCGCCGCCGGCGCCGTCTCCGCGATCCACTGCAGGTGGGGAGCGACGCTCTCGATCTCGGCCAGCCGCGCGAGCGCCGGCCGCAGGCGCAGCGGCCGCCCGGCCGCCGAGCTGTGCGAGTCGCTGCTCAGCACGTGGACGAGCCCGGCCGCCGCCATCGCCGCCATCCCGGCGGCCATCTGCTCGCGCAGGAAGAAGTCCGCGGTCGCCTGGATCAGCGCCCCGGCCCCGACCAGCGCCGCCATCCGCTCGAACATGTCGTCGGAGAGGTGGCGCTCGGGGTGGGCGATCAGGCAGCGGTGGCCGCGCTCGGCCAGCGCCTCGACGTGACCCAGCAGGCTCTCGCCGAGCGGGCCGGGTGCCGGCTCGAGCAGGATCCAGCGGCCGGAGCCGAGGCAGACGTGGCCGAGCTCCTCCTCGGTCAGCGCCGTCACCGCGGTCTCGGCGACCTCGCCGCCGGTCAGGATCCGGACCTCGACGCCCTCCTCGCGCAGCACGGCGTTGAGCGCGCCGACCCGGTCGGCTACCTCGTCGATGCGGACGTCGTGGTCGTGGCGGATGTGCGGCGTCGCGCAGACCGCCTGGATGCCGTCAGCCGCGGCCTGACGCGCCATCGCGACCGAATCCGCGATGTCGCGGGCCCCGTCGTCGATCGCCGGGAGGATGTGGCAATGGAGGTCGGTAAGGCGCAAACGCACCTCGCTTCGACCTCGCTCGCCGGACCCCTGCGAGTGCAACCCGACGTTCAGGTCCTACCCCGAGCAGGCACCGGACTAGGATGATCGGCAAGATCATGCACCTGCCGACGCCGGGCTTGCGAAGGCAGAGGCTTCAGGCTTCAACTCATGGACAAGAAGACCACCCGCAGAGGCAACTACGAGTCCGGATCGGACTACGTGCTCGAGTACGGAGAGCTCCGGTTCGCCTTCAACGAGGAGGACTTCGGGCAGCGCGTCGAGCAGGCCGCGGTGAAGCTCGGGTTCGTCAACCAGGGCCTCACCCAGGAGGAGCTCGACGACCTCCTCGACCTCGCCGTCAGCGGCGAGATCGCCGAGCCCAGCTCGCGCCTCGGCGAGCACATCAACGAGAACTGGGAGGACCTGGTCGGCCCCGCCAACCGCAGCCTCGTCCACTGGATCCGCCGCCTCGTCTTCCGCGGCGCCTGGCTCGACCAGCGGGTCAAGGAGGGCGAGCTCGACATCGTCTTCGACGAGCGCACCCAGACCTTCGGCTACGTGCAGCCGGACCGCAGCGACGAGCTGATCGAGCTCTCCAAAGAGCCCAGCTGGCGCCGCATCGCGTACCGGCGCTAGCCGCGCGCTCCCGCTTCCGAAGCTAGATCAGGGGCGCTCGATCGCCGCGACCACGGTGAGCGAGCCGCCGCCGGCGCCGCCCTGGACGCGGCCGGCGTCAAAGAACTCCTTCGCCGTTTCGGTGTCGGCGAAGTCGGTGGCGAGGCGGGTCAGCGAGTCGACCAGCAGCATCACGTCTTCGCCGCCGCCGGCGCGGGCGGCGGCCTGGGCGAGGGCGTCGCTGGCGTGGCGGGGCTGACCGGCGGCGACGATCTCCGCCTGCGGCGCCTCGCGCTTCCAGTCGGCGAGCTCCTCCGGGGAGGGGTCGATCAGCAGCACGACCGGGTCGGGGCCCTTCGAGGCGGCGGCGAGATCGGCGGCGACGCCGCGCAGCAGCACCGTGCAGGCGGCGCGGTCGGTGGCGGCGAGGATCGCCTGGCGCCCGGCCTCGGGCGGCAGCAGCAGGTCCTGGATCGTCACGCCTTCCTTGCTGCGGCGGCCGAAGCGGCGGCGCCGGCGGCGGCGCGGGCGCGCCGGCTCGGGCGCCGGCTGCGACGGCTGCGCCTGCGGCGCTGGCTGCTCCTCCTTGGCGGGCTGCTCCTCCTCGCGCGACGCCTGCGCGCGGGGCGAGGGCAGGTCGGGGGCCTTGGGATGGTCCTCGTTGTCGCCCTTGCGGACGGCCTCGGTGTCGCCGCCGTAGGCTTCGTCGCCCAGCTCGTCCCCGGTGCCACCGCCGCGCCGGCGGCGCCGCCGGCGCCCCGACGACGAGGAGCGCTCCTCGCGCTCGGAGCCGCGCTCGCGGGCTGGCGCGCCGCCTCCGCCGCCGCCCTTGCCGTCGCTCAGCGCCTCGGCCAGCTCGGCCTTGCTCAGCATCCGGAACTTCGGCACCCCGGCCTCGGCGGCGAGGGAGTGAAGCTCTGACAGGGACTTGGATTCCAGCTCGGATTTCGTCATCTCAATGGCAGGTTATTTCAACCGGCGGCGACGGTGCGGGCGGGGTCGATGCCCTCGGCGGCAGCGGCCTCAGGCCACGCCTCGGCCTCCTGCTTGACCCGCCGCCGCGACCAGCCCAGCTCCGCGCCGAGGACCTCGGCCACCGGCCGCGCGGCGGCCGCGTCGCGCAGCTGCGGCGCCGCCAGCAGCCCCAGCCGGGTGCGCCGCAGCAGCACGTCGGCGACCGAGCGCGCCTGCTCGTGACGGGCGGCGAGGACGACCTCGGCGAGCAGGTCGGGACGGCCGGCGACGATCGGCCGCGCCAGCTTCGCGTCCTCGCGGGCGAGGCGCAGCACCTTGCCGGCGGCGTGGCCGTAACGGAAGGCGAGCTGGGCGACCGCCTCCTCCCCCACCCCCTCCGGCGCACGCAGGTCCTCCGGGCGCGCTTCCATCCCGAGCGGGATCTCGGCGGTGTGGCAGGGCGCCTCGCGGCCCTCGCGCTCGACCAGCCGGTCGACGGTCTGCTTCGCCATCCGCCGCCAAGTGGTCAGCTTGCCGCCGGTGATCGTCAGCATCCCCGACGAGGTCTCGTACAGCTCCGCCTTGCGCGAGATGTCGACCGACTTGCGCGGGTCGCCGCTGGAGATCAGCGGCCGCACGCCGGCGTAGGCGCCGACCAGGTCGGACTCGGTCAGGCCGGTGCCGAAGAACTCGTTGACCGCGTCGAGCAGGTACTCGATGTCCTGCTCGCCCGGGTGCGGGTGGGCGATGTCGCCGTCGAAGTCGTTGTCGGTGGTGCCGACCAGGGTGCGGCCGTACCAGGGCAGCGAGAAGATCGCCCGCCCCTCGCCGGCCGGGACGACGCAGGCGGCGTCGCCCATCTGCAGATCGGCCTGGTCGAGCAGCAGGTGGGTGCCGCGGCTCGGCGAGATCCGCGGCACGTCCTCCTCCTCGACCACCTCGGGCCGGATCTCGTCGGCCCAGACGCCGGTCGCGTTGACCACGTTCTCGGCGCCGACGGCGACCCGCTCGCCGGACTCGGCCTCGACGAAGACGACGCCGTCGGCGCGGCCGCTGCCGCTGGTCACCTCGACCACGTCGGCGCCGTTGAGCGAGATCGCGCCGAACCGCTCGGCCTCGCCGAGCACGGTGAGGACGAGACGGACGTCGTCGGTCTGGCAGTCGTAGAAGAGGTAGGCGTCGTGCGGGTCGCGACCGGCCAGCGCCGGGACCATCTCCAGCACCTCCTCGCGGTCGATCGTGCGGTGGCGGTCCGGCGACCAGTAGAAGTCCTCCTCCTCGTCCTTGGAGGCGCGGATCTCGCGGCGGCTGCGACCGACCCGGGTGGTCGCCATCACGTCGTACATGTTGAGCCCGATCCCGATTTTGCGGTCGCGGCGCTCCTCGCCCAGCGAGGGGACGAGGAACGGCGTCGGGTAGACGAGGTGCGGCGCCAGCTGCACCATCAGCTGGCGCTCGAGCAGCGCCTCGCGGACCAGGCCGAGGTCGAAGTTCTGCAGGTAGCGGAGGCCGCCGTGGACCATCTTCGAGGAGCGGCTCGAGGTGCCGACCGCGTAGTCGCCGCGCTCCAGCAGCGCCACCGAGTAGCCGCGCGAGGCGGCGTCGAGGGCGACGCCGGCGCCGGTGATCCCGCCGCCGATCACGACCACGTCGAAGCGCTCGCCGGCGATCGCCTCGAGTGCCTTGGCGCGGCTCAGCATCAGTCCAGGTAGGCGACCGTCTCGGCGGCGCCGGGCCGTTCGGGGGCGGGACGCTCCTGGCGCGGGTAGCCGAGGTGCAGGAGGCCGACGGCGCGCTCGGTGGCGGCCAGGCCGACCGCGGCGCGGCCCGCCGGCTCGCGCAGCAGCGCCGGCGTGCGCCAGTAGCCGGCGAGGCCGCGGGCGTGGGCGGCGAGCAGGACGATGTAGGCGGCGACCGCGGTCGCGTGCAGGTCCTCCTCGTCGGCGACCGGGTCGCCGGAGAGCGCGGCGGAGACGACGACCAGCGTGGGGCAGCGGTCCAGCTTGGCGGCGCCCTCGGGCCCGGCCGCCTCCTTCATCCGGGCGAGCGCGCCGGGGCCGACGACGCGAAAGCGCCAGGGCACGGTCAGGTTGTGGTTCGGCGCCCAGCTGGCGAGCGCGAGCAGCTCCTCGAGCTGCTCGCGGGGCAGCGGCTCGGCACCGAAGGCCTTGTGCGTGCGGCGGGTGCGGATAGCGGTCTCGACGTCCATGCCCACAGTGTCGCGGTTGGATCCCCTCGGCGTGGCAGAGCTTTCACGTCCTATAGGCATGAAATCTCTGCCACGCGGGGTCAGAGGCCGTAGCGCCAGCGCATCCAGCCCTTGCGCGCGCCGTAGCCGGCACCGAACAGCAGGCCGCCGGCGAGCAGGCCGACGACGATCGAGTCGTAGGTGCTGGTGCTGGTGCCCGAGTCCGATCCGGGATCCGGTTCCGAGGCGGAGGCTTCCGTCGGGACGGGGGCGGTGGGGGCTTCTTCGGACGCCCCTCCGGGGGATTCGCTCGGGCTTTCGCCCAGCGGGATTTCGCCGCCGGGGGCTGAGTGTCCGGCGGAGGACCCACCGCCGCCGCCCGAGGAGCCGCTCCCCGAGGAGCCGCCACCCGAAGCCGAAGAGGGCGGCTGCGCACCGCTCCCGCTCGAAGAAGAGGAGGATTCGAAACCGGGCAGCGGGACCGGTGCCGGCGTCGTGCTGGGGGAGACCGGGGTGGTCGGGGACGAGTTGGGTTGCGGCGCGGTGGTCGGGCTCGGCTGGGAGGCGCTCGGCGCCGGGGTCTTCAGCCGCGGCACGGTCGGCACCGGGTAGTACTTGCCGGCGGCGGCGGCGAGCGCGTTGCCGGTGACCCAGGTCGGCGTCTGGTCGCTCGCCTTCGAGTACCGGTAGTGGCCGTCCTTGGCCTGGCGGGCGGAGAGGTAGTCGGGAGCGCTGGCGCCGCCCCTGCGGAACTCTTCCGGGTCGGCACCGGCGTGGATGATCCCCTGGATCGCCCATGCGGTCGACTGCGCGTTGACTTCGCCGTTGCCGCCGAGCGGGAAGCCGCCGCCCTTGCGCTGGACCGTGCGCAGGTAGTCGAGCCCCCGCTTGGAGCCCTTCGAACCCTTCGAGAGTGCCTGCAGGGCAGCCCCGGTGCCGTCGGCGGTGCTCGGCGAGCCGGGCACGTCGCCCCAGCCGCCGTCGTCGTTCTGAACCGAGTTCAGCCACTTCAGCGTCTTCTTCAGACCGCTGGCGCCCGCCCCGCGCAGCGCCATCACCGCGAATGCGGTCGTCGCCGGCCAGCGTTCGTAGGAGCCGTCGTCGCGCTGCTTCTTCCGCAGGCGGGAGACGAGGTTGTGGCCGCCGAAGTCGTGCGGATCGATCCCCGCCCCCTCGAGCACGAGGATCGTGCGCGCGATGTCGCCCGGGCGCTTGAGCTTGGCGACGCCGCTGCGCAGGAAGTCGATCGGGGTCTTGCCGCCCTTGCGCACGTCGAGCGGGTTGACGCCCGCCGCCTCCAGGCCGAGCGCCGCCCAGCAGGTGGTTTCGGCCCCGGAGCTCTTGCCGGGAGAGGAGCCGAACCCGCCGTCGTCGTTCTGGGTCTGCTTGAGCCAGCCCACGGCGCCGCCGATCTCGCCGCCGGCCGGCGCGCCGCGGGCGGGCGCGGGGGCCAGCGCGGCGGCGAGGATGACGAGCAGCAGCGCGGCGATCCCGCCGCCGAGGCTCGGCGCCCGCCGAGCGGGCGGCCGGCCCTCGCCGGCGGCGCCCGGATCCTCGCCGCCGCGACGCCATTCGAAGCGCTCGCGGAAGCGGGTCAGCATGCGCAGCATCGCCGGCCCGGCGACCAGCGCGAAGGCGACGTTGCCGGCGACGTGGGCAATTTCGAACGGCACCGCTCGCCCCTCGTAGAGCACGAAGGTCTGCCACGACAGGTGCCCCCCGTAGGTCGCCATCAAAGAAAAGTTCAGCAAAGCTCCATAAAGAACGGCCGCCAAACCGCAGACCGTCGCCAGGCCGAGCCGGCCGACGTCGCGCCAGCCGAGCCCGAGCGCAGCGCCGAGCAGGCCGCAGAGCCCCCATCCCGCCATCTGCCAGGGCGTCCACGGGCCCTGCCCGAACCAGAAGTTGGAGACCAGCGCGGTCAGCGCACCGACGGCGAAGCCGGGGGCACCGCCGAGCGCGTAGCCGGCGAAGATGACGATGTCGGTCGTCGGCTTGACGTTGGGGAAGGCGGCGAAGGCGATGCGGCCGGCGATCGCCAGCGCGGCGAGCGCCGCGACCAGGGCGACCACCTGCGACGGCGGCCGCGAGCGCTCATACCAGGCGAAGCCGGCGAGGATGACGCCGGCGAGGATGACGAAGCTGACCAGCTGCCAGCTCATCGGGGTCCCTCCAGATCGAGAGGCACCTTTCCGGTCATATGAGAGGAAAAGGTGCCTCTCAGCGCGGCGGCGCCCTGCTCGGCGGTGATCACGCCGGGCAGGTCGAGGACGCGACCGACCTCGGTGGCGAAGTACCAGCCGCCGGAGAGGACCTCGGCGGCGGCGCCGTCGGCGATCACGACGCCCTCGCCGAGGAGGACGACGCGCTCGGCGAAGGCGGCGGCGAACTCGACGTCGTGGGTGGCGACGACGACGCCGGCGCCACCGGCGGCGAGGCGCTCGACGAGGTCGACGAGGTCGTCCTTGCGGGCCCGGTCCATGCCGCGGGTCGGCTCGTCGAGGGCGACCAGCCCGGGCAGCCGCTCCCCCTCGATGCGGCCGGCGAGGACGACCGCGAGCGCCAGCCGCTGACGCTCGCCGCCGGAGAGGTCGCGCGGGTCGGCGTCGAGGGCGTGCTCGAGGCCGACCGCCCGCAGCGCCGCCAGGCCCGCCTCGCCCGGCAGTTCGTCGCCGACCCGCTCGCGGACCAGGTAGTCGCTCGGGTTCTGGGTGAGGAGCGCGGTGCCGGCGGGGACCGCGAGGCGGCCGGCGGCCGGGACGAGCAGGCCCGCGGCCGCGCGCAGCAGGGTGCTCTTGCCGGCGCCGTTGCGCCCCATCAGCGCCACCCGCTCGCCGCGGCGGAGCTCGAGATCGAGGCCGCGGAGGACGTCATGGGGAGCGCCGTCGCGCTCGAGCTCGACCCAGAGCGAGCGTGCCGACAGGGCCGGATCCCGCCTCCCGGGGGCCTGATCGGCCGCAGCTTGCGGGCGTCCGGTGTGGGCCGGGGGGCGAGATTCGCCGCCCGCGCCCTTCCCCGGGTGGGGGACAGGGGTGATCGCCTCGGCCTCGAGCGTCCGCCGCGCCGCCCGCACCCCGACCGGCAGCGGCGCGATGCCGGCCAGCGAGAAGAGCCGCGCCGCCGGCGTGCTCAGCGCCGGCTCGGCCCGCTGCGCCCAGGCGAGGAACTCGGCCGGGGCGCCGTCGAAGCCGATCCCGCCCGCCTCCATCGCGACGACGCGGTCGGCGGCGGCGAGGCAGCGCTCGAGCCGGTGTTCGGCGAGCAGCACCGCCACGCCCCACTCCTCGTTCAGCCGCCGCAGCAGCCAGATCAGCTCGTCGCCGGAGACCGGGTCCAGCTGCGAGGTCGGCTCGTCGAGCAGCACCAGCGGCGGCCGCGTCACCAGCGCCGCGGCGAGCGCCACCCGTTGCAGCTCGCCGCCGGAGAGCGTCTCGACGGTGCGGCCGAGCAGGTGCGGGATCGCCAGCGCCAGCGCCACCTCCTCGACCGCGCGGGCGCGGTCGGCCGGCGCGTCGCCGCGCATCTCGAGCGGCAGCTCGATCTCGGCGGCGACGGTGGTCGAGACGATCTGCGTCTCCGGGTCCTGGGCGACGTAGCCGACGGCGGCGGCGAGCTCGCCCGGGCCGGCGACGAGCGCGTCCCGGCCGGCGACGCTGACGCTGCCCGCGATCTCGCCGCCGTGGAAGTGCGGGACCAGGCCGCAGGCGGCGCGCAGCAGGGTCGACTTGCCCGAGCCCGAGCGGCCGGCGAGGAGGACGAACTCGCCCGGAGCGACCTGCAGCGAGACGTCGGCGAGCGACGGTGCCGTTGCCCGGGGGTACGAGTAGCCGAGGCCGGCGACGGCGAGCGCCGGACCGGCACCGCTGCGAATCGCGAGCTCAGACACGCGAAACCTCCGGCGGGGGCGCAGCGCCGGGGCCGCGCAGACCCGGCGGCGGCGCCGCGCCGGGGCCGCGCAGCGCCACGGCGGCTGTCCCTTCGGCGAGCTCGAGCCGTCGCCGCGGCGAGCGCCGCAGCGGCGCCAGGCCGCTGAGCGCGAGCAGCGCCGCCAGGACCGCCGCCGCCGGGCCCAGGCCGAGCTCGATCGTCGGGTAGGTCTGGAACTGGTCGGCGCCGAGCAGCTTGGCGAGGATCCCGGCGACCGCGACCGCCGTCGCCACCGCGTAGAAGCGGCGGTCATAGCGCGAGCGCCGCCGCGCCCCGCCCCAGCGTTCGCGCGCCCGCGGCGCGCGCAGGCCGTAGCCGCGCAGCTCCAGCGTCGCGGCCACGTCGACGGCGCGGTCGAGCGAGCCGGCGAGCAGGCGCCGGGCGAGCGGCGCCTTGCCGACCGCGGCGGCCCCGGGGCCGCGCAGGCGAGCCGCATCGCGCAGCCGCGCGGCGTCGGCGGCGGCGACCGGGACCAGCCGCGAGACCAGGGTCGCGGTCAGCGCCGAGCGCCCGGCCAGCGGCCGCAGCGCGCGCAGCACCCGGTCGGGGTCGACGCAGGCCGAGTAGACGGCGGCGGCGAGCATCGTCACCAGGACCAGCAGGCCGATCGCCAGCCCGGCGACGACCGCCTCGAGGGTGACGTCGACGCGGCCGAGCAGCGGCCACTCGCCGAGCCGCGCCAGCACGGTCTGGCCGCGGTCGACGACCAGCGCGTTGACGGCGGCGATCAGCAGCGCCAGGCCGAGGCCCATCCGCAGCGCCAGCCGCACCGCGCGGCCGGCGCCGGCGAGGAAGCCGGCGCTCGCCAGCCCGACGCCGGCCGCCCCGACGACCAGCGGGCTGGCGAAGAGGAAGGCGACGAGCAGCAGCGCGCCGAGGTAGGCGACGGCCGCCCCCGGCGAGGCCGACTGCAGCGGCCCGGACCGGGGCACGTAGGCGAACGCCGACCTCATCGCGCTCCGATCGGCAGCGGCGTCAGCTTGCCGTCCTCGACCGCCACCGCGTAATGGTCGCGCAGCCGGGCCGGCGCGAGGGCCGCGGCGGCGGCGCGCACCGCGGCGGCGCCGGCGCCGGTGACGAGCCAGGTCGGCGGCGCTTCGAAGCGGCGGGTCGCCGCGACCAGGCCGGCGCCGGGACCGAAGGTGCGGGCGTCCCCGGCGGCGACGTCGAGGCCGTGCAGGCGCAGGTCTCCCCCGCCTCCTTCGAACTCCGCGTAGACGCCGCTTTCGGCCGGGCCGCCGGCCAGCAGCCCCGCCGCCGGGTCCTGCCGCAGCCGCGCCCAGGGCCCGACCAGGACCCGGATCGCGCCCTTCGGGCTGCCGGCGGCGAGCTCGACCCCGGCCCGTTCGAGCGCCGCGCGGGCGACGCCGCAGGCCGCGCCGCCTCCCATGCAGACCAGCGCCACCGGGTGCTCCTTCCCCCCGTAGCCGCCGACCAGCGGCGCCGGGAAGCTGCCGACCACGGCCGGAACGTGGCTGGTCGCGGTCCAGTCGCGGTAGTCCCACCAGATCCGCTCGCCGCCGTGCAGGTCGTACTCGGCGGCGCCGATCGGCGACTCGACGCCGTTGACGAAGTAGAGCCAGTCGTAGAAGCGGCCGCCGTGTTCGCCGCCGGCGATCCCGTCGATCGACTGGACGAAGCCGCCGCCGTAGCGGGTGGTGATCTTCGCCGCGCCTTCCAGGACCCGCATCACCGTCGCCGATTCCTTCGCCCCGACCTGCTTGCCGAGCACCGGCTCGGCGCCGAATTCCCGCGTCACGGTCAGCTCGACCGAGCCGACGTCTTCGCCGGGGCCGAGGCCGCAGCCGGCGGCGGTCAGCGCTGCCAGGAGCAGCGCCGCCGCCACCGCGATGCCACGACCCCGGGACATCAGCCCTTGCCCGGGCACTTCCTCCCCAGGCAGACGGGGACCCGCGCGGCCGGGATCTCGCCCTGCTTGCGGGCGCCGAGGCGACGCGGGCGCTTCAGCGTCACCCGTGCGCGGCCGTCGGCGCCGGTCACCCCGGCGGCGCCGAGGATCCTCACCCCGGCGGCCGGCTCGCGCTTGCCCTTTTCGTCGTAGGAGAAGGCGCGGACGCCGAACGGCTTGCCGCGGCGGACCCGCTTCGGCGCCTTCAGCACCAGCTCGTCCGGGTAGGGGAAGGACGGCGCCAGGTCCCACAGCACTTCCTGGCCCGGCTTGACCCGTGCCTGGTCGCCGCCGACCGCCAGCGCTTCGTGGTCGATCTTCAGGTACCACGAGGCTTCGCCGGAGGCGACGCTGCCGCCGATCCCGCAGAGCGCCAGGCCGAAGTCGAAGTGGTCGCTGATCAGCAGCGGCCGGATCGAGTCGGTCGAGCGCGAGGCGCGCGCCAGCACGCCCATCGCCGTGTTGCCCTTGATCGCGACCTTGCCGCCGCTGCCGCCGCTGCCCTTGCCGAAGCAGACCGCGCGGTGGCTGGTCTTGACCTTGGTGGTCGCGGTCCGGACCTTCCGTTCGGCCAGCACCTTGCCGTGCTTGCCGACGACTCGGAGGTTGACCTTGAATCCCTTCTTGGCGAGCGCCGCGGGGACGATCGCGAGGGAGATAGCGATGACCAGCGCGCACGCGGCTGCCAGCCGATTCAGGGTACTTCCTGGCATATGAGCCACCCTTTCCTCGAGGGTTGTCTTGGCTGGCCGGGGACAGGTCTCCTGGCTTCCGGGGCTTGGCTGGCCGCACCTTCCCGGGGACTCGGTCGTCCCCAGTGGCTGGCGCGCTGGCGCCTGCGGCCTGCTTGACCCGGTCACAGTGGCGGGACCACGCCGGACTTGCACCGGACTTCCCTTGACCACCGACCGTATGTGCGGGCGAGTCTATCCCGCCGGGGCGGCGGTCGGGCGGCATTTGCTCAGGTAAGATTCCGGCATTGACGGTCCCGGGATGGACGGGACCTCGTCCACGGGGAGGGAGCGATGGGCTGGGAGAAGCGCCGGCACTGGCCGGCGATGGCGGTCGCGACCGTCGCGCTGTTCGCGGCGCTCGGCGGCAGCGTCTACGCGGCGTCGCGGATCAACGGGCACGCGGTGAAGGTGAAGTCGCTGCCCGGGAACCGGCTGGTGCCGCGCTCGCTGCCGGCCAACCGGCTGCGGCCGGGGACGATCCCCGGCAGCCGCCTGGCGCCGGGCTCGATCACCGGCCGCCAGGTCGACGCCGCCACCCTGGGCGAGGTGCCGGAAGCAACCCGCGCCCGCGCCGCCGACACCGCCCGCCGCGCCTCCACGGCGCTGGCCGCGGACAGCGCTGACGAAGCGCAGCGGCTCAACGGCCGCAGCGCCGGCTGCGCCGACGGCAGCCGCGAATTCGCCGGCGCCTGCTGGGAGACCGAATTCTCGGCCACGGCGATGACCGCCCCCGAGGCCGCGGCGGCCTGCGCGCGCCGCGGCGGCGAGCTCCCGGCGCCGCTCTCCCTGATCGCCTTCGGCGCTTCCGGCGTCCCGATCGCGGCCGAAGGCGAGTGGACGAGTGCCATCGCAGATATCTCGCCCCCGAAACTCTACGGAGTGGTGACCGTTAAGCCCGCAGGCAAACTCAGCTCTGAACTCTCCGGCGAGGCCCACAGCTTCCGCTGCGTGATCCCTCTCCTCTCCTGACCAACCATCCCGTGGTTCCTTTTGGACCTCTGGAGTCCATAAGGAACCGCGGGCTACTGGGCGTCGAGGAGGCGGCGGTAGAAGCGGTAGTCGCGGCGGTCGGGGCGCAGGTTGGAGGCGAGCGCGAGGTGGTGGCGAGCGCGCTCGACCTCGCCGGTCTTGCTCAGGGCGCGGCCGAGGCAGAAGTGGGCGAAGTCGTTGACGTGGTGGGTCTCGACCACGGCCTCGAACTCGGTCACCGCCTTGGAGAAGCGGCCGGCACGGTAGTAGGCGCGGCCGAGCGCCTCGCGCACCGAGCTCTTGCCCGGTTCGCGGCGCGCCGCCTCGGCCAGCGGCTCAGTCGCGTGCTCGAAGTCGCCGTCTTCGAGCAGCTCGATCCCCCGCCGGTAGAGCGTGTAAGTCGGTTCGGCTCCTGGTTCGGTGGACATAGAACCAGTGTAGGAGGCCTGTGAAGCTGGCCCGCGGGCGGCGACGCCGCCCCGGGAGCCCTACAGCTTGCGCGCCTTGACGGCGGTGCCGTAGGCGCAGATCTCGGTCCAGGTGGTGCCCAGCTCCGAGGTGTCGAAGCGGAAGGCGAGGATCGCGTTCGCGCCCTTCTCCTCGGCCTCCTCGATCAGCCGTTCGGTCGCGTGCTCGCGCCCTTCGGCCAGCATTTTCGTCATCCCCTTCAGCTCGCCGCCGGCCAGCGACTTGAGCGAGGCGCCGATCTGAGAGCCGAGGTTGCGCGAGCGCACCGTCAGCCCGAAGACCTCGCCGAGCACCTCCTGCACCTCGTAGCCCGGCAGGTCGTTGGTCGTGGCGATGATCACGCGTGGCAGCTTACCCGTCGGGCGCCGGGGCGGCGACGGTCAGGACGCCGCGACCCGCGCCGCCTCCTCGTCCCTCGCTCGCCGGATCCGCACCCCGCCAACCCAGCCCCCCATCCCGTGGTTCCTTTTGGACCCATACCGTCCAAAAGGAACCACAACTGGCGAAAATCGCTGCTTAGCAGGCAGAAATGGGCGGCCTGCTACCTTTATCTATGTCGGATTCACGGCGACCCCGGCGGGCCGGCATCCTCTCTATGAGCAAAACGAGCCAGAAAAAGGCGAAGAAGTGGACGTGCGCCGAGTGCGGCGTGACCGTCAGCCGTGCCGGCGGCGAGCTCGTCAGCATGCCCGACTCCTGGGCGAACGCCAACGACGGCACCTTCTGCCTGCTCTGCCGGCGCGAGCGCGCCGCCCGCGCCGCGCTCGACGCGGCGCCCGCCGACTGCGGGTTGGAAGAGCGGGCGAAGCTGCGCCGGGCGGCGCTGATCGAGTTCGAGGTCAAGCGCCGGCCCGGGCACGGCAACGGCGAGATCGCCAAAACCTGCCGCTCTTCGGTCGCCGCCGTCGCCGCCGCCCGCAAGCGGCTGAAGCTGCCGGCACCCGAGCGCGTGGCGTAACCGCCCCGGCGGCGCCGCCGTTGGGAGGTTTGTCCGGCCCCCAGCCCGGTCGATCTTCCCCAGCGCAGCCCTACAGCGAGCGCAGCACGGACCTGGCGGCGTTGCGGCCGCAGAGCCCGTGGGCGCCGGCGCCCGGGGGCGTCGCCGCCGAGCAGATGAAGACGCCGGGGATGCCGGTCGCGTAGGGGTCGAGCGCCAGCCGCGGCCTGATCAGCGCCCGCAGCCCGAGGTTGGAGCCGGTGGCGATGTCGCCGCCGACGATGTTGGCGTTGGCCGCGGCCAGCTCGGCCGGGCCGCGGGCGGCGCGGGCGAGGACCCGCTCACGGGTCCCAGGGGCGAAGCGCTCGATCTGGTCGAGGATCGCCTCGCCGGCGTCGCCCGGGTAACCGGCCGGGACGTGCGCGTAGGCCCAGACCGGGTGGACGTCGCCCCGTGAGCGGCCCGGGTCGGCGAGGTACTGCTGGCCGACGAGGACGAACGGCCGCGCCGGCATCCGGCCGCGGTTGATCTGGCGCTCGGCCGCGACCAGCTCCTCGAAGGAGCCGGCAACGTGGACCGTCCCCGCCCGCCGCGCCGCCTCCTGACGCCAGGGGACGCCGCCCTCGACCGCGAGGTCGAGCTTGAAGGCGGCGGGGCCGTGGCGGTAGCGGCGGTAGGCGCGCGCGACCCGCGCCGGCAGCCGCCCGCCCGCCAGCTCCGCCACCGCGCCCGGCGCCAGGTCGAGGACGACGGCGTCGGCCGCGGGCAGCTCCTCCAGCGAGCGCACCGGCCGGCCGGTCTCGATCCGCCCGCCGCGCTCTTCGATCGCCGCCGCCAGCGCCGCCGCGATCGCCCCGGAGCCGCCGCGGGCGACCGGCCAGCCGTAGCGGTGGCCGCTGCAGACCAGCGCCATCCCGACCGCGGCGCTGAGCGGCGTGCCGAGCGGCGCGAAGGAGTGGGCGGCGGCGCCGCCGAACAGCGCCCGCGCCTCGGCGCCCGGCAGCCACCGCGCCAGCAGCGTCGCCGGCGCCAGCGCCAGCGCCCCGAACCGGGCCAGCGCCAGCGGATGGCGCGGCAGGTGCAGGACCGGCCGGTAGATGTCCTCGGCGAGCGCGTCGTAGCCCCGCGCCGAGGGGCCGAAGAGGCGGTGCCAGGCTGGCCCGGCGGCGCCGAGCCCGGCGGCGGTGGCGTCGATCGAGCGCAGCATCGCGGCGCCCGCGCCGTCCCCCTCCGCCCCGCCGCCGTCGAGCGGGTGGGCGAGGTCGACCTCCGGCCACAGCCACTCGAGCCCGTGGCGCTCGAGGTCGAGGTCGAGGCCGGCGAGCGAGCCGACCGCCATCGGGTGAAAGCCGCTGCACTCGTCGTGGAGGAGGCCGGGCAGGGTCAGCTCGGCGCTGCGGGTGCCGCCGCCGATCCGCTCCTCGGCCTCGATCACGGTCACCTCGACGCCGCGGGCGGCGAGCGTCGCCGCGCAGGCGAGCCCGTTCGGGCCGGCGCCGACGACGACCGCGCTGCTCATGCCCGCGGTGCGCTCGCCCCGGCCGCCGCCGCGCCGCGCTCGACCTCGACCGGGAACGGCTCGCCGCCGAGCCAGGGCTGGCGCACGATCATGTCCGCCACCGCGACCGAGCCTTCCTCGACCAGCCCGGTGGCGGCGTCGAAGATCCGGTAGCGCTGGCGCTGCAGGTTGGCCGGCTGCGACTCGAGCGTCACGATCCGCAGCTCGCCCGGCTCGAACCGGCAGCGCTCCTGCACCGCCGCCAGCAGCCGCTGGTCGTGGAAGTGGCCATCGCCGAAGTTGTAGCCGAGGACGACGCCGGCGACGAGCTCCCCCTCGCGCACGTCGTAGTCCTCGACGTCGCCGACCGCCCGTGCCGAGAGCGCGTTCAGCGCCCGCCCGTGCGAGTGCATCGAGCGGAAGGCGAGCCCTTTGTAGACGAGCACCTCGATCAGGTCGGGCGTCGTAGAAGTCCTCGAGCTGGCGGGTGACGATCGGCGCCGACTTGACCACCTCACGGTCGAGCTTCGCCTCCGCTCCTCCCCGTCGCCCCTGCGAAACAGCCACTGGCTGGTCGCCCAGTTGCCGGCGTAGTAGCGCATCGAGGGCAGGAACGAGACCAGGTCGGGGCGGAAGTTGCCGAGCACCGGGACCGCGACGCAGGTGACGGCGAGGATCGCCAGCAGCAGCGGGTCTTCCAGGGTCGAGAACGGGACGTCGCCGTAATGGCCGAAGAGGAAGAGCAGGCCGAAGATCATGAACACGTTCCACTCCAGCGGCACCGCCAGCGGGAAGGTCGAGAGGATGTGGAGGTGGAAGAGGATCATCCCGGCGACGGCGATCGTGCCGACCACGCCGCCGCTGGTGACGAGCAGCAGCAGCGGCAGGGTGAACTCGATCGCGGTGCCGATGTGGGCGTCGAGGGCGCCGAGCCGCGAGGGCAGCAGGTCGTCGGGGTGGTCGCGGTACAGGCGCCGCTTGAACCGCCGCGAGCGGTTCCACGGCGTGTTGCTGATCATCACCGTGACGACGAAGGGGAAGTGGTGGTTCAGCTTCGAGGCCGCCGCCCCCCACCAGATGCAGACGAAGACCAGCTGCGCGGCGACGATCAGGTTGCCGAGCGGGAAGAGGAAGACGATCATCAGGTTGCCGTAGACCTCGGCGCGGGCGGCGAGGAAGGGGACCTTGTCGCGCAGCCCGAGCGCCACCAGCAGCGCCAGCGCGACGCCGACCGCGACCGGGTCGAGGCGGCCGCCGGGGGCGCCGGAGACGAGCAGGAAGACGAGCGCCGCCGAGCAGCCCGGCGTAGAGGGCGACGTCGAAGGCGGTCCGCGTCGTGCCCCGGGTCAGTGGCACCCGCTCGGGCCAGGGCGGCAGCCGCGTCGTCCCCGGCCGCACCCAGTCGAGGACGCCGCCGATCATCGGCTTGAAGCGCAGGGTCAGCGGCAGCGAGCCGGCGCCGAGCCCGAGCACCTCCCAGAGCATCGTCCAGGCGACCGCCTTCTGGAAGACGACCGGCTGCGTCCACCACTCGCCGATGCTGCCCAGCCCGCCCAGCGTGTCGCTGGTCGCGGCGATCACCAGCAGGCCGCCGCCGGCGGACGCCAGCTTGACGCAGGTAGAGGAGGTAGATCGCGGGCGGCGTGCCGAACCCGTTCAGCGCCCAGTCCTGGGCGAGCGGCTTGATCCGTTCCAGGTGCGGTCGCTTGCGCCACTCCTCGACCTCGAACGGCGGCGGTGCCGGGTCCAGTAGTCCC
>CAWEOH010000042.1:0-15926 GCA_963810455.1 uncultured Actinomycetes bacterium
CACGTCCCATTTGGTTCTCGTCTTTGCGGCCAAAGGTCCCTTTACGTAGATCGGTCTATGTATTGTTCGGCAACGGCAACTCGGCCGCGAGAGAGGATGGCGATGGGCTCGGAGCGAATTTGGCGAAAGACGATCTTGACCTCATATTCGCGCCGGCTGGCGCTGGCCGCGGCGCTGCTCGGCGTCCTCGGGATCACCAGCGCGGTCGCTCTCGCGCAGGCCCGGGCGGCCACTCCGCACCCCGCGGGGACCTGGATCGAACAGCTCCCCGAACACAGACCCCCGGTACGCAGTTGGGCCGCGATGGCCTACGACGCGGGCAGCGGCCAGGTGGTCCTCTTCGGGGGCCTCGACGAAAGCTACGAAGCCCTCGACGACACCTGGACCTGGGACGGCAGCGACTGGACCGAGCAGCACCCCGAACACAAGCCGTCGGCGCGCGAAGGTGCCGCGATGGCCTACGACCCCGGCAGCGGCCGGGTGGTCCTCTTCGGGGGCTACGGCGAAAGCGGCGGCTACCTCGACGACACCTGGACCTGGGACGGGCACGACTGGACCCAGCAGCACCCCGAACACAGCCCGCCGGGGCGCGAAAGCGCCGCCATGGCCTACGTTCCCGGCAGCGGTCAGGTGGTCCTCTTCGGGGGCAGCGGCTCCCTCGAAGGGACCTGGACCTGGGACGGCAGCGACTGGACCGAGCAGACCCCCACCGAAAGCCCGGGGGCGCGCTACCTGCCCGCGATGGCCGACGACCCGGCAAGCGGCGAGGCGGTCCTCTTTGGGGGCTTCGGCGGACACTACGAAGCCCTCGAAGACACCTGGACCTGGGACGGCAACAACTGGACCGAACAGCACCCCATAGAAGCTCCGTCGGGTCGCGAAGACGCCCTGATGGCCTACGACCCCGGCAGCGGCCAGGTGGTCCTCTTCGGAGGCCTCGGCGAAAGCGGCTACCTCGACGACACCTGGGCCTGGGGCGGCAGCAACTGGACCGAGTGGCAGCCCACGAACAACCCGCAAGCGCGCTTTGGCGCCACGATGGCCTACGACGCAGGCAGCGGCCAGGTGGTTCTCTTCGGGGGCTACGGCGAAACCGGCGCCTACCTCGACGACACCTGGACCTACGACCCGCCGGATTCACCCACCGCGACGATCTCGAGCCCCGCCGACCACGGCACGTATGGCCTCGAGGAGGCCGTGTCGACCAGCTTTCACTGCGCAGAGGGCACCGGGGGACCTGGAATCGGATCCTGCGTGGACTCCGGCGGCGCGAGTGGCGGTGCGGGCGCGCTCGACACCGCCTCGCCCGGCCCCCACACCTACACCGTCACCGCCACCTCCGCGGATGGCCTCAGCGCCACCGCCTCGATTCAATACACCGTCAGCGGCGCCGCCCAGACGATCTCCTTCTCCCAGCCTCCCGACAAGACCTTCGGCGATGCGGACTTCGGCCTCAGCGCCAGCGCCAGCTCCGGCCTGCCGGTCTCCTTCGCCAGCCAGACGGTCTCGGTCTGCGGCGTGACCGGCGCCACCGTGCACCTGTTGGGCGCCGGCACCTGCACGATCGCCGCCGACCAGCCCGGCAACGCCGACTACGAGCCGGCGGCGCAGGTGACGCGCACCTTCGCCGTCGCCAAGGCGCCGACTTCGGTGCTGCTCAGCGCCTCGCCGAGCTCCGGCGCGGCGCCGGGCCAACGGGTGAAGCTGCTGGCGAGCGTCAGCGGCGCCTCGCCCGGCGGCAGCGTCACCTTCAAGGACGGTAGGCATCGGATCGGGAAGGCCTCCCTCGAGGCGGGCGGGAAGGCGAAGCTCATCACCCGCTCCCTTGCCCCCGGCCGTCACCGGATCAGGGCCGCCTACTCCGGTGACGCGAACAACCGGAGGTTTACCTCCCCGCCTCTCACGGTGCGGATCGCCCCCCTGCCCAAGCCGCGCCTTCACTACAGCCCCAACAGTCCCCACCAGCCCAACTCCAAGGGCGGCCCCCGCTACACCTTCGTCTTCTCCGACCCCGCGGCCGGGGCGCGCTTCCAGTGCCGCCTCGACAGGCAGCGCAAATGGCAGCGCTGCTCCTCGCCCAAGGTCTACCGGCACCTGAAGCGTGGCCGCCACGTCTTCCGCCTGCGCTCGATCGATCGCGCCGGCAACCGCTCGGCGGTGCGGGTGGTGCGCTTTTTCGCTGGGCGGCGGCACCGCTAGCGCCGGGCGCGGGTTCGCAAATAGCGCGCCGAGCACTGCTTCGGCACGGATATAGCGTTAAGTCCACCCAAAGCACTACGGCTTCGTCGCCGGGCCGGCTCCCTGCTCGGCGGCGGGGGAGGGCGGAGGTCTCGGTGCGGGCGGGGGAGGGAGCGCGGGCGTCGGCGCTGGTGCTGGCGCCGGCGGATCGGGCGGCGATGGCGTCCTCTCGGCGAGCGCGCTGCCGGACTTCGTCCCCGCCGAGCTCCGGCCGCTGATCGTCCGCGCCGCGGTCCACTGGAACGTCTCCGCCGCCCTGCTCGCCGGCCAGCTGATGGCCGAGTCGGGCTTCGACCCGAACGCCGGCTCACCCGCCGGCGCCCAGGGCATCGCCCAGTTCATGCCCGCCACCGCCGCCTCCTACGGCCTGCGCAACCCCTACGACCCCGCCGAAGCGATCGACGCCGAGGCCCACCTGATGCACGACCTCCTGGTCAAGTTCGGCTCCCCGGAACTGGCCCTGGCCGCCTACAACGCCGGCCCCGCTCCCGTCGAAGCCTGCCACTGCATCCCGCCCTACCCCGAGACCCAGGCCTACGTCACCCGCATCATCGCCCTGCTCGGCGGGGCGGGGGCGCTGCTGGCGCCGCAGTTCGAGGTCAGGTTGGTTGCGTGAAGGCTGCGGGGAGCAGACACGCGATACCAAATCGCTACCATCTTGGGATGAGCAAGCAGATCGCAGTGCGACTCCCAGACGACTTGGTCGCCTTCATCGACGAGATCGTCGACTCCGGCACCGAGCGCAGCAGAGCCGCTGTCGTGACCCGGGCGCTGGAGCGCGAGCGGCGGCGCAAGCTTGCAGAACGCGATGCCCAGATCCTCGCCCGCACCGGCCCGGACCCGGAGCTCGCAGGGCTCGCCGAGCACGCTGCCGGCCTGCCGCCTGATCTCGCCTGATGCGGCCGATCCACGTCGCCCGGCTGGACAAGGCGCGGCCCGTGTTGATTCTCACCCGGGCGCTGGTGCGGCCGCATCTCAGGACGGTGACCGTCGCGCCGGTCACCACGACGGTCCGCGGGCTCTCCAGCGAGGTGGGCGTCGACGCGGCGAATGGTCTCACGGGGCCCTCGGTGGTCAGTTGCGACAACATCACCACGATTCCCGTCGATGCTGTGGGGGAGCAGATCGGCGTCCTGCTCGACAATCAGGAGCCGGCTCTCAGCGAGGCGATCAGGGCCGCGTTCGATCTCGAGTGATTGCCCGCCTGTCGATTCACACCCGGCGACGCGCGAGTGATAGCTGCGACCGGTCGCAGAATGGTAATTTTCAGTTCCCAAAGGGCTAACCGAGCAAATGACGTGAGCGAACTCGCCAACGACATGCTCGAGCAGGTCGATGAAATGTTCCTGCTCGATGGGTTCCCAGGGCTCGAACTGGCATTCGAAGATGTCGAAGCCAAGCTCGCCGAGTCCGGGGTCGACATCGCCGGGCCGGTGGGCCGGCGCGTGGTTGCGAAGCTGGTGGAGCAGCTGAACGACGAACTATTCGGAGATTTCGACCGTTGGACTGCGTGCGTCGGCTGCGGCGAGAGCTTCATGGTGACGCTCTCCGTCGATGCGGTGTACGACAATCTGCGCCACCATGGCTGGCGATGCGAGAAGTGTCGGGCGCAAGACGCGTCCGCCGACTGACGTCATGAACCCGCGGCGGCCCCATCCCCCGCGCCGGATACCGTATCGCCGGTCATGCAAGCGACCGCGACCCCAGCAGGCGGCACCGAGCCGGCGGAAGCGCGGAAGCGACGGCGGCGTTCGGCCGGCTGCGCCGCACTCGTTGCCGTGGCGCTGTCGCTGATCGCCTGCAGCCCGTCGCTGGCCGCGCAGGCGCACGGACACGCGAAGGTCAAGCACGTCGTCGTCACCATGCTCGAGAACCGCTCCTTCGACTCGATGCTCGGCTGGCTCTACAAGCCGGGGACCAAGCTGCGGGCGCCCGGCACCAGCAGGGGCTGGGCGACCTTCGAGGGCCTCACCGGCAAGGAGTCCAACCGGGTGGTGAACGCCGACGGCTCGAGCAAGACCTACCGGGTGTGGCGGATCCGGAAGAACTCCTTCAAGGGGCCCGACGGCGTCGCCAGGCCCTACAAGCTCCCCGGCATCGACCCCTGGGAGGGGGCCGAACCGAGCAACTGGCAGATCTTCGGCTGCAACGGCACTCGCTACCAGTGCAGCCCGCAGTACGAAGAGGACGGCTATCCCAGCGTCTACTACGACGAAGTCGAACCGGGCACCGAACCGAAGGCGAACATGAGCGGCTACGCCAGCAACTTCGCGCAATGGCTGCGCAACGGCTACTTCAGCGAAGAAAACACCGGCGGGGCCGGGCCCCGGGCGATCATGGGCGCCTACGCGCCGAGCATGCTCCCGGTGATGTCGAAGCTGGCGCGGCGCTACGCGGTCGCCGACCGCTGGTTCAGCTCGGTGCCGACCGAGACGGCGCCCAACCGCGGCTTCGCCTACGCCGGTACCTCGCTGGGCAAGATGGCCGACTCCACCCCCTGGTGCTGGCAGACGAAGACGATCTTCCAGAGCATCGACGAAGCGGGGAAGCGGTGGAAGGCCTACGGGACGCCGGACCGGCCGCTGCTCATCACCAGCTACCCCTACCTGCGCAGGCTCGCCGACGGCAGCCACGCGAAGCGCTATTTCGGCGGCTTCCACGATTTCCTCGCCGACGCGAAGGCCGGCAAGCTGCCGAACTTCGCCTACGTCGAGCCGAGCTGGGGGACCGAGAAGCTCGCAGTTCGACAACGTCAACCTCGGCACCGACCAGCACCCGGTCGAGGACGTCGCCCAGGGCGAGAAGTTCCTGCTGGACATCTACCGGGCCCTGCGCGCCAGCCCCGACTGGGACTCGACTCTCTGGATCGTCTACTACGACGAGAACGGCGGGCTCTACGACCACGTGCCGCCCCCCGCGACCGCGCCCCGGCCCGACTCGCACACCGACCTCAACACCGAGACGCAGTTCTTCCTCAGCACCAACTCGAGCGGCGAAACCGAACAGAACTTCTACGACGCCTCCCAGCGCGACCGCTACACCGGCTTCCGGTTCAACCGCTACGGCCCGCGGGTGCCGGCGATCCTCGTCTCCCCCTACATCAAGCCGCACACGCTGCTGCGGGCGGACGCGGCCGACGCCGCGAAGGGGCGCCAGATCGACCACACCTCGGTGCTCTCGACCCTGGAGAAGTGGTGGAAGATGAAGCCGCTGACCCGGCGGGACCGGCTGGCGCCGACGATCGGCCGGGTGCTGACCAGGTCGACCCCCCGCAAGGACCACCCGCTGGCCAAGGTCAAGGCGCCGAAGCCCTCGCCGCCGCTGCCGGCACCCGAAGGCGAACGCGAAGAAGTGGCCGCCCAGATCTCGGAATCGCGCCGCTACGTGCTCGACCGCAGCGACGGCGACCTGCAGCGGATCACCGGCGAATACAGCAACTTCGCCCCGGGCGAAGAACCGGCCGAGGAGGAACTGCCCGAACCCGAATTCGGCCCGAGCTGGAAGCCCGCCTGCGTCTCCCCCAAGCCGTTCCACACGATCGCCGCCGCCAAGCGGGAGCTGGCCCAGGAAAACTAGGCCCCATCGTCTGGCTATCGTGACGCGATGTCGGTGATCGCCTCGATCAGGTTCGCCGTTCCCGAGGAGGGCGAGGCGCTCGACGCTCTGCACCGGCGCTCGTCGTTCGTCTGGGAGGAGGACCGCGCCGATCTGGAGGCGAATCCCGACGCGCTGGGCGTACCCCGCGAGCGGATCGCTTCCCGGGGCGTGCGCGTCGCCGTCTCCGAGCGGGGAGCGCTGCTCGGATTCTCGGGAGTCGCGGACGCGGGCGCAGGCGTGTGCGAGCTGGAGGATCTGTTCGTCGAGCCGGCTTGGATGCGGCGTGGAATCGGCCGGGCGCTGGTCGAGGACGTCGCGACGCGGCATGCCGAGGTCGGGTTCGCGAGGATCGCCGTCGTCGCCGCTCCCCGCACCTTCGCGTTCTACGAAAGCGTCGGCTTCACCGTCGGCGAGGAGTGCCCGACCCGCTTCGGGACGGCGGCGCGGCTGCACCGCGATCTCGCGGTCGGGAACCCGCCGATCCGGTCCCGGCGGAGATCGACTCCCTCGATCTGAACCCGGAGCCGTCTCCGTCCGTAGACCGCGGCGATGAGATCGACCGCGCTCAAACGGGGTCGCGGCCTGGCGTTGCTGGGCGCGACCGCCACCGCAGTGCTTCTCGCCCTGGCCCTCGTCGCGAGCGCGCCGGCGGGGGGCCGCGGCGCTCAGCGGGCGCATCGCCACCCTGGGACGGTCCGCGTGAAGATCAGCGGTTTCGCCTTCCACCCCAAGACGCTGCGCGTCAGGCGGGGGACCAGGGTCGTCTTCGCCAACAGAGACTCGACCGCCCACACCGCGACCCGGCGCGGCAGCTTCGACACCGGACGCATCCGCCCCGGACGCTCGATCGCGGTGAGGCTGCGGCGGGCGGGCGTGTACGCCTTCCACTGCACGATCCACCCGTTCATGCGCGGCAGGATCGTCGTAGGCTGAGCCGATGTCGCCGGGTGCCCTGACCCGCGAGCGCGACGTGCGCGAGGCCTACGCCGCCCACGCGGGAGAGCTCTACGGATTCGCCCGCCGCTCGCTCGGGGATGCCGGCCTCGCCGAGGAGGCCGTGCAGGAGACCTTCCTGCGCGCCTGGCGAGCGGGGGAGCGCTTCGACCCCGAGCTCGGATCGCTGCGCACCTGGCTGTTCGCGATCCTGCGCAACGTGGTGATCGACCTCAGCCGCGCGCGAGCGGTGCGCCCGGGACTCGCCGAGGGCGGCGTCGAGCCCTCGGTGGAGCCGTTGGAGGAGGCGCTGCTCGCCTGGCAGGTGGAGGAGGCGATGCGCAGGATCGGCGAGCAGCACCGCCGCGTCCTCGTCGAGACCTACTACCGCGGCCGCCCCTACGCCGAGGTGGCGGCGGAGCTCGGCGTGCCGGAGGGGACGGTGAAGAGCCGTGTCTACTACGGACTGCGGGCGCTCAGGGTGGCGCTGGAGGAGATCGGCTATGAAGACTGAGAGCTGCAGGGAGTGGCGCGAGTGGCTCGGCGCCCGGGCGCTCGGGCAGCTCGCCGACGAGGAGCGGGCGAGCCTGGAGGCGCACCTGGAGGGCTGCCCGGCGTGCCGGGCGGAGCTGACCGAGCTCGAATCCGTGGCGCGGATCATGCCGCTCGCCGACCCGGAGCTCTTCGCCGAGCCGGCGCAGCCACCGCCCGGGCTCGGCGAGCGCATCGAGGCGACGATCGCCAGCGAGCGGAGCTCGTCCCGCCGGCGCCGGTGGCGCTTTCGCCTGGCGCTCGGCGGCGCCGCTGCCGCTGCCGCTGCCGCCGCGGCGGCGGTGCTGGCCATCTTCGTGCTTGGCGGCGGGCCGTCCACGGACGCCGGGCAGCGGGTGACCTTCTCCTCGTTGCCGCCGGGGATGGAGATCGCCGCGACCCTGAAGCCACGCGCCTACGGCACCCAGATCGAGATGTACGTCGAGGGGGTCCCCTCGGGGACGCTCTGCCGCGTCGTCCTGCGCGGCCCGCGCGGTTCCCGGCTGCCGGCCGGCAGCTTCCGCTACCGCTCCGCGATGGACGACGCGGTGCTCAGCTCCGCTCTCGACCTCTCCCGCACGAGGTCGATCGTCGTCCACGTGGGACGGCACGCCTTCGCCGCTCCGGTGGCGTCCGGCGCCGCTTGAGCGCCCCGTGCGGCGATCCGGACCTCGCGGTCCCCGCGATTGAACCCGGGCGGGGGACGTCGCGTAGACCTGGCCGACGATAGAGCCGACCGAGGAGGAATCGTGATCAGGACCCTTGCAGCCGCATCCGCACTCGCCGTGGCGGGCGCCCTCGTCCTCGCCGGATGCGGCGGCGGCTCGGGCTCCGGCGGAGCGAGCGCCTATGGCTCCAGCGAAGGCGCGGGATCGACCCAGGAGGCGGGCAGCGAATCGGGGGGCGGACGCTACGCCGGCGGCTCCTCGCCGGCCTCCGGATCGGCCGCCTCCGTCTCGGTCGCGGCCGTCGGCGACGCCGGCAAGGTGCTGGTCGACTCCGAGGGGCTGACGCTCTACTACTTCGAGAAGGACAGCGGCGGCGAATCGGCCTGCTACGGCGCCTGCGCGAGCGCCTGGCCGCCGCTCACCACGAACGGCACGCCGCGGGCGAGTGGCGGCGCCGAGTCCTCGAAGCTGGGCACGACCGAACGCCGGGACGGCACGACTCAGGTCACCTACGCCGGCTGGCCGCTGTACACGTACGCCGGCGACAGCAAGCCGGGCGAAGACAACGGCACCGACCTCGACTCGTTCGGCGCGCCGTGGTACCCGTTGCGCTCGAGCGGCGAGAAGGCGGGCGAGTAGGCTCCTCGACCTCCTGAGGGCGAGCCCGCTCGCGGAGCGGCCGCTACTCCACGACCGACCTTGGACACCATCCACCAAGATGACGAAGCGGCCGCGGTCGCGGCGGTTCCACGTTCGCTCCGCCCGGGGCTGAGCGAGCGCCTCAGCGTGCCGCGCCGCCAGCTCGCGCTCGCGGTCGCGGTCCAGATCCTCGCCCTCTCGGTCTGGTTCTCGACTGCCGCGGTCGTCCCCTCGATCACCGCCGACTGGGGGATCTCCAGCGGCGCCGCCAGCTGGCTGACGACCGCGGTTCAGGTCGGCTTCGTCTGCGGCGCCGTCCTCTCGGCCCTGCTCAACCTCGCCGACCGGGTGCCGATGCGGACGCTGATGGCGGCCTCGGCGACGCTCGCGGCGCTGACCACGGCGCTGCTGCCGGCGCTCGCCGACGGGCTCGCGGTGGCGCTCCCGCTGCGCTTCCTCACCGGCGTCGCCCTGGCCGGCGTCTACCCGGTCGGGGTCAAGCTCGTCGCCTCCTGGTTCGCCGGCGCCCGCGGCCTCGCGATCGGCCTCCTGCTGGCGGCGCTGACGCTCGGCTCGGCGCTGCCGCACCTGGTAGCGGCCTTCGCCGAGCTGCCCTGGCGCTCGGTGCTGCTGGTCACGGCCGGCATGGCGCTGGCCGGCGCCGCGGTCGCGCTCGGCGTCCACGACGGCCCGGCGGCGACGCGCTCGGCGCCCCTGCACCCACGCTACGTGCTGACGATGTTCGCGGACCGCGCCCAGCGCGACGTCAACCTCGGCTACTTCGGCCACATGTGGGAGCTGTATGCGTTCTGGACCTGGCTGGCGGGCTTCGCCGGCGCCGCGCTGCTCGCTTCCGGCGGCGAGGAGGCGGGACGGACGGCGATCGGGATCGCCACCTTCGCCACCGCCGGCCTAGCCGGCGCCGCCGGCTGCGTCGTCGCCGGGCTGTCGACGCTGCGCCGCGACCCGCTCGCCTTCGCCCGCCTCTCGCTTGCGGTCAGCGCCGCCTGTTGCGCGCTCAGCCCGCTTCTCTTCGCCGCGCCGGCAGCGCTGCTGCTCGCCTTCCTCGCCGTCTGGAGCTTCTTCGTCATCGCCGACTCGCCGATGTTCTCGGCCGCCCTGAGCCAGGCAGCCGACCGCCGCTACGTCGGCACGGCGCTGACCGCGCAGCTCGCGATCGGGTTCCTGATCACCGCGGTCGCGATCCGCCTGGTGCCGCTCGTCGCCGACGCCGCCGGCTGGCGCTGGGCCTTCTTCCTGCTCTTCCCGGGCCCGCTGCTGGGGTTCCTCGCGACCTCCGACGTCAGCCGCCGCGGGACCTCGCGAGGCTGAGCACGGCGCTTCGGCGGTGCGCTCGGGGCGGCGCACCGCCCCGGTTGAACCCTCGGGCTCGGGGCCTCGTATCCGGCGGTGATGCCAATCCGCTCTCCCAGGAGGACCTCTTGCCCAGAATCCGCAAACACCTCACCTACGCGAACGTCTCCGCCTCGCTTGCTCTGTTCCTCGTGGTCAGCGGCGGCGCCGCCTACGCGGCGACTCACCCTGCCAGGAACTCGGTGGGGACGAGGCAGTTGAGGAACAACGCCGTGACGAGCGCGAAGGTGAAGAACGGATCGCTGCTCGCGCGGGACTTCGCGGCTGGCCAGCTGCCGGTCGGAGCGCAGGGGGCGCAGGGAGAGCGGGGACCGCAGGGGCCTCGGGGGGATGCCGGTGCGGCAGGCTCTCCTGGGATCAGCGGCTATGTCCAGGAGGATGGCTTCTCGGCCTTCGACTCCACTTCTCCGAAGTCGGCCGAAGCGGAATGCCCTCCCGGCACGACGGCGATCGGCGGTGGCGTCTTCGTCAACGGCGGGGTCAGCGAGACGGTCGCGATTCAGAGTGAGGGTCCCGAGTCGGGCGATGCGGCCAAAGCCCATCGCTGGTTCGCCGACGCCTTCGAGGCGGTTCCGACGGCCAACCAGTGGAACATCGACGTCCGGGTGATCTGCGCGAAGGTCGCCCCGTAACGCGGGACGCTGGCCTCGCGGGATCGGGGCGAGGAGTGAGGAAATTGCCCCGAGCACCTGCGGGCGGCCTGCGAGGGCAGCCTGCGGCGGTTGCGCCTGGGGGCGTGGAGGAGATCCGTCGGGGGGCTGCCCGGCCGACAGCGCGGTTCGCGGGTCAGGCGCGTCGGTGCGAGGAGCGCCTGACCGCTCTCCGGTCCTCCTGCCGCAGCCGGTCGTGGCCGTGCCCGCCGCGCAGCCGGGGTGCCGGCGATCCTCGTCTCCCCCTACATCAAGCCGCACACGCTGCTGCGGGCGGACGCGGCCGACGCCGCGAAGGGGCGCCAGATCGACCACACCTCGGTGCTCTCGACCCTGGAGAAGTGGTGGAAGATGAAGCCGCTGACCCGGCGGGACCGGCTGGCGCCGACGATCGGGCGGGTGCTGACCAGGTCGACCCCCCGCAAGGACCACCCGCTGGCCAAGGTCAAGGCGCCGAAGCCCTCGCCGCCGCTGCCGGCACCCGAAGGCGAACGCGAAGAAGTGGCCGCCCAGATCTCGGAATCGCGACGCTACGTGCTCGACCGCAGCGACGGCGACCTGCAGCGGATCACCGGCGAATACAGCAACTTCGCCCCGGGCGAAGAACCGGCCGAGGAGGAACTGCCGGAACCCGAATTCGGCCCGAGCTGGAAGCCCGCCTGCGTCTCCCCCAAGCCGTTCCACACGATCGCCGCCGCCAAGCGGCAGCTGGCCCAGGAAAAGTAGAAGCGCGCCGGACGTGGCGTCGGCGCCGGATCGGCGGCTGCGCGTTCGCCGCCGCGCGCCGGGGCGGCGGATAGCCTCGACGCGTGGACGACGCCGCGGCTGGTCGATGGAAGTCCGAGCGCCGGAGGCCCGGCCGGTCTTCGAGCGGGTCAACGCGGCGATCGCGATCACCGAGCGCCTGAATCGCCTGCCGTACGCGGATCAAGACGCGATCCGCGCCGCCTGGGCGGAGCTGACGGACTCCGAGATCGATCCGACCTTTCGGTTGATCCCGCCGGTGTACTCGGACCAGGGCATCAACATCCGCGTCGGCCGCAACGTCTTCATCAACCAGAACTGCACGCTGAACGACATCGGTGGGATCGCGATCGGCGACGAGGTCTTCATCGGGCCGCGGGTGAGCCTGATCACCACCGGGCACCCGGTCGATCCGGCGTCAAGGCGGAGCCACATCGTCGCGGCGCCGATCGCGATCGAGCGCGGCGTCTGGCTGTGCGCGGGCGCGACGGTGCTGCACGGCGTAACGGTCGGGGAGGACTCGGTGGTGGCTGCGGGGGCGGTCGTCACGCGCGACGTTCCGGCCGGCGCTCTCGTCGGCGGCGTTCCGGCCCGTGTGCTGCGGTCGGTCAGCCCAGACGACCGTTCGTGACCCGCGGCCGCGACCGGACCGCCGAAGGCCGGGTCAATCGGAGCGGTGGGAGAGGACGTTCACGATCGTGCCGCTCGGCTCGCGGAGCATGAAGCGTCGGACTCCCCACTCCTCGTCGCGCAGGGGATACGCGATCGCGAGGCCCCGCTCGACCGCACGGGCGTGAACCGCATCGACATCGTCCACCTCCACCGAGATTCCGGGCGCGGCGGGATCGTCGTTGCCGATGATGGTGATCTGCGCGGACGGGCTGGTCGGCGACGCGAGCGTCACGACCCATCCCAGGTCCATACGGACCTCGAAGCCGAGCAGCTCCACGAAGAAGTCGCGCGTCTCCTCCGAGCGATCCGCCCTGATGTTCGGAACCGATCTACTGATCGCCATCTCCTCCAACCTAACAGTGGCGATCGCCCTCACTCCGGGTCGCGAGGGCGATGACGAGGGCGGCCGGGGCATCGAGCCAGTGGGCCCCCTGCGCGATCAGCCGATCAGCCGTGCCCTGACCGTGGCGGCGATGTCCAGCCGCAGCGCGCGCCGCGTCGCGTGCGCGGCGGCGAGCAGGGCGAGGGCGAGGGCGGGGACGATCACCCAGAGGAAGCTCGGCGCTTCGGCGTGCAGGCCGATGTCGAACCACGCTTCGGCGATGCGCCGGGAGAGGGGGGAGGCGATCAGCACCCCGAGCGGGATCGAGAGCGCCGCGGCGAGCAGCGTCTGGGCGAGCGCCTCGCCCGCGACCGCGGCGCCGATCTGGGCGCGCCCGTAGCCGAGCGCCGCCAGGGTCGCGAACTCGCCGCGACGGTCGAGGTAGGAGAGCGTCAGGGTCGAGACCAGGAACAGCGCGCCGACGGCGAGGCTGATCGCCTGCAACACCGAGATCAGGCCGGTCAGCTCGTCGAGGAGTTCGCGCGAGGCGGTCAGCGCCGAGGACTTCGAGGTGACCCGCGCGATGGCCGGCTCCGCCCGCAGGCGCCGGGCGGCCGCGGCGTCGCCGGCGACGAGGACACCCGTCGCCCTGCCCGGCAGACCGAGCAGTCGACCTGCCTCGCCGCGCGGCAGGTAGCTCTGTTCGGTCGCCAGGGTGCGCGCGATGCCGGCGACGCGGAGGTCCACGCGATGCTCGCCGGTGCGCAGCGCGACCGGGTCGCCGGGCTCGACGCCGAGCTTGCGGGCGACCTGCGCGCTGAGCACGATCCGTCCCGGGGCCGGGCCCGAGCCGGCGGTGAGGTGGAGGCGGAGCAGGGATGGGCGCCGTGGGAGCCCGGTGAGCTGGGCCCCGGCCTCGCCTTCGCCCGCGGGCGCGCTCAGTTCCGCCGGTCCCTTCACGGTTGCCTCGGCGCGCCTCGCTCCCGCATCGCGGGCCAGCGCGACCGCCCGGCGGACGGGCAGCGCGCGCACCAGCTCGGCCGAGTCGGTCCAGCCTTGGTCGGCGAAGGAGGCGTCGACCGAGCTGTCGGTCGAGGAGACGAGGATGTTGAGCGCCGCCCCGAGGCCGATCGCGCCGGCGATGCTGACCACGGTGGCGGCGCTGAGCAGCGGCCGGCGCAGCAGACCGCGCACGCCGTAGGTGAGCGCCGGCGGGCCGATCGCGGTCAGCCGCTCCGCCCAGCCGGGCAGCTGGAAGGAGCCGAGGCTCTCGCCGCGCATCGCCGCCACCGGGTCCAGGCGCGCGAGCCGGTAGGCGGGCAGCAGCGCGGCGAGCAGGGTCGCGACGATCGCCAGGCCGGCGGCGAGCGCGAGCGGCCCGAGGGCGAGCGGGTGCCGCGTGCCGGGGAAGCCGACCGCCGCGCAGTACTCGTCGGCGACCAGGCGCCCGACGCCGATCGTCACCGCGACGGCGAGCGCCGCGCCGAGCAGGGCCAGGGCGGTCGCCGGCAGCAGCACCGAGGCGACCACGGTGCGCGGCGGGTAGCCGATCGCCAGCAGCGCCCCCAGCTCGCGGCGCTGCGAGCTGACCAGGCGCTGCAGGCTGAGGGCGATCAGCAGCAGGCCGACGATCCCGAAGACGAGCCCCATCACCGGCGCGAAGATCGAGAAGCTGTGGATGTCGGCTTCGGTCAGCCGCAGCCCGTACTGGCGCGAGCGCGGCGTCACGCTGGCCGCCGGCAGGCCCGCCGCCAGCCGTCGCGCCGCCGCGCCGTTGCCGCCGCCGGGGAGGTCGGCGACGAGGTCGTTGGCCCGCCCTTGCAGCCCGGTCAGCCGCTGCAGCGCCGACCGCGGGAGGAAGGCGACGGCGAGCGAGCCGCGCTGGGGAACCAGGTAATCGGGGTTGGCGGTCGCCAGCAGGTACTCGGGACTGCGCGCCAGCCCGCGCACCCGCAGCGCGAGCGTCCTGCCGGCGACCCGCAGGCGCAGGCGGTCGCCGGGGCCGATCCCGGCCCGCTTGGCGTAGTCGGCGTCGACCACCGCTCCCCGAGGCGCGCCGCGGTCGAGGCCCCGCCCGGCGGTCAGCGCGAGGCGGTCGAGCGACCCGTCGACCGGCATCCCGACGACCTCGGCGGCGTTCTGCGCGCCGCCGGAGAGGGCGGTGCCGTCGAGGACCAGCCGGGTCTCTGCCCGCCGCGCCCCGACGGCGCGGGCCCGCGCTTGGAGCTGGCCCTCGGGCAGCGGCTGGCGCAGGCGGAGGTCGAGGTCGGCGAGCGCGTAGCGGGAGTAGAAGTCGTCGCGCGTCTGCTTGACGTCGTGCAGGGCGAGCGAGATGCCGGCCGCGGTGCCCGGGCCGGCGCCGATCACTAGCACGATCAGGACCGCCCGCAACCCCATCGCGCGCAGGTCCCGGCCTGCTTTGCGCCACAGCATCAGGGAGCCGGTCGGTCGGGTAGGGAGGCGGGCGGCTCGGCCAGGCGCCCGTGGGAGAGCCGCACCACGCGATCGCCCGAGCGGGCGATCGACGGGTTGTGGCTGACGATCAGGAAGGTGACCGCGGTCTCGCGGTTGAGCTCGCGGATCAACTCGAGCACCGCGGCCGAGGTGCTCTCGTCGAGGTTGCCGGTCGGCTCGTCGGCGAGCAGCAGGCGCGGCCGCTTGGCCAGGGCTCGGGCGATCGCGACCCGCTGCTGCTGGCCACCGGAGAGCTGCGAGGGGAAGCGGCCGCCGTACTCGCCCAGGCCGACCCGCTCGAGCAGGGCGGCGCTGCGCTCGCGCGCCTCCTCGCGATCGACGCCCGCCACCCGCACCCCCGCTTCGACGTTCTCCTGGGCGGTCAGGGTGGGGAGGAGGTTGTAGAACTGGAAGATGAAGCCGACCGAGCGGGCGCGGTAGGCGGTCAGCTCGGGCCGCGAGGCGTGCGTCAGCTCGGTGCCGCAGGCGCGGACGCGGCCGCGGTCGGGCCGGTCGAGCCCACCGATCAGGTTGAGCAGCGTCGTCTTGCCGCAGCCGGAGGGGCCGTGGACGACGACCATCTCGCCGGCGCCGATCTGCAGCGAGAGATCGTCGAGCACGGTCTGCGCGGCGCTGCCGCTGCCGTAGGTCTTGCCGACCCCCTCGAGGCTGACCAGCGGCTCGTCCACGGCTACTCCCCGTCGCCCGGGCGAGGCGCCGCCCCGTCGAGGAACAGCGAGACGATCAGGTCCGGGATCTGCTCGAGCCGGGGCCAGGCGCCGTCCGACCCCCAGTGCTGGATCAACGCCAGGTCGCCGAACCCGACGAAGGCCAGCGCCAGCTCCTCGACCGGGAGGTCCGTGCGCACCTCGCCGCGGCTCACCCCGTCGGCGAGGATCTCCCGGACACGCGAGATGAACGGCGCCGCCGCCTCCAGCACGCGCGGGTAGAAGCGCGGGTTGGGGGTCAGCACCTCGCGCAGCAGCACCCGCGCGAAGGCCTCATGGGAGCGGGCCCACTCGACGTCCGCCGCCAGCGCGGCGCGCAGTCGCTCCCGGGTCGGCGCCTCGGCGGCGACGTCACAGGCGCCCGCCGCGGCGAGCT
>CAWEOH010000043.1:0-16260 GCA_963810455.1 uncultured Actinomycetes bacterium
GATCGCCGACGCGCTGACCGCGGTGCGCGACGGCGACGACGCCCGGATGGCGATAGAGATCGCCCTGCTGAAAGCGGCCCGCCCGGACCTGGACCCGAGCACCGAGGGCCTCCTCCGGCGGATCGAGCGCCTGGAGTCCCAGCTGAGCGGCGCCGCCCCGCCGCCGAACCCACCGCCGGCGCCCGAGCCCACGCCAAAGCTCCCCAGCCCCAAGCGGCGGCCCCCGAGCCCGCACAAGTTCCCCCCGCGCCTGAGCCCTCGGCGTCCGCCGCGGACGTTCCTGCCGCGGGTGGCGCGGATGAGGACACCTCGCCCGCAGCGTCGTCCCGCGAGGACGAGGTGTCCTCACCGGCGACAGGACCCGCTGGCCGGAGCGCCCCCGTCCCGTCCGCGGACGACCTGGGCCTAGAGGACCTGCAGCGCGCCTGGCCCGCCGTCCTCGCCAAGCTTGCCGAGACCGGCGGCGCCAACGCCGGCATCCTCGAGGGGACGCGGCCGGTCGGCGCCGAGGACGACGCGGTGACGATCGGGTTCCCGGCCGACATGACCTTCAACAAGCGCAAGGCCGAATCGCCGGAGCGGCGCGAGGTGGTCGTCACCGCGCTGCACGCCGTCACCGGCAAGCTGGCACGGCTCCAGTTCGAGTTCCTCGATGGCGAGGACGCCGGCCCGCCAGCCGACGCCGGCGACGCCGGAGATGCTGGAATCGACGAGAAAGAGCTGCTGCAGCGGCTGAAGAGCGAGTTCGACGCGGAGGAGGTCGGTTAAGTGGCGCGTGGAGGCGGTCCCGGGGGCTTTGACGTCAACGCCCTGATGAAACAGGCGCAGCAGATGCAGGCCCAGATGATGGAGGCCCAGGAGAAACTGAAAGACGAGACCGTCGAGGCGAGCGCCGGCGGCGGCATGGTCAAGGTGACGATGGGCGGCGACATGACCCTGCGCGAGATCTTCATCGACCCCGAGGCGATCGACCCCGAGGAGGCCGAGATGCTCGCCGAGATGGTCCAGGCGGCGGTCAACGAGGGCCTGCGCGCCGCGCAGGAGCTGGCCAGCTCGAAAATGGGCGGGATCACCGGCGGCCTCGGCGGGGGCGGCGGCATCCCGGGCCTCGGTTGCAGCGAGGGCCCGGCACCGCTCGCGCGCCTGGTCGCCGAGCTCTCGCGACTGCCCGGGATCGGCCAGCGGACCGCGCAGCGGCTCGCCTTCCACCTGCTGCGCGCGCCCGACGAGGAGGCGTTCGCGCTCGGCGACGCGATCCGCGAAGTGAAGGAGAAGGTCGGCCTCTGCGAGGAGTGCTTCAACCTCGCCGAGGGGCCGCTCTGCCGGATCTGCGCCGATGCGAACCGCGACCGGACGACGATCTGCGTGGTCGAGGAGCCGGCCGACGTGATCCCGATCGAGCGCACGCACGAATACCGCGGCCTCTACCACGTGCTCGGCGGCGCCCTCTCGCCGATCGACGGCGTCGACGCCGAGGACCTGAAGATCGCCGAGCTGCTGGCCCGGGTGGGGCGCGGCGGCGTCGAGGAGGTCGTGCTGGCGACCAACCCGACGACGACCGGCGAGGCGACCGCGCTGCACATCGCCGAGGCGCTGCGCGACCAGGTCCGGGTGACCCGCCTGGCGAGCGGCCTGCCGGTCGGCGCCGACCTCGAGCACGCCGACGAGGTGACGCTCGGCAAGGCCCTGGCGGGGCGTCGCAGTATCGAGTAGTTCGCAAACAGGCCTGTTTCTTGGACGAAACTGGCCGCGCAAATTGCGATTTTCCGCGGCGACGGCGTCCGGCGGTTGCGCCAATGTCAGAGCGTGGTTGGGAACTCGCACTCAGGCACGGATCCCGGCTCGCCGGCGGGGCGGATCGCGCTCGCGGTCGCGGCGCAGCACGCGGCGCTGCTGGGCCAGCTGCGCGCGGAGCTCGGCGGCGACGAGGCGGCGGCGCTGGCCGCCGCGGCCGAGCGGCTGGCGCGCGAGTTCGGGCCGGTGACCGCGGCCGCGGTCGAGGCGACGGTCGCGCGGGCGCCCGCCGCCGCGCCCGCGGGTGCCGGCGCGGGGCCGGCGCTGGCCGAGGCGCCGGCGCCGGTCGAGGAATCGGCCCCGGTTGACGAGCGGCCGCGCCAGGACTCCGAGCCGCGCGAGCTGACAAGCCTCTTCCGCCCCGGCCAGATGCGCCGCCGCCTCGAGCAGCTGATCGAGACCAACCGCCGCTACGGCCACCCCTTCGCGATCGCCGTCTTCGACGCCGCCGGCCCCGACACCCGCGGCGAGGCCGGCGACCCGGAGACGGTGCTGGCGGTCGTCGGCGCCGCCCTGCGCGACAGCATCCGGCTCGTCGACGAAGCCTTCCGGCTCGAGGAGGACGCGGTCTGCGTCCTGGCGCCGAACATCGGCACGGTCGAAGGCGTGCAGATGGCCGAGCGGCTGCTGGGACAGCTGGAGGAGCTCGAGCGGGCCGGCGGGATGCGGATCTCGGTCGTCGCCGGCGTCGTCGGTTGCCCCGAGCACGGCGCCGACGCCGACGAGCTCCTGCACAAGGCCGACGCTGCCCTCTGGCGGGCGCGCGCGGTCGGCCAGCCGGTCGGCGTCGGCGCGCTCGAGCCCGTGCAAGATCGCTGACAGATTCCGGAAATCTGTCCATAACCGGTGTAAACCCGCGCGGACGCTGGCAGAATCTCCCGCAGATGCCCGGGATCCGAACCAACGCGGCCGCCGAAGTCCTCGGCGTCAGCCCCAACACGCTGCGCAGCTGGGAGCGCCGCTACGGCTTCCCGGTGCCGAAGCGCACCGCCGGCAACCACCGCAATTACGAGCTGGTCGAGCTGCAGACGCTGCGCGACGCGCTCGCCGAGACCGGCAACATCTCCTCGGCGATCGAGCTCGCCCGCCAGCGCCAGGCGGCGCCGGCCAACGGCGGCGGCCTGCTCGCCGCCTTCGAGAGCTTCGACGAGGACGCCGCCGAACGGGCGATCGAGGAGAGCCTGGCGCTGCGGCCGCTCGAGCGCACGATCGAGGAGCTGCTGCTGCCGGCGATCGACGAGCTCGCCGCCGACCCCGACCGCGCCGCCGAGCTCGAGTTCGCCACCCGCTTCGCCACCGGCTGGCTGCACAACGCCCGCCGCCTCGCGCCCTCGGCCTCGCGCCCGGCCGGGATCCTGCTGCTCGACGCCAGCGGCGGACACGGCGCCGAGGAGGTCCACGCTCAGGCGCTCGACCTCGCCCTGCGCCGCGCCGGCTTCCGCGTCCTCGTCCTCTCCAACGAGCTCGGCGACGAGCGGCTCGGCCGCGCGATCAGCGCCCTCGACCCGACCGCGATCGTCCTCTGCGGCCCCGGCGCCGACACCCCGGGCGCCGTCAACCTGGTCCGCAGGATCCGCGAGCTCGGCTTCGAGGCCCCGCTCTTCGGCTTCCGCGCCACCGGCCTGGTCGGCGACGCGATCCCCAGCGCCGGCGACGCGCCCAGCGCGGTGACGGGGATGCTGAACGCCGACCTGCGCCGTCGCGCCGCCCAGGCTTTCGCCTAGAGGGAGTTCCGGGGCAGGGTTCTGGGTCGGTCCGCCCAACGGACGAGCTCCCTCACTTCGGAACCGCCAAAGGCGGCGCCGGGCGGGCTCCGGGCCTAGCTTCCGAGGGTCCGGCGTGGGCGACGAAACAAAACCGGCGCGGGACCCCGTGGGCCCCGCGCCGGCGGATGGAGGAACTCCTGCGCGCCTGGTGGCGCTGGTTCCGTCTCTAGAGGGAGCCGATCGCCCTCAGAGCGGCCTGTTTGACGAACTTCGGCAGCGGGGCGAAGTCGAGCGCCGCGCCGTATTTCTGGCCGACCGTGACCGCGTACTTGGCGAAGGTCTTGGTCTCCGCCAGGTTCGAGCCGTCGTGCGGGATGATCGCGTAGGTGAACGTCGACAGCGGGTAGGCGATCTTCTGCTTCTTCGGCGGGTCGACGATGCTCGCCGTGTTGTGCTTGGACAGCTTCTTCAGGAAGCCGGCCGCCGACTCGATGTTCTCCAGGTTCGGCAGCTCGTAGTTGCCGGCCTTGTTCTGGAGCGCGGCGGCACCGAGGCCGGCGGCGATCAGGTAGGAGGCCGAGATGTAGCCGATCCCGCCCTTGGTCGACTTGACCGTGGCGGTGACGCCGGAGTTGCCTTTGGCGCCGACGCCGCTTTCGGGGAAGCCGACGGAGGTGGCGAAGCCGATCCGCTTCTTCCAGGTCTTGCTGACGTGGGAGAGGTACTCGGTGAAGGCGTAGGTGTCACCCGAGCCGTCGCTGCGGTACACCGGAGTGATCGGCAGGTTCGGCAGGTGCGCCTTCGGGTTGATCTTCTTGATCTTCTTGTCGTTCCACTTGGTGATCTTGCCGAAGTAGATCTGGGCCAGGATCGGGCCGGTCAGGTTCAGCTTCTTGACGCCGGGGACGTTGAAGCCGATGCCGGTGGCGGTCAGCGCCCAGGGGATGTGCACGCAGTTGTTGCAGGCACCCGCCTGTTCGGGGGTCATCGGGGCATCGGAGGCGCCGAAGTCGACGGTGCGGGCGGTGATCTGTTTGATCCCGGTGCCGGAGCCGACCGAGGCGTAGGTGGCCTTGATGCCCGTCCGGATTTCGAAGCCGTTGATCCAGTTGGCCATCAGCGGCGCGACCAGCGACGATCCGGCACCTTCGACGTCGGCCGAAGCACTCGCCGTCGCGAGACCGGACATCGCGGTGACGGAGGATACCGCCGCGATGAAGACAGTAAGCAACCTATTGCGAATCAAGAGGGGAATCCTTTCAACTTGTTGGCGATGCGTTTCGACCACGGTGCCCCTTAATTCGCACCCTGGCGGACGGTAGATTTGCTCCGCCGGACAGGGGACTTGTTTCAATCTCGTGAAAGGAAGTACGTATCAGCGATGTAACGACTTTGTGTACGTAACGGTTGGTTACGTCAGGCACACGGTGGGCGCCGCCCGGTCGAGAAACGTACTTGTGTCAATCCTGTGAAAAATGCGCCCGGCGCGAGAGAGGCACACCGAATCTCCTCTACGCTGCCGGCCATGAGCACCGCCGCCACCCCCGTCGGCACCCAAGGGGGACGCTCCGCCCGGTCCCGAGCCGGCCAGGCTCGGCGCCGCGCCGACCGCATCGGCGACGCCGCTCTCTTCGGCATCTGCGTGTTCGCGGCGCTGCTCGCCGGGGCGGTCCTGGTCCTGATCGCCTACGAAGTCGCGGACCACTCCAGCCTGGCGATCTCGAAGTTCGGCCTCGGCTTCCTCACCAGCACCACCTGGCAGCCGAACTTCGAGGAATTCGGCGCCGCCTCGATGATCTTCGGCACCGCCGTCAGCTCCTTCGCCGCGCTGGTGCTCGGGGTGCCGATCTCGGTCGCGATCGCGCTCTTCCTCAGCATGCTGGCTCCGCCCGGGGTGCGCAGCGCGATCGGGCCGCTGGTCGAGATGCTGGCCGCGATCCCGAGCGTCATCCTCGGCTTCTGGGGGATCCTCGTGCTCGCCCCCTTCGTCCAGTCGCGGGTCGAGCCGTTCCTCCACGACACGCTCGGCTTCCTGCCGATCTTCGGCGAGCCGCAGACCACCGGCGCGAGCATCTTCACCGCCAGCCTGATCCTGACGATCATGGTGATCCCGATCATCGCCTCGATCTCGCGCGACCTCTTCCTCACCGTCCCGGCGGAGCTCAAAGACGGCGCCAGCGCGCTCGGCGCGACCCGCTGGGAGGTCGTCCGCGGGATCGTCCTGCCGAGCACCGCGTCCGGCGTCGTCGCCGCCTCGGTCCTCGGCCTCGGCCGCGCCCTCGGCGAGGCGATCGCGGTCACCCAGCTGATCGGCGCCGGCTCCGGGATCCATGCCTCGCTGTTCGAAACCGGCGACACGCTGGCGAGCCGGATCGCGGCGCAGTTCCCCGGCTTCCTCAACAAGCTGCACGCCTCCTCGCTCTTCTACCTTGGCCTGATCCTGCTCGCGATCGGCCTCCTCGCCAACCTGCTCGCGCACTGGATCGGCCGTCGCTTCGCCTACAAGGGGATGCCGACGTGATCGGGCGCGCCCGGGCCACCGGGTACGACCCGACGGCGCCGCTGACGCCGTCCGGGAACCTGCGCCGGCGCGAGTGGGTCACCCGCGTCGCCGAGGGGGGCGCGACGGCGGCCGCGATCCTCGCCGTCGGCGTGCTGGCGATCGTCGTCTACACGGTCGTCGCCCGCGGCGCCAAGGCGATCGACCTCGACTTCGTCGTCAAGGGCGCGCCGGCGGGGATCGGGCCCGAGCTGGTCGGCACGCTGGTGATCGTCGCCTTCGCGACGCTGATCGCGATGCCGATCGGTGTCCTGGTCGCGCTGCTGCTGACCGAGTACCGCGGCAGGCGCACCAGCGGCCACGTCCGCACCGTGATGGACCTGATGAACGGCCTGCCCTCGATCATCATCGGCCTCTTCGTCTTCGGCATCCTCGTCGACCACAAACAGCAGTCCGGCTTCGCCGCCGCGGTCGCGCTGTCGATCATCGAGGTGCCGTTGATCGCCCGCGGCAGCGAGGAGGTCCTGCTCCTCGTCCCCGGCACCCTGCGCGAAGCGGCGGACGCGCTCGGGGTCGCCCGCTGGCGCACCGTCCTCACCGTGATCCTGCCCGCCGCGGTCGGCGGCATCCTCACCTCGACCGTGCTCGCGGTCGCCCGCGCCGCCGGCGAGACGGCGCCGCTGCTGCTGATCGACTCGCAGTTCGATGCGCGCTTCTACCAGCTCAATCCCTTCGAAGCCGTGCCCAACGTGCCGGTGAGGATCTTCCAGCTCTCCGAAGAAGCGAACCCGGACGGGTTCACCGAAGCCTGGGGGCTGTCGCTGATCCTCGTCTCGCTGATCCTCTTCGCCAGCCTCGGCGCGCGGGCCCTGCTCGCGCGCAGCAAGAGGAAGATCGCATCGTGACCGACCCCGAGCGGCTCCCCCCGTCGGACCCCTTCGCCGCGCCGGCCCCGGCGCGCGTGCGCATCCGCACCGGGCAGCCGCAGGCTGCCGTCACCGGCAGCGGCAACGGTCGCTGGCAGCCCGCCCCGGAGCCGGTCTTCGACTCGCGCGACGTCTCGATCTTCTACGGCTCCAAGCAGGCGCTGGCCGGGGTGACGATGGGGATCCCGCGCGGCCAGATCACGGCGCTGATCGGCCCCTCGGGCTGCGGCAAGACGACCTTCCTGCGCAGCCTCAACCGGATGAACGACTCGGTCGCCAGCTTCCGCATCGAGGGCAAGATCCTCTACCACGGCCACGACATGTACGCGAGCAACGTGGACCGGGTCGAGGTGCGGCGGCGGATCGGGATGGTCTTCCAGAAGCCGAACCCGTTCCCGAAGTCGATCTACGACAACATCGCCTGGGCCCCGCGCAACCTCGGGATGCGCTCCGGTCTCGACGAGCGGGTCGAGAAGGCGCTGCGCGGCGCCGCACTGTGGGACGAGGTCAAGGACCGGCTGCGCTCGAGCGCGCTCGGCCTCTCCGGCGGCCAGCAGCAGCGGCTCTGCATCGCCCGCGCGATCGCGATCGAACCCGACGTCCTGCTGCTCGATGAGCCCGCCTCGGCGCTCGACCCGATCTCCACCCGGGCGATCGAGGACCTGATGCACAGCCTCAAAGGCCGCTTCACGATCGTCATCGTCACCCACAACATGCAGCAGGCCGCGCGGGTCGCCGACCGCACCGCCTTCTTCAGCCTCGAGTCGAGCACTGCCGGCGCGACCGGCGCCCTGATCGAGTTCGACGAGACCGAGCGGATCTTCGCCGAGCCGCGCGACCCGCGCACCCGCGACTACGTCACCGGCCGCTTCGGCTAGCGCGGCGCGGCCGCCGGGCGCGGCCGCGGGCCCCGGCGGCGCTCAGCGCCGCAGGATCGCGTCGCCGGAGACCTCCTGCAGCAGCGGTTTCCCGCACTGCCAGCAGTAGGTGGCGCCGCTGGAGTGGGGGGCGCCGCAGTGGATGCAGGAGCCGGCGGCGCCGGTCTCCTCCGAGCGCAGGATCCGTTCGACCTCGCTCAGCTCGGCGTCGGCGTCCTGCAGCTCGGCGGCGCGCTTGACCAGGACGTCGACCCGCATGCTGTTGCGGACCGCCATCTCGTAGGCGAGCCCGCCGAGGTCCCACTGCAGCTCGGCGACCCGCGCCGTCAGCTGGTCGCGGCGCCGCTGCAGGTCGACGACGAACTCCTGGCCGTAGGCGCTGCTCAGCGCGCTCGGCGCCGGCTTGCCGGCGGGGGCGGCGGCCTGCGCGGTGGCGGTCGTCCGCTTCTTCCGCGCCCGGCCCTTGGGCGGGTTGAGCTTCGGCCCCTTCAGCTTCATTCGAAGAAGCTCCCGTCGAATTCGCCGCTCTTGTTGCAGCCGGCGGTGCCCTTTTCGCACTTGTCGCCGGGTTCGGTGGCCGCCGGCGGCAGCGGCTTCGCGTCGGCGCTCGGCTTCAGCACTTCTTCGGCGCCCGTTTCGCCGCCCGCTTCGATCGCTTCTTCTTCGGCCTTCGCCGCCTTGCTCGCCTTCTTCGACTTGCTCGCGCCGCCGCTCTTTTCGGCCTTCGAGCTGCCGGCTGCGGCGGTGGCTTCTTCGCCGCCCCCGCCTCCGCCCCCGCCGCCTTCGACCTTGATCACCTGCGGCTGGTTGTTGGCGACCGGCTGCGAGCTGCTTTCGCCGGAGCGGCCGATCAGGACGCCGACGCCGATCGCGAGAACCAGGGTGGCGACGCCGGCGACCAGCGCGGTGTTGTTGGAGATCCCGCGCTTGGGCTCGCCCGCGGGCGGCAGCGGCGGCGGTGCGGCTCCGGCCGCTTCGGGCTGCTTCGAGGCCTCCATGAAGACGACCGCGTCCATGAACGGCAGGCGCGGGTCGCCGCGGCGGCTGCCGCACTCCAGGCAGTAGCGCTGGTCGGTGGCCATCGGCTTGCCGCAGGAGGGGCAGGAATCAACAGTCACCAGCCGATTCTCATCGCGGCGGCTGTGGGGATTGTTGAAGAGTTGTGAACGGTGGTTTTCGGCTCCGCTCCGCGGAACCAGGATCTTCACAAACCCGTTACCTGACCGTTGCGATACTCGCGCCGCGATGGGTACCGGTGGCGATAGCGGCGGGAGTGTGGTTCCGAACGGTTCGTGTACCGGGTGTGGAACGCCGTTCGCCGGGGACCAGCGGTACTGCTTGCGCTGCGGCGCCCGCCGCGACGAGCTGCCGGCGGCGGTGGCGGGGACGATCGCCGCCTTCGCCCGCGCCGACCGCGCCGCCGCGGCCCCGCCGCCCCCACCCGAGCCCGCCCCGGCGGCGGCCGCCGCACAGCCCGCGGCCGGGGCGGCCGCCGCCGCCGGGGCAGCGGAGGGCGGCATCTGGAACGGCTACCTGCCCTCGCCGCGGGCGGCCGCGATCGCCGTGCTGGGGATGCTCGGGCTCGGCGTCCTGCTCGGCTCGGCGACCAGCCAGATCGCGCGCAGCGCCGGCATCGCGCCGATCATCGTCGTCTCCGAACCGCCGCCGCCCGAAGCGGCGCCGCCTCCCGTCGAAGAAGAAGAAGAAGTCGAAAGCCAAGCGCCGGCGGAAGAAGTCGCCGCGGCGCCGATCCAGCCGCTCGCCGAAGAAGCTCTGCCCGAAGAACCGCTGCCCGAAGCACCGAGCGAACCGGAATCGCAGCCGCCGCTCGAACTGCCGGAAATCGATGAACCCGAACCGCTGCCGGAAATCGACCACGTCTTCGTCGTCGTGCTCGGCGACAACGGGTTCGAAGAAACGTTCGGCGAACGCTCCAACTCGACCTACCTCTCGCAGACGCTGCCCGAAGAGGGCGCGCTGCTGGCCAACTACTTCGCCGTCGCCTCGGGCAGCCTGGCGAACCAGATCGGTCTGCTCAGCGGCCAGGGCCCGACGCCGGAAACCGCCCTCGACTGCCCGAACTACGGGGACCTGCTGCCGGGGACGATCTCCGCCGAAGGCCAGGCCGAAGGCAACGGCTGCGTCTACCCGGCCGCGGCGGAAACCCTGGTCTCGCAGCTGGGCGAAGCGAAGAAGACCTGGCGCGCCTACGTCGAGGGCATGGCGGCCGGCGCCGCGGCCGGCCAGCCGACCGCCTGCCGCCACCCGCTGCTCGGTACCCCCGACCCCGGCCAGGTGCCGCTGCCGGGCGACGCCTACGAGACCTGGCGCAACCCCTTCGTCTACTTCCACTCGATCGTCGACTCGCCCGCATGCGAAGAAGACGACATCGACCTCGAACGCCTGGCGACCGACCTGGCGAAGGCGAAGACGACGCCGAACCTCGCCTACATCGTCCCCGACGCCTGCCACGCGGGCGGCGAAGCCCCGTGCGAGGAAGGGGCGCCGACCGGCGCCCTGGCGGCCGGGGAATTCCTCGAAGCCGTGGTGCCGGAGATCGTCGAATCGCCCGCCTACGAAGAAGGGCGCAGCCTGATCGCGATCACCTCCGCGCAGGCGCCGCAGCTGGGCGCCCACGCCGACGCGAGCTCCTGCTGCGGCACCCCCGAATACCCGAACATGCCACCGCGCGAAGAAGCCGAAGCCGCGCCCGGGCCGGTCAAACCGAACGGCGGCGGCGGTCGCGTCGGCTTGCTGCTGATCTCACCGTACGTGAAGCCGGGCACCGTCGAGGAAAGCGGTTACTACAACCATTACACGCTGCTGGCGACGATCGAGCAGCTGTTCGAACTGCCCCTGCTCGGCTACGCGTCCGAACAGCTCTCGTTCGCCGAAACGGTGCTCACGGCCTCCGGCGAGGAAGAAGAAGGCGGGGGAGGGGAAGGGGAACCGACCGTCACCGAACGGACGCGACACCGCCACGGGCTGCGCGCGGCGCTCAGTCGAGCGCTATCAGCAGTGCGGTGAGTAGGCCCAGCCCCAGGCCGCCGACGGTGAGGACGGTGATCGGCCAGCCGCGCGAGCGGACGAAGCGGCCCTCCTGCAGCGCCCGCTCAACCGCCGCCTGGTGGAAGCTGCCGTAGCCGATCGCAAGCAGCCCCCAGAGCGCGAAGCCGACGCCGGTGACCACGTACGGCCACTTGGTGTGGACCCCGTTGAGGTCGGGGACGACGCGGCCGACCCCGACCGCGACGGCGAGCGCCGCCAGTCCGGTCCGCCACCAGGCGAGCTGGTTGCGTTCGTTGGCGAGGTGGGTGCGGCGGGTCGCGTCGACCGCCTGTTCAAGCAGGCCGTCGGTATCGCTGTCGCGCTCTTCGGTCGTCATCGGCTCCGATGATGATCGCCGCTCGGGCGCGACTTGTAAACGAGTCCGCGGCTATCCGGTGACGGGCTCCGGCGCCGGCTCCTCGCTCTCGCCGATCCCGATCCGGTCGTGCAGGCGGCGCAGCGGCGCCGGCGCCCACCAGTTCCACTTGCCGAGCAGCGCCATCAGCGAGGGCACCAGCAGGGCGCGGACGATGCTGGCGTCGATCAGCACCGCGAGCGCGGTGCCGACCCCGTTCTCCTTGATGAAGATGATCTTCGAGGTGGCGAAGGCGAGCATCGCGACCGCGAACAGCAGCGCCGCGGCGGTGACGATGCGGCCGGTGCGCTCGAGCCCGATCGCGACCGCGTCCGAGTCCGAGGCGCCGCCGTCGCGCGCCTCCTTGATCCGCGAGAGGAGGAAGACCGCGTAGTCGGTGGAGAGGCCGAAGGCGACGGCGAACATCAGGATCGGCATCGTCTGCTCGATCGCGCCGGGGCTCGAGTAGCCGAGCAGGCCTTCGAGGCGGCCGTCCTGGAAGATCAGCACCAGCAGGCCGAAGACGGCGCTGAGGTTGAGCAGGTTCATCAGCAGCGACTTGACCGGCAGCACCACCGAGCCGGTCATCAGGAAGAGGATGACGAGGGTGGCGAGGACGACGATCGCCAGCGCCACCGGCAGGTGGGAGTCGAGGCTCGCCTGGAAGTCGATGAAATCGGCGCTGGCGCCGGTCACCCGCGCCGTCGTCCCCGGCGGCGCCGGCAGCTTGCGGATCGCCCGCACCGTCTCCAGGCTGGCGTCGGCGGCGAAGGGGTTGGCGGAGATCGCCTGGATCGCGGTCACGCCGCGCTTTAGTTGCCGCGGCGGCGCGACCGCGGCGACGCCGGGCACGGCTTCGATTCGGCTGGCGAGGGCGCGCGCCTGAGACGGGTCGGCGCCCTCGAGGTCGACCCAGATCGGGGTGTCGCGGTAGGGAGGGAACTCGGTGCTGAGGGTGTCGTAGGCCTGGCGGGCGCTCGCCGACGCGGGCAGCACGGTCGGGTCGACGGTGTTGAACCTGATCCCGAGGAAGGGCAGGCCGAGCAGGATCAGGAGCAGGGCGCTGAGCGTCGCCACCGGCACCGGCCGCCGCATGACGAAGCGCGAGAGCCGGTACCAGAAGCCGCTCTCGGCCGGCCGCGCGTCGGCGTTGGCGCGGCGCTGCAGGAAGCGCGGCGCGCCGGCGTTGACCCGCGTCCCCAGCAGGGTCAGCACCGCCGGCAGCACGGTCAGCGCGACCAGCGCCGCGAACAGCGCCACCAGCGAGCCGCCGAGGCCCATCGAGTAGAGGAAGCGCTGCGGGAAGACGAGCAGCGAGGCGAGCGCCGCGGCGACCGTCAGCGAGGAGAAGAAGACGGTGCGCCCGGCGGTGGCGAGGACGCGGCGCATCGCCGCCAGCCCCGGCCCGTCCCTGGCGATCTCCTCGCGGTAGCGGGAGACGATGAAGAGGCTGTAGTCGATCGCCAAGCCGAGCCCGAGCGCCGTGGTCAGGTTGAGGGCGAAGATCGAGATCGAGGCGAATTCGCTGGCGAGGCGGAGGATGAGGAAGGTGCCGACGATCGCCAGGCCGCCGATCATCAGCGGCAGCACCGAGGCGACGAGGCTGCGGAAGAAGAGCAGCGAGAGCAGGAAGAGGAGGGGGAAGGCGAGCAGCTCGGCCGTCCGCAGGTCCTGCTCGACCTGCTTGTTGACCTGCTCCTGGGCGACGGCGAAGCCGCCGACGAGGACGCCGGGGTGGGCGGAGAGCTGCGCGGCGATCGCTGCGCCGGCGTCCTGGACCGCCTTGTCCCCGGTCGGCTTCAGCGAGACCGCGAAGTAGGTCGAGCGCCCGTCGCGCGAGACGAAGGCGCGCGAGCGGGTGTCGTAGTAGCCGCTGACCGTGGCGACGTCGGGGCGGCGGCGCACCTGGGCCTCGAGCCGCTCGATCCGGGCGCGGGTCGCGGGGTCGGCGACCGGCGCGTCCTCGACCACGGCGATCACCGCCGGCGAGCGCAGCCCGGCCGCCTCGAGGCTCTGCCGCGCCCGCACCGTCTCGCTGGCCGGGTCTTCGGCGCCGTAAGGGTCGAGGCGGCTGGCGACCGAGCCGCCGAGCGCGCCGGCGAGGAGGAAGAAGGCGATCGCGGCGAGGCCGACGCGGCGGGCGCTGCGGTCGGCGAGCCGGGCGAGGGCGTCGAACATCAGCCGCCCTCCTGCTCGCCGGCGGCGAGCAGCTCAGCCTCCGCCCGCGCGCACCAGTCCGCGAACCACTCGGTGAACTCGAGCCCGAGCCGCAGGACCAGCGGCGGGTAGGGGTCGTCGCACGTCTCCGTCTCCTCTTTCAGCCTCTGCAGCTCGCGCAGCTGGGCGTTCGCCGCTTCGCGGTGCGCCCGCATCGCTCGCAGGATCTCGACCGCCTCCTCGCGCGGCAGCGCCGCGGCGAAGAACAGCTTCAGCAGCCCTTCCTCGCGCATCTCATAGGTCTGCGGCGGCTGCCGCAGCCAGGCCTTCAGCTCCTCTTCGCCGTCGGCGGTGATCTCGTAGACGGTGCGGCGGCGGCCGCCGGTGGGGGAGTCGACGCCGACGACGAGGCCGGCTTCGGAGAGGCGCTTCAGCTCCGGGTAGATCTGGCCGTAGCTGGCGGCCCAGAAGAAGCGGGTCGAGTTGTCGACCAGCGCCTTGATCTCGTAACCGGACTTCGGCCCTTTGCGGACCATGCCGAGGATCACGTACGCGGTGGGGCTGAGCGACTCCATCTATCGGACCTATATATCTCCCCGATATATCCTCCAGTGTGATTCTGATCACATAGGCTCGGGTGGACGAGCGGGGTAGGGTCACCAGTGGCGGCGGGATGGAATCCGGAATTCGAAGAGAGGGGCCGAGGATGGCGCTCGACCAGAGCAAGGTGGGACAGGTGGTGGCGGAGCAGATGGAGGCGATCGAAAACGACTACGGCGACGACTGCGAGATCGGCGACGTCTGCACGATCGTCGAGGTGGTCGGGCCGCACGGCTCCCACGTCCGCGTGCGCAGCAGCGACATGCGCCCGCACAGCGGTCTCGGCCTGATCCGGATGGCCGAACAGGCGATGCTGGGGAACCTCGGCGGCGGCGAGTAGCCGCCGCCGGCTGAGCGGCGCCGCCTGAAGGAGCTCCGGCGGGCCAGGGCTCATGGGCGGAGCCAGCTCCCAGGTCCCGGGACCGCCAAACCCCCCGTCCCCCAATCCCGTGGTTCCTTTTGGACCCATACGGTCCAAAAGGAACCACGACCCCGGAAGCCAGGCCGAGATCCCGATCCCGTGGTTCCTTTCGGACCCTCAGCGTCCATAAGGAACCACGCGATCGACGGGGCGCGCTTTCGTCCCTTGGGAGCTCTATGCGAGAGACGGGGGCCATGGTCCCTTGGGAGCTATTCGAGAGACGGGAGCTATGGCCTCTCGGGAGCTTTCCGAGAGACGGGGAGCTCCGGGACCCTGGAAGCTCTGGCCCAGGGCTCGCTCGGCGGCGCCTGCTCAGGTTGCGAAGCTCGGGGCCTATCCCGTTGGGAGGGGTGGGGTGACCCTCTGACGAAGGCTATGCGCGGCCGCTTGAGCCCTCGCCCCGGCCCCAGCTGCGCGACGGTCTTCGGCAGAGGGTCACCCCACCCCTCCGGACAGACCCCCGAACCCTCGCCGTCCCTCGCTGCGCCCCGCCCGTCCCTCGCCCGCGGCCCGTCCCCCGTCCCGCGCCCGCCGCCTTCAGCCCTCGTCCAGCTCGGCGATCAGCGCCGCGACCACCTCGGGATCGAACTGGGTGCCGGCGTGGGCACGGAGCTCGGCGATCGCCTCGCCGCGGCCCATGCCGTCGCGGTAGCTGCGGTCGGAGGTCATCGCGTGGAAGGCATCGCAGGTGGCGATCACCATCGCGCCGCGGGGGATCTCCTCGCCGCGCAGGCCGTCGGGTAGCCGCCGCCGTCGTAGCGCTCGTGGGCGGAGCGGACCAGGGGGGCGACCGGGCGAGGAAGGGGATTCGCTGCAGCATCCGGGCGCCGATCGCGGTGTGCTCGTCCATCAGGTCGCGCTCCTCGGGTCAGCGCGCCCGGCTTGCGCAGGACCTCGCCGGGCACGCCGATCTTGCCGACGTCGTGGAGCAGGGCGCCGTAGCGGAGGCGGTCGAGCTCGGGGCCTTCCATGCCGAGCCGGACGCCGACGGCGACGGCCAGGTCGGCGACCTCGTTGGCGTGGTCGGCGGTGTAGGAGTCCTGCAGCTCGACCGCGTCGGAGAGGACCCCGATCGTGGTCAGGAAGGCGCCCTCGAGTTCGCCGACCAGCTGGCAGCGGCGGATCGCGGCGCCGACCTGGCTGGCGATGACGTGGGCGAGCAGCAGGTCCTCCTCGGCGAAGGCGCCGGCGTCGAGCTGCTCGAGGTTGAGCACGCCCCAGATCGAGCCGGCGACGTGGATCGGCAGCGACAGCTCCGAGCCGGGGTCGGTGCTCGGGTTGGAGCGAGGTAGTCGGAGTTGAGACGGGTGTCATGACCATCGCCGCCCGCCCGGTGCGCGCGACGCGGCCGATGACGCCGATCTCGACGGGCTGCTCCAGGCCAAGGAAGTCGGCGTGCCCGTCCGCCAGCGGCCGGCGCCGGGGACGACCCGCAGGTAGCCGTCGGATCGAGCCGTGGATCACCGCCAGGTGGTAGTCGAAGGAGTCGTGCAGGAGGAGGACGGCCTCGCGGCGGCCTCGTCGGCGCTGTGCGCGTGGGAGAGGCTCGTGGCGAGCCGCTGGCAACCAGCAGACGGCCACCCTGGTCCGAGGCGTCCTCGACGGAAACCACCGGAGCTTGCTCGTTTTCGGCTCCACGAACCAGGTTATCGGCGTGCCCAGGCACAGCTTGAGCGTGCCTGACTATCCTCACCAGATTCCCAAGGCGAGTCAGACATCGTCGTGATGAAGTCGGCGGCACCTCGGTCGCGGCGCCGAGCAGATCAAGCGCGCCGCCGGCCGCATTGTCGCCGCGCAAGCGGGCCGGGAAGCGGGTCATCGCGGTGCTCTCGGGGCGCGGCAAGACGACCGACGAACTGGTCGCGCAGGCGCTCG
>CAWEOH010000044.1:0-14367 GCA_963810455.1 uncultured Actinomycetes bacterium
GCGCCGGCTAGGCGCTGCGCTCGGCCTCCTCGACCGTCAGCTCGGCGGTCGGGTTGGCCTCGAGACGGGCGTCGGGGATCGGCTCGCCGCTGCGCACGGAGAGGCCGTAGGTGCCGGCGGCGAGGCGCTCCTCGGCGCGCTCGACCGCATCGAGGCGGCGCTTGAGGTCTTCGGCGAGGCCGGCGTCGAGCTCGTCCTGGTAGAGGCCCTCGGAGTCGTAGTCGCCGGGCTCGCGGCGTTCGTCGCTCTCTTCCGGGCCGCCGCGCTTGGCGGCGGCGATGTCGGTTTCGATCTGGGCTCGCTCGGCGGCGAGCAGCTCTTTGGCGCGCTCGGGATCCATGCGCGGAACCGTATCGGGTCAGCGTGCCGGCCGAGTCGGCGGCTGGGGCGCGCGGGGTTGAGGCGGGATGGGGGTCGCGCTATCCTGCTGGGACTAACTACAGAAAGTGGACTTGGTTATGAATTATCGGCTGATTCCCTTGGACGAGACGATCGTCTTCCCCACCGTGACCGCGACCCTGCCGATCGACGTCGGCGAGGAGGAGCGCGTCTTCCTGATCCCGCGCCGCGACGGCGAGTACGGGCGCGTCGGCGTCGTCGCCGAGGTGATCGAGCACGGCGTCTCGCGCCGCGGCCAGCCGGTCGCGACCGTGGTCGGCCTGCACCGTGGGCTGGCCGGTGCCGCGCAGGCCGACGGCTCCGACGCCGACGTCCTCCGCGTCGAGGTGCAGGAGATCCGCGACGGCCATCCCGACGACGAGCACACCGTCGAGCTGAGCCGCGAGTACCGCGCGGTGGTCGAGGAGATCCTCGAGCTGCGCGGCGACGATGGCCGCATCGCCGCCTTCCTGCGCTCGATCGACGAGCCGGGCGCGCTGGCCGACACCTCCGGCCTCTCCCCCGACATCCCCAACGAGGGCAAGCTGCGCCTGCTAGAGACGATCGACGTCACCGCCCGCCTGGAGCTGGCGGTCGAGCTGCAGCGCGAGCGCCTGACCGAGCTGCAGGTCCGCTCGAAGATCCGCGAGGACGTCGAGTCCGGCGCCCAGCAGCAGCAGCGCGAGTACTTCCTGCGCAAGCAGATGGAGTCGATCCGCAAGGAGCTCGGCGAGGACGAGGAGGACCTGATCGCCGAGTACGAAGCGAAGATCGAGGAGGCCGGGATGCCCGACGCGGTCTCCGAGCAGGCCGAAAAGGAGCTGCGGCGGCTCGAGCGGCAGGGCGAGTCCTCGCCCGAGTCCTCGATGATCCGCAGCTACCTCGACTGGCTGATCGCGGTGCCGTGGAGCGCGCGCTCGGAGGAGCGGCTGGACCCGGTCCACACCCGCGAGGTGCTCGACTCCGACCACGCCGGCCTCGATGACGTGAAGCGGCGGATCACCGAGTTCGTCGCCGTGCGCAAGCTGCGCGAGGAGCGCGAGGTCGACGACGACGACGGCCGCGCCAACGGCACGATCCTCACCCTGGTCGGACCCCCGGGTACCGGCAAGACCTCGATCGGCGAGTCGATCGCTCGCAGCCTCGGGCGCGAGTTCGTCCGCATCAGCCTCGGCGGCCTGCACGACGAGGCCGAGATCCGCGGCCACCGCCGCACCTACATCGGCGCCCTGCCGGGCCGGATCGTCCGCGCCCTGCGCGACGCCGAGACGATGAACCCGGTGATCCTCCTCGACGAGGTAGACAAGGTCGGCGCCGACTGGCGCGGCGACCCCTCGGCGGCGCTGCTGGAGGTGCTCGACCCGGCCCAGAACAACACCTTCCGCGACCACTACCTCGACGTCGAGATCGACCTCTCCGAGGTGGTCTTCATCGCCACCGCGAACCTGGTCGACACGATCCCGGCGCCGCTGCTGGACCGGATGGAGGTGATCGCCTTCGACGGCTACACGACCGAGGAGAAGCTGGCGATCGCCAAGGGCTACCTGCTGCCGCGGCAGCTGAAGCGCAACGGCCTGGAAGCCGAGGAGGTCTCGCTCGGCGACGACGTCGTGCGGGCGGTGATCTCCGAGTACACCCGCGAGGCCGGCGTGCGCCAGCTCGAGCGCGAACTGGGCAAGCTGCTGCGCGGGGCGGCGACGAAGATCGCCGCCGGCGAGGCGACCAGCCCGGTCGTCCTCGACGAGGCGGCGCTGCGCGAGGCGCTCGGGCGGCAGAAGTTCTTCCAGGAGTCGGTCGAGCGCACGGCGATCCCCGGCGTCTCCACCGGCCTGGCGGTGACCGGCACCGGCGGCGACGTCCTCTTCGTCGAGGCGACCGCGATGGACGGCGACAAGGGCCTGGTCCTGACCGGGCAGCTCGGCGACGTGATGAAGGAGTCGGCGCGGATCGCGCTCTCCTACGTCCGCTCCCACGCCGGGCAGCTCGGCATCGATCCGGGCCGCTTCGACCGCGAGTTCCACGTCCACGTGCCCGCCGGGGCGATCCCCAAGGACGGCCCCAGCGCCGGCACCGCGATGACGACGGCGCTCGTCTCGCTGCTCTCCGGCCGGCCGGTGAAGCACACGGTCGGGATGACCGGCGAGGTGACCCTGCAGGGCCGGGTGCTGCCGATCGGCGGCCTCAAGCAGAAGGTGCTGGCCGCCCACGCGGCGGGCCTGACCGAGGTGATCCTGCCCTGGCGCAACCGCGGCGACCTCGACGAGGTGCCGGAGGAGGTTCGAGAGCAGATGACCTTCCACCCGGTGATGAGCATCGACGAGGTCCTCGGCCTGGCCCTGGAGCCGGTCGAGAGCGGCGCGGCGGTCGCCTAGATGACGCCGCGCTGCCGCAGCTGCCAGCCCGTGCCGCCGGAGCTCCGCGCGGCGGCCGGGCTGCTGGAGCGGCGGTGGACGATGGCGACTATCTACGCCGCCTCCAGCGGCGCGACCCGCTTCAACGAGTTCCGCCAGTCGCTGCCCGGCGTCTCCCCCACCACCCTCTCGGAGCGGCTCGACCAGCTCGAGGCGGCGGGGATCGTCGAGCGGACGTTGGTCCCCGGCCGCCCTCCCCACACCGAGTACGCGCTGACCGTGCGCGGCGAGCGCGTGGCGCGAGCCGTGGCAGCGCTCCTCCAGCCGGCCTGAGCGCGAAGCCGCAATAACCCGCGCCAGGCGCGGGTTTTCGCAGACTCGCGGGCGCGAGGTAGGTTGGTGGCGTGGAGGTGCGGATCACGCACGTGGGGGGACCCACCGTGCTGCTCGAGCTCGGCGGCTGGCGGCTGCTCACCGACCCGACCTTCGACCCGGCCGGCGGGCGCTACCGGTTCGGCTGGGGGACGGGGTCGCGGAAGCTGACCGAGCCTGCGATCGCGGCGGCGCAGATCGGCGAGATCGACGCCGTCCTCCTCTCCCACGACCACCACGAGGACAACCTCGACGCCGCCGGCCGGGCCTTGCTGCCGCGGGCGAAGCGGGTGGTGACGACGGTGCCCGGGGCGAAGCGCCTGGCGAAGGGCGCGAGCGCCGGCGGTCCCGACCTGCGCGGCCTCACCGCCTGGGAGAGGACGACGCTGGAGGCGCCAGGCCGGCCGGCGATCGAGATCACGGCGACGCCCTGCCGGCACGGGCCGCCACTCAGCCACCCGATCGTCGGCGAGGTGATCGGGTTCGCGCTGCGCTGGCAGGGCCAGGAGCACGGGGCGCTGTGGATCTCCGGCGACACCGTGCTCTACGACGGCGTCCGCGAAGTCGCCGCCCGGGTCGCCGTCGGCACCGCGCTGCTGCACCTCGGCGGCGTCCGCTTCCCGATCTCGGGGCCGCTCCGGTACACGATGACTGGCGCCGAGGCGGTCGAGCTCTGCGGCCAGGTCCGCCCCCGCACCGCGATCCCGATCCACTACGAGGGCTGGCAGCACTTCCGCGAGGGCCGCGAGGAGGTCGAGCGGGCGCTCGCCGCCGCCCCCGCTGAGGTCCGCGACTCCTTCCGCTGGCTGGAGATCGGCGTCCCCACCGCGATCGACGTCTGAGCGCGCCGCGCGAGACCGCCGCTTGCCACGCATAGCGTGGCGAACCGCGGTCTCGTCGAACGGGTCAGGGGGCCGGCGGCGGCAGCGCGGCCTGGAGGGCGGCGAAGTCGGGGACGCCGAGGCCGCTCGCCAGGTCGTAGCCGGGGCCGGCGGTGTGGGCCGGGACCTTGGGCAGGTAGCCGTCGGAGCCGCTGACCACGTCGAAGACGGTGGCCGGGTCCGTACCGGCGAGCGCGTAGACAAGGCTGTTGACCGGGCCGAGCGGCGGCCGGCCGGCGGCGCGCTGGCCGGCGCTGAGGACCGCGAAGGCGCCGGCGAGAAGCGGCGCCGCGGCGCTGGTGCCGGCGTCGGTCACCCAGTTGCCGGCCAGCACGACCGGGTAGCCGGGGAACGTCGAGGCGTGGGCGGAGAGGTCGGGAACCGCGCGGTGCCGGCTCGGCGGCACTCCCGGGTCGGCGGCCTGGAAGGGCGGCCGCGGCGAAAAGAAGGAGTGACCGCCGCCGCCGGCGAGCCCGCCTTCTTCGCGCGTCAGCCACTGGGTGTCGTTCCAGACCACCTCCCCGGTCCGCTGGTTGGCTGCGTCGAGGCTGAGCCTGGTGCCGCCGACCGCGGTGAGGAACGGCGAGGAGGCGGGCCAGGCGACACCCGGGTACGGCTGCCCGTTGCAGGTCGAGCCGAAGTCGCCCGCCGAGGCGAAGCTGGCCACCCCGGCGAGGCCGAGCCGGACGAGAACCGCGTCCATCAGGTTGGCGCCGGCCCGCTCGGCCTGGGAGTGGTGGGGGCCGCGCACGTCGCGCTCGCATTCGCCGTAGGAGATCGAGAGCGAGTCGGGCAGCGGCGCCGCGTCGAGCACGTCGGCGGGCGCCAGGAACCACAGCTCCGGCGCGAGCCAGGTCTGGGCGAAGGTGAGAGAGGAGAGACCGGGCGCCATGCCGCGGGCCAGGGCGAGATCCTCCTGCGGCTCGAAGGTGTCGCGCGGGAAGGCGCGGCGCTGGCCGTCGGCGAGCAGGGTCCGGGTAGCCGCCGGCGGCAGGCCGAAGCAGCGCGCGTTGGCGGCGATGTCGGAGGGGGTAAGCCCCTCGCCGACGTTGACGATCGCGACCGCGGCGCCCGCTCCCTCGCCGACGGCGTCGAGCCCGTAGGCGTGGCGCACCTGGGCGAAGGAGTATCCGCCGGTCGCCCGCGCGGCCGGGCAGCCCTCGCTCCAGGTGCCTTCGTTGCGAGGCGCCCCGGCGGCAGCTCTTCCCCGGCCGAGGCATGGGCGGAGTTGCGCAGCTCGCGGCTGAAGCTGGGGACCGCCTCGCGCACCAGCGGCCTCAGGTCGGGCGGGATCCGCAGGCGCCCGGCGGGGAAGAAGAAGCGCGAGTTGGTTTCGTTGTTGAAGCCGCGCTCGATGCGGGTGCCGAAGGCTCGTTCGAGGCGGCGCACGGTGCCGCCGATCCGGGCGAAGACGCCCGAGCCGTCGACCACGGCCCTGAGGCCGTGACGGCGGGCGGCGCGCTTCAGCGCCCTGGTCGTCCGCGCCGAGGCCCCGTAGCGCCGCGCCAGCGCCGCCGGGTCGAGGAAGTGGCGGTAGCTGGGCGAGCTCGGCGCCTGCACCGCCCAGAAGGCGGCCCGGGCCGCGCGCTCCGGCCGCTTCAGGCCGAAGAAGAAGTGGATCCGGGTCGAGGGCGGCGCGGAGGAGGCGGCGCCGGCGAGGCTCGGCGCGGCGCCGGGGACGGCGAGCGCCGCGGCGGCGAGCAGGACGGCCGCGAGACGGGTGGGCCTCAAGCGATCGCCTCGTCCACCGGGGCGCTGCCGCTCAGGGCCAGCAGGCGGTAGTAGAGGATCGCCGCGACGAGGGCGCTGATCGGCGCCGTGATCGTCTGCGCCAGGGCGCTGAAGACGATCCGCACCGCCCACCCGTTGGAGATGCTCGCGGCGATGCCGCCGAAGACGACGCTGCCGGCGAGGGCGATGAGGAAGGCGACGATGATCGTCCAGAAGACCGGCCAGGCGTTGCCGCGGACGAGCTCGCGCGAGCGACCGAACGCGTCGAGGACGCCGCTGCGCTCGATCACGATCACCGGCGCGATCACCGCCCAGATCGTCATCAGGAAGAGCCCCGGGGCGATCAGCACGACGAGGCCGATCCCGATCCCGATCCCGGCGAGCAGCCCGGCCCCGATCAGCGGCAGCAGCACCGGCGCCGCGTAGCCGAAGAGCTCGCGGGCCGAGGAGTCGCGCTTGCCGTCCTGGACGTCGCGGACGAGGCCGACCACCATCCCCTGGTAGAGGGTCCCGGCGACGACGCTGACGAGGATCGTCACCGGCAGCAGCGCCAGGTCGCTGCCCGCAACGCCGTCGACGATCGCCACCGCGAGGAAGAGCCAGAAGGCGACCGGCAGCAGCACCCCGACGTGAGCGCCGTAGGTGGCAAAGACCTCGCTGAGGGTGTCGCCGACGCTCAACTCTCGCCGCATCGGCGGCATTCTGGCAGCCACAGGCGACTACCCTTCGCCCGTGGTGGACAGGAGTTACCGGCTGCGCGGCGACGAGCCACCCGCCGCGGGGATGCGGCGGATCGCCGAGGGACGTGCCGAGCGCGCCGCCGAGCGGCTGCGCCGCGCCGGCGAGGAGGAGATGGCGGCGGCGGTCCACGGGGCGCGCAAAGACCTGAAGAAGCTGCGGGCGGTGCTGCGGCTGGTCCGCGAGCAGCTCGGGGCGAAGACGTTCAGGCTCGAGAACCGGCGCTACCGCGACGCCGGTCGGCTGCTCTCGGCGAGCCGCGACGCCGAGGTCAAGCTGCAAACGCTGCGGGCGCTGCGCGAGCACGCCGGCGGCGAGCTCGCCCCCGCCGCGGTGGCGAGCTGGGAACGGATGCTCGAGGCCGACCGCCGCGAGGTGGCGACAGCGGCCGCCGCGGAGGCGACGGCGCGGCTGCAGCAGGCGCTGGCGGAGATCGAGGCGGGCGCCGCCGCGATCGAGTCCTGGCCGCTCGCGGAGGACTCCTGGGCACTGGTCGAGGCGGGGCTGACCCGCGCCTACCGCGAAGGCCGCGAAGACCTCCACCGGCTCGGCGCCGAGCGCTCCGACGAGTCGGTGCACGAGCTGCGCAAACGGGTCAAGGACCTCTGGTACCAGCTCCGCCTGCTGGTCGACGCCTGGCCCGGGCCGCTGGGCGAGACGGTGGCGCAGCTCGACGCGCTGGCCGAACTGCTCGGCGACCACCACGACCTCTCGCTGCTCGCCGCCGACCTCGCCGAGCGCGGTCCGATCTTCGCCGACCGCGAGGCGGTCTCCCGCCTGATCGGTCGCCGCCAGGACGAGCTGCTCGAGGCGGCGCTGGCGATCGGCGTCCGCGTCTACGCGGAGAAGCCGGACGCCTTCCGCCGCCGCATCCGCGCCTACTGGCGCGCCTGGCGCGGCGAATAGCGCTTGACGCGCTCGCAGCCGCGGACGCGGTCGAGGCGGTCGACCACGGCGAGGTCGTTGCCGGCGCCGCACCGGACCCAGTCGCGAACGCCGTCGCGGGCGCGGATCTCGTCGTTGCCGGCGCGTCCGAAGAGCCGGTCGTGGCCGCGCCCGCCAACCAGGCGGTCGTCGCCGGCGCCGCCGCGGATGCGGTCATCGCCGGGACCCCCGGCGAGGCAGTCGCGCCCCTTCGCCCCTGCGAGCCAGTCGGGACCGGCGCCGCCGTGGATGCGGTCGCCGCCGACAGTGCCGAGGATGCGGTTGCGCCCACCGTCCCCCCAGAGCCGCGTCGCACAGGCGCGACGGGTCGCCCGCCGCAGCCTCCAGCGGAAGTCGAGCCTGGTCCAGGCTCCGGCGAAGGTGTTGTCGACGATCACCGGCCCGGGATCCGGAACCGTCGCCTCAAACGAGTAGCGGCGGCGCTGGTGCGGCGCCAGCGCCCCGGCGCGCAGCCCGCGCAGGCCGCTGAGCGGGCCCGAGTAGACGATCCCGTCGGAACGGCCGGTGCTGTCGCGCACGGTGAGCTGCAGTGAGTCGGCCAGCGGCCCGTCGCCGCCGCCGTTGCGCAGGTGAAGGCCGGAGAGGACCAGCGTCGCCGCGCGCGAACCGCGGTCCCTGATCACGACGCCGCCGCGGATCGTCGCGCCAGGGGTCAGGTTGGAGCCGCTGAGGATCGCCCGTTCGCCACCCGAGCCGGCGATCCGCAGGGCGCCCCGCGCGTGCGCCTGCAGCGGTTCCGGAGCCGCCCGGACCAAGCCGGTCCAGGAGAGCGCGATGGCGGCGGCGCTCACCGCCAGCAGCGCCCAGACACCGACCGCGCCGAGCCGTCGCGTCCGCATCAGAAGTCCCGGTCGCTCTTGCCGGACTCGCGGGCGGGCGCGGTCGACATCGGGATGCCGACAGCGTCGGTCGGGCCTGGGGACGGCTGCCATTCCATCGTCCCGTTGCCCCGCGCCCGGCGCGCCCGGCTCGACTCCCGACCGAGGGTGATCGTCACCTCGTCGCCGTTCAGCACCATCGTCGAGGGGAACCCCCAGGCGCCGAAGGTGAGGTCCCGGTTCGTGTAGTCGCCGCGGCCGAGGCGGACGGTGCCGAGCGGCAGCTGCTTCGCGTCGGCTCCGTTGTAGACCGTCACCGTGTCTTCGCTCCAGCCGTCTTCGAGGTGGACGACGACGCCGGTCGCGGAGCCGTCCCAGCCGGCGAGGATCGACCCGGGATCCGGCGCCTCGCTGAAGCTGTAGATGATCGTGTCGCCTTCTTCGGGCCTGCCGGCGCGTCTCCCGTGGTTTTCGGTCTGGATGTCGGCGGCGACGAGCGCGACGTTGTCGACGGCGACCTCGAAGCCTTCTTCGCGAGCGCTGTTGCCGGCCGCGTCGGTCATCGTCAGCGAGTAGCTGGAAGTGCCTTCGGGCAGGTACCTGGAGGCGGCGAGGGCGGCGCTGCGGCGGTTGTAGGAGACGCCGCCGACTTCGAAGCTGCCCTGGTGGAGCGCGACCGCGGTCTGGCCGGCGGTGATCGTGCCGACGTCGGCGCTGACCGCGGCCACCCCGCTGGCGGGGTTGCCGCTGTCGACCACCTCGGCGTAGACGTAGTAGTCGCTGCCGCGGCGGACGGCGCCGGCGGGACCCCCTTCCTTCATCGCGATCGTCGTCGCCGTCGCGTGCGGCGGGGCGAAGTCCGGCGCGGCGGCGATCGAGTCGCCGGCGTTGGCCGCGGCTCTGGAGCTGAACGCGCCCCAGAGCGCGCCGCCGGCGAGGCTGCCGGCGAAGCCGAGCGCGAGCGCGACGAGCGCCGCCAGCTGCGGCGCCCGCCTACTCACCGCCGGCCGCCTCCGGCTCGCCGGTCCCCGCCGGTCGCCAGATCCAGCGCAGCGCGGTCCAGCAGAGCAGCAGCGCCGGGATCGCGATCAGCACGATCCGCCCCGGCGGCGTCCCCGTCCAGACCAGCGCGTAACCGATCTTCGGCACCCGGTAGACGACGCGGCCGATCGTGCCGCTGGCGGGAACGCTCCAGCGTTCGGTCGAGGTGTTCGCGTCGCCGCGGGTGACGAAGTGGACGACCTCGCCGTCGGTCCGGATCGACTGCACCCGGTGCGAGAAGAGCCTGCCGCTGCCTTCCGGGTCGGGGAAGGCGACGATCTGGCCGACCCGCGCCGCCGCCGGCGAGATCGGCTCGGTGACGACGACGTCGCCGACTTCCAGCGCCGGGGTCATCGAGCCCGAGCGCATCGTGAAGCTGCGATCGCCGATCGCCAGCGGCACCGTCGCGGCGAGCAGCGCTGCGAAGAGCGCGCCGAGGAGGAGCCAGAGCGCGAACAGGCGCGCCCGGCGCAGCGGCGCCGAACGAAGGACGGAGCTCATCGCGCCCTCTCGTATTCGGGGACGAGCCGGACCGCGACGCGGGCGCCCTCGTAGCCGGTCTCGGTGTCGGCGGGAATCGAAACGCGGACGCGCACGCGCGCGGCCTCGCCCGGGGCCAGTCGCAGCCGCCCCGGGGTCCCCCGCCGCAGCACCTGCAGCGTCGTGTCGGCGAGCACGCGAGCACCGGCCGCGACCCGCACGTGGGCGAGGCCGTCGAGCGCGGTCGAGGACGGCACGGCGCGCAGGCCGACCGCGAGCCGGCTGCCGGTCTGGTTGCGCAGCCGCAGCGTCCCGGCGGCGTGGCCCCCCGGCCGCAGCGGACCGCTTGCCAGCAGCGCCCTGGGCGCCGTCGGCGTCGCCGCCACCGCCCCGTCAGGCTCGGCGGTGAAGCGCAGCGCCGCCGGCCGGACGCCGCCGTGACCGCCGGCCGGCCGTGCCATCGCCACCAGGGCGATGACCAGGCCGGCCCCGATCGCGGCGGCGAGGACCCGGGCGATCATGTCTCTGTGCTGGCCGAGGGTCATGCGCTCTACTGATTGCGGGCCTCCCAGGTGAACGTGTGCTCACCCGTGCTCAGTCCCTGCGCCGCTTCCGGCGCGCTGCTCGGCAGGGTCGCGGTGATCTCGTAGACCACCGAGTTGCCGCTGACCCACTTGGTCGCTTTCCCGGGGTCGTCGGCGATCCCGTTGGCGAAGCTGTCGTGGGTGGAACCGAACTTGGCCAGGGTGCCCGAGTAGAGCGATTCGCCGGGGTCGGCTTTGAAGCCGGTGCAGTCGGGGAAGGTCGGGGCGGCCTGGGTGCCGGTGGTGATCGTCAGGTCGACGTACTGGCCGAGCGGGCCGATCGAGCTGGTCGTGTAGAGGTGGACATCGGCGGCGAGGCTGCCTTCGTAGGTGACCTTGATGCACTTGCTGACGCTGTCGCCGGGCTTGGCGTCGGTCAGCGAGTACATCGCGGCGCCGAAGTCGTTGTCGGCGATCGCGACGGTGCCGGCCTCGATTTTGTTTCCGGCGTTGGTAGTGGTCGCGCTGAAGGCGCCGAATATGCCCATGGCAGCCAGGCTGCCGAGAGCGCCGACGGCGAGGACCGTCAGCAGGACCTTGGTGCGGATGTTCACTGCTCTCTCCCTTCGAATGACTTTCGAGATCGCGGCCGTCGTAGCCGCGCGGAGGAGGTCGGTGCAAACGACAGGAGCAGTGCGCGAGCCTCGCCTGAAACCCGCGTGAGGATCCGCCGGGCTTAGTCCCAGAGCGGAGAGATGGACGCCTGTTCTAGCTCAGACCGGCGGTTCTGGGAGAGAACTTGCAGGCCGGAAGCGGTAGCCGAAGCCCCGCACGGTCTCGATCGGGTCGATCCCGCCGGCATCGCGGAGCTTGCGCCGCAGGTAGCTGACGTAGAGCCGCACCTGCTTGGGATCGGCGGCGGCGTTGCCCCAAACCGTCTCCAGCAGCTGATCGAGCGTCACCACCTGGTTGCGGTTGCGCATCAGCGCCGCCAGCAGCCGGAACTCGGTCGGCGTCAGCTGCACCTCGCGGTCGCCGACTTCGACCCGCCGCTGCGCCTCGTCGACGCTGATCAGCCCGTCGGTGAGGACGTCGAACTGCGGCGGGTCCGAGCGACGGCGCCGCAGCAGGGCCCGGATCCGGGCGATCAGCTCGTCGGGGTCGAAGGGCTTGGTCACGTAGTCGTCGGCCCCCTCGTCGAGGCCGCGCAGCTTCTGCGGCTTCTCGCCGGCCGCGGTGAGGACGAGGACCGGCGCCTCGCTCAGCTCGCGGATCCGGGCCAGGACCTGCCACCCGTCGAGCTCGGGCAGGCCGATGTCGAGCACGACGAGGTCGGGGCGGTGGTCGAAGAAGGCGCGGATCCCCTCGCGGCCATCGGCGGCCTCGAGGCCGCCGATCCCCGCGCGTCCCGCGAGCGCGAGCACGAGCCCGCGGATGTCGGGATCGTCCTCGACCACCAGTACGGTCGCATCTTCCACACCCAGAAGGGATACTGGATCGGGAGGTCGGAAGCATTTGGCGGTCTTCGACTATGCGCCGGAAATCGAGCCCTCGGAGCTGCGAACGCTGTGGGAGCTGAGCTTCGAGCGGACGACGCGCGGGATCGCGATCATCGATCCCCGCAGCCGCAACGTGGTCGCCGTCAACCCGGCCTTCGCGCGGATGCACGGCGGCCGGGTGGGCGACTTCGTCGCCAAGCCGCTCGACGAGTCGCTGCCGCCTGAGCGGGCGGCGGAGCTGCCGGCGCTGGCCGCCGACCTCGACCGGCACGGCTTCATCTCCTTCGAGTCCGAGCACCTGCGCCGCGACGGCAGCAGCTTCCCGGTGGCGGTCGACGTGATGGCCGTCCACGACGAGGACGGGCGGCTCCTGTACCGGCTCTGCTGGTTCACCGACCTGACCGAGCAGCGGCGGCTCGACCGCCAGCGCCGCCAGGCCGAGCTGCAGTTCGAGAACGCCTTCCGCGGCGCGGCGATCGGGATGGCGATCGCCGGCGTCGACCGGCAGGGCATCCGCGCCAACCCCGCCTTCTGCCGGCTCACCGGGTACAGCGAGAAGGAGCTGCGCTCGCTCGACTTCGCCACCCTCACCCACCCCGACGACATCGAGGCGACCTACGAGGGCGACGAGCGCCTGCTGCGCGGCGAGGTCAGCGACTACCAGCTGGAGAAGCGCTACGTCCGCAAGAACGGCGAGCCGGTCTGGGCGCTGGTCTCGGTCTCGCTCGACCGCGACGAGAACGGCGAGCCGCAGCGCTACATCGTCCACATCCAGGACATCTCGCTGCGCAAACGGATGGAGTCCGACCTCTCGCAGGCGGCCGCGGTCGCCGAGCTGAGCCGCGACTTGATCTGCACGGTCGGCGCCGACGACCACCTGGCCCGGCTCGACGGCCGCTGGGACGAGGTCCTCGGCTGGAGCGAGGAGGAGCTGACATCGCGGCCGCTGGCCGACTTCATCCACCCCGACGACCGCCTCGTCACCCTCGACGAACTGGCGCGGGTGCGGGAGAGCGGGCGACCGGGCAGCCTCCGCACCCGCTGGCAGACGGCCGCGGGCCACTGGTCCTGGCTGCTGTGGTCGGTGCCGGGCGCGGGCGCCGGCGGCGAGGTCTTCTGCAGCCTGCGCGAGGCCGACGACCGGATCGAGATCGAGAAGGCGTTCGAGCTGCGCGGCCAGGTGATGGAGAACATGGCCGAGGGCGTCTCGCTGGTGACCACGGACGACATGCGCGTGGTCTACGCGAACCCGAGCCTGGAGCGGATGTTCGGCTTCGGGCCCGGCGAGCTGAACGGGCGGGACATCCTCGAGCTGATGCGCCCGCCCGGGCTCACGACCGAGGAGCGGGCCGAGCGGGCCGAGGTCGAAGAGAAGCTGCGCGCCCACGACGCCGCGACCTACGAGGCGCGGCGAGTGCGACGCGACGGGACCGAGTTCTGGGCGCGGACGACGACGACGCTGTTCGAGCACCCCCATTACGGAACCATCTGGATCGCGGTCCAGCAGGACGTCACCGAGGAGCGGCGCGCGCGCCAGGCGGCGGCGGAGCTGGAGCGGGCCAAGAGCGAGTTCCTCGGCTCGATCTCGCACGAGCTGCGCACGCCGCTGACCTCGATCCTCGGCTACGCGGCGCTGCTGCGCGCCGACGCCGGCGGCCCGCCGGAGCCGGTGCTGGCGCACGCCGAGGTGATCGAGCGCAACGCGGCGCGCCAGCTGCGGCTGGTCGAGGACCTACTCAACGTCGCCCAGATCGAGGCCGGCGAGTTCGAGTTCCGCCAGCAGCCGATCGACCTCTGCGAGCTGGTCGCCGACGAGGCCGAGAACGTCCGGCCCGACGCCGAAGCCGCCGACCTCACCCTGGTCGTGGCCACCACCGGGCCGCTGGCGGTGATGGGCGACCCGGACCGCCTCGCCCAGGTGCTGGCCAACCTGCTGACCAACGCGGTCAAGTTCACGCCGGCCGGGGGACGGGTCGAGGTCGAGCTGCGGGCGATCGACGGTGAGGCGCTGCTCAGCGTCGACGACAGCGGCCGCGGCGTCGAGGACGACGAGCTTCCCCACCTCTTCGACCGCCTCTACCGCGGCGAGCGGGTGCGCGAGCGCCAGGTCGCCGGCGCCGGCCTCGGCCTGGCGATCTCGCGGGCGATCGTCGAGGCCCACGCGGGGCGGATCGGCGTCTCCGAAAGCCGGCTCGGGGGGGCCAGGTTCGAGGTGGCCCTCCCGGTGCTCTCACGGCTGCCGAAAAGTCCGAAGTAGGCCAGGGTTCGGGGTTCCGCCCGGGAGGGTCGGGCCAGGGCGAGGGACGAAAGCGCCCCAGCCCCCGCAAAGCCCCCGTCCCCCCAATCCCGTGGTTCCTTTTGGACCCATACGGTCCAAAAGGAACCACGACCCGGAAGCCAGGCCGAGATCCCGATCCCGTGGTTCCCTTCGGACCCCGAGCGTCCATAAGGAACCACGCGATTGACGGGGCGCGCTTTCGTCCCTTGGGAGCTCTATGCGAGAGACGGCAGCCATGGCCCCTTGGGAGCTATTCGAGAGACGGGAGCTATGGCCTCTCGGGAGCTTTCCGAGAGACGGGGAGCTCCGGGACCCTGGAAGCTCTGGCCCA
>CAWEOH010000045.1:0-32717 GCA_963810455.1 uncultured Actinomycetes bacterium
GGCGACCGGTTACCGAGAAGAGGCCGCCCCGGAGCGAGCCGGCTGGAACGTCCTCGAGCACCCGTTCTGTGCCCGCTGGGCGACCGGCGAGCTGCGCTTCGAGGAGATCGCCCTCTACGCGAGCGAGTTCGACCACGCCGTCACCGCGATCGCCGCCGCGGCGGCGCGGGCGGCGGCGATCGACCCGGGGCTGGCCGGCCTCGCCGCGGAGGAGCTGCGGCAGGTGAGCTGCTGGCGCGCCTTCGCCGGGCCGTCGGCTGGGGCGGGATGGCGGCCTGGACCTACGCCGGGAACCGCTGCCGGAGACGGAGGAATGCGCGCGCAGCTGGGAAGGCGAGGGGTCGCGGACACTGGCCGAGCAGCTGCGGACCCTGCGGGAGATCGACGCCGCGCAGGCCGCGGTCAGCGAGGTGATGCTGAACGGCCTGCTCCGCCACTACGGGTTCGAGGACGGCCCCGCCACCGAGTACTTCCGCCTCCACGCCGGGGCGGCCGACGGGTCGCGCCCGGCCGCCGGCGAGGAGGTCCAGCGTTCCTACTGGCAGCTGCTCGACGGAGTCGAGGCACTGGCGGCGCGCTGATGTCCTTCCTGCTCACCTGTCCCCACTGCGGCGTGCGCGAGGTGACCGACTTCGGCTTCGGCGGCGAGGTCGCGAAGCGGCCGACCGGCTCGCCCGACCGGCGCGAGCTCAACGCCTACAACTACTTCCGCCGCAACGTCGCCGGGGTGCAGCGCGAGTGGTGGTACCACCGCTCCGGCTGCCGCGAGTGGTTCATCGCCGAACGCGACACCCGCACCAACGAGGTCCGCTCGACGGAGGTCGTCTCGTGACGCGGCTGGCGCCGCAGCCCGGCGAGCGGATCGACCGCTCGGCGCCGCTCGAGTTCCGCTTCGACGGCAAGCGCGCCAGCGGCTACGCGGGCGACACGATCGCCTCGGCGCTGTACGCGGAGGGGCGCCGCGTCTTCTCGCGCTCGTTCAAGTACCACCGGCCGCGGGGCGAGATCTGCGCCTGCGGGCAGTGCGCGAACTCGCTGGTCGACGTCGACGGCGCGCCGGGCGTGCGGGCCTGCGGCGAGCCGCTGCGGGCGGGCATGGAGGTCAGCCACCTCAACGCCTGGCCCTCGCTGGAGTTCGACGCGATGGCGGCGACCGACCGCTTCGGCGGCCGCCTCACCCAGGTCGGCTTCTACTACAAGACCTTCATCCGGCCGCGCCGCCTCTGGCCGCTTTACGAGCGCGTGCTGCGCAGCGCCGCCGGCCTCGGCCGGCTGCGGCCGCGCCAGAGCGAGCGCGAGTGGGAGACCGAATACCGGCGCCGGCACTGCGACGTGCTGGTCGTCGGAGGCGGCGTCGCCGGGCTCGCCGCCGCGGTCCGCGCCGCCGAGCTCGGCGCCGACGTCGTCCTCTGCGACGAGGACGTCGAGCCGGGCGGGGCGCTGCTCGCCGAAGCCGGGCACGAGCGCGCCCGGGCCCTGGCCGGCCAGGCCCGCGCGGCCGGGGTCGAGGTGCTCAGCCGCGCCACCGCGATCGGCTTCTTCGACGGCCTCGTCCCGGTCGTCCAGGGCGACGTCCTGCACCAGGTGCGGGCGGCGCGCCAGGTGATCGCGACCGGAGCGATCCAGCAGCCGCTCGTCTTCGGCGACAACGACCTGCCCGGCGTCATGCTCTCCGGCGGCGCCCGCCGGCTCGGCGCCCTCTTCGCGGTCGCCCCGGGGTCGGCGGCGGTCCTCGCCACCGTCGACGACCGCGGCCTCGACGACGCCCTCGCCCTGCGGGCGATGGGGGTCGGGGTGCGAGCCGTCGCCGACCTGCGCAAGGAGGTGCCCGAGCACCTCGCCGAGCGGTTGCGGGATGCCGGGATCGAGCTGCACAGCGGCCTCGCGCCGGTCCGCGCGCACGGCCGCAAGGCGGTCTCGGCGGTGACCCTCGCCGCGCCCGGGGGAGGAGGGGAGAGGACGGTCGAGTGCGACCTCCTGGCGGTCTCCGGCGGCGCCTCGCCGGCGCTCTCGCTGGCCCTGCAGGGCGGCGCCCGGGCCGCCTACGACAAGACGCGCTGCGCCTTCCGGCTCGACCTCGACCAACTGCCGGAGGGCATGCACGCGGCTGGCGCCGCCGCCGGCTTCGAGGACGCCGACCTGGCGGAGCGCTCGGGCCTCGTCGCCGGGGCCGAGGCCGCCACGGCGCTCGGTCGGTCCTACGGCCGGCTGCGCGAGGAGCAGGTGCGGCTCGGCCCGGTGCCCGACGGCGCGCCGATCGCGACGCCCCCCGCAGGCGCCTCGACCGGCGCCGGCAAGGCCTTTGTCGACCTCGACGAGGACGTCACTGTGAAGGACGTCAGGCAGGCGATCGAGGAGGGCTACGACTCGCTCGAGCTCTCCAAGCGCTACACGACGGCGACCATGGGCCCCTCGCAGGGCCGCTTCTCGCAGCTGCCGGCGGCGCGCCTGATCGCCGCCGAGACCGGCCTCGACCTCGAGACCGTCGGCCTGACCACGGCGCGGCCGCCGTGGACGAGCGTGCCGCTCGGCGTCCTCGCCGGACGCCCGCTCGAGGCGGCGAAGCGCTCGCCGATCCACGGCCGCCACGAGGAGCTCGGCGGCAGCGTGCGCTGGGCGGGGGACTGGCTGCGCCCCTACGACTACGGCGACCCCGAGGCGGAGGTCCGCGCCGTGCACGAGCGCGCCGGGCTGATCGACGTCTCCACCCTGGGCAAGCTGATCGTCCGCGGGCCGGACGCCGGCGAGCTGCTCGACCGGCTCTACCCGAACCGGATCTCGAACCTCAAACCGGGCCGGATCCGGTACGGCGTCCTGCTCTCCGACGCGGGCCGGATCACCGACGACGGCACGATCTGCCGCCTCGACGAGGAGACCTTCTACGTCACCACCACCTCCAGCGGTGCCGGCGCCGTCGAGCAGTGGTTCTCCTGGTGGCTCGCCGACTGGGGCCTGGAGGCGACGGTCACCGACGTCACCCAGGGGCTCGCCGCGATCAACCTGGCCGGCCCGCGCTCGCGCGAGGTGCTGGCCGGGCTGACCGACCTCGACGTCTCCAGCGAGGGGTTCGCCTACCTCGACGGCAGGCAGGCGCTGGTCGCCGGGGTGCGGTGCCTGCTGCTGCGGATCGGCTTCGTCGGCGAGCTCGGCTACGAGATCCACTGCGCGGGCGCCCACGCCCGCGAGCTCTGGGACGCGCTCGCCGAGGCCGGGGCGGAGACGGGGGTCGAGCCCTTCGGCCTGGAGCCTCAGCGGGTGCTGCGCCTGCAGAAGATGCACATCATCGTCGGCCAGGACACCGACTCCGAGTCGACGCCCTACGGCGCGGCGATGCCGTGGATCGTCAAGCTCGACAAGGAGCAGGAATTCATCGGCCGCTGGGCGCTCGAGCAGCGCCAGGACGAGGAGCCGCCGCTGCAGCTGGTCGGGTTCCGCTGCGCGAACGGGACCGTCCCCGCCGAGGGCTCGGTCGTCCTCGGCGGCGACGGGTCGGCGGCCGGCGAGGTGACCAGCGCCCGCTTCTCGGCCAAGGTCGGCGGCGTGATCGGGATGGCCCGGGTGCCGCTGGCGCTCGCCGGGGAGGGGGCCCGGATCACGATCTCCGATGCCGGCGCCCGGATCGACGCCGTCGTCGCCAGGGAACCGTTCTTCGACCCGAAAGGTGAGGTGCTGCGCGGATGAGCCTCGATTTCCTCAGCCTGGAGCCGGACGGCCCGCCCGCCCGCAGCCCGCTCGCCGACCGCTCCCACGTGGGCGCCAGCCTCGAGCGGCGCGGCGGCTGGGAGGTCGTCGCCTCCTACGGCGACCCCGAGGGCGAGGCCCGCGCCTGCCGCGAGTCGGTCGGCTGGACCGACCTCTCGCACCTGCTCAAGGCCGAGCTGAGCGGGCCATCCGCCTGGCTTCAGGCGCCGTCGCTCGGCACCGCCGAGCGACGCGGCGAGGGGTGGCTGTGCCCGCTCACCCCGCGGCGGGCGCTGCTGGTCGGCGAGACCGGCGCCCCCGGCGACGGCTCGCTGATCGACATGACTTCCTCCCTAGCGGCGATCTCGATCGGGGGCCCGGGGGCCCGTGAGACGATCGCCCGCTTCTGCGCGATCGACACCCGGGCGGCAGCCCTGCCTCCCGCGGGCTTCCGTCCGGGGTCGATCGCGCGCACTCCCGGCTACCTGCTGCGCGAGGACGCCGACCGCTTCCTGCTGCTGTTCGGCGCCGCCTTCGGCCGCTACATGTGGGAAGTGGTCGCCGACGCCGGCGGCCGGCTCGGCGGCCGGCCCGTCGGTCTCGAGGCGATCGCCGCCCGCAGCCCGGCCGAGGAGGTCGCCGCCAATGCGTGACCTCTTCCGCAAGCGCCGGATGTGGCGCAAGCGCGCCGAGCTGAAGGACTCCTACGACGTCGTCATCATCGGCGGCGGCTCGCACGGGCTCGCCACCGCCTACTACTTGGCGCAGCACGGGATCACCGACGTGGCGATCCTCGAGAAGTCCTACATCGGCTCCGGCGCGGCCGGCCGCAACACGACGATCCTGCGCTCCAACTACAAGACGCCCGAGGGGGCGCGCTTCTACGACGCCAGCGTCAAGCTCTACGAGGGGCTCGGCGCCGAGCTCGAGTTCAACCTCCTGTTCAGCCAGTGCGGCCACCTCACCCTGGCCCATTCGGACCGGGCGCTGGCGGTGATGGCCAACCGCGCCGAGGTCAACCGGCTGGCCGGGATCGACTCGCAGCTGATCGGCCCCGACCGCGTCCAGGAGCTGGCGCCAACGATGTACGTCGGCCCGGACACGACCTACCCGATCATGGGCGCCCTCTACCACCCGCCCGGCGGGATCATCCGCCACGACGCGGTCGTCTGGGGCCTCGCCCGCGGCGCCGACGAGGGCGGCGCCGAGATCCACCCCTACACCGAGGTCACCGGCCTGCGCCGCGAGGGCGATCGGATCGCCGCGGTGCAGACCAGCCGGGGCACGGTGCGGGCGGGCACGGTCCTCAACTGCACCGCCGGCTGGTCGACTCTCCTCTGCGACATGGCCGGCGTGCAGCTTCCGATCACCACCCACATCCTGCAGGCCTGCGTGACCGAGCCGGTCAAACCGTTCCTCGACGTCGTCGTCGTCTCCTCGCAGATGCACGTCTACATCTCCCAGTCCGACCGCGGCGAGTTCGTGATGGGCTCGGAGATCGAGCCCTGGACGACCTACCGGATGAACGGCACGCTCAACTTCCTGCAGGACCTGACCCGCCACACCCTGGAGCTCTTCCCGCAGCTGGAGCGGGCGCGCCTGCTGCGCGCCTGGGCCGGGCTCTGCGACCTCAGCCCCGACTACAGTCCGATCCTCGGCCGCACCGAGGTCGAGAACTTCCACGTCTCGGCGGGCTGGGGGACCTACGGGTTCAAGGCGGCGCCGATCGTCGGCAAGACGCTGGCCGAGCTGGTCGCCACCGGCCGCACCCCCGAGCTGATCGCGCCCTTCGAGCTGGAGCGCTTCTACCGCGACGAGCTGGTCTCCGAGCTGGCGGCGGCGGCGGTGAGCCACTGATGGCGGTGAGCCACTGATGGCGGCGAGCACGGCGACCGCGCCGGCGCTCGCGCCGGCCCCGGAGGCGAGCGCGGTGACCGCCCGCCTTCTCATCTCCTGCCCCGACCGCCCCGGGATCGTCTCCGCCGTCTCCGGCTTCCTCTTCGCCTCCGGCGCCAACATCCTGCGCTCCGACCAGTACTCCACCGACCCCAGCGGCGGCGCCTTCTTCCTGCGCATGGAGTTCACCGTCCCGGCCGTGCGCCACGCCGAGCTCGCCGAGCGCTTCGGGCTGGCGGTCGCCGAGCGCTTCGAGATGACCTGGCGGATCTGGGACGTCGCCAAGCCGAAGCGGATCGCGGTCCTCGTCTCCCGCTACGACCACTGCCTACAGGACCTGCTCTGGCGCTGGCGCAGCGAGGAGCTCGGCGGCGGCGAGCTGACCCTGGTTGCCTCCAACCACCCCGACCTGCGCGAGGGAGTCGAGGCGGTCGGGCTGCCCTACCACCACGTCCCGGTCGAGAAGGGCCGCAAGCCCGAGGCCGAGGCGAAGCTGCTGGAGCTGCTCGCCGGCCAGTGCGACCTCCTCGTCCTCGCCCGCTACATGCAGATCCTCTCCGGCGAGTTCCTCGAACAGGTCGGGGTGCCGGTGATCAACATCCACCACAGCTTCCTGCCCGCCTTCGCCGGCGCCGGGCCCTACGAGCGCGCCCGCGAGCGCGGGGTGAAGCTGATCGGGGCCACCGCCCACTACGTCACCGAGGAGCTCGACGCCGGCCCGATCATCGAGCAGGACGTCAGCCGCGTCAGCCACCGCGACGACGTCGCCACCCTGGTGCGCAAGGGCGCCGAGGTCGAGCGCTCGGTGCTGGCGCGGGCGGTGCGCTGGCACTGCGAGGACCTCGTCCTGCGCCACGCCAACACCACCGTCGTCTTCTGAGCGTGGGCCTGAGCAACGTCTACGGCGTCGCGGGGCTGCACCGGCGAGCGGGGGCGCGGGTGATTGACGGCAAGGCGATCGCCGCCGCGGTGCGGAGCGAGGTGGCCGCGGGCGTCGCCGCCTTCGCCGCCGCGCACGGCCGCCCGCCGGCGCTGGCGACGGTGCTGATCGGAGAGGACCCCGCCTCGGCCGTCTACGTCGAGGCGAAGATCAGGGCCTGCGCGGAGGCCGGCATCGAGAGCGTCCACCGCCAGCTCGATGCCGAGGTCTCCCGCGAGGAGGCGCTGGCGACGATCGACGAGCTGAACGCCGACCCGGCGGTCAGCGGCATCCTCTGCCAGCTGCCGGTTCCCGCCCAGCTCGACGGCACCGAGCTGACCAACCGGATCGATCCCGGCAAGGACGTCGACGGGCTGACCGTCGCCAACGCCGGCCGGCTGGCGCTGGGCCTGCCCGGGCTGCGGCCGTGCACCCCCGCGGGGGTGATCGAGATCCTCGCCCGGATCGGCTTCGCCCCGCGCGGGCGCGAGGCGGTCGTGATCGGCCGCTCCAACCTGTTCGGCAAGCCGATGGCGCAGCTGCTGACCGCCGCCGACGCGACCGTCACCCTCTGCCACTCGCGCAGCGAGGACCTGGCCGAGACCTGCCGCCGGGCCGACCTGCTGATCGCCGCGGTCGGCCGGCCGCGGATGGTGCGCGGCGACTGGGTCAAGCCCGGCGCCGTGGTGATCGACGTCGGCGTCAACCGCACCCCGGAGGGGCTGGTCGGCGACGTCGAGTTCGAGGCGGCCGCCGAGGTCGCGAGCGCGATCACCCCGGTCCCCGGCGGGGTCGGCCCGATGACGATCGCCTGCCTGCTGCGCAACACGCTGGCGGCGGCGACCCCCGGGGAGGGGTGAGCGGGCGATGGCCGAGGAGAGAGCGGAGCGGTTCGACGCCGGGATGCGCCGGTTCTCCGAGGTGACCGGCGACTATGCCCGGCAGACGGTCGAACAGCTGGAGTCCGTCGCGCCCGACCTGGGCCGCTTCGTCGCCGAGTGGGCCTACGCGGACGTCTACTCGCGGCCGCAGCTGGGCCTGCGCGAGCGCCAGATTGCGACCGTCGCGATGCTCACGGCGCTCGGCGGCACCGAGCCTCAGCTCGAGATCCACCTCACCGCGGCGCTGCGCGCCGGCCTCTCGCCGCAGGAGCTGGCCGAGCTGCTGATCCACTCGGCGCCGTTCGTCGGCTTCCCGCGCACGCTGAACGCGGTCGGCGTGCTGCGCCGGGTGCTCGAGCGGGACGAGGGCGAGGAAGCCCAGGCTTGAGCGCGGTCCGGGCTTCGGGCGAGGTCGCGGGCCTTGACGCCTGGGATTGTCCCTTGCGGTTGGTTTTAGGCTGGAATCCTGCCCGCGAGGGACGGCACCAGCCCGCACGGTCCGGCTAGACTCGTGCGCGGAGGAGGAGACGAATGGCCGTAGCAACCGTGCCGCCGTCCTTGACCGACGTCCACTCCGGTGAGCGGAGCCGGACCGGTCGGCTGCAGAGCGCACTAGAGGTCATCACCAGGGCCGCGGGCGCGGAGCGCTGCGCCGTCGCCTGGATCGACGCTTGGTCGTCGATCGGAAGCGCCGGCTTCGGCCCCGAGTGCGGCGGGATGGAGGACTCGCTGCGAGGCATGCTGTCGGCCGACGCCGGCGAGGAACCGGCCGTCGAGCTTCCCTGGGTCGTCCGGCTGCGGTCCCGCAACGGCGAGGATTTCGGGCGGCTCGCGGTCGACCGGGTTCCCGACCCGATGCTCGAGGAGGTGGTCGAGAGCGCCGCCCGGCACGTCGCCTGCCTGCTGGAGACCTCGCGCTTCGAGGCGGGCCAGACCGCCGCCTACCGGGCGCTGGTCGAGGTCTGCTCCCAGATTCAGGCCGAGGAGCTGAAGACCGACGAGATCCTCGCCCTGATCGCGCGCGGCGCGCGGCGCCTGATGGAGGTCGACGTGGCCTGGCTGGCGCTGCTCGATGACGAGAGCGACCGGGTCGTCGTCAAGGTCGCCTCGGGCGCCCGCACCGACACCTTCGTGCGGATGTGGGTCAGCGTCGGGGTCGGGGTCGGGGGTCTGGCGATCAAGGACCGCCGGCCGGTGGTCGTCCGCGACCACCGGACCTTCGAAAACCCGACCACCGACCTGGTCAAGAAGACGATCGAGTCGGAGGGCATCGTTTCCCTGATCTGCGTCCCGATGGTGTTCGAGGGCGAGGTTGTCGGCGCCCTCTACGGGGGCAGCAGAGCCCCGACCGACTTCACCGAGCTGGCCGTTTCGGTCTTCGCCGCCCTGGCCAGTCAGGCGGCGGCCTCGATTGTCCATTCGCGGCTCTACCGCGACGTCGCCGACAAGAACGCGACGCTGACGCGAGCGCTGACCCTGCACCAGACGCTGAGCGAGGCCGCGCTCTCGGGCGAAGGCATCGACGGGATCGCGAAGGAGCTCGCCGGCGTGATGGAGAGGGAGGTCGTCGTCGCGCGCAACGGCGGCGCCCATCGCGAGGTCCGCTACGACCAGGACGGGACGGTGTCGGCCCCGGAGCCGCACGAGCGGCCGCGCGAGGGGGACGCGAGCACCGAGATCATGGCCGGCCCGGAGCGGATGGGGACGATCAGCGTCGACGGCGACGCCGAGCTGACCGACCTGCAGCGGACGGCGTTGCGGCAGGCGGCCACCGTGATGGCGCTGGAGATCATGCGCGAGCGAGCTTCGCTCGAGGCCGAGTGGCGGCTGCGGGGCGAGCTGCTGGAGGAGATCATCGACGCGGGGGGAGACTGGTCGGAGGGCCTGGTCCTGCGTGCCGAGCAGGTCGGCGTCGACCTGGACGAGCCGCGCTGCCTCGCCGTGATCGAGTCGGTCGAGGCCTGCCAGCCCCGCGACCTGCAGCTGCTCCTGCGGGTGTCCCTGCACCGCCACCTCGAGGACAAGCGGGCGCTGGTGGCGATGCGCGGCGAACGGGCCCTGATCGCGATCGCGGCGGACAAGGCCGAGGCCACCGCGACCGTGCGCGCCCTGCTCGAGAAGGCGGCGAAGGCGGGGATGCCGGCGGTGGCGGGGATGAGCACCCCGAGCAGCAACCTGGCGGTCGCCCTGGGCGAGTCCGAGGCAGCGCTCCGCCTCGCGGCCCAGGCCGGACCGGGGGAGCTCGTCACCCACGACTTCGGGCCGCTCCGCTTCCTCCTCGACGCGCCGGAGAAGGGGGAGATGGTGGCGATGGTCGTCGAGCAGCTGGGACCGGTCGCCAGGTACGACAACGCCCGCACCTCCGGCGAGCTGGTCTCGACCCTACGCGCCTACCTCGAGCTGGGCAACCGCCCCGCGGTGGCCGAGCACTGCCACGTCCACGTCAGCACGGTGAAGTACCGGATGCAGAAAGCCTCCGACCTGCTCGGTCGGTCGCTCTCGGACCCGCACGTCCGCTTCGAGCTGAGGCTCGCCTTCGAGGTCCTGGACGTGCTCGGCACGCTGGGCATCGATCCGCTCGGCGACCTCGACGGAGGGGACGAGGGCGGCGGCGACTGATCCGGAGGGGCGGCCGCACACATGCGCATCGCCCTCCTGGTGACCTGTCTCGCCGACACGCTCGCTCCCAGCGCCGGCCGGGCGACGGTGCAGGTGCTCGAGCGGCTCGGTCACGAGGTCGTCTTTCCCGAGGAGCAGACCTGCTGCGGGCAGATGCACGTCAACTCCGGCTACGCGGAGGACGCGGTGCCGCTCGCCCGGCGGCTGGTGCGGATCTTCTCCGACCCCGGCTTCGACGCGGTCGTCTGTCCCTCGGCCTCCTGCGCGGGGACGGTTCTCGAGCAGTACCCGCAACTGGCGGCGCTGGCCGGTGACGAGCGCCTCGCCGCCGCGGTCGACGCGCTCGCGCCGCGCGTGCACGAGCTCTCGACCTTCCTCGTGCGCGAGCTCGGGGTCGAGGACCTCGGCGCCCGCTTTCCCCACCGGGTCGCCTACCACCCGACCTGCCACTCGCTGCGCGGGATCGGGGTCGGCGACGCGCCGGCGCGCCTGCTCGGCGGGGTCGAGGCCCTGGAGTTGGTCGAGCTGCCGGAAGCGGACGCCTGCTGCGGCTTCGGAGGCACCTTCGCGGTCAAGAACGCCGACACCTCGGCGGCGATGATGGCCGACAAGATCGGCGCCGTCCTCGACAGCGGGGCGGAGGTCTGCACTGCGGTCGACTCCTCCTGCCTGCTGCAGATCGGCGGCGGCCTCTCGCGCCGCGGCAGCGAGGTGCGCACGGTGCACCTGGCCGAGATCCTGGCGAGCCGGGGATGAGCGAGGGATTCCCCCGCGCCGCGCGCGCCGGCCTCCAGGACCGCCAGCTGCGGGTGAACCTGCGCAAGGCGACGAGGACGATCCGCGCCAAGCGCGACGCGGTGGTCGGCGAGGTGCCCGAGTGGGAGCGGCTGCGCGAGGAGGGAGCCCGGATCAAGGACGCGGCGCTGCTCGACCTCGGCCGGCAGCTGGAACGGCTGGAGCGTGCGGTGACCGAGGCGGGCGGCACAGTGCACTGGGCTCGCGACGCCGCCGAGGCGAACGCGATCGTCGTCCGGCTGACGCGGGCCGCCGGCGGCGGGGAGGTGGTCAAGGTGAAGTCGATGGCGACCGAGGAGATCGGCCTCAACACAGCCCTGGCCGAGGCGGGCATCGTCGCCCACGAGACCGACCTCGCGGAGCTGATCGTCCAGCTCGCCGGTGACCGCCCGTCGCACATCCTGGTGCCGGCGATCCACCGCAACCGGGAGGAAATCCGCGACCTCTTCGAAGCCGGGCTCGGGCTGCGCGACCTCTCCGCCGAGCCGGCGGAGCTGGCCGCCGCCGCCCGGCGGTACCTGCGCCGGCGCTTCCTCGAGGTCGGCGTCGGGGTCTCCGGCGCCAACTTCGCGGTCGCCGAGACCGGCACCGTCTGCGTGGTCGAGTCGGAGGGCAACGGGCGCATGTGCACGACCCTGCCGGAGACGCTGATCACGGTGATGGGGATCGAGAAGGTGGTGCCCCGCTTCGCCGACCTCGGCACGATGCTGACCCTGCTGCCGCGCTCCTCGACCGGGGAGCGGATGAACCCCTACACGTCGCTGTGGACCGGCGTGACCCCCGGCGACGGGCCGCGGGCGTTCCACCTCGTCCTGCTCGACAACGGCCGCACCGACGTCCTCGCCGACGAGGTCGGCCGGCAGGCGCTGCGCTGCATCCGCTGCTCGGCCTGCCTCAACGCCTGCCCGGTCTACGAGCGGACCGGCGGCCACGCCTACGAGTCGACCTATCCGGGGCCGATCGGGGCGATTCTCGCGCCGCAGCTCTCCGGGCTGCGGGAAGGGGCGACGCTGCCCTGGGCCTCCAGCCTCTGTGGGGCCTGCTACGAGGTCTGCCCGGTCAAGATCGAGATCCCGAAGGTCCTCGTCCACCTGCGCGGGCGGGTCGTCCGCGAGCGGGGCGGGCACCGCTCCGAGCGCCTGCTGATGGAGTCGCTGCGCCGGGTGTTCGGCTCTCGCCGCGGCTACGAGCGCGCCCAGCGGCTGGCCCGGGCCGGCTCGCGCCCGCTCGCCCGGGAGGGCCGGATCGGGCTGAGCCCGCCCGGGCCGCTCGGCGCCTGGACGCGCTACCGGGACCTGCCGGAGCCGCCGGCCCAGACCTTTCGCGAGTGGTGGCGAGATCGCTCGTGAGCGGCGCGGACGCCAGGGCCGAGATCCTCGCGCGGATCGGCGCGGCCGGGACCGGCGGCGACCCTGCGCTGCCGCCGGAGCCGGCCGCGATGCGGCCGGGAGACCCCGATCTGCTGGCGGCGCGCATCGAGGACTACGAGGCGCGCGTCACCAGGCTGGGCCGCGAGGCGCAGATCGCCGCGGCGGCCGCGGCGATCCTCAGCCGCCACGGCGCCCACCGGGTCGCGGTCCCGGGCGGCCTGCCCCGCTCCTGGCTGCCCGAGGGCGTGGAGGCGATCGTCGACGGGGAGGGCCTCGCGCCGCGCGAGCTGGCCAGCGTCGACGCCGCGTTCACCGGCTCGGCTCTGGCGATCGCCGAGACCGGCACGATCGTCCTCGACGCGGGACCCGACCAGGGGCGGCGAGCGCTGACCCTGCTGCCCGACCTGCACCTCTGCGTGGTCCGGGCGGCGGCGGTGATGGCCGACGTCGGCGACGCGATCGGCGCGCTCGCCGGCACCGCCAGGCCGGTCACCTTCGTCAGTGGGCCCTCGGCCACGTCCGACATCGAGCTCGAGCGGGTCGAGGGCGTGCACGGCCCGCGCCGGCTCGAGGTGCTGCTGGTCGACTAGGAGGCCGGCCGCGGCGGCACCGCGCCGACCTCGACCGCCGCGCCGGGCTCGACCCGGTCAGAGGAGGTCAGGTCCCAGATCTCGCGGGCGACCTCGAGCGGGGTGGCGAGCCGGTTCGCGGCGGCCGCGGCGCGGAACACGTCGCCGAGCGGCAGCACCTCCGGCGGCGCGTCCATCGCCTCGCGGACCATCGCCGTGTCGACGCCGTAGGGCACGACGGAGAAGACCTTGGCCGGGAGGCCTGCCCTCGCCTGGTCGAGCGCCGCGGCGCGGGTCCACTGCTCCAGCGCCGCCTTGCCGGCGCAGTACGGGGCGATGCCCTCGCGCGCCGCCTGGGCCGCGGGAGAGGAGCAGAGGACCAGGGTGGCTGCGATCCCGCGCCGGGCGCAGGCGGCGAGGAAGGCGGCGCCGAGGACCTGGCCGGAGGCCGAGTTGAGCAGGACCGAGGACCGGTACTCGTCGGGGTCGACTGCGCCGGCCGGCCCGATCGGCCCGATCGCGCCGGCGAAGTGAAGGAAGACCGCCTTGCGCGGACGCTCCGCGTCGAGGACGGACTCGACCTCGCGCCGCACCGCGTCCCAGCTCGCCGGCTCGGCCAGGTCCGCGGCGAGGTGCTCGCCGTGGGCGCCGGGCCGGCGCGAGACGCCGATCGTCCTGCTGCCCTCGGGGGCGAGCCGGGCCAGGCCCGCGCCGATGCCCGAGGACGCGCCGGTGATCCAGATCACGGGCTCCACACGGTCATGCTCCCAGTCCCCCCGGGGTTCGCGCTCGCCCCTGACGGTCAGTCGGCGACCGCAAACTTCACCCCTGCGACACATGGCCGCGGCTCGGGGGCGAGCCTACGATCGCCGAAGAGGAGTCAAGTCGCGGCATCGGGCCGTGGATCTGTCTCGACTGGGATTGGAGGAGATTGTTGTGACTAACCGCTTCAGGGTGGTGCGCAAGCGCCTGGCCTCGAACGACGGGTCCGGCCGCGTCTATTTCATGCTGGTGCTCGCGGTGGCGCTCATGGCGCTGGTCGTCGCGGGTTGCGGCGGCGGAGGATCGGCGTCGAGCGGCGAAGGCGAAACGGCGTCGAGCGGCGAAAGCGAAGAAGCCGCCTCGACCGAAAGCGAAGAATCGGCCTCGTCTGGGTTCCCGGAAGAAGAAATCCCCCAGGGCCCCAACTCCGCCAAGGGGCTGGGGAAGAAGACGGTCGGGATGATCGTCATCACCCAGGCGTCCGAACTCTTCCCCGCCGAGCAGAAGGCCACCGAAGACGCCTTCGGCGCGCTCGGCTGGAGCCTCAAGATCGACGACCTCGGCGGCGACATCTCGAAAGTCCCCAACGACGTCGAAAGCCTGGTCCAGTCGGGCGTCGACGCGATCGTGCTGGCCTCGGTCGAGCCCTCGTTCGTCGGCAAGCAGGCGCTCGCCGCGGCGAAAGCGGCGAACGTCCCGATCATCGGCCAGTTCACGGGCGTGCCGACCGAAAAGTCCGAAGGGGTGCTTACCGCCGCGATCGAGGGCCCGCTGGGCCCGCCCGGGAAAGCCGAGGGCGAACTCGTCGTCGAACAGTTCGGCGAAGGGGCGGAAGTGGCGATGATCATCGACCAGCTCGCCAGCACCGGCAAACAAGCCCAGGCCGGGTTCGAAGAAGGGATGGCGGGCAAGACGAAGGTCGTCGCCAAACACCAGCTCGACTACGCGAAGATCGTCCCCGACGCCACTGCCACGGCCGAACAGTGGCTGGTCCAGCACCCGAACCTGAGCACGATCTGGTGCCCCTACGACGGCGCCTGCGTCGGCGTCGGTCAGGCCGTGCTGGGGGTCGGCTCGGAAGTGGCCGTGATGTCGATCTCCGGCACCCCCGGCGCCTTCGACCTGATTCGCGAAGGCGTCAACTACACGACCTGGGCGATCCCGCTCACCTACATGCCCTGGCGGACCACCGACCTCCTGGTCAGCGTCCTCGCCGGCAACGAATTCGAACCGACCGTCGAAGTGCCGAGCTTCGAAGTCAACGCGTCCAACGTGACCGAATCCGGCACCCTGCCCGAAGAAGAGATCTTCGGCAACTTCGAAGAAGAGTTCGAAGAACGGTGGGGCGTTAAGTGACGGACGGTTCGTCCACCGAGGTCCCCTCGAGCCCACGGCCGCGATCGCGGCCGTGGGCGGCGGCGGAGGCACGACTCGCGATCGACGGGCTGAGCAAGCGGTTCGGCGGGGTGCGGGCGCTGCGCTCCGCCAGCTTCACCGTCGGCCCCGGCCAGATTCTCGGCCTGGTCGGGGCCAACGGCGCCGGCAAGAGCACCCTGATCCGCATCCTCGGCGGCGTCGTCGAGGCCGACGCCGGCACGATCCACCTCGACGGCGACGAGGTGATGCCGCGGACCCCGCACGAGGCGCTCGCGCAGGGGATCGCGGTGATCCACCAGGAGCTGCACCTGGTCGGCGCCCAGACCGTCGCCGAGAACCTCTTCCTCGGCCGCGAGCGGCCGAAGCGCTTCGGCGCGATCGACTGGCGATCGCTGTTCCGGGAGGCGAGCGAGGCCTTCGGGCGGCTGCAGATCGAGATCGACGTCACCAAGCCGGTCGACGAGGCCAGTACCTGGGAGCGCTGGGCGACGACGATCACCAGGGCGCTGGCCGACGAGCGCCGGCTGCTGATCCTCGACGAGCCGACCGCGGCGATGGATCCCGCCGGGGTCGAAAAAGTCTTCCGCGCGGTCCGCCGGGCTCGCGATCACGGCTGTGCGGTGATCTTCGTCTCGCACCGCCTCGACGAGGTGCTCGACCTCTGCGACAGGGTGCACGCGATGCGCGACGGCGAGACCGTCGCCGACGTCGCCACCAGCGAGCTCTCGCGGCAGAAGCTGATCAACCTGATCGCCGGCCTGCAGATGGAGGAGGCCAGCCCGCCGCCGACCGTGGTCGCCGGCGGCCACGTGCCCGAGGGCGCGGCGCTGACGGTGGAGGAACTGACCGTCGCGGGGCGTACCCACTCGATCGGCTTCCATGCGGAGCCCGGGGAAATCATCGGTCTCGCCGGCCTCGTCGGCAGCGGCCGCTCGACGATCCTGCGGGCGCTCGCCGGCTGCGAGCGCGCCACCGGGCGGGTCCGCGTCGGCTCGGAGGAGCTGAAGCTCGGCTCGCCGGCCTCGGCGCGGGCGCTGCGGATCGGGCTGGTCCCCGAAGACCGGCTCGCCGAGGGACTGATCCACTCCTTCAGCGTCGCCCAGAACATCGCCTTCGGGCGGCGTGCCGATCGCGAGTCCGGGGGCGTCCTGGTGCGCCACGGTGCCGAGGCGGACCGGGCCGAGGTCTGGATCGACAAGCTCTCGATCGCCGGCGGCGGGCCCGACGCCGAAGTGCTCTCCCTTTCCGGCGGCAACCAGCAGAAGACGCTGTTCGCCCGGGTGCTGGAGCGCGGGGTGCGGGTCCTGCTCCTCGACGAGCCCACCCGCGGGGTTGACGTCGGGGCGAAGGCCGACCTGCTGGCGCTGGTCGAGGAGTTCGCCCGCGAGGGCGGCGTCTGCGTCGTCTCGCTTTCGGATCTCGAGGAGCTGGCCGAGGTCTCCGACCGGGTCGTCGTCCTCCGCGAGGGCTCCGTGGTCACCACGCTGACGGCGGAGCAGACCAGCCAAAAGACGATCTTGGAGGCCTTCTATGACCACGGCTGAAGCCACCCTCTCGCCCTCGTCCGTAGACGAGCTGACGCGGCGCCTTCGCAGCAGCCCCGGGGCGGTCGCCGGCGCCGTCGTCCTGGTCCTGGTCATCGGCGGCTTCTCGCTGCTGCAACCCGAAACCTTCCCCACGGTCGACAACGTGAAGATCATCCTCAACCAGACCGCCGTCGCGGCGATCGTCGCGGCCGGCGTCTCGATCGCCCTGGTCGCCGGCCAGTACGACCTCTCGGTCGGCGCGATGGTGGCGCTGACCGGGGTGGTCGGCGCCGAGGTCGCCAACCTCGGGGTGCCGTGGTGGCTGGCGGTGCTCGGCGCCTGCGGGGCGGGCACGCTGGTTGGCCTCGCCAACGGCATCTTCGTCGTCGGCGCCCGGGTGCCCTCGATCGTCACCACGCTGGGCACGCAGTCGATCCTGCTCGGTCTGCTGAGCTGGTTCACCGATAACGCCTACGTGCGCGTGAAGTCGCCGACGATGGCCGAATTCGCGCGCGGGACGGCGCTTGGCATCCCCAACACCGCCTGGGTGATGTTCGGCGTCTGCGTCCTCGGCGCGCTGCTGATGCGGTACACGATCGCCGGTCGCAACGTCCAGGCTGTCGGTCGCAATCCCGAGGCGAGCCGCCTCGCCGGGATCAACGTCGGCCTCTACACGGTGGGCGCCCTGGTCGTCACCGGCGTGCTCGTCGGGATCGGCGGCATGGTGCTGACCGCGCAGCTCGGCTCCGGCCACCCGGAGGTCTCGGCCGGCTACCTGCTGCCGGCGTTCGCGGCGGCCTTCCTCGGCGCCGCGGTGAGCAGGACCGGCACCGCCAGCTTCGTCGGTGCCCTCTACGGGGCGCTGCTGCTGCAGTGCGTGACCAACGGGCTGATCGTCAGCAACGCCCCGGCCTGGAGCCAGCAGGTGGTGCAGGGCTCGATCCTGATCCTCGCCGTCGCGGTCTCGCAGGTGGCGAGGGTCCGTGCCCGGAGCGCTGCCTGATGCCTAGCTCGCGACAGACAAGAAACGGCGCATTCTTCGCCCCGGGCGTCCATGGCGGGCCCGTGGCGTCGGTGCTTGCATATCCCTCAGGGGCGAGCCCGTCCCGCTTGCCTTGGCAAGTTCGACCCAGGAGAGAGAGATGAAACACAGCGACGAGCGAATCCTGACTTCCCATACCGGGAGCCTGCCGAGGCCGCAGCGGCTGACCGAGCTGGTCTACGCCCGCCAGGAGGGCAAGCCGGTCGACGAGGCCGAGTTCCACGAGGAGGTCGGCAAGGCGATCTCCGACGCGGTGCGCAGACAGCGCGAGGCGGGGATCGACGTCGTCTCCGACGGCGAGATGAACAAGCCGGGCTTCGTCAACTACGTCGGCGAACGGCTGACCGGGTTCGGCGGCCAGGGCGAGCCCTGGACCCTGGCCGACATGGACGACATGCCGGAGCTCGTCGGCCACCTCTACGGCGGTCCGGGCGGCACCCACATCATGATGCCGCGCTGCGAAGGCGAGATCTCATATCGCGGCGAGGAGCAGGTCGCCGAAGACGTCGCGCACCTGCGGGCGGCGCTCGAGGGCGACGAGGAGGCGGAGGGCTTCATCCCGGCCGCCTCGCCCGGCTGCATCGCGATGGCTGCGGAAAACGACCACTACCCGGACTACGAGGCCTACCTCGGCGCGCTCGTCGACGCGATGAAGGTCGAGTACAAGGCGATCGTCGACGGCGGGCTGATCCTGCAGCTCGACTGCCCCGACATCCCGATGATGCCGCACACCCACGGCTGGGTCTCGCCGATGGTCGAAGAGATCGGCTTCCCGCGCTACGTCGAGCTCCACCTCGAGGCGCTCGACGCGGCGGTCGCGGACCTGCCCTCCGACCGCGTGCGCATGCACCTCTGCTGGGGCAACTACGGCGGCCCGCACACGATGGACGTCCCGGTCGAGGAGGTGCTCGTCCCGGCTCTCCAGGCGCGGCCCGGCGGGGTCTCCTTCGAGGGCGCCAACCCCCGGCACGAGCACGAGTGGCGGACGCTGGCCGAGCTCGACATACCCGACGACAAGCTGCTGCTCCCGGGCGTGATCGACACCAAGACGAACGTCGTCGAGCACCCCGAGCTGGTCGCCCAGCGGATCGTCCGCTACGCCGAGATCCTCGGCCGCGACCGGATCATCCCGGGCACCGACTGCGGCTTCGGCACCTTCGTCGGCTTCGGCATCGAGCCCGAAGTCGCCTGGCTCAAGCTGCAGGCGCTGGGCGAGGGGGCGAGGATCGCGACCGAGCAGCTCTGGTCGAGCGCCTCGGCGAGCGTGTAGGGCGATGGACGCCAAGTTCACCAAGGGCCTGCACGAGCTCGGCGACGGCCTCTGGGCCTACATCCAGCCCGACGGCAGCTGGTGCCTGAGCAACGCCGGCCTGATCGTCGGCGACGGCACCTCGCTGCTGGTCGACACCCTGATGGACCTCGAGCTCACCAGGGAGATGCTCGACTCGATGAAGCCGATCACCGAGACGCGGCCGATCGACACCCTGGTCAACACCCACGCCAACGGCGACCACTGCTACGGCAACGAGCTGGTGCCGGAGCGGGCGGAGATCTACGCGACCGTCGCGGCCGCCGAGGAGATGACCGAGGTGCCGCCGGCGCGGCTGGTCGGGATGATGGAGTCCGAGGACCCCGAGCTGCGGGAGTTCGCCCAGTACGCCTTCGGCCCGTTCGCGATCGAGGACGTCAAGGGCCGCGCTCCCGACCGCACCTTCTCCGACTCGCTCGAGCTGGAGGTGGGCGGTCGCACGGTCTCGGTCACCGACCTCGGGCCGGCCCACACCCACAGCGACTCGATCGTCCACGTGGCCGACGCCCGCGCGGTGTTCACCGGCGACCTGGTCTTCGTCAAGGGCACGCCGATCGCCTGGGCGGGGCCGATCGGCAACTGGCTGGCCGCCTGCGACTACCTCTGCGACCTCGACGTCGACGTGATCGTGCCCGGCCACGGGCCGATCACCGACAAGCAGGGGGTGCGCGACGTGCACGCCTACTTCAGCCACGTCTACGAGGAGGCCAGACAGCGCCAGCAGGCCGGGGTCGGGAGCCTCGAGGCGGCGTTCGAGATCGACCTCGGCCCGTTCTCCGACTGGGGCGACAGCGAGCGGATCGTGGTCACCGTCGACACGATCTACGGCGAGCTCGACCCCTCCCACGAGAAAGGCGACCCGGTCGCCCTGTTCCGCGAGATGGGTCGCTACCGGAAGCAGAAGGGGCTCCCGATCTCCGGGCGCTGACCGACCTGGCGAGGGGAGCGGAACCGGTGGCAGGGATCGCGGAGGCGGGGTCGGGCCCCGCGCGGACGGCGGCGGACCTCTCCGTCGTCGGGCTGCGCACGGTCCCCCGCGTGCTGCGCGACGGGGTCGAGGCCCACCCCGAGCGGGAGCTGCTCGTCTTCGACCCGCTCGACGGCGGTGAGGTTCGCTCCTACACCTGGCGCGAGGTGCTCCACCGCTCGCTCGCCGTCGCCGAGCTGATGGCCGCGGCAGGGGTGGGGGCGGGGGATACGGTCCACGTCCACCTCGCCAACCGGCCCGAGTTCATCTTCTCCTGGTTCGCCGCCGCCGAGCTGGGGGCGCGGATCGTGCCCACCAACACCGCCGCGACGGCCGCCGAGCTCTCCTACATCCTCGGCCACGCGGAAGTCGGGGTGTCGGTCACCGAGGACGCCACCCGCGCCGCCGTTCTCGACGCCCGCTCCCGCGCCGGCGTCGCGGGAGCGGTGCTGCGCTGCGAGCACGAGCTGGCGGCGATCGACGAGGTCGAGGTGTCCCCGGGCCCGGAGCGCGCATCGGCGTCGGCCGAAGAGCAGCTCGCGGTGATGTACACGTCGGGGACGACCTCGAAGCCGAAGGGCGTGATCGTGACCCACGCCAACTACGTCTTCGCCGGCGAGACGGTGGCCGCCGGCCTGCGCCTCGGCCCCGGCGACCGCTTCCTGACCGTGCTGCCCCTCTTCCACGCCAACGCCCAGTACTACTCGACGATGGGGACTCTGGTCTCCGGCGGGACCCTGGTCCTCACCAGCCGCTTCACCGCCAGCCGCTACGCCGAGCTCGCGGCCCGCCACAGGGCCACCGTCGGCAGCCTCTTCGCAGCGCCGATCCGGATGATCCTCGCCCAGGAGCCGCGCGCCGACTGGCGGCAGCACGGGTTGCGGCTGGTCGCCTTCGCGCAGAACCTGACCGATGCCGAGGCGGCGCGCTGGGACGAGGTGATCGGGGCGCCGCTGCTGCAGCTCTACGGCATGACCGAGACGATCGGGCCGCCGCTGATGAACCCGGTCGCGGGTCGCAGGCGCCACGACGCGATCGGTCGCCCCGTCCTCGGCTACACCTGCCGGATCGTGCGCGCGGACGGGTCCCCCGCCGCGCCCGGCGAGCCCGGCGAGCTGCTCGTCAACGGCGTCCCGGGCGTCTCGCTGATGGCCGGCTACCTGAAGGACCCCGCGGCGACGGCTGCGACCCTGGCCAGCGGGTGGCTGTCGACCGGGGACCTGGTCCAGCTCGACGACGACGGCCTGGTCAGCTTCGTCGGCCGCACGCGCGACATGATCAAGCGGGCCGGCGAGAACGTCGCCGCCGGCGAGGTCGAGGAGGTCCTGCTCGGCCACGAGGCGGTGCTGGACGCGGCCGTCGTCGGCGTCCCCGACGCGATGCGCGACGAGCAGATCGTCGGCTTCGTCGTCCTCGCCGCCGGCGCCGAGGCCGGCGAGGAGGAGCTGCTCGAGTGGTGCGCGGAGCGGCTGGCGAAGTTCCGCGTCCCCAGCTCGATCTCGGTCGAGACCGAGCTGCCGCGCACCGCGGTCGGCAAGATCCAGAAGCACCTGCTGCGGGACGTCTGGGCGGACCGCGGCGAGGCGCTTCCGGACGCCGGCGGCTAACGCTTCCAGGCCTCCCGCTGGTAGCCCTCGGTGCGCTCGCCGACCTGGTTGCGCAGGACGCCGATGCCCTCCGCTTCGAGCTCGACGGTGGCGCCGGGGGAGAGGTAGCGGTCGAACTCGAAGCCGCAGCCGCCGCCAATCGTGCCGCTCCCCAGCAGGTCGCCCGGCTCCACCGTCTCCTCCAGCGTCGTGTATTCGATGATCTCCTCGAAGCTGAAGTGCATCGCTTCCAGCGTCCCCTCCGACCACTGCTCGCCGTCGATGCGCGCCCGCAGCGTCGAGCCGCGGCCGAACTCGTCGGGGGTGGCGATGCAGGGGCCGAGAGAGCTGGCGAAGTCCTTGCCCAGGCCCGGCCCGATCCCGACGCTCGACTCGCGCATCTGGAAGTCGCGCGCGCTCCAGTCGTTGTAGATCGTGTAGCCGGCGATGTAGGGCGTCGCGTCCTCGGCCCTCACCCGGTGCCCGCGCCTGCCGACGACTGCGCAGATCTCCAGCTCGTAGTCGAGCTGGTCGGTGAAGCTGGGGTAGGGCACCGTGTCGCCGGGCCCGTAGATCGCGTCGACGTTGCCTTTGTAGTGCGCTGGCAGGTTGAACCATTCGGGCGGGAACTGCCGGTCGAGCCGCGTGTAGATGTTGCTCAGGTGCTCTTCGAAGACGAGGTAGTCGCGCAGGCTGTTCGGTCGGGGCAGCGGCGCCAGCAGCCGCACCGCGGCGAGCTCGTGCCGGATCGTCGCGCCCTCGAACTCCTCGGTGCCGGAGGAGGCCGCGTGGTCGAGCGCCTCGCGGGCGGCCTCGAGCGCGTAATCGCCGCCGCGCAGCAGCTCCAGCATCTCACTGGGGACCTCGGCAGCGCCGATCGCGCCGGCACGGGGGTTGCCCCGGTCGGCGAGCTGCGCCGCGCGCGAAAGCGCCAGGTCGAAGACGTGACCCCCCTCGATCGCGCCCGACCGCCGGCTGGCGCCGAGCGGGCTGGCTACCTCGAACGTGACGAGTTTCAAGTCGCTCCTCCTTTTTGCGAGCCCGGGTGCCGGGCTTTGTCCAAGCCTGCCAGTCGGGCTCCCTCCTTCCTAGCCCTCCGGGGGGTCGAGATCGGGGCGGCGGTTGGTCCGTCGGTGGCAGTTCGCCCCCGAGGGGCAGCCCGCGGGGCCGGATTGCGCCCCGCGGGGGGGAATGGGAGCGGCAGGGGCCGCCGTAGCATTGGGCCATGACCAGCAGCATCGAGGCTGAGGTCGCTGGCTGGGCCGGGCTCTACGGCGGCGAGGAGATCGACCTCGGCCGCTGCCTCTGCGACGCCCACGCCGAGCGGGGAGCGGAGGCGCTCGTCTACGACGGGCCCGCGGGCAGGTCCCGGCTCAGCTACGAGGAGCTGCGCGAGCGGTCGCAGCGACTGGCGGGCGCGCTGCGGGAGGCCGGCATCGAGCCCGGAGACCGGATCGCCGTGATGCTGCCGAAGTCGCCGGAGGTACTCGTCGCCCTGCTGGCGGTCTGGCGGCTCGGCGCCGTCGAGGTGCCGCTCTTCACCGCCTTCGGGCCCGACGCGGCGACCTACCGCGTCGGCCACAGCGGCGCCCGCCTCGCGATCACCGACCTGGCCAACCGGGCCAAGCTCGACGAGGCGGCCGCGCGGGGCCTGCGGGTGATGACCGTCGGCGACGGGGAGCGCGCCGCCCCGGACGGCGACCTCGACTTCGGTGCCGCGGTGCGGGACGGGGAGCCCTTCGCCGGGGTGACCCGGAGCGGTGAGGAGCCGATGATCCTGCTCTACACCTCGGGCACGACCGGGCAGCCGAAGGGGGTCGAATTCCCGGTCAGGGGGCTCGCCGCGATCCGCAGCTACATGGAGCACGGGCTGGACCTGCGCGCCGACGACGTCTTCTGGAACATCGCCGACCATGGCTGGGCCTACGGCCTCTGGTGCGGCGTCGTCGGCGCGCTGCTGCTGGGCCGGCGGATGACCCTCAGCGGCAGGCCGTTCGACCCCGAGTACGTCTTCGAGACGCTCGCCGAGCTCGGCGTGACGAACTTCGCCGGGGCGCCGACGGCCTTCCGGGCGATGCGCGCGGCGGGCGTCCCGGACGGCTTTCGCGAGCGCAGCCGCCTCCGCGTCGCCTCGAGCGCCGGCGAGCCGCTCAACCCCGAGCTGCTCGCCTGGTCGGGGCGCGAGCTGGGCATCGCCCTCCACGACCACTACGGCCAGAGCGAGACCGGGATGACCGTGGGCTTCTACCACGACCCGCGCCTGCACCGCGAGCCGCTTCCCGGCGCGACGGGCTTCCCGGCGCCGGGCTTCCGGATCGTCGTCCTGGGCGAGGACGGGAAGGAGGCCGGCCCCGGTGTCGAGGGCGAGATGGCGGTCGACGTCCCGGCCTCGCCGCTGCACTGGTTCCGCGGCTACCACCGGGATCCGGAGCGCACCGCGGAGCGCTACCCCTTCGGCGAGCGCTACTACCTGACCGCCGACGCCGCGGTCGCCGATCGGGACGGGGTGCTGCGCTTTGCCAGCCGCGCCGACGACGTGATCACCAGCGCCGGGTACAGGATCGGACCGTTCGAGGTCGAGAGCGCCCTGGTCTCGCACCCCTCCGTCGCCGAGGTCGCGGTGATCGGCACCCCGGACGAGCTGCGGGGCGAAGCCGTCACCGCCTTCGTCGTCGCCGTGCCGGAAGCCGCGGCGGGCGAGGAGCTCGCCGACGAGCTGCGGCTCCACGTGAAATCGCGCCTGGCCAAGCACCTCTACCCGCGCCACGTCGTCTTCGCCGAGAGTCTGCCGCGGACGCCGTCGGGCAAGGTCCGCCGCACGGTGCTGCGCGAGGAGTGGAGCCGGCGGCAGGGATGAGCAGGCTCCTGCTCGTGCCCGGCGGCTGGCAGGGCGCCTGGGCGTACGACCGGGTAATCCCCCTGCTCCGCAATGCCAGCCACGACCCCCGGGCCCTGACGCTCTCGGGACTCGGCCCGGACGCCGGACGCGGCTGCCCGGCCAATCTCGACACCCATATCGAGGACGTGCTGCGGGCGCTGCAGGAGCTCGGCGGGCAGACGATCCTCGTCGTCCACAGCTACGGCGGCATGGCGATCACCGGAGCGGCCGAGCGAGCGCCCGAGCTCGTCGCCGGACTTGTCTACGTCGACGCCTACGTGCCCTCCGACGGCGACTCCTGCTGGAGCCTGACCAGCGAGCGGTTTCGCCGGGCGATCGTCCGCGGCGCGGGGGTCGACGGGGCCTGGGTGAGGCCGAGCGATTCCGAGCCGCGGGCCCGCCCCCATCCGCTCGGCTCGCTCCTGCAGCGGATCCGCCTCGGCGAGGGGGCGGGGCCGGCGATGCCACGCGACTACGTCTTCCTCTCCGGCTGGAGCGGCTCGCCGTTCGTCGAGCTCCACTCGCGCCTGCGGCGGGACCCGGCGTGGCGCACCCACGAGCTCGCCTGCGGGCACAACGTCGCGCTCGAAGAGCCGGCGACGTTGGCCCGGCTGCTGGTCTCCATTGCCGGCCGGATCGATCTCCAGGAGCGCTGAGGGGGTCTGCTAGCTTGGAATGCACGGGGGGTTCGCCAATGAGCCCAGGAGAGTCCGCAGTGGAGAAGGGGTTGTTCGAAGGCACCGCACGGTCGGCGGCTTATCGGCGAGTCGCCGAGCTGATCGCCGAACGGCGCTGCGTGATCCTCGACGGCGGCATCGGCACCGAGGTGGCGAGCGCGACGTCGACGCCCGACGACCTCGACGAGCGCGGCTGGGCGACCCGCGCCCTGCTCGAGGCGCCGGACGCCGTGCGCGGGGTGCACCGCGCCTACCTGGACGCCGGCTGCGACGTGATCTCGACCAACACCTGGGGCCTGGTCGGGTCGCGGGACGAGGAATCGTCCTGGCGGCTCGGCCCCGGCGGGACCCCGGTGAGCTGGCTCGACGTGGCGCGGGAGGCGCTGGGCGTCGCCCACGGCGCGGTCGCCGACAGCGGCCGCGAGGGCGAGTGCGCGGTCGCCTTCTCGGTCAATGCCGAGATCGACTCCGAGCAGGGACGCGAGGCCGCCCGGCTGCTGGGGCGGCTGTTCGAGAACGGCGACGCCCCCGACCTGGTTCTGGTCGAGACCCTCTCGGTCGTCCGCCCCTCGCTCTACCAGGCGGTCGAGGAGCTGCTGGCGACCGGGGTCCCGGTCTGGCTCTCCTTCCGCCGCTGCCGCCACGGCCTCTGCGGCGCCTACGGCGAGCACTGGGGGGGTCCCGAGGGCGACTCCTTCGGCCGTGCCGCCAGGTCCTTCGAGGAGATGGGGGTCTCGGCGCTGCTGGTCAACTGCGTCCCGCCCGACCACGTCGACGGCATGGTCTCCTTCCTGCGCGACTTCACCGACCTGCCGCTCGGCGTCTACCCCAACCTCGGCTACCTCTCTGACGCGGGCTGGCGCTTCGACGCCGGGGTCGGCGCCGAGGAGTACGGCGAGATGGCCCTGCGCTGGCGCGAGGAGGGGGCGCAGATCGTCGGCGGTTGCTGCGGCGTGCGCCCCGACCACGTCGCCGCGGCGAAGGCGGCGCTCGCCGGCACCCCGCCGGGCACCCAGCGGCGCGAAGAGGCGCGACCGGCGCCCGCCCCGCCGCCCCGCGAGGAGCCGGCGGCCGCCTGGGTAGACCGGCGCGGGCGCCAGGTCTACCCGCTGCCCTTCCCGGAGCTGGTGGTCGAGCCGGGGGTCGCGCCCCCCAGCGACGCCGACTACATGACCTGGCGCCACCTGGTGCGCGAGGGCGTCGGCGCCCACCAGCGCTGCCTCGACCTCGGCTGCGGCACCGGCCTGCTCGGCATCCAGCTGGCGCTGAACGGCGCCCAGCGGGTGCGCGCCGTCGACGTCGACCCCGCGGCGGTCGCCAACACCCGCACCAACGCCTACCGCAACCGGGTCGACGAGCGGCTCGACGCGGCCGTGGTCGACGTCTACCCCTGGACCCCGGAAGAGCGCTTCGACCTGATCGTCGCCAGCCTCGACCAGGACCCGGCGGACCCGATCGAGGCGGTGAGCAGCCACCGCCGCGCCGACTTCTGGGGCCGCGGCCTGCTCGACCAGCTGATCGCCAAGCTCGACGAAGCGCTCGCCCCCGACGGCGTCGCCTATCTGGTCCAGCACTCGATCCTCTCCCAGCAGCGCACCGCCAAGCTGCTCGCCGACCGCGGCCTCGCCGCCGAGGTGGCGGACTTCGCCGTCTTCGGCCTCCCCGAGCGCAGCCGCCAGCGCCTCGACCAGATCGAGCGGGTGGAGGACCTCAGCGACGCCTACCACCTGCGCTTCGGCGCCGACGCGGCGATGGTCGCCTACCTGCTCGAAGTCCGCCGCACCGACGTCAGCAGCTGAGCCGAACGTCCGGAGTTGGGGAGGATCGACCGGGCACCAGACCGGCAAACCTTCCCCAGCAGGCCGTCACTCCTCGCAGGCCGCCGCCCGCGCCAGCAGCAGCTCGCGCTCGCGCTCGTTGTCGCAGAGCTCGGCGGCGCGGAGGAAGTCCTCGCCGGCCTCGGCGCGGCGGTCGAGGCGGAGGAGGAGGTCGGCGCGAACGCTGGGCAGCAGGTGGTAGGAGCCCAGGGCGGGCTCCTCGGCGAGCGCCTCGACCAGCTCCAGCGCCGGCTCGGGGCCGAACGCCATCGAGACGGCGACGGCGCGGTTGAGCTCGACCACCGGCGAGCCGGTCAGCGCGGCGAGCGCGTCGTAGAGGGCGACGATCCGCGGCCACTCCGCCTGCTCGACGCTCGGCGCCCGCGCGTGGCAGGCGGCGATCGCCGCCTGCAGCGCGTAGGGGCCGAGGCTGCCGCTCAGCTCTTCGGCCCGGGACAGCGCGGCGAGGCCGCGCTGGACCAGCAGCTGGTCCCAGCGGGCGCGGTCCTGGTCGGCGAGCAGGACCGGCTCGCCGCCGGGCCCGACCCGAGCGCGCAGCCGCGAAGCCTGCAGCTCGATCAGCGACAGCAGGCCGTGGACCTCGGGCTCGCGCGGCATCAGCGCGGCGAGGATGCGGCCCAGGCGCAGGGCGTCCTCGCAGAGCGCCGGCCGGGTCCAGTGCTCTCCGGCGGTCGCCGCGTAACCCTCGTTGAAGACCAGGTAGATCACCTCGAGCACCGCCGCCAGCCGCTCGCCCCGCTGCTCGGGGCCGGGCACCTCGAACGGCACGCGGGCCTCGGCGAGGGTGCGCTTGGCGCGGACGATGCGCTGCGCGACCGTCCCCTCGGAGACGAGGAAGGCGCGCGCGATCTCCGGCGTCGAGAGGCCGCCGAGCAGGCGCAGCGTCAGCGCCACCCGGGAGTCCCTGGAGAGCACCGGGTGGCAGGTCATGAAGACGAGGCGGAGGACGTCGTCCTCGATCTCCTCGACCTCGGCCGCGAGGTCGGGCCGCTCGAGCTGCCGCAGGACCTGCAGCTCGCGGCCGAGCAGCTCCTGCTTGCGCTCGAGGGTGACGCGGCGGCGCAGCGCGTCGACCCCGCGGCGCTTGGCGACGGCCATCAGCCAGGCGCCCGGGCTGTCGGGAACCCCCGCGGCGGGCCACTGCTCCAGCGCCGCGACGAAGGCGTCCTGAGCGAGGTCCTCGGCCACCCCGACGTCGCCGACGACGCGAGTCAGCCCAGCGATCAGCTGGGCCGACTCGATCCGCCAGACGGCGTCGATCTGGCTCTGGGTCGCCGCCGTCACCGCTCAGCCGCTGCCCTCGAGCTGCTCGCCGAGCCGCTCGTTCGCCTCGCGCAGCTCGGGGGTGAGGGCCTCGTCGAACACCTCGAGCCCGGCGATCGGGCGCAGCTCGATCTCGGTGCCGCCGTCGAACGGCGCCCGCTTCAGCCACTCGATCGCCTCCTCGCGCGAGGCGCACTCCCAGATCCAGTAGCCGGCGACGATCTCCTTCGCCTCGGTGAACGGGCCGTCGGTCACCGTGCGCTCGCCGCCCTCGAAGCGGACCTTGGCGCCCTGCGAGGTCGGGAGCAGGCCCTCGCCGGCCAGCATCACGCCGGCCTTGACCAGCTCTTCGTTGTATTTCGTCATCGCTTCCAGCAACTCGGTGCTGGGCAGCTCGCCCGCCTCGGACTCGGCGCCGCCGGGGACCAGAACCATGAAACGCATCGCTGCCTCCTTGTGGGTGAGGGGTTGTTCTACCTCCCCGTCGAACGAGCCGGCCCGAAATCGACAAGGTCCCGAGATTCTTTTCTCGGGCGCCCATCGGGGATAAGCCGAACCGGGGTTCGGGGAAGCCACCGATGCGCGGACTCGCCCAAGCGCTCAGACTTTGGCGTCGGTCGAGCGCTGAACGAGGAGAAAGGGAGGAGCGATGGGCAACAGGTACGTCGTCGACTTGACGGAGGTCGGCTCCGGCGATACGGGCTTGGTGGGCGGCAAGAACGCTTCGCTCGGCGAGATGCTCGGGGCGCTCGGCGAGGCGGGGATCAGGGTGCCGGAGGGGTTCGCGACGACGGCCGACGCCTACTGGGCGTTCCTCGACGCCAACCAGCTGCGCGAGCGGATCGGCGAGCGGCTCGAGCGGCTGCGCGCCGGCGAGGCCGAGCTCTCCGAGGTGGGAGGGTCGATCCGCCAGATGATCCTCGGGGCCGAGTTCCCGGACGAGCTGCGCGAGTCGATCGTCGAGGCCTACGGCGGCCTCGCGGAGCGGCTCGGGGTCGAGGCGCCCGACGTCGCGGTGCGCTCGAGCGCCACCGCCGAGGACCTGCCGGAGGCCAGCTTCGCCGGCCAGCAGGAGACGTTCCTCAACGTCACCGGGGTCGAGATGCTGCTCGACTCGTGCCGCCGCTGCATCGCCTCGCTGTTCACCGACCGGGCGATCACCTACCGCGAGAACAACGGCTTCGACCACATGAAGGTGGCGCTATCGGCCGGCGTGCAGCGGATGGTGCGCTCCGACCTGGCTGGCGCCGGGACGATGTTCTCGATCGACACCGAGACTGGCTTCCCCCGCACGGTGATCATCGACGCCAGCTGGGGGCTGGGCGAGGCGGTGGTCAGCGGCACCGTCGACCCGGACTCCTACGTCGTCTTCAAGCCGCTGCTCGACCGGGAGGACCTGGCGCCGATCCTCTCGCGGCAGCGCGGCCGCAAGGAGGTGAAGGTGGTCTACGCCGAGAGCGGCGAGGGCACGGTCGAGCTCGAGACCGGCGAGGAGGAGCGCGCCGGCGCGGTGATCGAGGACGCCGAGGTGCTGCAGCTGGCGCGCTGGGCGGTGGCGATCGAGCGCCACTACGGCAAGCCGATGGACATCGAGTGGGCCAAGGACGGGCGGACCGGCGAGCTGTTCATCGTCCAGGCCCGCCCCGAGACCGTCCAGGCGCGCCGCGAGGCCGGGGCGCTGAAGACCTACGAGCTACAGGAGAAAGGGCCGCTCCTGGCCGAAGGCCTGGCGGTCGGCGACGCGATCGCCGCCGGTCCCGCCCTGCGCCTGCACGGCGCCGAGGAAATCGACCGCTTCGAGGACGGCGCCGTGCTGATCACCGAGATCACCGACCCCGACTGGGTGCCGGTGATGAAACGGGCCGCGGCGATCGTCACCGAACACGGCGGCCGCACCTCCCATGCAGCGATCGTCAGCCGCGAGCTGGGGCTGCCGGCGATCGTCGGCGCCGCCGGCGTGATCGGGAAGGTCGAGGACGGCGAGCCGGTCACCGTCTCCTGCGCCGAGGGCGACGAGGGCTTCCTCTACGACGGGGTGCTCGCCTGGGAGGAGACCGAAGCCCACCTCGAGGGCCTGCCCGAGACCCGCACCAAGGTGATGCTCAACCTCGCCGACCCGGCCGCCGCCTTCCGCTGGTGGCGGCTGCCCGCCGACGGGGTCGGGCTGGCGCGGATGGAGTTCATCGTCGACAACCACGTCAAGGTCCACCCGATGGCTCTGCTCCGCCTCGACCAGGTCGAGGACGAGGGCGACCGCCGCGAGATCGAAGAGCTGACCGCGGGCTACGAGGACCGCGGCGAGTACTTCGTCGAGCGGCTGGCGGAAGGGATCGCGCGGATCGGCGCCTCGCGCTACCCGGATCCGGTGATCGTGCGGATGAGCGACTTCAAGACCAACGAGTACGCGGAGCTGATCGGCGGCCACCACTTCGAGCCCTCCGAGGAGAACCCGATGCTCGGCTGGCGCGGCGCCAGCCGCTACTACGCCGAGGGCTACCGCGACGGGTTCGCGCTCGAGTGCCGGGCGATCCACCGGGTGCGGGAGACGATCGGCCTCGCCAACGTGATCGTGATGATCCCCTTCTGCCGCACCCTGGAGGAGGCCGACCGGGTGCTGGAGGTGATGGCCGAGGCCGGGCTCGCCCGCGGCGAGCGCGATCTCGAGGTCTACGTGATGGCCGAGATCCCCTCGAACATCATGCTGGTCGACGACTTCGCCGAGCGCTTCGACGGCTTTTCGATCGGCTCCAACGACCTGACCCAGCTGACCCTGGGGATCGACCGCGACTCGGAGTCGCTGGCGGGCCTGTTCGAGGAGAGCAACCCGGCGGTGACGCGGCTGATCTCGCAGCTGATCGCCGGCGCCCACGAGCACGGGCGCAAGGTCGGGCTGTGCGGCCAGAAGCCGAGCGACGACCCGAGCTTCGCCCGCTTCCTGGTCGAGGCCGGGATCGACTCGATCTCGGTCGCTCCCGACAGCTTCATCCGGGTCAAGCGAGAGGTCGCCGCCGCCGAGTAGGCGGCGCCCGGTCTCCCGGGCCAACCCAATAGGCTCCCGCTACCGGCAGGCCGGAGAAAGGGCTGGCGCGCCGGGGAAAGGGGAACCGTGAAGCTGGTGATCGGGATCGTGCGGCCCGAGAAGGCCAACGACGTGCTGGAGGCGCTCTACCGGGCCGAGGTCCGGGGCGTATCGATGAGCAGGGTGCAGGGCCACGGCGGCGAGCTCGAGCGGGTCGAGACCTACCGCGGGACGACGGTGAAGATGGGGCTGTCGGAGAAGGTCCGCTTCGAGGTCGCGGTCTCCGACTCGTTCGTCGAGCCGACGCTCGAGGCGATTCGCGAGGGGGCTCGTACCGGCGAGGTCGGCGACGGCAAGATCTTCGTCGTGCCGCTCGAGCAGGCGGTCCGCATCCGCACCGGCGACACCGACAAGGACGCCGTGACCCCGGTCGGGCCGTGAGCGGCGTGGCGCTGGTCGCCGGGGCCGCCCAGATCAACGCCGGCGACACCGCCTGGATGCTGGTCGCGACGGCGCTGGTGCTGATGATGACCCCGGCGCTCGGGCTCTTCTACGCCGGCCTGGTGCGGTCGAAGAACACGCTCAACACCTTCATGATGTGCGTCGCCGCGATCGCCGTCGCGATGGTCACCTGGGCGCTCGTCGGCTACTCGCTCGCCTTCGACGGCAGCGGCTCGCTGATCGGCGGCCTCGGCCACGTCGCCCTGCGCGGAGTCGGCTTCGCCCCGCGCGAGGGGATGGCGATCCCGCAGCTGCTCTTCATGGCCTTCCAGGCGACCTTCTGCATCATCACCGTCGCCCTGGTCTCCGGCGCCGTGGTCGAGCGGATGCGGTTCGGACCATTCCTCGTCTTCGCCGCGCTGTGGTCGGTGCTGGTCTACGCGGTGCTCGCCCACTGGGCCTTCGGCGGCGGCTGGCTGCAGGCAGGGGGCACGCTCGACTTCGCCGGCGGCGTCCCGGTCGAGATGGCCTCCGGCTTCTCCGCCCTGGCGGCGGCGCTGGTCGTCGGCGCCCGCAAGGACTACGGCCGCCAGGCGCTGCTCCCGCACAACGCCGTCTACGTGCTGCTCGGCGCCGGGCTGCTGTGGTTCGGCTGGTTCGGCTTCAACGGCGGCAGCGGCTTCTCAACCGGCGAGCCGAGCGTGCTCGCCTTCACCAACACGCTGCTCTGCCCGGCCTGCACCCTGGTGGTCTGGTTCGCCCTCGACCTGCTGCGCGGCCGCAAGGTGACCGCGATCGGCGCCGCCACCGCGATCATCGTCGGCTGCGTCGCGATCACCCCGGCCGGCGGCTACGTCAGCCCCGGCTGGGCGATGGCGCTGGGCGCGCTCGCCGCCCTGCCCAGCTACGCGGTGATCGCCTGGCGGACCCGCACCAGGGTCGACGAGACGCTCGACGTCCTCGCCGCGCACGGCACCGCGGGCCTGGTCGGGATCCTCTTCATCGGCTTCTTCGCCCAGGCCGCCTGGAACGGCGTCTCCGACGGCTTCCTCTACGGCAACCTGGCGCAGCTCGGCGACCAGGCGCTGGCCGCCGTCGTCGCCCCCGTCTACGCCTTCGTCGTCACCTTCGTCCTGCTGAGGCTGATCGGCCTGGCGACGCCGCTGCGCGCGGACGCCGACCAGGAGGCGACCGGGATGGACGTCACCCAGCACGGCGAGGAGGCCTACGTCACCGGCGAGGGCGCGATCCTGATCACGCCCGAGTCCGGGATCGAGGCCGAGCTGCCGGTCGCCGACGTGA
>CAWEOH010000046.1:0-9068 GCA_963810455.1 uncultured Actinomycetes bacterium
GCGGGCGCCCGCGTGGCAGCGCTCCCGGACCTACGCGTAGCCCATCCGTTCGAGCACCGGGATCTCGCGGATCTGGGGCGGCTGCAGGTGGTCCCAGAGGATGCCGCGGGGGCGGTCGTACTGGCGCTCGACATCGATAACCGCCCGCGGCGTCGCGATCAGGTCGACCGGCAGGTCGTGGTCGGTGACCATCAGGTGCTGGCGCAGGATCTGGATCGGGTGCACGGTGGTGGCGACGGTCGTGTGGCCGTCGATCTTGCCGGCGTGGGTGAGGATCCCGTACTCGAGGTCGTGGTAGCCGCCGCCTTTGCCGATCCGGGCTCCGCTGAGGTTGACCGCGACCGAGCCGCAGAGGACGAAGTCGATCTCCGGCAGGTCGTCGAGGGCGACCACGCGGCCGTGCTTCAGCGCCCCCTTGATCGTCGCCGCCTCTTTCAGCGCCGCTTTCGAGAGCTTGCCCGGCTCGAGCACGCGGAACGGGTGCGGGTCGCGCAGCCGGGGCACCGCCATGATCACCGTCTTGCCTTCGTCCAGCGCCAGCCGGCGGGCGTGCGTCTGCGGCGAGTCGGGATTGGCCTTGATCACCTGCGCCCGCTTCCAGAGCCGGTGCCCGGCGAGCTTTTCGGCTGCCAGTTTGGCGCCCGCGAAGTTGGGGATGCGGCCCTCGGCGCCGGGGAAGCGCGAAACGCCCTCGCGATCCATCGCGGCCCAGATCTCCTTGCGGACTTCGTCCTTCGTGCGCACGCACGAAAGATATCCGGCCGACCTGCCGATAAGACCGACGGAGATGTCAGATTGCAGGCGAACCGAAATCGCGAGCCGAGTGATCCGTCTGCCTAGACTTTTCGCAGAGGCATACGAAGCCGACTCGGTCTGACCAACCAGCAGATGGGAACCAAGACGAAGATCGCACTGGTGGCCGCCGTGGCCCTGCTCGTCGCCGGCCTCGCCGGCGGCGCCTACGCCTACGACGCGAGCCACAAGGAAGAAATCGCCGACGGCGTCACGGTCGCCGGCGTCGACGTCAGCGGAATGACCGCCGAGGAAGCCGAAGCGGCTGTCCGCCGCAGCCTGCTCGCCCCCCTGCGCCACCGGCTCGAAGTCACCTACGAGGGCGAGAAGTTCGTCCTGCCGGGGCAGCGGCTGAAGATCCACGCCGATCTCAGCGGCGCGATCGCCGAGGCCGTGGACGCCAGCCAGGTGGGCGGCGTGCCCGGCCGCCTGGTCCGCTACGTCACCGGCGACGAAGTCGACGAATCGATCCCGGCCGAGGTCAGCTACTCGCAGCCGGCGATCAACCGCTTCGTCCGCCACGTCGCCGCCGAGCTCGACCGTGAACCGGAGAACGCCTCGGTCAGCGCCAGCGGCAGCGAACTGCAGGTGGTCGCCTCCGAGGACGGCCGCAAGCTGCGCGACAACAAGCTGACCCGCGAACTGAAGGCGGCGGTCACCGACGCCACGGCCCCGCGCGAGATCGTCGCCGCCGTCCACTCGACCGCGCCGGAAGTGACGACCGAGGACGTCGCGGCCGAGTACCCCTCCTACCTGACGCTCGACCGCGGCAGCTTCACGCTGCGCCTCTGGAAGCGCCTGGAGCTGGCCAAGACGTACACCGTCGCGGTCGGCCAGGAAGGGCTGGAAACGCCGGAAGGCCTCTACGAAATCCAGGTCAAGGAAGAGAACCCGACCTGGCACGTGCCGGAATCGGACTGGGCCGGCGACCTCGCCGGGCAGTCGATCCCCCCGGGGCCCTCGAACCCGATCAAGGCACGCTGGATGGCGATCTTCGAAGGTGCCGGGATCCACGGCACCGAAGAAACGGGCTCGCTGGGCACCGCCGCCTCCCACGGCTGCGTCCGCATGGCGATCCCCGACGTGGAAGAACTCTACGACCAGGTAGAAGTCGGAACGCCGATCTATATTGGATAGGCAGCGCAGGACGCGGCGCCGAGATCGCGAATCTAGGTCCGTGAACTGGGACTCGGCCCTTCGCGAGTACGACCGCGAGCTGCGCACGCGCGGCGCCGCCGAGCGGACGCGCCGCGCCTACGCGGTCGACCTTGCCGGCTTCGTCGAGTGGGCGGAGCCGCAGGGGCTCGCGCCCGGCGACGTCCGCTACCGCGACGTGCGGCGCTTCGCCGCCGGCCTCTCCGCCGCCGACGCGGCGCCGGCGACCGTCGCCCGCAAGCTGGCCGCGATCCGCGGCCTCTACGGCTTCCTCGTCCGCACCGAGCGCGCCGGCCACAACCCCGCCGAGCTGGTCTCCAGCCCGAAGCGCGGCGAGTCCCTGCCGAAGGTGCTCTCGAGCGAGCAGATGCGGTCCCTGCTGGAGCGGATCCCGGCCCGGACCCCGCTCGAGCTGCGCGACCGGGCGATGCTCGAGCTCGCCTACTCCTGCGGCCTGCGCTGCGAGGAGATCGTCAACCTCGACCTCGGTGCCGTCGACTTCGAGTCCGAGCAGGTGCGGGTGCTCGGCAAGGGCTCGAAGGAGCGCCAGCTGCCGGTCGGCGAGCCGGCCCAGCGGGCGCTGGAGCGCTACCTGCAGCGCGGCCGCCACGCGCTCGCCGCCGAGCCGCGCGAGCAGGCGCTGTTCCTCTCCAAGAGCGGCCGGCGGCTCTCGCCCTCCGACGTCACCCGCCGGCTCGGGCTCTGGACCCGCGAGGCGGCTCTCGCCGCCGGCGTCTCGCCCCATTCACTTCGTCATTCATTCGCCACCCATCTCTTGGAGGGAGGCGCCGATCTGCGTACGATTCAGGAGCTGCTTGGCCACGCGTCGATCTCGACCACCCAGGTCTACACCCGAGTCGACGCGGCGCGCCTGCGCGACACGTACGCGGCAAGCCACCCCCGTGCATGAACTCGACCAGCCAAAACAACCATAGAATCGCCTGACGAGATGGAGACGGGCGTAAAAGAGGTCGAGCTTCGCGATCTTTGGCGTCGCTACAAGGACGAGGGCGACGAGGTTGCCCGCGAGCGGCTGGTCGTCGCCTACTCGCCGATGGTCAAGTTCGTCGCCGGCCGGCTCGGCGCCGGGCTGCCCTCGCACGTCGAAGACGCCGACCTGATCTCCTACGGCCTGGTCGGGCTGATCGGCGCGATCGAGCGCTTCGAGCCCGAGCGGGGGATCAAATTCGAGACCTTCGCGATGACCCGGATTCGCGGCGCGATCATCGACGAACTGCGCTCGCTCGACTGGGTGCCGCGCTCGGTGCGCTCGCGGGCGCGCGAGATCGAAGTCACCCAGGCCAAGCTCGAGCACGAGCTGCAGCGGGCGCCGAGCGAGGCCGAGCTGGCGGCGAAGCTGAACATGAGCGAGGAGGAGCTGCAGACATCGCTGCTGGAGATCGCCAACTCCTCGGTCTACGCGCTGGACGAGCTCTGGACCGTCTCCGATTCCTCCGGCGACCAGGTCTCGCTGCTCGACACGATCGCCGACGAGGGCGCGGCCGACCCGCAGGAGGCGCTCGACTCGAGCGAGGTGAAGGACCGGCTGACCGAGGCGATCGCCTCGCTGCCCGAGCGCGAGCAGCTCGTCGTCGCCCTCTACTACTACGAGAACCTGACCCTGCGCGAGATCGGCGAGGTGCTCGGCGTCACCGAGTCGCGGGTCTCGCAGCTGCACACGAAGGCCGTGATGCGGCTGAAGTCGCACCTGCAGGCGGTCTAGGCGATGCGGCTGCGCTTCCCCCAGCGCCGGCAACCGCTGGTCGAGGACGGGCTCACCTCGCTCGAGCTCGCCGCCGCCCGCTTCAACGCCAGCGAGGCCGGGCACACGGTCAGCGGCCTGACCCGCACCCTGGGGGAGCCCCGGGTCTCGGTCGGCGCCAGCGCCGGCGTGGCCGACGAGGCCCGCGTCACCGTCGCCTGGGAGCTGACCTGGTACCAGTGGGGCGTCTCGCTGGGCGAGGCGCCGCGCCCGGTGCGGGAGATCGCCAAAGGCCGCGAGATCGGCGAGCTCGAATACGCCGCCCGCCAGTGGAACGCCTCGGCGACGGCCGACGGGCGGATCGTGATCGCCGCTCCCGGCCGCTGATGGGGAGACTGACCGTCAACGTCGACGGGGGCGCCCGCGGCAACCCCGGCCCGGCCGCGATCGGCGTCGTCCTCCGCGACGACGGCGGCGAGGTGGTGGCCGAGGTGGGGGAGAGGATCGGCCGCGCGACCAACAACGTCGCCGAGTACCGGGCGCTGCTGCGCGGGATCGAGCTCGCCGCCGAGCACGGCGCCGAGCAGATCGAGCTGATCGGCGACTCGGAGCTGGTCGTGCGCCAGGTCGAAGGCCGCTACAAGGTCAAGGACGCCGGCATGCGCGAGCTCCACACCGAGGTGAAGCGGGCGCTCGCCGGCTTCGACGGCTGGTCGATCCGCCACGTCAAGCGGGCCCAGAACGCCGACGCCGACCGCCTCGTCAACCAGGCGCTGGACGGCGCCTGAGCAGCCGCGCGTCGACCGAGGCCGGCCCGGCCCCGGCTCGCACCAGGTAGGCCATCGCCACCAGCAGCAGCGGCGCCAGCGTCAGGCTGGGCACGACCTCGCCCTCGCCGATCCCGGAGACGACGATCGCGCCGGCCATGTCGCCGGCCAGGGCGAGGGCGACGAGCCGCGTCGCCAGCCCGGCGACCAGCAGCAGCCCGCCGCCGACCTCGAGCGCGCCGATCAGGTAGACGAACGCGTCCGCCTGGGGGAGGCCGTAGCGTTCGAAGGACTCGACCTCGGCGGCGTGGGCGCCGAACTTGGCGACGCCGAAGGCGACGAAGACGACGCCGGCGGCGAGGCGGACGAGAAAGCGGGGATCGCGACCCATCCGCCCACCGTAGGCGGTGGAGCTTGCCGAAGAATGAACTCTGCGAGACTGGCGCGATGCAGGAGGTGGCGATCGCTGGCGCCCACGGCAAGATCGCGATGCTGCTCGGCGAGATGCTGGTGCGGCGCGGCGACATCGTCTGGGGCCTGATCCGCAACCCCGACCACGAAGCCGACCTGCAGGCGATCGGGGTCGAGCCGGTGGTCTGCGACCTCGAGTCCGACCACGACGTCACCGAGGCGGTCGGCGGCGCCGAATCGGTGGTCTTCGCCGCCGGCGCCGGGCCGGGGTCCGGCGCCGCGCGCAAGCGGACGATGGACCTCGGCGGCGCGCTGAAGCTGATCGACGCGTCCCGGGCGAAGGGGATCCGCCGCTACCTGATGGTCAGCGCGATGGGCGCGGCGGACCCCCCGGCCGAGGGCGGCGACGTCTTCGCCGAGTACCTGCGGGCCAAGGCCGAGGCCGACGAGGCGCTGCGCGCCAGCGGTCTCGAGTACACGATCGTGCGGCCGGGGCGGCTGACCGACGCCGATCCCACCGGCAACGTCCAGGTCGGCGCGCGGCTGCCACGGGGCGAGATCGCCCGCGCCGACGTCGCCGCCGTCCTCCTCGCCTGCCTCGACTCGCGGCACACGATCGACCGCTCCTTCGACGTCGTCGCCGGCGAGACGCCGATCGCCAAGGCGATCGCCAGGCTCTGACCGGGCGTGGCAGAGCTTTCCTGGAAATAGTCCGGCAAACCTCTGCCGCGTCGGAGGCTTAGGCGGGGGAGGGGGCGGAGGCGCCGCTCTCGACCGGGTGGCCGCCTTCGCGCCAGGTGCCGACGCCCTGGCCGACGTGGATGACGGCGTCGAAGCCCTCGCGCTGCAGGATCGAGGCAGCGAGGCCGCTGCGCTTGCCGCCGCGGCAGATCGTCGCCAGCGGCCGGTCGCGCGGGATCTCGTCGAAGCGGTCGGCGAGGTCGCCGTAAGGGATGTGGAGCGAGCCCGGGATGTGCTCGTCGGCGTACTCGGCGGCGTTGCGGACGTCGAGGATCAGCGGCGGCTCCTCGCCCGCGGCCCGGGCGGCGAGCTCCTCCGGGTCGATCAGCTCGATCTTCTGCACCGCCCGTTCCTCCTCGCGCCAGGCGGTCATCCCGCCCTCGAGGAAGCCCCGCACCCGCATCCCGACCGAGGCGAGCAGCTCGGCGGCATCGCGCTCGTCGCCGTCGGAGGCGGCGACCATGATCAGCTCGGCGCCGGCCGGGGCGACGCGCGAGACCTTGGTCGCGAAGCCGGTGTCGTAGGCGGAGGTGCTGAGCGCGCCGGGGATGTGGGCCTCGTCGAACTGCTCGTTGGTGCGGCCGTCGATGACGACGGCGCCGGTGGCGACCGCCTGCTCGACCTCGTGCGGGCTCATCGGCTGCGGGTAGCCGAAGTCGTCGACGAAGGGGCCGCGGTTGAGCGAGACGATGTGCTCGATGTTCGGCGGTTTGTCGCCGAGCGAGGCGAGCTGGGTCTCGATGAACTCGGCGGCGTCGTCGATCCCCAGCGCCCGGTTGTGGTCGCGCTCGAAGCCGATCGTCGAGGAGGTCTTGAGGTCGAGGCTGGAGCCGCCGCAGAGCGAGCCGCCGAGGTGGCCGGGCCAGATCTCGACGTCGTCGGGCAGCACCAGCAGCCGCTCGTGCAGGGAACGGAACATCTCGGCGGACCCTTCGCGCGGCTCGATCGCGAGGTCGGGCCGGGCGACGTCGCCGATGAACAGCGAGTCGCCGCCGAGCACCGCCCAGGGGGCGCCGTCGCGGCTGGAGTCGCGGAGCAGGAAGGCGGTGTGCTCGGGCCGGTGGCCGGGGGTGTGGATCGCCTCGATCGTCACCTCGCCGAGGTCGAGGACCCAGCCGTCGGTGAACGGCTCGTGCGGGTACTCGGCGGCGGCCAGCTCGTGGACGTGGACGGTGGCGCCGGTCGCCCGCGCCAGGCGGCCGTGGCCGGAGACGTGGTCGGCGTGGTTGTGGGTCTCGAGGATGTGCTCGATCCGCACCCCGTGCAGCCGCGCCAGCCGCCGGTAGGGGTCGATGTCCCATTGCGGGTCGATCACGGCGGCGTGGCCGGCGTCGCGGTCGGCGACGAGATAGGACGCGCAGCCGAGGTCCTCGTGGATGATCTGACGGAAAAGCATCCTGTAGTGCCTCCGCTCAGGAGGCTAGCGCGTAAACGCCCGGCGCGGGCCTATTCGACCTGCTTTTCGATCCTCGTCAGGCGTTTGTCGAGTTCCTTGGTTTCGGCTTCGAGGCTCTTCTGGCCGGCGCCGAGGCCGGTGACGCTCTTGCCCAGTTTTTCGCTTTCCGCCTGCGCGGCGGCGATTTCCGTTTCCAGCGAGGAGACCCGCTTCTTCAGCTTCGTCAGTTCCTGTTCGCCCCCGGCGACCGCCTGGTTGACCTGCCGCTTGATCCGCTTCTGGTCTTCCTGGGAGAGCTGGTCGGCTTCTTCCTGGAATTGTTCCGCGGCCGCGATCGCCCCGTCGAGCCCGGCGAGTTCGTCCTTTATCTGCGCCGTCGCTTCGTTGACGAGCTTCTTCTGGTCGACGCTCTCGTTGTTCGCCGAGATCGCGATCACGAGCGCGACGATCGCCACCACCGCCAGCGCGGCGATCAGGATCCAGAACCAGGGACGGGTATCGCGGATGTCTTCCATGCGCGGCAACCTACCGCCGCCGTCGGCCGCCAACGTGAACCGCCGGTGACCGGCTAAACTCCCGCATCCACGCGGCTGTAGCTCAGCTGGCTAGAGCGTCTGCTTGCCATGCAGAAGGTCGAGGGTTCGAATCCCTTCAGCCGCTTTTTCGCGAATCCCCTGCAAATCGGCCCCTTGCGATTTGCCGAACCGGCGAAATCGGTTTGAACCACCCTGTGGGGTGCGTAAACCCGAATTCAAGTCGGAAGCCCGTGCCGATCCGCCCCGGCGGCGGCCCAGGTCAGCGCGATCATTTCTGGGTCGGATCGAGTCCGCCGTTCCAGACGAGCCAGCAAAGGTGGCCCGGTCCCTTCGGGGGTCATAGCCGCGGCCATGACGCCCCCGGGCGGGGCGCGGGCTGGAGGAATGCGCCTGGCCGGCGGTGGGGACGGCGTGAGCCGAGCGCAAGCCAGGTCAGGCAGCGGCCTGGTACTCGTGGATCAGCCCGCCGAGACGGTCGCGCCTGCTGACCTCGGTAGGTCTTCTCGGCCTTGACGGCAAGGGAACGACGTTCGCGCGATCCGGCGCTGCGAGGCCCAGTCCGCGGTGAGGCCGGTGCGCGTTGTAGTGATCGACGTAGGTTCGCAGGACCCGCTCGAGGTGGCGGCGGTTGGCGATCAGCAGCCAGTCCAGGCACTCCCGTCGCACCGTGCCGACGAACCGCTCGGCGATCGCGTTGGCCTTCGGCGCTTCGACCGGAGTCCGGATGACCTCGATCCCCTCGCTGCGGAAGACCTCGTCGAAGGCGCCGCTGAACTTGGCGTCGTTGTCGCGGATCAGGAAGCGCAGCGGAATCCGACGATCCGAGAACTCCCAAGCGAGGTTTCTTGCCTGCTGCGCCACCCACGCCCCGTCAGGATTCTCGGTGATGCCGGCGAGGTGGACCCGCCGACTCGAGACCTCGATGAAGAAGAAACGTAGAGCCGCCGCAGGGCGACGGTGTCGACGGTGAAGAAGTCGCAGGCGATCATGCTCTTGGCCTGAGCGCGGATGAACTGCGCTCCAGGAGAGCCCACTCCGCGTCCCGGCCGGGCGCAGCCCGGCGCCGGCGAGGATCTTCCTCACGCTACTCGCCGAGACTGAGATCCCGATGCCGGACAGCTCGCCGACGATCCGCCGATATCCCCAGCGCGGGTTCTCGCGCGCAAGCCGCAAAACGAGTGCGCGGACCACAGGGTCGATCCGCGGACGACCGGGCCCCCGGGTCGGATAGGTCCAGCGGCGGGCGACGAGGCGACGGTGCCAAGCAAGCAGAGTCTGCGGAGTGACGAAGAAGGACGACCAGCGCCACCGGGGCAAGAGTCGAGCGGCCGTCGCCAGGAAGACGCGATCTGCCGGCCGCAGATCCGGCCGATGGACTTGTCGTCGTAGGACGGCCAGCTCATGGCGAAGGACGACGATCTCCAGCTCCTTGAACTCCGCAGAGCGGGGGCGCAGAGCGACCAGCTCGATCAGCTTGCGCAGCGCGAGGTAGAGGAACGAGATCAGCAACGGCGGCTCCCTGGGGTCGATGACGGGCGACGACTCTAGGGGCAGGCGGTTTCGGTCTC
>CAWEOH010000047.1:0-11612 GCA_963810455.1 uncultured Actinomycetes bacterium
CGTTTCCTGCCGCCTCATGCCGGTGTTTTCGCTCTAGCAAGCCAAATTATCCGATCGGCCTTGCTAGTCGCCGGCCTCTCTATGCCACGCCTCTCCGACGCCTGCCGGCAAATCCTGGCTACATCCTGGCTACATTCGCTCCACTCTCACCCGCCTTCCTCGACGTCTCGAGGACAGCCTGTGTGGCTACCGTGTTGGCCGGGCACACTTCCAATCAACGGAGCCGCAGCTGCTCGGGGGCCGGTGCTGGCGAAGCAACGCCGCGACCGCTCAGCTGCTTCAATCGCGCCCGCGCCGGTGCCGTGACCGGCGGCCCGACGAACGTACTCCCCTCGGCTGCTCTGTACCAGAGCATCATCCGGACCCAGGCGAGAAGCTCGCCCGACTTCCCGCGTGCTTCCAGGCCCGCCGGTCAGCCTTCTGACGCCTGACAGCCACAAACCTGTGCACTTGGTTGACAGTCGGTCGAGCGCGCAAATACTTTCGCGGCGGGGGATGGCAGCGATCTGCCCAGGGCCGCACATGGTCGCCTGGCCGGGCGGGGAGCCAATGGCGAAACCGACCTCCATCCTTTGGAATTCGAAAATGGAGGTTCCAGTGCGCAAGCGAATCCAGTCCGCCGATTTCGGCGTTCCGCGGCGTTGGCTCTCATCTCTGGCAGTCGCGGCGGGAGCCGTCCTAGCGATGGCGTTGAGCCCCGCAGCGGCTTTCGCAGCCGGCGGCGAACAGGTCTACAGCAGCATCCCCGATCCGCTCCCGGCCAACCTTCCCAGCCTTGGGGGCGAGGCGTACTCGTTCGGCGAACTGGGCGATCAGGTCCAGTTCGCGGCCAGCGGCGGCAAGCTCGGCGAAGTCGAAGTCACGATGAGCGATTGGGCCTGCGAGGAAGGCCATTGGAACGTGACCGGCGAAGGCGCCTGCACGACGACGCCGGGCACCGGCTTCGAAGTGCCGATCACCTTCAACATCTATGAAGTCGGCGAAGAAGACGCCGTCGGGCCGCTGCTGGCCACCAAGACGCAGACGTTCTTCATTCCCTACCGTCCCTCATCGACCTCCGAACACGGCTGCGACGGACAGTCTTGGTACGACGAAGCGAGCGAAACCTGCAACCACGGTTTGGCGATGAATATCTCCTTCGACTTCGCCTCACAGGAACTGGTTCTGCCCGAAAAGGTGATCTACGGCGTCTCCTACGACACCACTCACCACGGGCCTGAACCGGTCGGCGAGGGAGCGGCCTGCTACTCCTCCTCCGGGGGCTGCGGCTATGACGCGCTCAACATCGCCCTCGCCGAAGAAGTGCTGACCGGGAGCCAGGTGCACCCGGGCACCCTCTACTGGGACAGCAGCTACGCGGGCTTCTACTGCGACGAAGGCGCCGCGGGCACCGGCACCTTCCGGCTCGACTCGCCCAGCAGTGCCTGCTGGTCAGGGCTACATCCCGGCGGTTGCCTTCTACACCGCCGCGGTGGCCAACCCCCCGACCTCGCCGAGAGATTGCCGGCCGGGGAGCTGGCAGAACCACACCGACGACTCGGGCGTGCCGTTCACCAGCAAGGCCGACTGTCTCGCCTACCTCGGCATCGGCCCCAAGCATCATCGTCGCCACCACCACGGCGACCGCCACCACCACGGCGACTGCCATCACCATGGAGGGCGCCGGGAGCACTCCGCTCGCGGCCGCCACGGCAAGCCGTTCCGGCGCTACTAGCCGCCAATCGGGCGCCCCGCTAGAGGGGCGCCCCAGCTTGGCCCCGCCGCGCCCGACCCGGGGCGGCGGGGCCTCAAGCTGGACAGGCCTGCGTGCGCCGCGGAGCGCCGTTCTTCCGCGACCCGGCCCTGCTCCGATCGGCCCGGCCCTGCCCGTGGCGATGGGCTGGTCAGCGCCCGCCGTATAGCAGCCGCTCCGCCGCGCGGGCTCCGCCCGCGCTCCCCCGCGCCCGCTGGCAGGGCGCCATGACCAACTCATGAAGCCCCAAACAACGCCCGACCGCCAAGCAGCTCCGCTACCTCCGCGACCTCGCGGCGAGCCGGGGCCAGACCTTCACCTATCCGCGCACCGCAAGGGAAGCCTCAGCCGAGATCGACCGCCTGCGAGCGATCCGGCCGATCTCGCCCTTCGAGCGCCGCCGCTCGGCACTTCAGGCCAGCCGCGACATCGCCGAGCGCTTCCCGACCGCCACCGCCGTCCGCCCCGAGGAGATCGAGGGCTACGGCTCCAGCGCCCGCTGGAGGTGATCGCGATGGCGAGACCGCAAGCGACACCAAACGACGCCGGGGACCGTCTTGCCGGCATCCACCTGCCAGCCGACGAGAGCCCGTCCCACCGCCCCGACGACCTGATCGACCCCGCCACGGCCGCCGAGCTCGCCGGCTGCTCGGTGCGCACGATCCGCCGCGCCTACCGCGGCGGCGCCCTGCTCGCCTACCGCGACGGCAACGGCCGCGCGGTGCGGATCCGCTACGCCGACCTGCGCGCCTGGCTGACCCACTCCTCCGCCGCGCGGCCCGAGCCCCGGCGCCCGGCCCGGGCGGCGCTGCGCGCCAACTCGCCGCGCCCGTGGGAGCGGCGCGCGGAGCCGCCGAACAACCTCGCCCTGCTCAGGGCCGCGCGCGAGGAGCTGCTGCGGCGCGCGCACGGCGGCGCCGCTGCGCCCCCCGCTGGGGGCCGGCCTGCGGCGCGGGGCTGAACGGCTGCGCCTCGACCTGGCGGCGGGCCTCCGCGCACTCGGCCGCCAGGTCGATCGGCTCGCCGCCCTGGTGGCGGGCGATCAGGTGCGAGTAGTAGCGCTGCAGCGTCGCCACGTCGTGCCCCGCCCAGCCGGCGAGGCTGTGCAGGTTCATCCCGTGCGGGCCCATCACCAGGGTCGAGTGCAGCGCCAGCGAGATCGCCGTATGGCGGCAGTCGTAGAAGCGCATCGCCTCCAGGCCCCGCGGCGCCCCCTCCGCCCTCGCGGCCTGGGCGCGGGCCGGCCGCCAGACCCGCGCCGTCCAGCGTTTGTAGTCGTTGGCGCTCCAGGCGACCGGGGTCCGCCCGCTGCCGCTCTCTGACCACTGCGGCCCGTCCTCGCCGAGCAGCTGGAAGACCAGCGCCTGATCGGGTTGGGGGCCGAAGCGCTCCTCCAGCGCGCGGCGGTAGTCCGCCAGCCGCTGGCGGGCGTTCGGCAACAGCAGGGCCGCCCGGGCGCCGGTCTTCAGCCCCGGCCCCCGGCGCTCGCCGGCACGCCCGCTGGGGCGCTGCAGCTCCACCGACTCGCGGCCGACGTCGCCCCAGCAGGCTGAGTAGAGCCACTCCGAGGGCCGGGCGGCGACGGTGAAGCCCATCGCGGCGACGAAGGCGGCGTCGCGAAGCGGCAGCAGATCGTCGCGCGCCTCGCGCCCGAGCACCGCCTCGATGATCCGCTCCAGGCCGTAGGCGTCGGCGGCGTAGGCCAAGCGGCTCGGGCCTCGCCGCGGCATCTCGAAGAGGCCGCCGAGGTCCATGCGCAACGCGTTGGGGTGGCGCCGGCGGCCCCAGCGCAGGACCGAGCGCAGGAGCTTCAGCAGCTCGACCCGCTTGGAGGCCCCGACGCCCTCGGCGGCGAGGCTGTCCTGGAAACGGACGAGGATCGCCGGGTCGGCGGAGAGCCGCTCGAGCCGCACCTTGGCGATCGAGCGCGAGGCGATCTCGGCGTCCCACATCCGCACCGCCTTCTCGCCGTAGCTCCGCGAGAGCCCCGCGGCGTGCTTGACGCACCACTCCTGGAAGAGGTCTTCGACCGTCATCCGCTCTTCGGGCTGCGGCCGCGCCTCCACGGCCGCGCCGCCGCCGCCGACCGCCTCTTCGCGATGCAGCATCGCGCTCGCCAGCGCCCGGTCGGCGCTGCCCAGCTTGCGCACCGAGAACGACTTCGAGGCGTTGCGCCGCACCCCGTCGGCGCCGTCGGCGCGCCAGCGGATCTTGTAGGCGGCGATCGAATCGTCGGCCCTGACCTGGGCAAAGATCCCCCGCGGAAGTCGATTTCCGCGGTGATCGAGCCCCGTTTCACGCAGGTTTTCGGCCATTTCCGCGCCGCATTATACCTGCAAATTTGTTCCCACCTGTTCCCACTTTTCCGGCCCGATTTTCAGCGCGAAATCAAAAATGGGCCAGTTTTTGGCTCTATAGGCGAGTTTCAAGCTAGTGCCCCGAGCTGGATTCGAACCAGCGGCCTATCCCTTAGGAGGGGATCGCTCTATCCAGCTGAGCTATCGGGGCCGGTCCCCGGATTGTGTCTCAGATGACGGTTCCGTGCGTGAGTTGGAACGAAGTGCGCGCCACGGGTCGGTGGTTGCCCGGCAAGATCGGTTGCATGAGCAGAGTCGAGACCCTGGAGGTGTCCGCCACCCTGGTTAATGTGGCGCACATGTCCAAGATGATCCAGATCAGGAACGTCCCCGACGAGATGCACCGGGCGCTGAAGATGAGAGCGGCGGCGGAGGGCATCTCCCTCTCGGACTACATCAAGCGGGAACTGGGAGAGATGACCTCGAAAGCGAGCTTCGAGGAGATCGACGCCCGGATCAGGGCTCGCGGGCCCTCGCAGCTGGACCGGGAGACGATCCTCCGGATCCTGCGGGAGAGCCGGGGCGATTGATGCGGGTGGTCGACGCCTCGATGCTGGTCGAGTACCTGGCCGGCGGCCCGCACGGCGAGGCCTCGCGGCGCCGGATCGGCCAGGTCAGCCCCGGCTGGCTCTGGGCGCCGCACCTCGTCGACGCCGAGGTCGGCCATGCCCTGCGCCGGGGGGTGCGGATGGGAAAGATCTCCGAGCGCAAGGCGCGGGCGGCGCTCAACGACCTGCTCGAAATGAGGCTGCAGCGGATCTCCCACCACCTGCTCGCCGACCGCGCCTGGGAGCTGCGCAAGAACGTCAGCTTCTACGACGGCCTCTACGTCGCCCTCGCCGAGGCGCTCGACACGCCCCTGCTCACCCTCGACGCCCGCCTCGCGAAGGCGCCCGGGGTCAGGGCCGAGATCGAGGTCGTCGCGCCGGTCTGAGCCGAGCGCGGCAGGCTCAGGCCGCGTAGAGGCTCTCGGAGGCGAGGCCGATCGCCCGCCGGCTCCACAGCTTCACCTGCATGAAGACGTCGTCGCCGTAGTTCTCGAGCGCGTCGAGAGCGATCAGGGTGAAGCGCTCCTGGGTGATCTCTTCCTGGTCGACGGTCTCGCCGTCGAGCTCCGCGGTGACGGCGACGGCGCCGCGGATCAGCGGCCGGCCCCAGACCAGGGTGACGGCGCCGGCGCGGCCGCTCTCCCCGCGCCAGCGGCCGATCACGTCGTCGTTGAGGTCGATTTTCCAGTCGGCGTTGTCCTCGGCGAGGACGTCGGTGAAGTCGGCCTTCGCGTTGAAGTCGGTCGGCTCGCCGCCCGGCGGCTGCACGTAGGAGACGTAGCCGTAGAGCTCGATCCGCCCCTCCTCGCTGTCGCTGTGGGCCGAGGCCGGGATCCAGACGCGTCCGCCCCAGGCGCGCTCGGGGAACCAGTCGATCTCGTCCGGCAGCTCGACCCCGCCCGGCAGGTCCTCGATCTCCTCGCAGGCGGCGGCGAAGACCTCGCGCAGCCGGGTGGCGAAGCGGCCGTGGGGGATGCCCTCCTGGGTCGTGTCAGCGATGAAGCGCGGGATCGGTCGCGGGCTCGGCGGCACCGGGCCACCCTACCGTCGCGTCGCGGCGCAGGTCGCGGCGCAGCAGCGTCGCCGCCGCCAGCGCGCCGCTGAGGGCGATCGCGGCGCCGGCCGCGAAGGCGAGCCGGTAGCCGTCGTCGAGCGCCTGCAGCTCGCCGGCGCCGACGTGCGAGCCGGTGTAGCTGGCGGCGATCGTGCTCAGCACGGCGAGGCCGAGCGAGCCGCCGACCAGCCGCGAGGTGTTGATCAGGCCCGAGGCGAGCCCGGTCTCGTGCGGCTCCACCCCCTGCACGGCGACGATCATCACCGGCACCATCGCCACGCCGAAGCCGGCCGAGGCCATCGCGCCGCCCGGCAGGACCAGCTCGAGGAAGGTGCCGTGGGCGGGGACCTCCGCCAGCAGCGCGAGGCCGGCGGCGGCGAGGACGAGACCGCCGCCGAGCACGCTGGTGGCGCCGAAGCGGCGGACCAGCCGCGGCGCCAGAGTCGAGGCGGCGAAGAAGCCGAGCGTGAGCGGGAGGAAGGTGAGCCCGGTTTCGAGCGCGTCGAGGCCGCGCACCTTCTGCAGGTAGAGCGAGACGAAGTACCACATCGCGAAGGCGGCGGCGTAGAGCAGCCCCATGACCAGGTTGGCGCTGCGCCAGAGGGGGCGGCGGAAGACATCGAGGGGGATCAGCGGGTCGGCGGCGACGCGGCCCTCGTAGACGGCGAAGAGGCCGAGCAGCGCGACGGCGACGGCGGCCGGCGCCAGCACGCCCGCCGAGGTCCAGCCGAGCGTGTCGGTGCGGACGATCGCGTAGACCAGCGCGGTCAGGCCGGCGGTGACGAGCACCGCGCCGACCAGGTCGAAGCTGCGCTGCACCCTGGTCTCGGCGCGGGGGACGATGCGGCGGCCGGCGAGGACGACGGCGATCCCGATCGGGACGTTGACGAGGAAGATCGCCGGCCAGCCGAGGCCCTGGGTGAGCAGGCCGCCGAGAATCGCGCCGGAGGAGCCGCCGAGCCCGGCCATCGCTCCCCAGACGCCGAGGGCGCGGTTGCGCTCGGACCCCTCGGCGAAGGAGGAGGCGATGATCGCCAGGCCGGCGGGGGAGATCGTCGCGCCGCCGATTCCCTGCAGCGCCCGCGCCCCGAGCAGCAGCGCCTGCGAATCGGCGAGCGCCCCGAGCAGCGAGGCGAGGGCGAACAGCGCGGTGCCGGCGAGGAAGACCTCGCGGCGGCCGAACAGGTCGCAGGCGCGGCCGCCGAGCATGAGGAAGCCGGCGAAGGTCAGCGTGTAGCCGTTGACTACCCACTGCAGGCCGGTGTCGGAGAAGCCGAGGTCGTCCTGGATCGAGGGCAGCGCGACGTTCACGATCGAGACGTCGAGGACCACCATGAACTGGGCCAGGCAGACCAGGACGAGGAGGAGGTCGGAGGATTCGCGGTCTCTGATTCGGGGCATCGGGTATCGAACGAACGGCGGGGAGATTTCGTGACATCGCCTTGTTCGACGGACATCGTACAGAAGGTCCGACGTTCATCGAACCTTAGTCCTATAATCCCAGCTATGGGTCAGGTCGCCGACGCGCCCCAGCTGCTCCACCCGAAGGCCGACGAGATCGAGCTGACCGCGGTGCTGCACGCGCTCAGCGACCCGCAGCGGCTGACGATCGTGCGCGAGCTGGCGGTCAGCGAAGAGCCGCTCGCCTGCGGCAGCTTCGCCCTCGACGTCGGCAAATCGACCCGCACCCACCACTTCCGCGTCCTCCGCGAGGCGGGGGTGATCGAACAGCGGCGCGAGGGCACCCGCAAGCTCAGCGTCCTGCGCCGCGCCGACCTCGACGCCCGCTTCCCGGGCCTGCTGGATTCGGTGCTCGCCGCTTAGCGGCGCCCCCTCAGAGGCAGTCGCGCAGGTCGCTTGCGGCCTGCTCCGGCGGGTAGATGTTGATGTCGACGCCGGTGCCGAGCTCGAAGCCGGCCTTGATCGTCAGCCGCGGCGCGATGTCGACGTGCCAGTGGAAGGGCTCGGCGCCGCGCGGCGCGGTGCGGACCCAGAGGTTCAGCTCCGGCGGCCCGTCGAAGCGGGCGGCGAGGACGCGCATCGCGGTGCGGATCATCGCCGCGCCGGTCGCGTCCTCCTCGAAGCGGGCCGTCTCGCGCCGCGGCACGACCCGCAGCTCGAACGGCGAGCGCGAGGCCCAGGGGCAGATCAGCGCCGCCTCGTCGTCGATCGCGACCAGCCGCTCGCGCCGTCGCACCTCCTCGACCAGGACGTCGCTGAGCAGCCCCGAGCCGGCGGTGCGTTCGCCGTAGGCGCCGGCCCGCTCGCGCTCGCGGGCGACGTCGGGGGGCACGAACGGCAGCGCGTAGAGCTGGGCGTGGCTGTGCTCGAGCGAGGCGCCGGCGCCGCCGCCCTCGTTGACGATCAGCTGCACGTAGGAGGCCTCCTGGTGAGCCCGCATCCGCTCGCGCCAGGTGGCGACGGCGGCGTCGAACTCGCCGTCGTCGAGCGCTGCCATCGCGGTCACGTGCCGCGGCGAGCCGATCAGCACCTCGTGGGCGCCGCTCGCCGGCCGGGCGCTGAACAGGTCGGGTTCCCCGGCGCGCCGCGAGGCGAGCAGCGGGTCGCCGGAGGAGGCGAAGGAGCCGGCCTCGGCCGCGGGGCTGCCGCTCGGCGCCGCCCTCCGCCGCGCCCAGCGCCGGGTACAGGTTCGGCACCACGCGCGTGCGCCAGCCGGGCGTGTCGGCGGCGCCGCCGTCCGGCCGCAGCGCGTACAGCTCCGGTGGCGTCCGCTCCTCGCGGCCCTCGCAGAAGGGGCAGCTCTCGACCTTGGCCGCGCTGCCCTCGCCCTCGCGCGAGCTCGCGGCCGCGCCGAACTGGTCGGGGCGGGCTGCCCGACCGGGGGCGAGGATCGTCCTCAGCCCGCTCAGCTGGTCGATGCGGATCTGCGGCGCGCTCAGGAGCGGGAGGGTGGCAGATCCTCGGGCGGCTCGGGCTCCGGCACGACCGGGGGCGGCGGCTCCGGCCGCGGTCCCGGCTTCGGCTTCGGCTTCGGCCGCTCCCCGCCGCCGCCGAGGAACGGCTCGAGCACGTCCATCGGCAGCGGGAAGACCACGGTCGTGTTCTGGTTGCTGCCGATTTCGAGCAGCGTCTGCAGGTAGCGCAGCTGCAGCGAGGCCGGGTTGGTGCTGATGATGTCGGCGGCGTCGGTGAGCTTCTGCGCCGCCTGGAACTCGCCCTCGGAGTTGATGATCTTCGCCCGCCGCTCGCGCTCGGCCTCCGCCTGTCGCGCCATCGCCCGCTGCATCTGCTCGGGGATCTCGACGTCCTTGATCTCGACCGCGGTCACCTTCACGCCCCACGGCTCGGTCGACTCGTCGATGATCTGCTGCAGCTCTTCGTTGAGCCGCTCGCGCTCGGAGAGCAGCTGGTCGAGTTCGGCCTTGCCGAGCACCGAGCGCAGCGCCGTCTGCGAGATCTGCGAGGTCGCGACCAGGTAGTTCTCGACCTCGACGATCGCCCGGTTGGAGTCGGTGACGCGGAAGTAGGCGACCGCGTTGACGCGCGAGGGGACGTTGTCGCGGGTGATCACCTCCTGCGGCGGCACGTTCAGGGTCACCGTCCGCAGGTCGACCCTGACCATCCGGTCGATGAACGGGATCAGCAGGATCAGGCCCGGTCCCTTGGTCGCGATCAGGCGCCCGAGCCGGAAGATCACGCCGCGCTCGTACTCGCGCAGGACGCGAACCGAGGCCCCGAGCGCGATCAGGGCGAAGAACGCGAGGACGATGATGATCCCGCCGACTACCGCCATCAGCTGACTCCCTCTTTCGTTGCCTGAGCGGACGACGGCTCCGGGCGCACGACCAGCGTCAGCCCTTCCACCGCCTCTACCCGGACTCTATCCCCAAGCCGTGCCGGCTCGCCGTCGCTGGCCAGCCGCGCCGCCCACAGGGTGCCGGCGATGAAGACCTGGCCCTCGGGCGCGATCGAGGTCCGCGCCTCGGCCAGCTGCCCGATCATCTCCTCGGGACCGCCGCGGGGCGGCTGGTCGCGGTGGGCGGCGATCACTTTGCGGGTGACGAAGTAGAAGGTGATCGCCGAGAGCACGCCGAGGGTGATCAGCGCGGCGCCGATCACGTCGTGGTTGTCGGCGCTCGAGTCGAGGGCGACGATCCCGGCGGCGACCAGCCCGGCGATCCCGATCGCCGCGATGACGCCGCCGGTCGGCAGCAGCAACTCCGCCAGCAGCAGGCCGAAGCCGACGATGGCGATGATGACGAAGGCTTCCATGACCTGATTATCCGCCTTTGCAGCCGTCGCCGAGCGCGTATCGGCGAACGTCCGCTTCGAGTTCGGACTGGGAGGGGTACTGGCCCTGCTTCAGGTGGCACAGTTGGCCGTCGCGGCCGTAGATGGCGGTGTCGGGGTAGCCGCCGCGGGTGCCGAGCGCTTCGCCGACGCTGCCGCCCGGGTCCGTGTAGCTCGGGTAGGAAAGCGGCGCCTCGGCGAGGAAGGTCTTGGCTGCGTCGTCTGAGTCCTGGCTGTTGACACCGAGGAAGGCGACCTTCTTGCCGTAGCGGGCGGAGAGCTTCTGCAGGGTCGGGAACTCGGCCCGGCACGGCCCGCACCACGAGGCCCAGAGGTTGACCACCACCGGGTAGCCCTGCAGCGCGGCGATCCGCTTTTCGTACGCCTCTAGCCCGCCGGGCAGCAGGTCGTTCGCCTGCTTGTGCAGGGCGGCCAGCGGCGGCGGCGAGCCGGCCAGCGCCTTGGCGTAGTCGGGATGGCCCCCGCCGTAGTCCTGGCTCGGTTCCGAGGATCCGCAGGCGCTGGCCAGCAGCGCCAGCAGTCCCAGCCCGGCCAGCGCGATCGAGAGGGTGCGTCGCTTCGTCATCCGATCCGTGCTTACAATACGTACGTTCGGTCCGCGGTACCCGCGGACAGCTGAGAACGTCGGGGCGACGGGAGACCAAACCTCGACACCTCGTTCACGTGCCCCAGCCGACCGTGTATTTGGGTTGGGCCGGGGGAGACACCGGAAGCCTCCATGGCCAAGACCAGTGACGTTGCCGCGCAGGCGGCAGTTCCTTCAAGCGCCGAGATCGAGCGCGCGGCCGAGTTTGTCCGCGAGCCCTTCCTCCTCGACGGGGAGGGACCCGACGCGCTGGCCCCGGGGACCGCGCGCCGCCGCGCCCTGGACGCCGCCCTGGCCGAGCTCGACGCCGGCGCCGAGCACCCATCGATCGAGTGGCGGCGCGACTTCTCGCTGCTGCTCGGCCTGGAGCGGCTGCTCTCCGACGAACCGCCGACGCTGCGCGACGGGGCGCAGCTCAACCCGCACCAGGTCGACGCGCTCTCCGGCACCCTCGCCGAGCTGATGGCCCAGCAGCAGGTCGGTGGCGTCGACGGCGTCGCCAACGGCAACGGTGCCGCCGCGGTCGCCGAGCCGGAGACCGACGAATCGCCGGTCCCGCTCGCCGGCTCCGCCGAAGAGGCGGGCGCGGAGGATGAGGACGAGGACGAGGAGCTCGAGGACGAAGAGCCGCAGGACTGGGAGGAGGGGTCGATCGAAGACGACGAGGAGGTCGTCGAGGAGGCCCCCGACGACCCCGGCGCCGCCCGCCGCTTCTGGTTCGAGCACGCAACCGGCGCCGGCAAGACCGTCGCCGCGGTCGGCTTCATCGACGCCACCCGCACCGGCGGCGTCCTGATTCTCACCCACCGCCGCAACCTGGTCGAACAGTTCATCGGCGAGATCTCCGACCGTGGCTACAAGGAGCGGCTGCGCCCGCCGCTGCTCGACGGCCGCGACGACGCCGACGGCCCGGTCACGGTCGAGACCTACCAGTGGTTCGTCCGCAACCACCAGCGCGTCTCCGACGCCTACTCGATCGTCATCTGCGACGAGGCCCACACCGCGCTGGGCGAGAAAACCAGCGCCTGCATCCGCGCCTGGCCCGGCCCGGTCTTCATCGGGA
>CAWEOH010000048.1:0-12835 GCA_963810455.1 uncultured Actinomycetes bacterium
GCGACGAGTTCGAGCAGACGATCGCCAGCGCCGGCCCCGACCTCGACGCCGAGGCGATCATCTCGGTCGTCCAGGGCCCGGCCGAGACCCTGGGGGCGAGCACATGAGCGACGAGCAGCGCACGGTCACGATCACCGTCGACGGCCGCGAGATCGAGGCGGCCGAGGGCGAGATGCTGCACGACGCCGCCCGCAAGGGCGACGTCGAGATCCCGGTCTTCTGCTACGAACCGAAACTCGGCGACCCGGTCGGCGCCTGCCGCATGTGCCTGGTCGAGATCGAGGGGATCCCGAAACTGCAGACCTCCTGCTCGACCCCGGTGCGCGACGGCATGGTCGTCCACACCCGCACCGAGCAGGTCAAGCACGCGCAGAGCGCGGTGGTCGAGTTCCTGCTCGTCAACCACCCGCTCGACTGCCCCGTCTGCGACAAGGGCGGCGAGTGCCCGCTGCAGGACATCTCGATGGGCTGGGGCCCGGGCAAATCGCGGGTGATCGACGAAAAGCGCCACTTCCAGAAGCCGGTCGAACTCTCGCCGCTGATCGCGATCGACCGCGAGCGCTGCATCCTCTGCTACCGCTGCGTGCGCTTCAGCCAGGAGGTCTCCGAGGACGCCCAGCTGCAGCTGCTCGAGCGCGGCGACCGCACCTTCGTCGGCACCTATCGACGACCGCCCCTACGTCGGCCCCTTCCACGGCAACATCACCGACATCTGCCCGGTCGGGGCGCTGACCAGCTACACCTACCGCTTCCGCGCCCGGCCCTGGGACATCGAGCAGGCCGGCTCGGTCTGCACGCTCTGCCCGAGCCAGTGCAACGTCGCCTTCACGATCCGCGACGAGCGGGTCAAGCGGGTGCTCGCCCGCGACAACCACGAGGTCGACGACGGCTGGCTCTGCGACAAAGGCCGCTACGGGTTCGAGATGTTCGAGTCCGAGCAGCGGGTGACCGAGCCGCGGCTGAAAGGCGGCACGAAGACCGACTGGCAGAACGCGATCTCGCGCGCCGCCGAGGGCCTCGAAGGCCGCCGGCCCGGGCAAGGTCGCGGCGCTGGTCGGCGACGCCTCCAACGAGGAGGCGCTGCTGGTGCAGAAGCTGCTGCGCGAGGCGCTGCGGCTCGCCGCACGTCGACTCGCGGCGCGCCGCGGGCGCCGGCCGCGAGACGATCGTCGCCTCTCGGCCAGCCGAACCTGACCGCCAAGGTGCGCGAGATCGACGACGCCGACGCGATCCTCGTCCTCGGCACCGACCCGCTGCACAGCCTCGCCGATCCTCGACCTGCGCGTGCGCAAGGCGATCCGCCGCAACGGCGCCAAGCTGGTCGTCGCCACCGAGCGGCCGACCGCGCTCGACGGCGGCGCGGAGGCGATCGCCCGCTACGCGCCCGGCGAGGCCGCCCACTTCGTCGGCGAGCTGACCAAGGCGCTGGGCGGCGAGGAAACCGTCGCGACGCCGCTGGCGCGAGACGCTGAAGGATGCCGGCAAGGTCGTCGTCCTCTGGGGCGAGCGGATCGGCGCCATCGCGCAGGGCGCGCTGGTCGCTCTGGCCGGCGCGCTGAAGATCGGCGAGACCGAGGGCGCCGGCCTGCTCGAAGTCCCCGAGTTCTCCAACGCCCGCGGCCTGCGCGAGGCGGGCTGCCTGCCCGACGCCGGTCCGGGGCTGCGCCGAGGTGGCGCCGCCGGCAAGGGCACCGAGGAGATCCGCGACGCGCTGCAGGCCGGCGAGATCGAGGGCCTGGTCCTGGTCGGCGTCGACCCGCTGCGCGACTTCCCCGACACGCCGGCCTGGACCGAGGCGCTCAACGCCGCCAAGTTCATCGTCGCCTTCTCGACCTTCGAGACCGCGACCGCGGCCAAGGCCGACGTCCTCTTCCCGCTCGAGACCCACGCCGAGAAAGACGGCACCGTCACCCACCCCGACGGCCGCCTGCAGCGCGTCCGCCCGAGCGCCGAGCGCCCCGGCGACATCCGCCCGGGCTTCCTCGTGCTGAGCGAGATCTCCGAGGCGCTCGGCCTGGAGACGGGCGTCTACTCGCAGCCGACCGCCTTCGAAGCGCTGACCGACGCGGTGTCCTTCTACGGGGCGATCAGCGACGCCGACATCGGCGGCACGGGGATCCGGTGGCAGGAGACGGCAGGAGCCGAGAACGTCCCGACGGCTGCGGGGGCTTCCGGGGAGGGGTCGTCCAGACGCCCTTCGGGCTGGAGTGTCTGGAGACCCCTCCCCGAAATCCCCCGACGACCCGGGGGCGCCCTCGCTGCTGCTCGGCACCTACCGCGACCTCTGGGCGGGGCCGATCACCGAGCTGAACCCGCCGCTGAAGTTCCTCGCGCCGCAGCAGCGGCTCGAGATCTCGCTGGCTGATGCCGAGGGACTGGGGCTCGCCAGCGGCGACATGGTGCGCGGTCGGGCAGAACGGGAGCAGCCGTCGAGGCGACCGTGCTGATCAAGGAGCGGGTGCCGGAGGGCGTCTGCTTCCTCGCCGAGGGCGTCGCGCCGGGCAACGCCAACGCGCTGCTCAACGGCGGGCCGGTGCGGGTCCAGATCGAGAAGCTGAGCGAGGTCTCCGCCTAGATGCTGCCGCTCGCCGACACGCAGTTCGTCGAAGCGACCTGGATCATGATCGTCAAGTCGCTGGTGATCTTCGCGGTCATCTTCGCCATCCTGCCGATCCTCACCGTGGTCGAGCGCAAGCTGATCGGCCGCTTCCAGCACCGCTACGGCCCCAACCGGGTCGGCCCGTTCGGGATCCTGCAGCCGCTTGCCGACGTCGGCAAGCTGATCTCCAAGGAGGCGTTCCGGCCGCAGAACGCGATCTCCAGCCTGTTCATCCTCGGTCCGCTGCTGCCGGTCCTCTCCGGCGTCCTGGCGCTGGCGATCATCCCCTGGGGCGACGTCCAGATGGGCGTCGGCTTCTACGGGATCGACGTCCCGATCGGGATCCTCTACTTCTTCGCGGTCGGCTCGATCGCCTTCTACGGCCTGGTCCTCGGCGGCTGGTCCTCGGGCTCCAAATACAGCCTGCTCGGCGCGATGCGCTCGGCCGCGCAGCTGGTCTCCTACGAGGTCTCGATGGGGCTGGCGCTGCTCGGCGTGGTCATGATGGCCGGCTCGCTCTCGCTGGTCGACGTGGTCAAGGCGCAGGGCACCGTCTGGTACATCGTCCCCCAGATCGTCGGCTTCCTGATCTTCATGCTGGCCGGCTTCGCCGAGACCAACCGCACCCCGTTCGACATGCCCGAGGCCGACGCCGAGCTGGTCCAGGGCTTCATGACCGAGTACGGCGGCATGCGCTTCGGCTCCTTCCTGCTGGTCGAATACATGGAGATCCTGGTCGTCTCCGGGATCGCCGCGGCGATGTTCCTCGGCGGCTGGATGGGCCCGGGCCCGAGCTGGCTCGACCCGATCTGGATGCTGCTCAAGATGCTGGCCCTGGTCTTCGTCTTCATCTGGGTGCGGGCGACGCTGCCGCGCCTGCGCTACGACCAGCTGATGAGCCTCGGCTGGAAAGTCCTGCTGCCGCTGGCGACGCTCAACGTCGTCGTCACCGCGGTCCTGGTGGTGGTGACGTGAGCGAGAACGGCAACGGATTCGATCCCAAGACCGCCTCCTACCTCGACTCGATCGAGGTGGTCGAGGTCCAGCGCGGTCCCAAGCCGGGCGGAGTCGGCGGCGCCTACCGCGCCTTCGGCGAGACCCTGCGCGGGCTGAAGACGACGATGTCGCGGGTGATCGAGGGGCCGATGACGATCGAGTACCCGGAGGAGAAGACGCCGGTCTACCCGCGCTTCCGCGGCCGCCACAAGCTGCACCGCTTCGAGGACACCGGGCTGGAGAAATGCGTCGGCTGCTCGCTCTGCGCCGCCGCCTGCCCGGCCGACTGCATCCGCGTCGTCGCCGCCGAGAACGTGCCCGGCGAACGGGTCTCCTCGGGCGAGCGCTACGCCGCCGTCTACGAGATCAACCTCTCGCGCTGCATCTTCTGCGGCTACTGCGAGATCGCCTGCCCGTTCGACGCGATCACGATGGGCCACGACTACGAGATGGCCGACTACGACCGCCACGACCTGATCTTCACCAAGGAGATGCTGCTCGCCGAGCCGGTCGAGCGGACGCCGCTGAAAAGCGAGGGCGAAGGGGTGGAGCGGGGCTGATGGAAGCGGTCGTCTTCTTCGCCGCCGCGCTCGGCGCGATCGTCGGTGCCGTCGGCGTCGTCGCCCTGCTCAACCCCTTCTACAGCGTGCTGGCGCTGGTCGTCCACCTGTTCAGCCTCGCGGCGCTCTTCCTGCTGCTCACCTCGGCCTTCGTCGCCGCCGCCCAGGTCGTCGTCTACGCCGGCGCGGTGATGGTCCTCTACGTCTTCGTCGTCGCCTACGTCGGCGGCTCCGGCGAGCCGTTCCACGACCCGATCAAAGGCCAGCGCTTCCTCGGCATCCTCGTCGCCTCGTTCCTCTTCATCGAGCTCTCGGCGGCGATCCTCTCCTCGGCGATGATGGCGCTCGACACCCACGGCCCCGACGTCGCCGCCGGCTTCGGCGACCCGGCCGCCGTCGGCCGCCTGCTGCTCGAAAAGTTCCTGCTCCCGTTCGAGGCCTCGTCCCTCCTGCTTCTCATAGCGGCCGTGGGCGCGATCGTCCTCGCAGCACGTCGTCGTGAGGGGGCCGTCCAGTGAACATCGCCTGGTACATCGTGCTCAGCGCGCTGCTGTTCGGGATCGGCATGATCGGCATCCTCGTCCGCCGCAGCCCGCTGGTGATCCTGCTCTGCCTCGAGCTGATGCTGAACGCCGGCAACCTGGCGCTGGTCGCCTTCAGCCGCGCGGTCGGCAACGAGCAGGGCCAGATCTTCGCCCTGATCGTGATGGTGGTCGCCGCCTGCGAGGTCGTCGTCGGCCTCGGCCTGATCGTCGCCATCTTCCGCCGCAAGCTGCCCCTCAACGTCGATGACCTGAGGGAGCTGAGGGGCTAGATGAGCGCAACCGCCTGGGCCTGGCTGGTCCTGCTCTTCCCCCTGCTCGGCTCGATCGCGATCGCGCTCGGCTTCCGCGTCCTGCCGGCGCGGCTCGCCGGCGTGATCGGCATCGGCGCCGTCGCGATCGCCTTCGGCTGCGGCGTCGCGGTCCTCGTCACGATGCTCGGCGAAGACCCCGAGGCGCGCCACCACGCCTCCTCGCTGTGGGAATACGCCAACGTCGCCGGGCTCGACATCAAGCTCGGGATCTACGTCGACCAGCTCTCCACCTTCATGCTGCTCGTCGTCACCGGGGTCTCGACCCTGATCCACCTCTACTCGTTCGGCTACATGAAGTCCGACGAGGGCTACCGCCGCTTCTTCAGCTACCTCAACTTCTTCGTCTTCTCGATGCTGCTGCTGGTCCTCGCCGGCAACTTCGTCCTGCTGATCGTCGGCTGGGCCTTCGTCGGCTTCGCCTCCTACGCGCTGATCAGCTTCTGGTACCGGCGCAAGACGGCGACGGCGGCGGGGATGAAGGCCTTCGTGATCAACGTCGTCGGCGACATCGGCCTCGTCCTCGCCGCCTTCCTGATCGTCCAGAACCTCGGCAGCTTCGACTACGAAACCGTCTTCCAGAAGGCCCCGCAGGTCTTCCACACCAACCAGTGGACGGTGATCGCGATCTGCCTGCTGCTGATGGTCGGCGCCTTCGCCAAGTCGGCGCAGATGCCGTTCCACACCTGGCTGGCGGACGCGATGGAGGGCCCGACCCCGGTCTCCTCGCTGATCCACGCGGCGACCATGGTGACCGCCGGCGTCTACCTGATCGCCCGCACCCACGTCCTCTTCGTCCTCGCCCCGACCGCCGCCGACATCGCCGGCTTCGTCGGCCTGGCGACGCTGCTGGTCGCCGGCACGATCGCGATCGCCCAGACCGACTTCAAGCGGGTGATCGCCTACTCGACGATGAGCCAGATCGGCTACATGATCATGGGCGTCTCGATCGGCGCCTACGCGCAGGGCCTCTTCCACCTGATGACCCACGCCTTCTTCAAGGCGCTGCTGTTCATGGCCGCCGGCTCGATCATCTCGGCGATGGCGAACATGCAGAACATCGACAAGATGAGCGGCTTCTGGAAGGCGATGCGGTTCACCTCCTGGATGCTGATCATCGGCGGCCTGGCGCTCGCCGCCTTCCCCTTCACCTCGGGCTTCTTCTCCAAGGACTCGATCCTCGGCTACGCAGAGGCCCGCGGCGGGATGTACACGTGGATGGCGATCGGCGGCTACGTCGGCGCCTTCCTCACCGCGCTCTACACCTTCCGCCTCGTCTTCAAGGTGCTGCCCGGCACGCCGTGCAAGGAGGCGCAGGAGCTGATCGACACCGGCCACCTGTACCACGGGCCGCACCAGAACCCGCACTCGCTCGAACCGGAGGACACCGAGATCGGCTTCCCCGGCCCCGAACACCACATCGCCGAGCAGTCGAAGCCGATGGCGATCGCGATGGCGGTGCTCGGCTTCGGCGCGCTGTTCGCCGGCCTGATCCAGATCCCCGGGGTCACCGACGTGCTGTTCAAGTGGCTCGACCCGGCCTTCGCCAACTCGCCGCTGTCGGAGATCCACCCGACGGTCGGCGCCGAGTGGCGCGGCCTCGCGGTCGGCGGCGTCGTCTCGGTCGTCGGCATCTGGGTCTCGTGGGTGCTGTGGATGCGCAACACCGAGTTGCCGGTGAGCTTCCGCGAGCGGCTGCGCCCGGTCTACCTGCTCTGCCTCAACAAGTGGTACTTCGACGAGGCGATCGACTTCCTCGTCGTCCGCCCGGCGCTGGCGATCGGCCGCTTCGCCAACTCGCGTCTTCGAGCGCTTCGTGATCGACGGCGCGATCACCACCGGCACCGGCGACGCGGTCCGCGGCGCCAGCGGCGTCGTCCGCGCCGTGCAGAACGGCTTCGTCCGCAGCTACGCGTTGCTGCTGGTCGTCGGCTTCGCCGGCCTCGCCCTCTACTTCCTCATCGTCCAGTCATGATCAACGTCCTCCTCTGGCTCCCGCTCGCCTTCGGCCTCGTCGGCCTCTTCCTGCCCAAGCGGGCGGTCGGCTGGTGGGCTGCGCTCGGCGCCCTCGCCACGCTCGGCGTCGCGGTCGGGATGGTCGCCGGCTTCGACAGCGGCAACTCCGGCCTGCAGTACTCGGTCGACACGACCTGGATCTCCGGGCTCGGCGTCGACTACAGCCTCGGCATCGACGGGCTCAACCTCTTCCTCGTGCTGCTGACGACGCTGCTCTGGCTCGGCGGGGTCGCCTTCGCCGCCTTCCGCGAACAGGAGCGGCCGCACCTCTTCTTCTTCCTCATGCTGCTCGCCGAGACGGCGACGCTGGGCTCGTTCCTCGCTCAGGACCTGCTGCTCTTCGTCCTCTTCTTCGACTTCATGCTGGTCCCGTTCTACTTCCTCTTCGGCGCCTGGGGGACCGACCGCAGCGACGAGGGTGGCCCGACCGCGGCGGGAGCGACGCTGAAGATGATGATCTACACGCTGATCGGCTCGCTGCTGATGCTGGTGGCGGCGATCGCGACCGCGATCATCTCCGCCGACGGCGGTCACATCACCTTCTCGATCGCGGAACTGCAGCACCAGGGGCTGCCGCTCGGCAGCCAGCGCTGGATCTTCTGGTTCTTCGCCGCCGCCTTCCTGGTCAAGATGCCGGCCTTCCTGGTCCACGGCTGGATGCCCGACGCCTACCGGGCGGCGCCGCTGCCGGTGCTGGCGGTGTTCTCCGGCGTGCTGGCCAAGGTCGGCGCCTACGGCTTCCTCCGCGTCGTCCTGCCGCTGTTCCCGGAAGCGACGGTGGAATTCCAGGAGATCGTGCTGGTGATCGCGGTCGCCTCGATCCTCTACGGCTCGGTGATGGCCTTCACCCAGACCAACGTGCGGCTGATCGCCGGGTACTCGTCGGTCGCCCAGCTCGGCTTCATCACCGCCGGCATCTTCGCCCTGCGCGCCGACGGCTCCGACGGCGCGATCCTGCAGATGGTCAACCACGGCCTCGTCGTCGCCCCGATCTTCGTCATCGTCGCGATCCTGGTCGAGCGCACCGGCACCGAAGACCTGCGCCGGATGGGCGGGATGGCGATGCGCGCGCCGGTGCTGGCCGCGCTCTTCCTGATCGTCGCCCTGGCGACCCTGGCGATGCCCGGGTCGGCCAACTTCATCGGCGAGTTCTACATCCTCAACGGGCTCTTCCAGTCGAAGATCGTCTACGCGCTGATCGCGATCAGCGGCGTCGCGATGTCGGCCTTCTACGCGCTGCGCCTGTACCAGGGGACGATGCACAACCGCCTCCCCTCGGAGGGGAGCCCGGGGATGCTCTCGCGTGAGATCGGCCTGCGCGACGGCATCGTGCTGGCGCCGCTGGTGCTCTGCATCCTCGCCCTGGCGTTCTACCCGCAGCTGATCCTGCACCGCACCGACCCCAGCGTCGAGCAGACGGTGGCGAAGGTGACCGGCGCCCAGTCGCCGGAAGCGCAGCTGGCGAACGAGCGGTGGAACCGCCCGGGCTCCAAGTGGACCGGGTACGCGCCACTCGACAAGGTGCAGGGAGGTGGCGCCGAATGAACTTCCACGAGCCGCATATCGACTACGCGGGGATCGCGCCGCTGATCGCGCTGACGGTCGGGCTCGTCGTCGTCCTCTTCACCGCCGTGATCAAGCCGCTGCGGCGGACGGCGCCGTTCCTCACCCTGGTGACGCTGGCGGCCACCGCCGGGCTGCTGATCTGGCACTGGGACGAATCGCTCGAACTGATCACCGGCTCGCTCCAGCTCGACAACCTGGCGATCGCGATCTCGCTGATCGCGATCCTGGTGGCGGGCTTCTGCGTCCTGCTCTCGATCCGCGAGCCGGCGACCGAGGAAGCCGGCTCCGGCGAGTACCACGCGCTGCTGATCGGCTCGGTGCTGGGGATGACCCTGCTGGCGCAGGCCTCCAACCTGGTCACCTTCTTCGTCGCAATCGAGACGCTCTCGATCCCGCTCTACATCCTCTGCGCCACCAACCTGCGGCGCGAGGGCTCGCTCGAGTCGGGGCTGAAGTACCTGATCGTCGGCTCGCTCGGCTCGGCGACGCTGCTCTACGGGATGGCCTTCCTCTACGGCGGCACCGGCTCGACCGACTTCGCCGGGATCGCCCAGGGGATCGTCCACAAGGGGATGCTGAGCGACCCGCTGATCCTGATCGGGATCGCGATGGCCGCGGTCGGGCTCGCCTTCAAGACCTCGATCGCGCCCTTCCACCAGTGGACGCCCGACGTCTACCAGGGGGCGCCGACCCCGATCACCGCCTTCATGGCGGTCGCCACCAAGGCCGCCGCCTTCGCCGTCTTCCTGCGCTTCTTCGACGTCGCGCTCGGCCCGCAGCTCGACCAGTGGCAGCCGGCGCTGGCGGTCCTGGCGGCGATCTCGATCGTCGTCGGCAACGTCGGCGCGATCGGCCAGGACTCGCTGAAACGGCTGCTCGGCTACTCCGGCGTCGCCCAGGCCGGCTACATGCTGGGCGGGATCGTCGTCGCCAACGAGGCGGGGGCGAGCTCGCTGATCTTCTACCTCGCCGCCTACGCCTTCATGAACCTCGCCGCCTTCGCCGTCGTCGTCGCCCGCGAGCGGGAAACGGTGTTCGGCGACGACATCCGCGCCGTGCGCGGGCTGGGCGCCTCCAAGCCGCAGCTCGCCTGGCCGCTGACGATCTCGATGCTGGCGCTGGCCGGGCTGCCGGCGACCGCCGGGTTCATCGGCAAGCTCTACCTGATCGAGGCGCTGGTCGAAGGCGACTACACCTGGCTCGCGGTCTTCATCGCGGTCGGGACGATGATCTCCCTCGCCTACTACCTGCGGGTGGTGGCGGCGATGTGGATGCGCTCCGGCGAGGAGCAGGTGCCGGGCGGCTCGCCGGCGATCGCCGGCGCCGCGCCCGAGGCCGACCCGATCGACCCCGGGGCCGGCCGCCGCTGGTACCTGGTCGGCCCGGCGCTGCTCGCCGCCGCGGCGACGATCTTCTTCGGCGTGATCCCGCAGCCCCTGGTCGAATTCGCCTCGCACGCCGGCGCCTCCCTGTTCGGTTAGCCAAACCGCCCGCCCGCCGCGAGGGAGCGATAGGGTCGGAGCCTATGGAGGACGAGGCGAAGGCGCTGCAGGCGGAGACGATGTGCGAGGCGTTTCAGCTCACCGCGGCCGAGCACGCCGATGCGCCGGCGCTGCGGCTGAAGGGCAGCGAGTTCGAGGCGAGCTGGGCCGAGTACGCGGCGACCGTGCGGCGGCGGGCGGCCGGCTTCGCCGCGCTCGGCGTCGGCCGCGGCGACACGGTCGGGTTCATGCTGGTCAACCGCCCCGCCCTGCACCTCTGCGACGGCGCCGCGATGCACCTCGGCGCCGCCTGCTTCTCGGTCTACAACACGTCCTCGCCGGAGCAGGTCGAGTACCTGGTCGCCGACGCCGGCAACCGGGTGATCGTCACCGAGCAGGCGTTCCTCGAGCGGGTGCTGGAGGCGCGCGAGCGGGTGCCGACGCTGGAGCACGTGGTCGTCGTCGACGGCGAGCCGCCGGCGGGGACGATCTCGCTCGCCGAGCTGGAGGCGATGGGGGAGGAGGGGTTCGACTTCGAGGCCGCCTGGCGCGCGGTCGAGCCCGAGGACGTGCTCTGCCTGATCTACACCTCGGGCACCACCGGGCCGCCCAAGGGGGTGCAGCTGACCCACGCCAACATGGTCGCCGAGTGGCGCGCCTGCGACCAGGTCTTCGAGATCGAGCCGGGCGGGCGCAGCATCTCCTTCCTGCCCTCGGCCCACGTCGCCGACCGCTGGAGCCAGCTCTACGCGCAGATGTTCTACGGCACCTGCGTCTACTGCTGCCCCGACCCGCGCGAGATGGTCGCCTACTCGACCGAGGTGCGGCCGACCTTCTGGGGCGGGGTGCCGCGGATCTGGGAAAAACTGAAGGTGGCGCTGGAGACGGCGATGGCGGCCGAGGCCGACCCGGAGCGGCGGCAGGCGACCGAGCGGGCGCTGCAGGTCGGCCGCCGCAAGGTCGCCGCCTACATGGAGGGTGAGGTGCCGGCCGAGCTCGAAGCCGAGTGGCGGCGAGCCGACGAGGAGGTCTTCGCGCCGGTGCGGGCGCTGCTCGGGCTCGACCAGGTGACCACCTTCGCCGTCGGGGCGGCGCCGACGCCGCCCGAGGTGATCGAGTTCTTCCTCGCGATGGGGATCGAGATCTGCGAGCTGTGGGGGATGTCGGAGACCTCCTCGGCGGCGACGGTCAACCCGCCCGGGCGGGTGCGGGTGGGCACCGTGGGGCCGCCGCTGCCGGGGGTCGAGGTGCGGCTCGCCGAGGACGGCGAGGTGATGGTGCGGGGCCCGATCGTGATGAAGGGCTACCGCAACATGCCCGAGCGCACCGCCGAGGCGCTGGGCGAGGACGGCTGGCTGGCGAGCGGCGACATCGGCGAGTTCGACGAGCAGGGCTACCTGCGGATCGTCGACCGCAAGAAGGAGCTGATCATCAACGCGGCCGGCAAGAACATGTCGCCGGCATCGATCGAGGCGAAGCTGAAGGCGGCCTCGCCGCTGGTCGCGCACGCGGTCGCGGTCGGCGACCGCCGCCCCTACAACGTGGCGCTGATCGTCCTCGACCGCGAGGTGCTGACGCGCCCGCGGCGCCGGGCCCGGCGACGAGCAGATCGTCACCGAGGTGGAGACCGCGGTCGCCACCGCCAACGCGCGTCTCTCGCGGGTCGAGCAGGTCAAGCGCTTCCACGTCCTCGACCGCGAGTGGCTGCCGGGGGGCGAGGAGCTGACGCCGACCCTGAAGCTGCGCCGCCGGCCGATCGAACGCCGCTACGAAGCCGAGATCGAAGCTCTCTACGGCGGCTGAGGCCGGCGCGCCGCGACGCCGGCGCCGAAACCTATAGTCACCCGGCCGATGGGCGTCCTCCTCGTCACCGCCGCAATCCTCCTCGCCAGCTCCGTCGGCGTCTGGTCGGAGCGCCGCTGGCCGCTGGCCGCGGGCAACGCGGCCCGCCAGTCGCTGCTGCTGATCCTCTACTTCCTGCTGCCGCCGGTGATCTTCTTCAACCTCGCCTCCTCCTCGATCGACCTCAGCCACGGGCTCGGGATCGCGCTCGGGATCCTCGCGATCGCGCTCACCGCGGTCCTGGTCTGGTTCGTCGCCAGCCGCGTGATGCGGCTGCCCGGCCCCCAGGTCGGGGCGATGCTCTGCACCGTCCTCGTCGTCAACACCGGCTATCTCGGCTACCCGATGACGGTTGCGCTGCTCGGCCGCGACCAGCTCCCGACCGCGGTCCTCTTCGACGTCCTCGTCGGCGGCCCCTGCCTGCTGCTCGGCGCCTTCGGGGTAGGCGCCGCCCTCGGCACCAAGGCGGGCGAAAGCCCGCGCCAGCGGGTGCGCGCCTTCTTCACCCGCAACCCGCCGCTGTACGCGGCGATCGCCGGCCTGCTGGCCCCCGGAGCGCTGGCCCCGCCCGTCCTCGTCGACATCTCGCAGGCGATCGTGATCGCGATCCTGCCGATCGGTTCTTCGCCGTCGGCGCCACCCTCGCGGAGGGCGCCGAGCATGGCGAAGCCGCCCATGCCGCCGCCCTTCACCCGTCAGGTCGCGGTCAGCGTCGTCGCCCGCCTGGCGGTGGACGCCGGCGCTGCTGATGCTGATGGCGGCGCCGCTGATCGACCTCCCCATCGGCCTACCGGCTGCTGGTGGTGATGCCGACCGGGCTCAACTCGATGATCGTCTCCCACGCCTACGGCCTCGACAACCGGATCGTCGCCGAGGCGATCACCTGGTCGACGGCGCTCGTCGTCCTCGCCGCCCTCGTCTC
>CAWEOH010000049.1:0-44835 GCA_963810455.1 uncultured Actinomycetes bacterium
GGTCGCTTCGCGACGGCGTAGAGGCCATCTGACGGTTGCCCGCCGGTCCGGCCGGCCCTCAGGTGCCGTGGCGCGCGAGCCAGGCAGCGGCGAGCTGCGCGACCCGCTGCAGCGCGCCCGGCTCCTCGAACAGGTGGGTGGCGCCCGGCACGATCGCGATCTCGTGCTCGCAGCGCAGGTGCCTGGCCGCCTCTTCGTTCAGCGCCAGGACCTGCCAGTCGGCGCCGCCGACGATCAGCAGGGTGGGGGAGACGACGTGTTCGAGGCTGCCGCTCGCCAGATCGGGCCGGCCGCCGCGGGAGACGACCGCGCGGATGCCGGAGCCGGCGTCGGCGGCGGCCCGCAGCGCGGCAGCGGCGCCGGTTGAGGCGCCGAAATAGGAGACCGGCAGCTGCTTCAGCTCCTCCGCTTCGTTGACCCAATGGGTGACGACCAGCAGGCGCTGGGTCAGCAGGCCGATGTCGAAGACGTTGGCGCGGTCGCGTTCCTCGGCGGTGCTGAGCAGGTCGAAGAGCAGGGTCGCGAAGCCGGCCCGGTTGAGCGCCGCGGCGACCTGGCGGTTGCGCGGGCTGTGGCGGCTGGAGCCGCTGCCGTGGGCGAAGACCACGATGCCGGCGGCGGCAGCCGGCAGCCGCAGGTCGCCGGCGAGGCGCACGCCCGGGGCGGCTTCGATCGAGACCTCGCGCTCGGCTGGCGGCGGGTCGTCGGGCTGCGGGTCGGCAGGCGGCGGGTCGGCCGCGGCGCTCGGCGGGCCGGGCTCGCGCCCGGCCGCCAGCAGCTCGCGCACCTCCTCGTCGCCGACCTGACCGAAGTCGACGTAGAACTGGCCGACCGCGTAGAACCCGTGCGGTTCCTCGAAGCAGACGACGTCGTCGAATTCCTCGGCCAGCCGCAGCGCGGTGCCGGGCGGCGCCACCGGCACCGCGAGGACCACGCTCCGCGCCCCGCGGGCTCGCAGGGCTCGCGCCGCGACCACGGCGGTGCCGCCGGTCGCGACGCCGTCGTCGACCAGGATCACGCTGCGGCCGTCGACCGCGAGCGGGCCGCGGTCGCCGCGGTAGATCCGCCGCCGCCGCTCGAGCTCCTCCATCTCGGCGGCCACCACGGCATCGAGCTCCCGCGCGTCGATCCCGGTCAGCTCGGCCTCCTCGTGGCGGATGAAGCGGACGCCGCCCTCGGCGATCGCGCCCACCCCGTACTCGGGCTGTCGCGGCGAGCCCACCTTGCGGACCAGCAGCACGTCGAGCGGCGCTCCAAGCTCGCGGGCGACCTCGACGGCGACCGGGACGCCGCCGCGGGGCAGCGCGATGACCACCGGATCGGATCCGCGGAAGCGCTCGAGCAGGGGAGCGAGGCGGCGGCCGGCGTCATGGCGGTCGGCGAAGAGTGCGAGGCGGTTCGCCATGGTCGGTGGGGCGAGTCTCACCAGCCGGAGGGTCGCCCGCATCGGGGTAAGTCCCCGGGCCTCAGTGCGGGTTTCCCGGCCGACGGCCCGTCGGCCACGGGGCTGTGCGGTGTTGTGCGGATCTCGCGCCCGGGCCCGGGTCCTAGCTTGTGGGGTCCGGACCTACGAAACCGCGCGCGCGGAAGGAGATCGAATGAGCAAGGCAGATGAGGCGACCCGGAGCCAGGCGTACACGTCGCCGACCCAGGCGGCGCCCGTCCTGATCGGGGTCGACGGCGACGAGGGAGGGCGCGACGCGCTGGCCCTCGGGCGCCTCCTCGCCTCGGTCCGCGGCAGCGAGTGCGTCGCGGCGGTCGCCGAGGAGGAGAGCACGCGCGAGGAAGTGCGCGAGGCGCTCGGAGGCTCGGCGAAGACGGTGGTCGTCGGCTGGCGGTCCCCCGCGCAGGCCCTGGTGGAGAGCGCCGAACGGGAGCAGGCCGGGACGCTGGTCCTCGGCTCCACCCGGCTCGGCGCGGTCGGCAGGGCGCTGCTCGGGAACGTCGGCGGCCACGCGCTCAACCACGCCCCCTGCGAGGTGGTCGTCGCGCCGCGCGGCTACGCGGGGGAGACGCACGAGCGGCTGGCGAAGATCGCCGTCGCGGTCGACGGCAGCGAGGAGTCGAAAGTCGCGCTGGCGCGCGCCGAAGACCTCGCCCGCGAGGCCGGCGCGAGGATCGAGGTGCTGGTCGCCGAGGACCCCGGGGTGAGCGACATCGAAGCCCTCTACTCGGTCGACGCGCCCCGCTCGTTCGCCGGGGTGCTGGAGGCCGCGGTGGGGTCGGTCGACCCCTCGCTGCAGCCGAGCGGCAAGCGGGTGCAGACCGGCTGGCGGCGGATCGCCCGGACGATCGCCGCGGCGCTGGCCGAGGCCTGTCCCGAGGACGTCGACCTGCTCGTCGCCGGCTCCCGCCGGCCGCTGGCGCACTTCCTCGAGGGCTCGGTGACCGAGCACCTGATCGAGGCGGCGCCCTGCCCGGTCCTGGTCATCCCGCATTCCAAGCGGGCCTGACCCCGGTCCGGGCGGGGCTTCCGCCGGGCTTCGGAGACGCTACTCGGAGTCGCTCGAGAGGGGCAGGTCGCGCCCCTTCTCGCCGACCATCGCGACGTAGTAGAGCGGGTCGCCGTTGGTGTTGAACCGGTGCCGGTAGCGGTGCTCGCGCTTGATCTCGAAGGCCCCGGTGGCGATGCCCTTGTCGATCAGCCGCGAGAAGCCCGAGGAGTCCTCGCCGGAGACCATCTCCTCCTTGATCGAGAAACCGACGAGGCCGCCCGGCTCGATCACGTTGTATGCCTCGGCGAAGGCGTCCGGCGGGATGTCGTCGAAGCCGAGCGCGGCGACCGAGACCATGCAGTTGAGGTCCCGGGAAGCGAGGTCGTCCTGCGTCTCCTGCGGCATCGCGGTCAGGTCGACGACGTGGTACTCGTCGTAGACGCCGGGGCGGTCGCGCTCGGCCGCCATCGCCGCCTCCTCGATGATGTCGACGCCGACGATCTGGTCGACGCCCAGCTCCTGCAGCTGCTCGGCCACCATCCCGTTGCCGGCGCCGACGTCGAGCACGCGCAGGTCGTCGGGCTGGCGGTCGTCCTTGGAGAGCTGCTCCCCGAGCAGGTTGCAGACGGTGCGCGGCGAGTCGCACTTCAGCGCGTCGTAGAAGAGGTACTCGTAGATTCCCGGCATCGAGTAGGTCTCGGCGTACTCGTGGAACCGGATCCGGCGGGCCTCGCCGTCAACCACCGCCTCGTACCACTCTTCGTCTTGGTTCAAGGCGGCGCCGGTCTCAGGCAGCCTGATCTCGATCTCGGACTCGGGCGAGGACTTCTCGGTGAGGCTCATGGTCTCCTTGCTTCGTGTGGCTGGCAGGCGGAGTCACGCTAACGAAGTCACCTCCCCCTCCTGCCCGTTGGCGGGTACTTTCCACCGAAATGGATTATGGATGTCAGAAGACTGACGAAGAACGCCGTGTTTATGCCTCGATCGGTGCCCCCGCCGAGGCCCGCGGCGAGCTGACGGCGGCCACCGGTGTCGAGCTTCTGGTACGCATGAGATATCAGTCTCGACGGCCAGGGGAGCCCGGATCGGGGGCTTTGGTCGGGTTTGGGATAGCGTCGCCGCGGTGAAGCCGCTGATGGTGCAGGGCACCTCGAGCTGGGCGGGCAAGAGCCTGATTGCGACCGCGCTCTGCCGCCACTTCGCCCGCCGCGGGGTGCGGGTGGCGCCGTTCAAGGCGCAGAACATGTCGAACAACGCCCGGGTGGTCGAGGGCGGCGAGATCGGCGTCGCCCAGTACCTGCAGGCGCGGGCCGCCGGGGTCGAGCCCGACACGCGGATGAACCCGGTGCTGGTCAAGCCCGAGGCCGAGACGCGCAGCCAGGTCGTCGTCCGCGGCCGGGTCTCGGCGGAGATCGGCGCCCTGCCCTGGCGCGAGCGCGCGCCGCGGTTGTGGCCGCACGTCGCCGATGCGCTGGAGTCGCTGCTCGACCAGTACGAGCTGGTCGTGCTGGAGGGCGCCGGCAGCCCGGCCGAGATCAACCTCGCCGACTGCGACCTGACCAACTCGCGCGCCGCGGAGGCGGCGGGGGCGGCGGTACTGCTGGCCTGCGACATCGACCGGGGCGGCGCCTTCGCCCACCTCTACGGCACCTGGTCGCTGCTCGGGCCCGGGCAGCGCGAGCGGCTCGCCGGCTTCCTCCTCAACCGGTTCCGCGGCGACGCCTCGCTGCTCGCGCCGGCCCCCGAGCGCCTCACCGAGATGACCGGGATGCCGTGCCTCGGGGTCGTGCCGTGGATCGAGCACGGCCTGCCCGACGAGGACGGCGCCGCGAGCCCGCCGCCGGCCGCGGAGAGCGCTCCGGTCGTCGCCGTCGTCCGCTACCCGTTTGCCTCCAACCTCGACGAGCTCAAGGCGATGGAGCAGGTCGCCGCGCTGCGCTGGGCGCGCCGTCCCGCCGACCTCGCCGGCGCCGCCCTGGTCGTCCTGCCCGGCTCCAAGCACGTCGCCGCCGACCTCACCTGGCTGCGGGCGGCCGGTCTCGACCGCGCCCTCGCCGCCCGGGCCGGCGACGGGGGACAGGTGCTGGGCATCTGCGGCGGGCTGCAGATGCTCGGCGGCGAGCTGCGCGACGAGGGCGGGGGGGATGGCGACGGGCGCGGGCTCGGCCTGCTGCCGCTGCGCACCGCCTTCGCGCCGGAGAAGCTGACGCGGCGAGTCGCGGCGCGCTTCGCGCCGGACCTGGCCGGGCCCTGGGCCGGCCTCGCCGGGGTCGAGGTGTGGGGCTACGAGATTCGCCACGGTCGCAGCGAGCCGACCGCGCCCCTGGCCGAGGCACTGCCCGGCGGCCTCGGCTGGGCCGATGGACCGCTGCTCGCGGTCAGCGTCCACGGCCTGCTCGAGGACCGCGAGGTGCTGGCGGCGCTGCTCGGCAGCGCCCCGGCGCGCTCCCTCGACCAGGCGATCGACGACCTCACCGACGCGGTGATGTCGTCCCTCGACGTCTCCCGGATCGAGTCGCTCGCCGCTACGACCCGCGCGCTGTAGAGCTTTGCCGCGAATAGAGCGGCAAAGCTCTACAGCGCTTGTCCCGGCCGGCGCGTGGCAGGGCTTTTCTACGCTATGCGAAGGAAAGCTCTGCCACGCTTGCCGGGGCTAGGCGCGCGCCAGGTCGTAGCGGTCGAGGTTCATCACCTTGTCCCAGGCGGCGACGAAGTCCTCGACGAACTTCTGCTTCGCGTCGTCGCTGGCGTAGACCTCGGCGAGGGCCCGCAGCTCGGAGTTCGAGCCGAAGACGAGGTCGACGCGGCTGCCGGTCCACTTCGCCTCGCCGCTGCCGTTGCGGGCCTCGTAGGGCCCGGCGCCGTTGCCGATCGACGACCAGGTCGTCCCGATCGCCAGCAGGTTGACGAAGAAATCGTTCGTCAGCGTTTCCGGGCTGGCGGTGAGGACGCCCTCCTGGGAGCCGTTGGCGTTGGCGCCGAGGACGCGCAGGCCGCCGACCAGGACGGTCATCTCCGGTGCGGTCAGGGTGAGCAGGTTGGCCCGGTCGACCAGCAGGTACTCGGCGGGCAGCTGCTGCTCCCCCCTGAGGTAGTTGCGGAACCCGTCCGCGGCCGGCTCCAGCTCGACGAACGACTCGACGTCGGTCTGCTCCTGGGTCGCGTCGCCGCGGCCCGGCGCGAACGGGACCTCGATCTCGTGGCCGCCGTCCTTGGCCGCCTTCTCGACCGCGGCGCAGCCGCCGAGCACGATCAGGTCGGCGAGCGAGACGCGCTTGCCGCCCGACTGGCCGCCGTTGAACTCCGCCTGGATCTGCTCCAGGGCGCCGACCACCTTGGCCAGCCGCTCGGGGTCGTTGACCTCCCAGTCCTTCATCGGCTCCAGCCGGACCCGCGCCCCGTTGGCGCCGCCCCGTTTGTCGCTGCCGCGGAACGAGGAGGCCGAGGCCCAGGCGGCCGAGACCAGCTCGGAGACCGAGAGGCCGGCAGCGAGGATCTGCTCCTTCAGCGAGGCGATGTCGCCGGCGTCGATAGCCGAGCGCGTGTCCGCCGGGATCGGGTCCTGCCAGATCAGCTCCTCGTCCGGCACCTCCGGACCGAGGTAGCGCGCCACCGGCCCCATGTCGCGGTGGGTCAGCTTGAACCAGGCGCGGGCGAAGGCATCTTCGAACGCGGCCTGGTCCTCGGCGAAGCGGCGCGAGATCTTCTCGTACTCGGGGTCGAAGCGGAGCGAGAGGTCGGTGGTCAGCATCCGCGGCTCGCGGTGCTTGGACGGGTCGAGGGCGAGCGGCACCATGTCGGAGCCGGCGCCGTCCTTCGGCCGCCACTGTTTCGCCCCCGCGGCGCTCTCCATCAGCTCCCACTCGTAGGCGAAGAGGATGTGGAAGAACTCGTTGTCCCAGCGGGTCGGGTGGTAGGTCCAGGTGACCTCGGGCCCACCGGTGGTCGCGTCTTCGCCGGTGCCGGTGCCGTAGCTGCTCTTCCAGCCGAGGCCCTGCTCCTCCAGCGGCGCGGCCTCGGGCTCGGGGCCGACGTACTTTTCCGGGTCGGCGGCGCCGTGGGTCTTGCCGAAGGTGTGGCCGCCGGCGATCAGCGCCACGGTCTCCTCGTCGTTCATCGCCATGCGGCGGAACGTCTCGCGGATGTCGACCGCGGCGGCGACCGGGTCCGGGTTGCCGTTCGGGCCCTCCGGGTTGACGTAGATCAGGCCCATCTGGACCGCGGCCAGCGGGTTCTCGAGCTGGCGTTCGCCGCTGTAGCGCTCATCGCCGAGCCAGGTCGTCTCGGGGCCCCAGTAGACGTCCTCGTCGGGCTCCCAGACGTCCTCGCGACCGCCGGCGAAGCCGAAGGTCCTCAGCCCCATCGACTCCAGCGCGACGTTGCCGGCGAGGATCATCAGGTCGCCCCAGGAGAGGCTGCGGCCGTACTTCTGCTTGACCGGCCAGAGCAGCCGGCGGGCCTTGTCGAGGTTGGCGTTGTCGGGCCAGCTGTTGAGCGGCGCGAAGCGCTGCTGGCCGGTGCCGCCGCCGCCGCGGCCGTCGCTGATCCGGTAGGTGCCGGCGCTGTGCCAGGCCATGCGGACGATCAGCGGGCCGTAGTTGCCGAAGTCGGCCGGCCACCAGTCCTGGGAGGTGGTGAGCACCTCCTCGATGTCCTTCTTGACCGTGTCGAGGTCGAGGCTCTCGAAGGCCTCGGCGTAGTCGAACTCGTCGCCCATCGGGTTGGCCTCGACCGGGTTCTTGGCGAGGATCTTCAGGTTGAGTCGCTGCGGCCACCAGCCGCGGTTGCCGCCGCCCTCGGTCGGGTACGGGGCGTGGGCGACCGGGCAGCCGCCGTTGCCGGCTGCGGCCTCCTCGTTCATCTCTCCGACTACTGCGTCATTGCTCTCAGACACGGGCTGCTTCCTTCCAGGTTCGGGGTGTGCTCAGTTCGGATGTGCTCAAGATCGATGGTGCTCAGGGACTCGGTGCGCTCACGCAGTCGGGACAGAGGCCCCAGTAGACGACCTCGGCCTCGTCGATCGCGAAGCCGTGGTCCTCAGACGCGGTCAGGCAGGGGGTCGTGCCGGCGGCGCAGTCGACGTCGGCGATCGCGCCGCAGGAGCGGCAGACGACGTGGTGGTGGTTGTCGCCGACCCGCGACTCGTAGCGGGCCACCGAGCCCGAGGGCTCGATCCGCCGCACCAGCCCGGCCGCGGTCAGCGCCCGCAGGACGTCGTAGACCGCTTGGTGGGAGACCTCGCCGAGGTCCTCGCGCACGGCGTCGATGATCGACCCGGTGTCGGCGTGCGGGTGGTCGTAGACGGCGCCCAGGACCGCTATCCGGGGACGGGTCACGCGGAGGTTCGCGCCGCGCAGCAGGCGCTCGGATTCGACCGTGGTGGGCACCGGGTGCAGTATGCCATTTTCTGGAATGAATCAAGTTAAAGTCCTGTCACCCGCCGGCGCCTCGCTCGGCTCCGCCAGCGGCGCCGCCGGGTCGAGCCAGCGCGCGCGGCCCAGCAGCCAGCGATCGTCGACCCGGGCGACCTCGGTCAGCAGCTCGGCGTAGCGGAGGCCCGGCGGCGCCGCGCTGCCGAAGCCGAAGACCAGCTCGGGACCGAGCGAGGCGTTCAGCTCGGCCCGCGCCCTGACCAGGCGGCGGTAGTCGTTGCGCCGCAGCTCCCCTTCGTGGGCCGCCAGCGCCGTCAGCACCTGGTCGAGCCGGGCGGCGTCGAAGGCGGTCGCCAGGGTGGGCTGCGGCAGCTGGCCCCAGAACCCCCACATCCACCAGCGCGGCGCGGCGTCGCCGAGGTCGGCGAGGGCCTCGCGGACGGCGGCGCCGACCAGCTCGTGGGCCGGGTGGCGGTCGACCGGGCTGGGGGAGACGGCGAGCGCCGGCCGCAGCTCCTGCAACTCGCCCCCGATCGCGTCGAGCAGGCGCAGGCGGGCGGCGGCGAGGTCGTCGGCGGCGGACATCGCGACCGGCGGGCGCAGGACCCGCGTCTCGAACCCGGCCCGGGCGGCGGCCTCCCGCAGCTCGGCCTCGCGCCGCTGGTGCTGCTCGGGGCGGCCGAGGCCGCAGGCGACGTTGACCACCCGCCAGCCGGCGTCGCGCAGCGCCATCAGCGTGGCCGGCGCGCCGATCAGCTCGTCGTCGGGGTGCGGCGAGAAGTGGACGACGGTCTGCACCGGGGCAATGTAGGGGTGCGGCGCCGGCATCGCCGCCTGACAACGCGGTCTGTAAAGTAACAGTTGCTACATGCCGATACGCCCCATGTGGCGAAATCCGGCAAACGAGCGCCGTTCTTGCAGGTCAGAGAGGCTGGCGCCGCGTGGCGACCGTAGTCGTCGACGAGGCCAACCGGATCGTGGAGTGGAACACCGCTGCGTGTCTCCTGCTCGGCTACGAGCGGGAGGAGGCGCTGGGTCGCGAAGTGGGCGCACTGATCGCCTGCGCCGGTCGCCTGCTGGAGCTGCAGGAATGGTTCGCCGGGCTGCGGCAGCTCGAGCACGCGGCGGCCCGCACGCCTTTTGAGACTCGGGTGCAGCGCGCGAACGGGGAGCAGGTGCCGGTCCGGATCGAGGCGACGCGGACGATGACGACGCCCCCGTTCTTCGTCGTCACCCTCCGTGACCTGAGGATCGGCGAGATGGTGGACCTGAACCACCCGTGCGTCGTCGCGCTCGTCAACGCCTCGACGGACGCGGTCGCGATCCTCTCGCCGGACGGGCTGGTTCTGAGCTGGAACCGAGCGGCCGAGGAGCTCTACGGATACCAGGCCGGGGAGGCGCTCGGCCAGCGGCTCGCCTCGCTGATCGTGCCCGCCGAGCTGATGCACGAGCCCGATCGCTGGCTTGGCGAAGTCCGCTCCGGGCGGGTCGTCGAAGCCGAGTCGCGGCGCCTGCGCAAGGACCGCAGAGAAGTGCTGGTGTCCGTACGGCTGACGCCGGTGCGCGGCTCGCGGAGGTCTGTGGTGGCGGTGGTGATGATCGCCCGCGACGTCACCGCCAGCCGCCTCTACCCCGACCGTCACGCGCGCGACAGGCGGACGGCGTTCTGGCAGCGGCAGATCGATGCCGCGATCCGCAGCGACGCCTTCGCCTTCGCCGCGCAGCCGGTCGTCGATCTGCGCGGCGGCGCGATCGACCACTACGAGCTGATGCTGCGGATGCGGACGCGCGAGCGGCTTCTGCGGCCGCGGGACTTCATTCCCGAGGCCGAGCAGACTGGCCAGGTCCGGGCGATCGACCTCTGGACCCTGCGCCACGGCCTGGAGCTGGCGCGCGAGCATCGCATCGCGCTCCACATCTCGGCGCTCAGCCTGGCAAGCGACGAGCTGCTCGCCGAGCTGGACGCGGGCCTGCAGCGCTTCGGACTCGATGCGTCGCGCCTGATCTTCGAGATCACCGAGACCGCGGCGATCGACGACCTCGAGCGGGCGCGGGCGTTCGCCGAGCGGCTCACGGCGCTGGGCTGCCGGGTCGCGCTCGACGACTTCGGTACCGGCTTCGGCGCCTTCACCTGCCTGGACTGGCTACCGGTCGGGGAGCTGAAGATCGACCGGGCGTTCGTCGGGCGCGTCGCGACCAACGAGGCCGATCGCAGGATCGTCAGCGCGATCGTCGCCGTCGCGCGCGGCTTCGGTGCGCGGACGGTCGCCGATGGGGTGGAAGACGAGGTCTCGCGGCAGCTGCTGGCGGAGCTTGGCGTCGACCTCGCGCAGGGATACCTGCTCGGGGCGCCCTTCGTCATCGGCACCAACTGGCACAGGGCGCGCCCCGAGGTCAGGGAGCTGTCGCCCTAGCACCGTCTGCCGGGGCCCTGTTACTGGTCGGGGGATGCCGCCGGGGGCCGCGAGATGGTCGTCTCGGGGGGTGGGAGGGAAAAGATCAGCACGGTCGCCCGATGCGCGGCGCGCCACGGCGCGCCAGCCTGGGGCCATGGAAGCCCAACCCGCAGCGCGGCCGCGACCGGGCCACACCCGGCTGACCCTCGACCTCGACCTCGCCGCCGACCCCGTCGCCGGGGTCCTGACCGGACGGGCGGCACCGGCGGAGCCGTTCGTCGGCTGGGCCGGTCTGACCCGGGCGGTCGAGCTGGTGCTGGCGGCCGAGCGCGGCGGCGCGACCCCGAGCGGGGGTACGGCGCGATGAGTCGCCCGCGGCGCAGCCTCTCGCGCGCCGTCGCGGCCCTGGCGCTCTGTCCGCTGCTGGTCGCGCTCGCGGCGCCGGCGACGGCCAGCGCGACCGCCACGGCCAGCGGGATCGTCTGCACGACCTACCACGCCGGAGCGGGCACCGCGAGCGTGCGCTACGGCTACAGCAACGTCGGCGCGACCTCATCTGCGTTCGAAACCGTCACCGAATTGGGCGACGACTTCTTCTCGCCTCCTCCGCTCGAACGTGGCCAGCCGCTCCAGCTGGTGGCCGGCAACGGCTCCTTCGACCTGACCTTCGCCGCCGGCACCGAACCGGCCCCGGCCTGGACGATCAACGGGACCACGGAGACCCCCGACCTCGCGGTCGCCGACCTGCCCTTCGAGCGGCCCTGCCCCGAGCGCGGGCCGAGCATCTCCGCCGTTTCCCCGATCGGCCTCGCGCCGGGCGCCAGCGGTCGCGACCTGACGGTCTTCGGGCAGGGGTTGGCCGGTGCCTCGGTCGCGGTCTCCGGGGGCGGGGTCAGCGTCGGCGCCCCGACCGCGAGCAGCGAGCAGCGGCTCGACGCGACGGTCCACGTCGCCCCCGGCGCCGCCGCGGGCCCGCGCGACGTGCTGGTCACCGACGGCGCCGGCAACGAGGTCGGCTGCCGCGGCTGCCTGACGATCGGTGCCGGCGGGGAAGTCTCCGGTCCGCCGGGACCGCCGGGACCGCGCGGGGAAGCCGGGCCTCCCGGCGCCTCGGCTGCAAGCTCGGCCAGCCACGTCACCGCCGCCGAGCGGCTCGGCCGCCACGGCGAGGCGGCCGCGGTCGCCCGCTGCCGGGCGGGATCGGTGGCGATCGCCGGCGGCTACCGCCTCGCCGGCTACGGCAAGCCGGCGGCGCTCAGCGTGCTCGCCGACGGCCCCAAGGGCACGCGCGGCTGGGCGGTGGCGGTCAAGGCCCGCGGCGCGCGCAAGGGCCAGCGGCTGGTCGTCTCGGTCACCTGTCTGGCGGGCTGACCTCGGTCGCCGCGGCCGGCGCCGGCGCGGACTCGGCGAGCAGGGCGGGGAGGGAGCGGCGGGAGCCGAGGCCGAGCTTGCGATAGACGCTCGAGAGGTGCGTCTGCACGGTCTTCGCGGTGACGAACAGCTCCTGGGCGATCTCGCGGTTGGTCAGGCCGTCGGCGGCGAGCTGGGCGACGCGGCGCTCGGCGGGGGTGAGCGCGTCGACCCCCGAGAGCGCGGCGCGGCGCGGGCGGGCGCCGGCCGCGCGCAGCTCGGCCAGCGTCGTCTCGGCCAGCGCGCCCGCCCGCATCCGGTCGGCCAGCTCAAGCGCCTCGCGCAGCGGCTCGCGGGCGTCCGCCCGCCGCCCGCCGCGCCGCATCTCGGCGCCGAGCTCGGCCAGCGCGTGGGCGCGCTCGAGGTGCGCGCCGCTGGTCCGCGCCACCGCCACCGCCTCGCTCAGCAGCTGCAGGCGATCGGCTGGGGGCGCGGCCGCCGCCGCGGTCCGCAGCGCCAGGCTGAGCGGCCGCGCCGCGCCGTGGCCCCGCGCCAGCTCGAGCTGCTCGCCGGCCAGCTCGCGCGCCCGCCGCTCCTCGCCCAGCGCCAGCGCCGCCAGCGCCGCGGTCCGCCGCCAGGGGACGAAGCCCGGGTTGTCGATGCCGAAGCCCCGCTGCAGCTCGCGCCCGGCGGCGCTCGCCAGCTCGAGCGCCGCGGCTGCGTCGCGGTCGGCGAGGGCGACCCGCGCCTGCGCCGAGCGCAGGACCGCCAGGTCCATCGAGTCGGGCGCCGCGGCGGCGAGGGCCAGCGACTCGCGGGCCGCCGCCAGCTCGCCGCGCTCGAGCTGGACGTGGGCCTGCAGCGCCAGCGGCCAGGCCGTCGCCGACTCCCAGCCCTCGCGGCGGGTCGCCTGCGCCTGGTCGAGGTCGGCCAGCGCGTCGGCCAGCTCGCCGCGGTAGTGGCGCGGGATCGCGCGGTGGAAGCTGGCGACCGAGGTCGCGATGAAGGAGCCGGCGCGCCGCGCCGCGGCCAGCGCCGCCTCGGCGACCCGCTCCGCGTCGGCCAGCTCGTCGACGCAGCAGAGCGCCTGGACGATCAGGCCACTGGGCATCCCGTGGGCGGCGACGTCGGCGCCGGGCTCGATCGCGGCGGCGCCGCGGGCGAGGTCGGCGACCGTCGCGGGCGGGTCTCCGTCCAGCGCCAGGCTGAGGGCGACGTGCGCGAGCAGGGCCGGGTCGGTGGGCGGGGAGCCGGCCCGGGCCGCGGCGAGGATCGGGGCGAGGCGGCGCTCGGCCGTCGCCCACAGCGGCGCCTGGAAGCGGATCGCGGTCAGGTACTCGGCGAGCACCTGCTGCTCGCCGGCATCGCCGGCGGCGCCGATCCGGTCGAGGACCTCCTCGAGCGCGCGGGCGGCGACGGCGTGCTCGCCGGAGACGAGCCGGATCCTGCTCAGCGCTCGCAGCGCCTTGAGCCGCTCGCGGTCGCGATCGAGCAGCTCCAGCGCCTGCTCGGCGTGGCCGCCGGCCGCGGTGTCGCCGGCCAGCGCCTCCGCTTCGGCCAGCTCGAGCAGGACCTCTCCGCGCAGCGCCGCCGGGGGAGGCTCGGCGCCGGCCCGGTCGAGCAGCCTCACCGCGGCCGGCGCGTCGCCCTGGGCGACGGCCCGCGCGCCGGCCTCGCGCAGCCGCGCCAGCACCCACTCGTCGCCCGCCGGCGTCGCCCGCAGCAGGTGGCTCGCGACCTCGCGGACCGGCGCTCCGTCGGCGGCCAGCAGGGCGGCGGCCTCGCGGTGGGCGCGGGCGCGGGCGAAGGCCGGTGCGTCGGTGCGCACCGCGGCGGCGATCAGCGGGTGCTCGAAGCGCAGCGGCTCGCCGGCGGCGAGCAGCCGCGCCCGCGCGAGGTCGTCGGCGGCCGCCTCGGCCGGGCGCCGCTCGAGCCCGGCGAGCGCCGCGACCCGCCGCAGCGGCGCCTCGTCGCCGAGCACGGCGAGCGCGGCGGCGATCGCCTCGGCGTCGGCGCCGAGGCGGCCGAGCTGGCCGAGCAGCGAGTGGATCACGGTCTCGGGGACGAACCTGGCGACCTGGGCGGCGGTCGCCGCGGTCGGCGCCACGCCCTCGGCCCTCAGCACCCGGGCCAGCTCGCGGGCGAAGAACGGGTTGCCGGCGGCGACCTCGGCGCAGGCGGCGAGGAACTCGGGCTCGGCGCCGGGCAGCTCGGCCCCGACCAGGGTGGCGACCCCGGCGGCGCTGAGCGGCGGCGGGGCGAGCGGCGGCGCGCCGGCCGCCTCCCGCAGCGCAGCGAGCAGGTCGCCGGCGGCGGCGGGCTCGCCCGAGCGCAGGGCGACGATCAGCGCCACCGGCGATCCCTCCAGTCGCGCCGCGAGGTGGGCGAGGAAGGCGAGCGAGGGCCGGTCGGCCCACTGGGCGTCGTCGACCGCGACCACGATGCCCGCGCCGCCGTCCCCGGCCTCCTCGCCGGAAGGCGCGGCGAGTCCGAGGGTGAGCCAGTAGAGCCCGCGGACCAGGGCCTGCGGGTCGGGCGAGGCCGGCAACCGCGGTTCGAAGAGCGGCGCCGCCAGCCCCGCGTGGCCCGCCAGCAGGCCGGCACGCTCGCGCTCGCCGGCCCGTTCGAGCGGCGGGCCGAGCAGCTCGACGGCGAGGCCGAAGGAGGCGTCGCGCTCGAGCTCGCGGCCCTGCGCACGCAGCACCGGCATCCCGTCCGCCGCCGCTCGCTCGCAGGCTGCGGCGAGCAGGCTCGACTTGCCGATCCCGGCCGGCCCTTCGACGAGGACGAGTCGACCGGCGCCCGCGCGCGCCTCGGCCAGCGCCCCGCCAGCTCGGCCAGCTCCCGCGTCCGCTCGATCAGCACCCGCGCAGGCTAGCCCTCGGCGCTCGCGGGCAGGGCGGGTGCCGCCGCCGCTGGCCAGCCGCATTCGCTAGCTTCGCGCCGATGCTCTTCCTTCTAGCCGACGTCTCGCCGGAGAAGCTCGAACGCGCCTGCGGCGAAGACCCCGGCTTCATCTGCAGCCACGTGCTCGAATGGACCGGCGACAGGAGCGTCGCGGAAATCTCCCGCTGGGCGCTCGACGTGCCGCTGCGGATCGCCTTCATCGTCGTCGGCGCGGCGCTGATCACCTGGCTGGCGCGGCGGGCGATCGGCAAAGGGCTGCGCCGGCTGCACTCGGGGGCGATGGAAGAGCGGGTCGGGGCGGTGCGCCGCGGCGTGCCCAGCGCGCTGAAGAAGACCGAAGAAACCAGCCTGCGCGCCGAACAGCGGATCGAGGCGCTGACCGGCGTCCTGCGCAGCCTCACCACCTTCGTGATCTGGCTGATCGCCGCCTTCATGATCCTCGGCGAGGTCGGGATCAGCCTGGCGCCGCTGCTCGCCGGCGCCGGCGTGATCGGTGTCGCCCTCGGCTTCGGCTCGCAGTCGCTGGTCAAGGACTTCCTCTCCGGGATGTTCATCCTGGTCGAAGACCAGTTCGGGGTCGGCGACATCGTCGACATCGAAGGCCAGGTCAGCGGCGTCGTCGAAGGAGTCAGCCTGCGCACCACCCGGCTGCGCAGCGTCGACGGCGTCGTCTGGTACGTCCCCAACGGCGAGATCCGGATGGTCGGCAACATGAGCCAGCACTGGTCGCGCTCGCTGCTCGACGTCGAAGTCGCCTACGAGACCGACATCGAGCAGGCCAAGCAGGTGATCAAGCGGGTCGCCGACCAGGTCTGGAAGGCGAACCCGGCGGTGCTCGAGGAGCCGGAGATGTGGGGGGTCGAACAGCTCGGCGCGAGCGGCGTCGTCCTCCGCCTGGTCGTCAAAACGACCCCGAAAGAGCAGTGGCGCGTCTCGCGCCAGCTGCGCGAGGAGATCAAGCGGGCCTTCGACGAGGAAGGCATCGAGATCCCCTTCCCCCAGCAGGCGGTCTGGTACCGGGGACAGCACTAGGACGACGGCCGGGCGGCGCCGGGAGGAGGCGGCTCCAGATCGCGGCCAGGGCCCGCTGGGAGTGGAGACGACGCTCCCGGGTCGCCGAAGGACTACCGTGTTCCTCATCGTGCGCTACCGAGGGCAGATCGGGGCTTGAGCGACGCGGCGCTACTGGTGCCGGTCGGGATCGCGATCGGGATCCTGCTCGGCTCGGTCGGCGGCGGCGGCTCGCTGATCGCGGTCCCGGCGCTGGTCTACCTCGGCAACCAGAGCGTGCGCAGCGCCCAGGCCGGGGGGCTGGTCGTGGTGATCGCCGCGGCGGCGATCGGCCTGATCGCCTACCTGCGCCGCGGCGACGTCCGCTGGCGCGCCGGCCTCGCCTTCGGCCTCGCCGCCGCGGTCAGCTCCTTCGCGGGCTCGCTGATCGCCCGCCAGCTCAACCCGGACGTCCTCCTGCTCGCCTTCACCCCGGTGATGGTGGTCGGCGCGCTGGCGATGGTCAGCGAGCGGGCCCGGGCCGAGTCGAGCTTCCAGCCCTGGCGGCTCGGCGTCAGCCGCGAGTCGGCGCTGCGGGTGACCGGGCTCGGGCTCGCGGTCGGCTGGCTGACCGGGCTGTTCGGCGTCGGCGGTGGCTTCGTGATCGTCCCGGTGCTCGTCCTCGGCCTCGGCTTCGCCGTCTTCGAGGCGGTCGGCACCAGCCTGCTGGTGATCATCATGGGCTCGGTGGTCGCCCTCGCCGAGCGCCTGCACGCCGGCGGCACCGACTGGGGGGTGGTCGCGCCGTTCGCCGCCGCCGCCGTGGTCGGCGTCCTGCTCGGCAGCGCCCTCGGCGAGCGGGCCTCCGGGGAGACGATCACCCGCTGGTTCGCCGTCCTCGTCGTCGCCACCGCGATCTACACCGCGGTCGAGGCGCTCACCGCGCTGCTCTGAGCGGGCTCGGCCTCAGCGGATGCGGATCTGCTGCGCCGACTTGCAGCTCACCGCGGTCCGCTTGTTGGTGGCGTCGCCGGAGTAGATGACGCGGAGGCGATAGGTCCCCCGCCTGTGGGCGAAGTACTTGGCGAGCGAGTAGTAGCCGTTGTCGCCGACCCTCTGGGCGCCGTCGAAGGCGGGCTTGCGGTGACAGGACTTGTCGCCGGGCCCGTAGAGGCGGAAGCGGATCTTCCCGGTGGGGGAGACGGCGTTGGCGAGCCGGGCGCCGATCACGATCCGGCGTCCCTTCCGCCGCGCGCGGGGCTTCAGCCGCGGCTTCCGCTTGCCGACCGCGGCGGCGCCGGCCGCCTCGCAGGCTTGGGAGGCCGCCTGGTTGGAGGCGTCCCCCGAGTACTCGGCGACGAAGAGGTAGCGGCCGGGCCGTTCCGCGGTGAACGGGTCGGAGAGGGTGGGGCCGGCGGCGCTGACCTTGACCTTGTCGACGGCGAGCGGCCGGCCGCAGCCCGACGGGTTGGGGCCGTAGACCGTGAAGGTGACGAGGCCGGTCGGCGCCTGGGCGCCGCTGAGCAGGGCCTTGACCTGGAAGGTGTCGCCGACGGTCAGCTTGCGCTTGACCGCGGCGACGATCGCGGGTACCGCCTTGGCGACCGTCGAGGTCGCGATGCCGCAGGCCGTCGCCGCGGGCGGGTGGAAGCCGTCGCCCGAGTAGGCCACGATCCAGCGGAAGGCGCCGGCCTGGGCGGGCACGAAGGGGGCCGAGGCATAGGGGCCGTTGCCGGTCACCGCGACCGTCGAGGTGAAGGCGGCGGCGCCGGAGCAGGCCGCGTCGCTCGGGGCGTACGCCGCGAAGGTGATCCGGCCGCCCGGGTTCGTGCCGCCGGCGAGCACGGCCGATGCGCTGACGGGGCCGCCGAGCCCGGCGCCCGTGGCGCTGGCGGTCAGCGTCACGTTGGGCAGCCTGACCCTCGAGCTCTGCCCGGCTGCCCCGCACGCCGTGCTCGCTTCTTGGTTGTTGACGTCACCGAGGTAGCTCGCCATCCAGCGGTATTCGCCCGCCTGCTGCGCGACGAAGTCCGGCGAGCGAGCGTGGCCGGCGACGATCGGCGCCGTGGTCGTTTCGATAACGGTCACGCAACCGGTGTCGCCCGGCGCGAAGATCTTGAAGATCACTTCTCCGCTGGGGGAGAAGGCGCTGGTGAAGGTCACTTCGTCGTGGATCGCGGTGTTGATCACGGCGCCGCTGGCGCTGCCGCTGAGCGCGGGCGTCGCTTTGCTCACCGTCGAGCTCTGACCCGCTTCGTTGCAGGTCGTGCTTTCTTCTTCGTTGTTGGCGTCGCCTTGGTAGACGGCCACCCACCGATAGACGCCCACCCCAGTCGAGAAGCCCGCCGGCTTATAGGTGCCGTTGCCGCTGACCGTGACTTGTTCTTCGTAGGCGGGGGTTTCCAGGCATTCCGTGTCTGGCGGGCCGTAGGCGCGGAAGAGGATCTGCCCGGTCGCTTCGAAGGCTCCGCTCAGCGTGGCTTCGTCGGTGATCGGTTCGCTGGCCGGGCCGGAGGTCGCGGAGGCCGCGAGTGCCGGCGTCGCTTTGCTCACCGTCGAGCTCTGCCCCGCTTCGCCGCAGGTGGTGCTCGCTTCTTCGTTGTTGGTGTTGCCGGAGTAGCTCGCCGTCCACCGGTAGGCGCCCGCCGTCGCCGCGAAGCCCGCCGGTTCGTAGACGCCGTTGCCGCTGACCGTGACTTGTTCTTCGTAGGCGGGGGTTTCCGCACACGTCGCGTCGCCGGGGCCGTAGGCGCGGAAGACGATCTGACCGCCCGCTTCGAAGGCCCCGCTCAGCGTCGCTTCGTCGATGATCGTCTGCCCGGCGGTGGCGGAGGCGGTGGCGCTGCCGCTCAGCCCCGGGCTCGCTTTGGCCACGGTCGACGTCTGCCCCGCCGCGTCGCACGCCGTGCTCGCTTCCGCGTTGTTCGCGTCGCCGGAGTAGCTCGCCGTCCACCGGTAGGAGCCCGCCGTCGCCGCGAAGCCCGCCGGTTCGTAGACGCCGTTGCCGCTGACCGTGACTTGTTCTTCGTAGGCGGGGGCTTCCGCACACGTCGCGTCACCGGGGCCGTAGGCGCGGAAGAGGATGTGACCGCCCGCTTCGAAGGCCCCGCTGAGCGTCGCTTCGTCGGTGATCGTCTGCCCGGCGGCGGCGGAGGCGGTGGCGCTGCCGCTCAGCCCCGGGCTCGCTTTGGCGACCGTTGACGTCGCGGTGCAGTCCGATTCGGCCGCTTCGTTTTCGCCGTCGCCCGGGTATTTGGCGCGCCAGTGGTAGGTGCCGGCGGCGGTCGTGGTGAAGTCGCCCGATTCGTAGGTGCTCGGGCCGTTCACGGGGGCCGGGGCAGGGGCCGGCGTCAGCGGCGAGCCGGAGCAGGTCGGGTCGCCGGGGCCGAAGACTTCGAAGGTGATTTCTTCTCCGGCGGTGGGCGTCACTTCGGCCAGCTCGGCAGAGGCGTGGATCGCTCCGCCGACGGTCGCGTCGGTCGCCGTCAGCGTCAGGCCCGGCGTGGCGGCCGCCGCCACCACGGTCAGCGCCAGCACGATGCATGCGGTGAGGCCGCCTGCGGCGAGGGCTGCGCGCGCCAGGCCGGTGCGCCCGTTGCTCCGTGAACTCAAGTGTCTTGCTCGTTTCCGGCGAACTGTCTCGCCCCAGATTGCGAGGGCCGCCTAGAATATCCGTCCACCCGCAAATGACACCAGTCTCGGCCCGTCTGACATGGAGCTCGTCCCGCCGTCTCGCGCTCACGGTGATCGCCTCGATCATGGCCCTCCTCGTCCTTCTGCCGGTCGCCGTGGCCACCGCAGCTGAAGCGGGCGAAACGAGCGGCTCCTGGGAATTCAGCTCGTCGGGGTGGACCTCGCCGGGCGCGGAATCGGGCGGAGGCGGAGAAGGCACCACGGTCCACGGCGCTTCCCTGGGTTCCGACGGCGGCGGGAACGGCGGCTCGAAGGAATCGACGCAGCCCAAGAGCGAAGCCCCGCCGGCCTCCGCTCCCCAAGCTCCGGCCAGCGAAGAAGCAGCCGCCGAACCGGCGGCTCCCGAAGAAGAAGCCACGGTTGTCGCGCCGAGCACGGGCGGCGAAGCCGAACTCCTCTCCTCCTCGCCTCCGGTCGGCGAAGAAGCCGCCGCTTCCCCGGTGTCCGCGGCAGCCGCCACGAGCAAGCCGGCTCAGCCGTCGCGGAGCGAGCCGGTCGCGGTCGGGTCCGCCAGTGCGCTGGGCGCGGCCCGGTCGCCCGCTTCCCCCGCTCCCGTTCTCGAACCGGTCGCCTCGCGCCAGCCCGCGGACGCGGCGACCGAAAGCGGCGGCGTCCCGCCGATCGTCTTCGTCGGCCTCGCGCTGATCGCCGTCTACGCCATCGTCCGCGGGGCCCTGCTGTTGCGCCGCCGCCGCCTGCGGCGCGCGTACGACGCGCAGGTGCGCCGTCAGAATCGCGAGTGGGAGACGGCGCTGCGCGCGGCCGAGCTGGAGCGTTCCTCGCGCCGCTCCGAGCCGGACGGGATCACCGTGAAGCGGTCCGGCGCCAAACCGAAGAGGGCCCCCCGCAAAGAGCCGTCCAAGGCCCTCCGCAAAGAGCCTTCCAAGCCTCGCTAGCTCCCGCTCCCGGCCCCTCGGGGCCGGCTACCACTCGCCGTGGCGGGCGTCGCGCCAGATGTCGACCTCGCCGTCGTCGCCGAGCTCGGCGTCGATCGCGGCCAGCTCGTCGTCGCTGAAGTCGAGGTTGTCGAGGGCCGCGACGTTCTGCTCGAGCTGGGCGACGGAGGAGGCGCCGACCACCAGCGAGGTGACGCGCTCGTCGCGCAGCGCCCAGGCGAGGGCGAGCTGCGCCAGGGTCTGGCCGCGGCGCCCGGCGATCTCGTTCAGCCGGCGCAGCCGGCCGACCGTCTCCTCGTTGATCCAGGAGCGGTCGAAGCCTTCGCCGCCGCGCGCCGCCCGCGAGTCCTCGGGGACCCCCTCGAGGTAGCGGTCGGTGAGCAGGCCCTGGGCGAGGGCGGTGAAGGCGATCACGCCGACGCCGAGCTCGTCGGTGGCGTCGAGCAGCCCCTCGGTCTCGATCCAGCGGTTGATCATCGAGTAGGAGGGCTGGTGGATCAGCAGCGGAGTGCCGAGCTCGGCGAGGATCGCCGCCGCCTCGCGGGTGCGGTCGGCGTCGTAGGAGGAGATCCCGACGTAGAGCGCCTTGCCGGAGCGGACGGCGGCGTCGAGGGCGCCCATCGTCTCCTCCAGCGGCGTCGTCCCGTCGAGCCGGTGGCTGTAGAAGATGTCGACGTAGTCGAGCCCCATGCGGGCGAGCGACTGGTCGAGCGAGGCGAGCAGGTACTTGCGCGAGCCGCCGCCCTGGCCGTAGGGGCCCGGCCACATGTCCCAGCCGGCCTTGGTCGAGATCACCATCTCGTCGCGGTAGGGGCGGAAGTCCTCCCGCATCAGGCGGCCGAAGTTGACCTCGGCGGAGCCGTAGGGCGGGCCGTAGTTGTTGGCCAGGTCGTGGTGGGCGATGCCGAGGTCGAAGGCGCGCCGCGCGATCGCCCGCTGGGTCTCGAACGGCCGGTCGTCGCCGAAGTTGTGCCAGTAGCCGAGCGAGAGCAGCGGCAGGTCGAGCCCCGAGCGGCCGGTCCGCCGGTAGCTCATCGCGCCGTCGTAGCGGCTGGGGTCGGCGACGTAGCTCACGCGCCTCAGGTTAAGGGCTCGCCCTCAGCGGCTAGGCTGGCCCGTGGGATGACGGGGGAGGAGCTGACGCTGCACGGCAAGCCGGCGCGTTTCGCGCGCGGCTTCCGCGAGGTCGGCGAGGAGACCTGGGCCTGGCTGCAGCCCAACGGCGAGCTGGGGGAGTCCAACGCCGGGCTGGTGGCGAGCGGCGAACACCTGCTGCTGGTCGACACGCTCTGGGACCTGGCGCTCACGCGGCGAATGCTGGACGCGGCGCGGCGCCTGGTCGACGCGGCGCCCGAGGTGGTCGTCAACACCCACTCCGACGGCGACCATGTCTGGGGCAACCAGCTCGTCGCCGGCGCCCGCATCGTCTCGACCCGGGCGGCGAAGGAGCTGATGAGCGACGACACCCCGGCCGAGCTGCGGCGGCTGCGGCGGATCGGGCGGCTCCTGGCGAGGCTAGGCGGCCGCTTCGCGCCGATCGGGCGCGAGCTGGCGCCGTTCGACTGGCGCGGGATCGAGCTGACGCTGCCGAGCGAGACCTTCAGCGGCGAGCTCGACCTCGCCGTCGGCGAGCGGGCGGTGCACCTGATCGAGGTCGGGCCCGCGCACACCGCCGGCGACCTCGTCGTCTGGGTCCCCGACGTCTCCGTCTGCTTCGCCGCCGACCTCCTCTTCGTCGGCTGCACGCCGATCACCTGGGCGGGGCCGCTCGCCGCCTGGGCGGGGGCGCTCGAGTGCGTCCTCGGCCTCGGCGCGAAGACCTACGTACCCGGCCACGGGCCGGTCTGCGGCCCCGCCGAGGTGGCGCAGCTGCGCGCCTACCTGGAGTGGGTCCAGGCCGAGGGAGTGGCGCGGCTGCAGCGCGGGACGGCGCCGGCCGAGGCGGCGCGGGCGCTGCTGCTCAGCCGCGAGTTCGAGTCCTCGCCCTGGGCCGGCTGGGACGACCCGGCGCGGCTCGTCGTCACGCTCAGCACCGAGCAGTACCGGCGCCAGGGCGGCAGCGGGCACCTCGGCGGCCGTGGCCGCACCCGGGCGATCCTCGCGATGCAGCGACTCAAGGCCGAGCTGGAGCGGCGCCGGTGAGGGGCGGCGGCGAGCCGGGCCCCGCCGCCCCGCGCTGGCACGAGCTGCCCGACCGCACGGGCGACCCGGCGATCCGCCGCGCGGCCTGGCAGCGCGGCGCGATCGCTCTCGCCCGCCGCCTCAGCCGCGGGCGCAGCTACCAGTTCCTGCGCGTGCTCTCGATCGACCGGCGCCTGTTCCGCCCCTTCATCGCCTTCAACGCGCGGCTGATGCCGCGCGGCAAGCTCGACCGCCGCGAGACCGAGGCGGTGATCCTGCGCACCGCCTGGCTCTGCGGCTCGCGCTACGAGTGGACCCAGCACCGCGCGATCGGGCGCCACGTCGGCCTCTCGGCCGAGCAGATCGAGGCGATCGGCGCCGACCCGGAGAGCGAGCTGCTGCCGGAGCCGACGCGGGTGATGCTGCGCGCGGTCGGCGAGCTGCTCGACCGCCACGCGCTCAGCCCCGAGACCCACGAGGCGCTGGCGGCGCGGCTGCCGCCGGCGCGGATCCTGGAGCTGGTGATGCTGGTCGGCAACTACGCGATGCTGGCCGGGGCGCTGAACAGCTTCGGCGTCCCGATCGAGCGGGCGTGGGATCTGCGATCAAGAAAAACTAATTAGTTTGTAACTCCTGTTAGCTTGGTCCCGACAGCCCCGGGTGGGGCGCCCGGGGCGGGCTATCGAGGAGGAGAGGCAAATGAAGTGGAGTCGTATCGTCGCCGTGCTCTGCGTGGCCGCGGCCTGCGCCGCGTTCGCCGCGCCGGCCCTGGCGACCAAGTACGTCGCGCTGGGGGATTCGTACTCGTCGGGGACGGGGACGCGGACCTTCTACGAAGAATCGTGCAAGCGCTCGGTCTACGCATACCCGTACCTGCTGCACGAAGCGCATCCGGGCTGGACGTTCGTCAACGCGACCTGCTCGGGGGCGACCACGAGCGACGTCCTCAACACGCAGGTGTCGAGCCTGACCGAAAACACCGACTGGGTCAGCTACACGATCGGCGGCAACGACGCGGGCTTCGCCGAAGTGATCACCGAATGCGCGCTGCCGGGCTGGCTCTCGAACTGCAACGGGGCGGTCAACAGCGCCCAGTCGTTCATCGAAAACACGCTGCCCGGGCGACTCGACGAAGTCAACGAAGCGATTGCCTCGGCGTCGCCGAACGCGGAAGTGGTCGTGCTCGACTACCCGCGCCTGTTCAACGGCGAAGACTGCAATCTCTTCACCTTCTTCAGCGGCAGCGAGATGACGCGGCTCAACGAAACCGCCGACCTGCTCAGGGAAGTGATCAGCGAAGCGGCGAGCCGGGCCGGCTCGAGCTTCCACTTCGGCAACGTGATCCCGAACTTCATCGGGCACGCGGTCTGCGACGGCGGCAGCGGCTCGTCGACGGAGTGGATCAACGGGCTCTCGAGCCCGATCGAAGAAAGCTTCCACCCGAAGGTGGCCGGCCACGAAAGCGGCTACTACCCGGTGGTCCACGGGATCACCGGCTGACGGCCGAGAACGAGGCGGCGCCGCGGCTCTCCCCGGCGCCGCCTCCCCATCCCGGGCGCTTCCGGCATCGACCGCGCCGGGCTGAGGGCGCCGCCGGAAGGGGTGGCGAGGACCGCGGTGCGGGTGTAACGTCGTGCCATGCCGCACAAGGCGGCGGATCGGATCCGCAACGTCGCCCTGATCGGGCACCGGGGGAGCGGGAAGACCAGCCTGCACGAGGCGATGCTGTTCGAGGCGGGGGCGATCGACCGGCTGGGCAGGGTCGAGGACGGATCGACGGTCTCCGACCACGAGGCCGACGAGCGCCGGCGCGGGCTCTCGATCGACGCCTGCGTCTCCTGCTTCGAGCACGACGAGCGCGAGATCAACCTGATCGACACCCCCGGCGAGCCGAGCTTCGTCGCCGACGCGGCGGCGGCGCTGCGGGCCGCCGACTCCTGCGTCGTCGTCGTCAACGCGGTCGGCGGGGTCGAGGTCAACACCGAGCGACTCTGGCAGCGGGCCGACGAGGAGGGCCTGGCGCGGCTGGTCTTCGTCAACATGCTCGACCGCGAGCGGGCCGACTTCTTCGCCACGCTCGACTCGCTGAAGGCGGCCTTCGGCGAGCACGTGGTCGCGACCGAGATCCCGATCGGCGCCGAGCAGGGCGTGCGCGGGGTGATCGACCTGATCGACATGGAGGCCTGGGTCTACGACGGCGCCGCTCGCGGCGGCGCCGAGCGGACCGCGATCCCCGAGGAGCTGCGCCCGCGGGCCGAGGAGTACCGCGAGAAGCTGATGGACGAGGTCGCCGAGAACTCCGACGAGCTGATGGAGCGTTACCTCGACGGCGAGGAGATCGACCACGCCGAGATCGTCGCGGCGCTGAAGCGGGGCGTCACCGAGGGACACCTGTTCCCGGTCACATGCGGCGTCGCGACCCGCAACCTCGGCACCGACCGGCTGCTCGACGCGCTGGTCGAGGACCTGCCCTCGCCGCGGATGCGCGGCGCGCTGCAGGCGCTCGACGGCGACGGCGAGCAGCTGGCGATCGCGCCCGACGACGACGGGCCGCTGGTCGCCTACGTCTTCAAGACGACCGCCGACCCCTACGCCGGCCGGATCAACCTCTTCCGCGTCTACAGCGGCACGCTCCGCTCCGACAGCCAGGCGACCAACGTCACCCGCGGCGCCAAGGAGCGGATCGGCCAGCTCGCCCAGCCGCTCGGCAAGGAGCTGAAGCCGGTCGCCGAGCTCGGCGCCGGCGACATCGGCGCCGTCGCCAAGCTGAAGGAGACGCGCGCCGGCGACGTCCTCGGCGACGGGCGCGAGCAGCTGGCGATCGCGCCGCTGGCGCTGCCGGCGCCGGTGATGGCCTTCTCCTACGAGCCGAAGACGAAGGGCGACGAGGAGCGGGCGGCGACCGCGGTGCGGCGGCTCGGCGAGGAGGACCCGACCCTCGACGTTCACCGCGACCCGCAGACCGGCGAGCAGATCATCGCCGGCCTCACCCAGGTCCACGTCGAGGTCCTGGTCGAGCGGATGCGCGAGCGGTTCGGCGCCGAGATCGAGCTGCACCCACCGCGCGTCCCCTACCGGGAGGCGATCCGCCGCCCGGCCACCGCCCACGCCCGCCACAAGAAGCAGACCGGCGGCAAAGGCCAGTTCGCCGACTGCTCGATCGAGATCGAGCCCGGCGAGGACGGCGGCGGCCTCGAGTTCATCGACCGGATCAAGGGGGCGGCGATCCCCGGCGGCTTCATCCCGGCGGTCGAGAAAGGGATCGTCGAGGCGATGCGGCACGGCACCGTCGCCGGCTTCCCGGTCAGCGACGTCCGCGTCCGCCTCGTCGACGGCAAGCACCACGACACCGACTCCTCCGAGCTGGCCTTCAAACTCGCCGCCGCGATGGCCTTCCGCGAGGCGATGGCGGAGGCCGACCCGGTCCTGCTCGAGCCGATCGTGAAGCTGACGATCAGCTGCCCCGACGAGGTCGTCGGCGACGTGATCGGCGACCTCAACTCGCGCCGCGGGCGGCCGCTGGGGATGGAGGCGAAGGGCCGGGCGACGGAGGTCAAGGCCGAGGTGCCGATGGCCGAGGTGCTCGACTTCGCCCCCGACCTGCGCTCGATCAGCGGCGGCCGCGCCGAGTTCACGCTCGAGTTCGAGCGCTACGAGGAGGTCCCCGACCACCTCGCCGCCCGCGTCGTCGACGCCGCCGGCGCGCCCGCTTGAAGCGCGGCGCCCTCCGTAGAAGGCCGTCGCGATGTGTGGGGGAGGGCCCTTGCGTGAGGCCGGCCGGCTCGCCTAGCCTGGGTCACGTGGACGACGGAACCCATAGCTCGCAGGCGGGTCCGCCGGGCGGTTGGCGCGGCCGCGTCGCCGGCTGGCTCGACAGCGACCTGGTCGGGGTCGCGGCGACCGGCTACACCTTCCTCGTTCTCGCGATCAGCCTCCTGATCTTCCGGGTCGGCGGACCGATCGCGGGGATCATCGTCGCGATCGGGCTCTGGGTGCCGATGGTCGTCTTCGTCATCCGCGGCTGGGGACGGCCGCCGCGCCCGCTCGACTTCGCGCCCGGTCCCGCCGGCGGCCATCGCGTACTCGTGATCGCCAACCGCGGTCTCGACGAGCCCGAGCTCTGCGACCTCGTCTGCCGCCGCGGCGAGCGCTTCCCGGCGCGGGCGCTGATCCTGGCGCCGGCCGGCTCCACCGGCCTGCACGGCCTCGCCGACGACGTCGATGCCGAGGTGGCGGCGGCGACGCGGCGGGTCGACGCCGTGGTCGCGACCCTCGCCTCCCGCGGGGTCGGCGCCGAGGGCCGCGCCGACAACGCCGACCCGATGCAGGCGCTGCTCGACGGCCTGCGACAGTTCCCCGCCAACGAGGTCGTGATGATCCCCGCCAGCGAGCGCGGCTGGGGCGACGCCGAGGAGTTCGCCGCGCGTGTCCGCGACGAGGCGGGCATCCCGGTGACGGTTCTCGGGTCCGGCTCCGGCGCCCGCGCCGCCTGACGGCCGCTCCCCGCGGCGATGGACGCCGGAGGCGAGCCGCGGAGCACGGCCGCCCCCTGGGCGCTGGACGCCGACGGCGCCCTCGCCGAGCTGGGCTCGGGCCCGCGGGGGATCGCCGCGGCGGAGGCGGAGCGGCGCCTGCAGCGTTTCGGCCCCAACGAGCTGCCCGAGGAGCGGCCGACCGGCGCGGCGACGATCGCGATCCGCCAGTTCCGCAGCCCGCTGATCTACATCCTGCTGATCGCCGGGCTGGTCACCGTCGCCCTCTCCGAGTACCTCGACGCGGCGGTGATCGCGGTCGTCCTGGTGATGAACGCGGTCGTCGGCTTCTTCCAGGAGTTCCGCGCCGAACGCTCGATGGCCGCCCTGCGCAAGCTGGCCAGCGCTCGCGCGACCGTGCTGCGCGAGGGGCGCGAGATCGAGGTCGACGTCGCCGCGGTCGTCCCCGGCGACCTGATCGCGGTCGAGGCCGGCTCGCGGGTCGCGGCCGACTGCCGGCTGGTCTCGGGCGCCGGGCTGGAGGTCGACGAGTCCCACCTGACCGGCGAGTCGGAGACGGTCGCCAAGGCGGTCGCGGCGCTGCCCGCGGACACCCCGACGGCCGAGCGCTCGAACATGCTGTTCACCGGGTCGGCGGTCACCCTCGGTCGCGGGACCGGGGTCGTCGTCGCCACCGGCGGCGAGACGGAGCTGGGCGCGATCTCCGCCAGCCTCGGCGAGATCGGCCTGGTCGAAACGCCGCTGCAGGCGCGGATATCGCGGCTGGCGCGGACGATCGGGCTGGCGGTGGTCGCGATCGGCGTCGTCGGCTTCGGCCTCGGGGCGATCGCCGGCGAGGACCTCGGCGAACTGTTCCTCGCCGTCGTCGCGCTGGCGGTCTCGGCGATCCCCGAGGCCCTGGCGATCGTCCTCACCGTGGCGCTGGCGATCAGCGTGCGGCGGATGGCGCGGCGGCGGACGATCGTCCGCCGGCTGCCGGCGGTGGAGACGCTGGGCAGCTGCACCGTGATCGCCTCCGACAAGACCGGCACGCTGACCCAGAACCGGATGACGGTCGAGCGCGTCGTCGCCGGCGGCGAGTCGGTCGAGGTTACCGGGACCGGCTACCGGGCCGAGGGCGGGTTCCGCCGCGACGGCGAGCCGGTCGAGGCGGCGCCGGGCACGCCGCTGCGCCGGCTGCTCGCTGCGGCGGCGCTCTGCAACGACGCCTCGGCGGTGCTCGAGGACGACGAGGAGCTCGCCGTGCGCGGCGACCCGACCGAGATCGCCCTGCTCGTCGCCGCCGCCAAGGGCGGCATCTTCCGCGACGAGGTCGAGGAGCGGCTGCCGCGCTGGGGGGAGATCCCGTTCGACCCGGGCGAGCGGTTCGCCGCGACCTTCCACCGTGACGGCGACCGCGACCTGGTCGTCGTCAAGGGGGCGCCGGAGCGGGTGATCGAGATGTGCCGGGATGCGGCCGGCGCCGGCTTCGACCCCGCCGCCTCGCTGCGCGAGGCCGAGCGGATGGCCGCCGACGGTCTGCGGGTGCTCGCGGTCGCCACCCGCGACGCCGAGGCGGCCTCGGCCGAGTCGCTCGACGACCACGTCGACGGCCTGACGCTGCTCGGCCTGGTCGGGATGATGGACCCGCCGCGGGAGGCGGCCCGGGGCGCGGTGCGCGACTGCCGCGAGGCCGGCATCCGCGTCGTGATGGTCACCGGCGACCACGCCGTCACCGCCGGGGCGATCGCCGCGCAGCTTGGAATCGGCGACGGGCGGCCGCGGGTGCTGACCGGGGGCGAGCTGGACCGCACCGACGACGCCGAGCTGCGCGAGCTGGTCGAGGAGGTCTCGGTCTACGCCCGCATCTCCCCACGCGGCAAGCTGCGGATCGTCGAGGCGCTGCGCGAGCGCGGCGAGGTCGTCGCCGTCACCGGCGACGGGGTCAACGACGCCCCGGCCCTGAAGGCGGCCGACATCGGTGCGGCGATGGGCCGCTCGGGGACCGAGGTCGCCAAGGAGGCGGCCGACATGGTCGTCACCGACGACGACTTCGCGACGATCTTCGCCGCCGTCGAAGAGGGGCGGGTGGCCTTCGTCAACGTCCGCAACACGACCTTCTTCCTCGTCTCCTCGGGCGCCGCCGAGGTGCTCGCGGTCCTCGCCAGCCTCCTCTTCGGCTTCCCGCTGCCCTTCCTCCCGGCCCAGCTGCTGTGGCTGAACCTGGTCACCAACGGCGCCCAGGACGTCGCGCTCGCCTTCGAGCCCGGCGAGGAGGACGTGCAGCGGGAGGCGCCGCGGCCGCGCAGCGAGGGCGTGATCTCCTCGCTGCTCTGGGAGCGGACGGCGCTGGTCGGGGTGGTGATGGCGGCGGGCACCCTCTTCCTCTTCCTGGTCGAGCGGGCGTCGGGCAGCTCGCTGGAGGAAGCGCGCACGATCGCCCTCACCACGATGGTGGTCTTCCAGATGGTGCACGTCGGCAACTGCCGCTCCGAACGGCACTCGCTCTTCGCCAAGAGCCCGTTCGCCAACCCGCTGCTCTTCGCCGGCACCCTGGCGGCGCTGGCCCTGCACGTCGGCGCGCTCTACCTCCCCCTGACCCAGACGGCGCTGCGGGTCGAGCCGCTGGACCTCCTCACCTGGGCGGAGATCGTCGCCGTCACCCTCACCATCTCGGTTGCGGTCGAGCTGCACAAGCGGCTGCGCCGTCGCCGGGATGCGTCCGCCGCCGTCGCCGCCTAAGGTCTGCCGGGATGGCGACGCAGGAGGCCGCAGGCGACCTCGGGGCTCTCGGCGGGACCGGCCCGCCGGGCTACCTGGCGCGGCCCGAGGGCGAGGGGCCCTGGCCGGGCGTCGTCGTCATCCACGACGCGCTGGGGATGAGCAACGACCTGCGGCGCCAGGCCGACTGGCTGGCCGGCGAGGGGTTCCTAGCCCTCGCCCCGGACCTGTTCCACTTCGGCGGCCGCGCCCGCTGCCTGGTGGCGACGATGCGGGACGCGGCGCGGGGTCGCGGCAGGGCCTTCGACGACCTGGCCGCGGCCCGCGACTGGCTCGCCGGCCGCGCGGACTGCACCGGCACGATCGGGGTGATCGGGTTCTGCCTCGGCGGCGGCTTCGCCCTGATGCTCGCCCCCGGCCACGGCTACGCGGCCGCCAGCGTCAACTATGGCGGCGTGCCGAAGGACGCCGAGCGGGCGCTGGCCGGCGCCTGCCCGGTGGTCGGCAGCTACGGCGCCCGCGACCGCAGCCTGCGGCAGCAGGGGCCGCGGCTGGGGCGGGCGCTCGAGGCGGGCGGCGTCCCCCACGACGTCAAGGTCTATCCCGAGGCCGGGCACGCCTTCCTCAACGACCACGATGACGACGCGGTGCCGCTCTTCTTTCGCCTCGCCAACCGCGCCGTCAACGGCGGCTACCACGAGGCCTCGGCGCGCGACGCGAAGCGGCGGATCGTCGCCTTCTTCGATACCCACCTGCGCGGCTCATAGAATCGGCGCCGATCAGGCGGCTGGCCGACAAGTGGCAGATCGTGGTGCCGGCCCTGGCGCTGGTTGCGCTGGCCGCTACCTGGGGGACCCACCCGGCGGTGCCGATCGTCGTCCTCATCGACATCTTCCTCGCCGGCTCGGTGATCGCCGCCGTCTACCACGCCGAGGTGATCGCCGAGCGGGTCGGCGAGCCGTTCGGCTCGCTGGTGCTGGCGGTGGCGGTGACCGTGATCGAGGTCGGGCTGATCGTCACCCTGATGGTCGCCGGCGGCGACAAGACCGGGACGCTCGCCCGCGACACGGTCTTCTCGGCGGTGATGATCACCTGCAACGGCGTCGTCGGGATCTCGATCCTGATCGGCGCGCTGCGCGAACGGCACGCCCGCTTCAACGCCGAGGGCTCGGCGACCGCCTTCGCCACGGTGATCACCGTGGCGACCCTCAGCCTCGTCCTGCCGAACTTCACCGAGGGCGGCTCGGCCGCCGAATTCTCGGCCTCCCAGCTCGCCTTCGCCGGGGTCGCCTCGCTCGCCCTCTACGGCCTCTTCCTCGTCGTGCAGACCGGCAGCCATCGCAGCCACTTCCTGCCGGTGGGCGAGGAGGACGGGGTGGCGCACGAGGGGCCGCCGCCGACGCGGCGGGCGGCGCTGCGCAGCTTCGGCATGCTGCTGGTCGCTCTGGTCGCCGTCGTCGGCCTCGCCAAGGTCAGCTCCGGCGCGATCGAGGACGGGGTCAAATCGATCGGCGCGCCGCAGTCGGCGGTCGGCGTGGTGATCGCCCTCCTGGTGCTGGCGCCGGAGACCTTCGCCGCCGCCCGCACCGCCCGCCGCGGCCGCGTCCAGATCAGCCTCAACCTCGGCTTCGGCTCGGCGATGGCGAGCATCGCGCTGACGATCCCGGCGATCGCGATCGCCTCGATCTGGCTCTCCGGGCCGCTCCTGCTCGGCCTCGGCGCGACCCAGATGGTGCTGCTGGCGCTGACCGCGGTGGTCGGCGCGCTTACCCTGCTGCCGGGGCGGGCGACGATGCAGGAGGGTGGCATCCACCTGGTGATCCTCGCCGCCTACCTCTTCCTCGCCTTCAACCCGTAGGCGGTCGATCCGGGCCGGCGCGGCGCGCCGGGCGCGGGGGCTCAGACCGAGATCGTGATCGGGAAGGTCGCGACCCAGATCCCGGTGCCGATGAAGATCAGGTAGCCGAGGGCGAGGATCCCGACGCGCTGGCGGGGCCTGGAGAGCTTGGTGCTGATCCCGGCGAAGAAGAGCGAGGCGGCGAAGAGGACGACCGCGAGCACGTAGTTGTCCCCGCGCTGGTTGGACTGGCGCGCCTTGGCGCTCTGCTCTTCGGCTTCGTCGAGCAGCTGTTCGGATTCGGTCTCGCTCTTCAGCTTGTACTGCGGCATCGCGAAGGGGACCGGCGGCGCCTTCGGGTTGGTCAGCGGTTCGGTCTCGATCCAGGCGTGCACCGCCGGCTTGAATTCCTTGCGGAAGCGGTCGAAGTAGAACTGCGCCAGTTTCCTTTCTTTCTTCGCGTAGGCGTTGGCCCACTGGGTGAAGGTGAGGACGTCGACCTGGATTTCCTGGCCGGCCTGCGTCGCCGCCCGCGTCGACTCGACCCGCGCCGCGTTGGCGTTGCTGAAGTCGATCGTCTGTTCGCCGCTCCAGCGCGCCGACTGGTAGGAGCTCCAGGCGGTGGCCACCGCGGCGATCGCCAGCAGGATCGTCGCCAGCAGCTCGGCGTGCTCGTAGATGCGTCCGAAAATGCCGTCGGTGGTCGGCTCGGAATCGGTCATTGGGTCGAGGCTCCTATCGCGAAAGGCCCGGGTGGCCGGGCGAAAGGTACTGCGTCAGGCGGGTGAACAGGAGCGTGGCGAAGGCGCTTTCGCTGCTGGCGGCGCGCGGGCGGGCGGTGGTGACGATCGCGATCGAGAGCCGCCGCTGGGGCAGGTAGGCCATCGTTCCCGTGTAGCCGTTCAGCATCGGGTTCTGCAGCCGCCAGCCGTTGGCGACGACGATCCCGAGGCCGAAGTGGGTTGCGGGTCCGAGGGTGGTCAGCCCCGACGGGTCGGCGGCGAAACGTTCGCGGCTGGCGCTGCGTGAGACCAGGGCGCCGGTGCCCACCGCCCGGGCGGTGCGGGCGACGTCGCCGATCGTGCCGGACATCACCGTGCCGGCGCCGATCGTCCACGACGGGCTCCAGAAGGTCGCGTCCTCGTAGACGCCGCGTTCGCCGCTGTAGGAGTGCAGGACGGGGCCCGGCATCGCCGGTTTGCGGGAGATCGCGATCCCCCGTAGGCCGAGCGGCCTCAGCACCCGTCGGCGGATCAGGCTCCGGACTGAGCGCCCGGTGACCGAGCTGATCACCTGCGCCAGGACCGCGTAGTTGGTGTGGGCGTAGGTGAAGCAGGTGCCGGGGTCGCAGGCCATGCCGCGGGCGAAGGCGACGGCGAGCAGTTCGGACACCGTCCACTGCTTGAACACGGCGCCGAGCACGGCGTCGGCGAAGGGCTCGTTGCCCTGGATCCAGTCGCGGTAGCCCGAGGTGTTGTTGGCCAGCATCCGCAGCGTGATCCGGTCAGCTTCGGGCAGGCTGGGCCGGTACTTGGAGAGCCTGTCGTCGAGCGAGAGCCGGCCTTCGTCCTGCAGCTGCAGCAGCACCGTGATCAGGTAGGGGATCGCGATCGAGCCGATCCGGAAGTGCATGCGACGGTTGGCCGGGACGCCGGCCATCGAGCGCCCAAAGGCGCGCGAGAGCAGCGGGCGGGCGCCGGTGTCGACCCGCAGGATCGCCGCCTTGAGCCCCATCTCCCGCATTTCGCCGCGGACGATCGCCTCGATTCGGCGCCGTGCCTCGGCGCGGCTGACGCAGCCGCCGGCGACCCGGATCTGGCCGCTGGCACAGGCTTTCCCCGGCGCGGCGGCGACGGCGACGCCGGCGCTCAGCGCGCTCGAAGCCGCGATCGCGGCGAGTGCGAGACTGAGGGAGATCGTGCGGGGCAGCCGGCGAATGCCGGCACCCTACGCGAGCAGCCGCTCGATTGCCCGCCGCGGTGTCGCGGCGGGGGCGGCGTCGCGCACCGCCGTGAGCAGCTCGCGCAGGCGCCGGATCACGACCGGGTCCTCGCGGCCGAAGACCAGCGGCTGCTCGAAGCCGAGCTCGACCAGGTCGCCGAGGTCGGGGGCCTCGGCGACGAAGCGCGGCTCGCCGTCGCCGTCGCAGCGGACCGGGGAGGGCAGCTCGCCGCCGGCGAAGCGGATCAGGCCGGCGGTCATCGCCTCCATCGCGTTGAGCGCCGTGGTCGGGTCGTTGATCCCCGGCGAGAGTCCCTTGAGGGCGACGTCGGCGAGCTGGCGCACCGGGAAGCCGGGGTCCTGTGGCAGGGTCCGCTGGCGGCCGGTTTCGAAGCAGTCGGCGACGCGGGAGGCGAGCTCGTCGGCCGCCCGCTCGCTCTCGGCCCAGACGGTGGCGACCTCCTGGCCGGGCAGCAGGTAGGTCCCGACTCGCAGGCGCTGGCGGACGAGCCCGCCGGCCTCCGCGGCGGCGGCGACGATCTCGCCGGCGCCGACCACGGTCAGGTAGCCCTCGCCCGCGCACTCGACGCCCTTCCCCGGACCCGCCCGCATCCGCCGCTCGGCCGCCTCCCGCGCGGCCTCGCCGTCCTCCGGCTCGGCGCCGACGCCGGCCGGGAACGGGCGGGACAGCTCGGGGCGGGAATCGGCGTCGATCGAGGCGATCACCGAGGCGGGCTGCAGCATGTTCGCGATGTGGCCGACGAAGACGGCGAAGAGGGCGAGGGCGCCGAGCGCGAGGAGCACCGCGACGGCGATCGAGATCGAGGGCACTTCGCCGCCGCCGAGGCTGCCGAGCCGGGCGAGCAGGGCGAGGCAGTAGACGAAGGTGCCGAGGAAGGCGGCCAGGGTCAGCTGGCTGATCAGGTCGCGGCGGAAGCTGCGCAGGACCCGCGGGCTGAGCTGGTTGGTCGAGAGGGTGAAGGCGACGATCGTCACCGAGAAGGCGATGCCGGCGACCGAGACCGTCACCGTGGCGATCGTCTCCAGCATGCTGCGCGCCGCTTCCTCGGTGGCGAAGTCGAACAGCGGCACCTGCGCTTCCAGCCAGCCGTCGACCTCGGGCAGGCCGAGCCCGGCGACCAGGCCGAGACCCATCGCCAGCGCCGAGAGCGAGCCGAAGGAGGCGCGGAAGGTGTCGAAGAGCGCGACGAAGCGCTCGCGCGAAGTCGGCGGCCAGTTGTCTAGATCGGCCATGGCCCAGCCTCCATTACCCCCGATCCCGTCTCCGCATGCGACCGGGCGCGATCTCAGTAGGAGAAGGTGACGGTCCCCGGCACGCTGAACTCGAGCAGCGGGGTGGCGCCCTTCAGCTCGGCGTTGGGGACGAGCTCGGCCTCGTCGAGGTCGCGCTCCTTGAAGCAGATCGGGCAGACGAAGAAGCGGCCGCCGTGCTCGGCGAACCGGGCGTGGACGCGGGCGACCGGCGGCTCCTTGCCGGCGCGGATCCGGTCGGCGTAGCCGGCGAGCGCGAGGCGGACGCCGTCGCCGGTGAGGAACATCACCACCTCGCGGCCCTGTTCGAGCGCGGCGACGGCGACGAGATAGGCGGGCAGGACGCGGTCGGGCGCGTCCTCGCCGTTGGTGGCGAGGACGACGACTCGCTCGGTGCTGGACATCGGCTCTCCTTTCTGGGGCAGCGGCGCGGCGAGCGTAGCGCGGTGCGTTAGGTTCGGCTCGATGAGCGAGGCGATCGAGCGACCGGGCGAAGAGTGGGCGACCGACGCCGAGCGGGTCGACGGCTACCTGGCGATCGCCGGCGGCCTGCCCCACCGGGCCGAGGGCGAGGCGGCGCTGCTTGAGCTGGTGCCGGCCGGAGTGCGGCGGGTGCTCGACCTCGGCACCGGCGACGGCCGCACGCTGGCGCTGGTGCGCGCGGCGCGTCCGGCGGCGACCGCGGTCGGCGTCGACTTCTCGCCGCTGATGCTGGCCCGGGCCGGCGAGCGCTTCGCCGGCGCCGACGGCGTCGAGCTGGTCGAGCACGACCTCGGCCGGCCGCTGCCCGATCTCGGCCGCTTCGACGCGGTCGTCTCCTCGTTCGCGATCCACCACCTCGAGGACGGGCGCAAGCGGGCGCTCTACCGCGAGGTCTTCGAGCTGCTCGAGCCGGGCGGCGCCTTCGTCAACTTCGAGCACGTCGCCGCGCCGACCGCCCACCTGCACCGCGAGTTCTTCGCCGCGATCGGCGAGTCGCTCGACAACGAGGATCCCTCCGACCGTACCGTCGACGTCGAGACCCAGCTCGGCTGGCTGCGCGAGATCGGCTTCGACGACGTCGACTGCCACTGGAAGTGGCGCGAGCTGGCGCTGCTCGCCGGCGTCCGCCCGGCGTAGCCGGTTCCGAGCCAGGGGGGAGAGCCCGGCCAATCGCGAAACCGCAGAAACCCGCGCGATGCGCGGGTTTCTGCGGTTTCGCGCAGGCGAGAGGTCGCGCGGTCCAGCGCCGTCCGGAACCTGACACCGGTGCGGGAGCCCCCGGACCTGGCTGCGGGGTTCTGCGGATGCGCTCCCACGGGTCCGGCACGATGCTGCGGAGCATGGGGAAGCGGATCGCGATCATCGGCGGCGGGACCGGCGGCACGCTGGTCGCCAACCGGCTGCGGCGGCGCCTCGACGACGAGGACGAGATCGTCGTCATCGACCGTGACGACGAGCACGTCTACCAGCCGGGGTTGCTGTTCGTGCCGTTCGGGATGGAGACGACGGAGGGGATCACCCGCTCGCGCAGCGCCCAGCTCCACGACGGGGTCGAGTTCCGGCTCGCCGAGGTCGACCGGGTCGAGACCGCGGACAACGCGGTCCACCTCGCCGGCGGCGAGACGATTACCTACGACGCGCTGGTCCTCGCCAGCGGCGCGGCGTTGCTGCGCGAGGAGACCGAGGGCCTGCTGGGCCCCGGCTGGCACCAGAGCGTCCACGCCTTCTACTCGCCCGAGGACGCCGCCGCCCTGCAGGAATCGCTCGCCCACTTCGGCCGCGGCCGCCTCGTCGTCAACCCGATCGACATGCCGATCAAATGCCCGGTGGCGCCGCTTGAGTTCACCTTCCTCGTCGACTGGTTCCTGCGCGAGCGCGGGCTCCGCGACCAGGTCGAGATCGTCTACGCGACGCCGCTCGACGCCGCCTTCACCAAGCCGGTCGCCGCCGAGCACCTCGGCGGCATGCTGGAGAGCAAGGAGATCCGGATCGAGCCCGAATTCGCCACCGGCCAGGTCGACGGCGCCGCCGGCAAGCTGGTCAGCTGGGACGAGCGCGAGATCGAGTTCGACCTGCTGGTGACGGTGCCGCTGCACGGCGGAGCCCCCTTCGTCGCCGACTCGCCCGGGCTCGGCGACGACCTCAACTTCATCGCCGTCGACATCCACACCCTGCAGAGCAAGGCGGCCGCCAACGTCTTCGCGATCGGCGACGCCGCCAGCCTGCCGACCTCGAAGGCCGGCTCCTCGACCCACTTCGAGGGGGAGACGCTGTGCGCCAACGTCGAGCGCGTGCTCGCCGGCGAGCAGCCGCAGGGCAGCTACGACGGCCACGTCAACTGCTTCATCGAGAGCGGCTTCCACAAGGCGCTGCTGATCGACTTCGACTACGAGCACGAGCCGCTGCCGGGGCGCTTTCCCGAGGCCCACGTCGGGCCGCTGCCGCTGCTGCGCGAGTCGCGGGTCAACCACCTCGGCAAGCTCGCCTTCCAGCCGCTGTACTGGCACATGCTGCTCCCCGGCCGCGAGATCCCCGGCATCGGCGCCGAGTTCTCGATGGCCGGCAAGCGGCCCGTCCCCGACCAAGGAGGTGCGAGTTGAGCACGGCGACCTACGGCGGCGCGACCGTCGACGTCGACGCGGAGGGGTTCCTCACCGACCCGCAGCAGTGGAACGAGCAGATCGCGGCCGAGATCGCGGCCGAGAACGGCATCGCCGAGCTGACCGACCGCCACTGGCTGGTGGTCAACTTCATGCGGAACACCTACCTGGAGTCGGGTTCGGCGCCCTCGATCCGGACGCTCGGCAAAGCCTCCGGCGTGCCGATCAAGGAGCTGTACCAGCTGTTCCCGAAAGGGCCGGCGAAGCTCGCCGCCAAGATCGCCGGCATCCCCAAGCCCCGCGGCTGCATCTAGAAAGAGAGGACGGCGTGGACGAGCAGATCCAGAAGGTCTCGATCATCATCTCCAAGGGCTCCCTGGAGGGGGTCTACCCGGGGCTGATCATGGCCAACGGGGCGCGGATGGAGGGGATCGAGGCGAACCTCTTCTTCACCTTCTTCGGCCTCGACGCGATCAACAAGGCCAAACACGAGCACGTCAAGGTGTCGACGGTCGGCAACCCCGGCCTGCACCTGGCGACCTGGGCCGGCGGCATCCCCGGCGTCTCGGCGCTGGTCACCCACAAACTGGCGGCGGAGATGGAGAAGCTCGACATCCCGCCGATTCCCGAGTTCGTCGAGATGATCGCCGAATCGGGCGCCGGCCTCTACGCCTGCAAGGCCTCGGTCGACCTCTTCGGCCTCAGCGACGACGACTTCATCGACGAGGTCGACGAAACGATCACGGTCGGCGAGTTCTACGGCCTCGCCGCCGGCGGCCAGATCATCTTCACCTGACGTTTGAGTTCGGACGCCTCCGGGGAACAGGAGGGCGCCGCACGGCTCTCGTCCAAGAGGGCTCAAGGGTGGCAACGGCAAGCGGGGCGACGCCCCGAGAGCGAACCCTTGAGATCGGAGGAGTACAGATGGTTGGAGGACTGATCGCGGTGCTGATCGTCGCCGCGCTGGTGCTGGTCCTGCTGAAGGTGGCGGTGGCCGGAGGGATCCTCGGCCTGATCGCCGTCATCCTGCTGGTCCTGCTGCTGCTCGGGAGGATCTGAGGAGCGCGACGGCCGGGCCGGGCGGGGGATCCGGAAGGCGCCCGCCGGCTCAGGGCGAGGCGGGGTGGACCGTGTTTTCGCTGAAGGCCAGGCCGGTCGGGTAGCTGGTGCCGCCGTCGCTGAAGGGGCAGACGTCGAAGAAGCCTTCGTCGGAGTAGGGCGCCAGCGTGCCGCCGCTGGCCACCAGGTAGGCGAGGTTGATCAGCGGCATCTGTTCCTTGATCGGCGGCTGCAGCCAGGAGTTGCGCTGGTAGAGGATGTCGCCGTAGGTGACGCAGCCGCCGAGATCCGAGCCGTAGGCGACGCCGTCGGTCTCGCTCGGCTGCCTGGGATAGGGCAGGGGGTCGCCGGAGCGCGGCGGCGGCCCGAAGTCGGTGACGCCGATCGGGTTGTCGTAGGAGGTGTTTTCGCGCAGCGTGACGAAGCGGCTGCCGCCGTCGGTGTAGAAGGTGTTGCCGCCGGCGGCGGGGCGCTTGCCGTAGGCGACGTTGCGTTCGATCCGCAGCCCGTTTTCGGAGCTCGTCCCCTGGAACCCGGTGGTGTAGATCGCGCCGCCGTCCCAGAGCAGGCCGAGGAAGTCGCGGATCGTGTTGCCGGCGACGAGGCCGTTGCGGTTGGGCGTCGGCGTTTCCCACAGGCCCCACTGGTGGCGGCTCGCGTGCAGCAGCCCCGGGAAGCCGCCGGGGTCGAGCAGGCCCCAGCCCCAGCCGATCGCGATCCCGCTCCAGGGCACGTCTTCGATCAGGTTGCGCACCACCTTCGTCCCGCTCGAGAAGCCGACGAAGATCCCCGGCGCGTCGGGGTACTCCCAGGCGACGTCGGCGATCAGGTTGCCGGCGATCTTGTTGCCGAGGCTGGTCTGCGCGCGGCTCGCCGGGTCGTGATCGGCGGTCCCGATCCCGCTCAGCTGGATCGCCGAGGAGCCGACGTCGGTGAAGGTGCTGCCCTTGACCAGGGTGTGGTGGCTGCCGGTGCCGAGCGCGAGCCCGACGGCGCCGAGATGGCGGAAGCGGTCGCCGACGAAGCGGACGTTGCGGGCGAAGCGGAAGGCGACGTTGCCGGGCGTCCCTTCGTCGTTCGGGTCGTGCCCGATGGTGTTCGGTTCGTGGCCTTCCCCGACCAGGTGGAAGCCGGCCTGGTCGGAGACGTAGCCGTTGCGGCCGCTCGGCTGCAGCCAGGTCGCGTAGGCGAAGCTGAGGCCGCGGAATTCGAGGTTGCGGACCGGCTTGGCGGCGGTGCCGCGCCCTTCGAGCAGCGTTTCCGCAACCGGCACCTCGACGTCGGCCGAGCGGATCTGCTGCCAGGGGTATGGCATGTAGTAGAGCCAGCCGGCGTTTTCGTCGAGGTACCACTCGCCCGGTTCATCGAGGAACTGGAGCGCGTTTTCGAACCGCGTCACCTGCCAGAAGCTCCAGAGGCCGGGCTGGCCGTCTTCGCCGCGGAAGACGTTGGCGTTGTGCCAGGCGGGTTCCGCCATCCGCAGCAGGCCGGGGTCGAGCCCTGCGGCGGCGTAACCGCGGCGACCGGCACCGTCATCGTCTTCCACTGGGTGTCGATCACCGCCTCGACGTCTTCGGGGTTGGTCCAGGTCGTCGGGTCGCCCCAGCCGGCCGGGTTGAGCCCGCCGGGTTCCAGCGTCGGCAGGTATTCGATGCCGCTCCGCGGGCCGCCGTCGTTCCAGGCGGGCCGGAACCCGGCCGGGTAGTCGCTCGTGCGGGCGCGCGTCGCGCGCTTGCCGTTGACGTACAGCTCGCGGGTCTCGCTGCCGACCCGGGCGCGCCAGATGTTCGCTTCCCTGTCGTAGAGCTTCCAGGCCGAGCCGCGGACCCGGGAGGCGCCGGAGATCAGCGGCCGCTCGCCGTCGTAGGCGCGGTAGGCGACGGTGTGGCCGGCCCGGCCCGAGTCGCGCCAGCTCAGCCGCAGCGGTTTCTTCAGCCGGTAGGTGCCGCCGCGCAGGACGACGACGACGTCGGACTTCGGCCGCGCCCGCAGCGCCCGGCGCTCCGCCCTCTGGGCCGCGGCCAGCGTGCGCAGCGGCGCCGCCCTGGTGCCGGGGTTGCCGTTGTCCCCGTGCGGGGAGACCCAGATCCGGACCCTCGCCGCGGCGACGGCGGGGAGGGCGAGCAGGCAGCAGAGGGCCAGCGCCAGCCCGCCGAGCGCGGTCCGGTGCCGGCGGCGCAGCGTTCTCCAACCGTCGTCCACGGCGCATAGTCTCCTCGGAGTGCAGGCGGAAGCGCGCGCATCTGGCAGGCTCCTCGGCCTCTGGGCGGGTTTCGCCGCGCTGGCCGTCGCCGTGGGCCTGCTCGCCGCGCGGCTGCGGCTCGATCTCGGGCTCGGCCGGGACGTTCACCCCGGCCCATCCGGGGGTGCTGACGGTCGCCACCTCGGCGGTCCCCAGCCCCGGCTTCTGGGAGGGCACGGCGAGCGAACCGACCGGCGGCTTCGAGTACGAGCTCGCCCGCGAGCTCGCCGACCGCTTCGAACTCGACCGGGTGAAGATCAAGGTGGTCCACTTCCACCGGGTCGTCGCCGGCCACCTCGACGGCGCCGACCTCGCCCTCGACCTGCTGACCCCGACCGACGAACGCGAAGAAAAGCTCGACTTCTCGACCCCGTACCTCGACTCGGCGCCGACCGTGCTGGTCGCCAGCGGCACCGCGGTCCCCGACCTCGCCAGCGCCCAGGAACTGCGCTGGGGCGAGGTCCGCGCCACCACCCTCGTCTCCGACATCGAAGAGCAGATCGCGCCGGAAGAACCGTTGCGGATCTACGACGGGCAGAAGGAAATGCTGGCCGCGCTCGAATCAGGCAAGGTGGAAGCGGCCCTGCTCGACCTGCCCTCCGCCGTCGCCGTCGCCCAGGAATCGGAAGGCCGGCTGGAAGCGGTCGCCCAGCTGCCCGAACGCGAGCCGCTGGCGGTGGCGCTGCCGCCGGGCTCCGAAACCTGCAGGCGGTCGACTCGGCGCTGCGCGCATTCCAGTCGGACGGCACGATCGACGGCCTGCTGCACGAATGGGTCGGCGCCGACGCCGCCGAAGCCGAATCCGCGATCCCCCTCCTGCACACGACCCTGGGCTGACCTGGACCGATGCCGCCGCTGACCTCCCTCGCCGCGATCCACATCGAGTCGCCGAGCGGGCCCGCCTGGGAGTTCTTCATCCTCTTCGTCGTCGTCATCGTCGGCCCGCCGCTGATGCGGCGGGCGCGGGTTCCCGGGATCATCGGCCTGCTGATCGGCGGCTTCCTGATCGGCCAGTACGGGTTCGGCCTGATCGGCGCCGGCAACACCACGGTGCCCGACCTCGGCCGAGCTCGGGTTGCTCTACCTGATGTTCGTCGCCGGGGTCGAGCTCGACCTCAACCTCGTCCGCATCCACCGCAACGCCGTGATCGGCTTCGGCCTGCTCACCTTCTCGATCCCGATGGTGCTCGGCGTCGCGATCGGGCTCGCCCTCGGCTGGGTCGTGCCGGCGGCGCTGCTGCTCGGCGCCCTGCTCGCCTCGCACACGCTGCTGCTCTACCCGACCGCCCGGGCGCGCCGGCCTCTCCGCCGATCGCGGCGTCGCCACGGCGGTCGGCGCCACGGTCCTCACCGACACCGCGGCGCTCGTCGTCCTCGCCGCCGTCGCCGGCTCCCAGGTCGCCGGCGGCTCGGGCGGCTCGGTCGCGGTCCAGATCGTCGTCGGCCTCGCCGTCCTCGTCGTCTTCACCCTCGGCCTGCTGCCGCGGATCGCGCGCCTCGCCTTCCGCTACCTGGGCACCGATCGCGTCGTCCGCTACCTGCTCGCGATCGCCTCCTTCCTCGCCGCCGCCACCGTCGCCGACAGCTTCGGGATCGAGCCGATCGTCGGCGCCTTCTTCGCCGGCCTGGCGCTCAACCGGCTGGTCCCCAACGAGGGCCCGCTGATGGACCGGATCGACTTCTTCGGCAGCGCCGTCTTCGTCCCGATCTTCCTCGTCTCGGTCGGGACCCTGCTCAACCCCTCGGTGATGGTCGAAGGCGAGACGCTGAAGCTGGCCGGCCTCTTCATCCTCGGCAGCACCGGCGGCAAGGCGATCGCCTCCTGGGTCGCCCACCTGACGCTCGGCTACTCGGGGTCGCAGACGACGCTGATGCTGGGGCTGACGGTCCCGCAGGCGGCGGCGACGCTGGCGGCGACCGTGGTCGGCTTCAACATCGGCCTCTTCGACCAGTCGGTCGTCAACGCGGCGCTGGTCCTGATCCTCGTCTCGATCGTCGTCGGCACCCTGCTGGTCGACCGCTCGGTCGCCGCGGTGCCGCCGCCGGCGGCGAGCGCCGAGCGGGTCGGCGGCCGGGTCCTCGTCGCCCTCACCGACCCGGGCCAGGCGCCGCTCGCCTTCCTCGTCGCCTCCCGCATCGCCGCCGCCGAGGGCGGCGTGGTGCGCGGCCTGCTGGCGGTGCCGCGGGCCGAGGCCGAGGCCGCCGAGGAGCGCCTCGCCGAGCTCGACCGAGCCGCCTACGCGGTCGGGATCGATGCCGAGTCGCGGCTGCTGGTCCACGACTCGCTGGCCGAAAGCGTCGTCAACGTCGCCACCGAGGCGCGCGCCTCGCTGGTCATCCTCGGCCGCCGCCGGGCGCCGGGCGCCTCGGCCTTCGGCAGCGAGGGGGAGGCGATCGCCGCCGGCCTCTCGGCGCCGGTCGCGATCCTGGTCGGCGAGGCGACCGACATCCACGAGGTCGAAGTCGTGCGCGAGGCCGCCGACCATGCCGGCGGCAACTTCGACGCCGACGGGCTCGCCGCCGACCTGGCGCGGCGGATCGCCGGCACCGCGGTCGAGCTCGCCGACTTCGAACCGGCAACGGCGCCGCCGCCCCCGCACTCGGGCCAGCTGCGGCTGCTCCCCGCCAACTCCTGGCAGCTCCTGGCCGGCGCCCCCGACCCCCCCGCCGGCGCCGCCCTCCTCATCCTCCCCGACAGCTGACGCCACCGCAGCCGCCGAGCCCGGGCGCCGACCGGCGCCGACGGGCGCGCCAACGAGCGCCGACGGGACGATTTGCCGGGATATCGGCGGCAAATCGGCCCGTCGGCCATGGGGGTCAGGAGGGCTGGTCGAGCAGCGGGTGGACGAGGTCGTGCTCGGCGCAGATGCGCGGGACGCTCTCCATGTCGAAATCGATCCCGTAGCGCTCGCTGAGGGCGACCGGGTCGAAGCTGCCGTCCTTGGTCGTGTCCGAGAACTCCTTGAAGAAGTGCTCGAACCCGCCCGGTGAGATCACCTCGAGGATCCGCGCGGGGGTGTCGCCCGCGTTCCAGAAGGTGTGCCACTGGTCGCGCGGCTTGAAGGCCAGCTCGCCGGCCTCCGCGAAGACGACCTCGTCGCCGAGCAGCGCCCCCATCCGTCCCTCGAGCACGAAGCTGTACTCGTCGACGCCGACGTGGCGGTGCAGCGGCGCGCACAGCGAGCGCGGGGGGATCGGGTGTTCGACCAGCGAGAAGCCGCCGCCGGATTCCTCGCCCCAGACGAGGAAGCGGGCGTCGCAGCCGCCGAGCTCGGCCACCAGGCCGTCCCCGGCGCCGACGATGCGCGGCCCCTGGCTGTGGTCGAAGCGGCGCAGCTGCTGAGCGATCTGGGTGGTTGACATCATGCGTTCCTCGATTTCGTTGAACAGCAATGTTCAGCGAAAGTAGCACAGGTCCCGCGCGTCGTCAAAATTCGCAATACAGCGATGTCCGCGAAAGCAGAGAAAGAGAGAAGGGGCGCCGCCCGCGGCGGTCACCGCCGCTACCGCAAACGCCGCCGGGGCCGAGCAGGAGGACGAGACGCGGCCGTGGTCACCGAGGCGACGGTCGAGCTGCACGGCACGGTGGGCCGGCGCGGACGACGGTCAGCGCCATCGCCGAGAAGGTGGGGGCAGCGGGCGACCGTCTACCGCCACTTCCAACAGAGGCGCTGCTCGACGCCTGCTCGACCCACTGGCTCGCCGGCCGCAACTCTCCCGACCTGGACAGGTCGGGCGGCGATCGAGGACCCCGAAGCGCGGGCTCCGGACCGCGCCTGGAGCAGCTCTACGCCCTGGTACGCGGCGAACCGAGTACATGCTCGAGAAGACGACCCGTGACGTCGCCACGACGCCGGCGCTACAGCCCTCGATGAGCCTCGGCCAGTGGTTCGGCGCCGCCACCGAGGTGCTTGCTCCGTCGGCCGCCGAGCGCGGCGCCGCCGCCGCCGGGTCAAGGGAGCGATCGGCCACGCGCTCGCCTTCGAGACCTGGCGCTCCCTGGGTCCGGGCCCAGGGCCTCGCCGGCGGCGAGGCGGTCGAGCTCATGTCAGGCCTCGTGCTCGCAGGACCGCTCGACCGCGCGGCTCGATCGCTCCCGCTCCTGGAAAGAGGAAGGCGTGGCGGCCGGCGAAGCGCTGGAAGCGGCGCGCGGGACGCGGGCGGCGATGCGGCGAGGTTCAGCGGCGGCACCGCGGGACCGGGCGCGCGGCCGCCGCCAGGGTCGGCGCGGCGAGGCCGGCGAGCTGGCGCCAGGTGCGCTGGCTGCGCAGCCAGGGTCGGCGGCGACCTCGCGGTCGTGGTCGCGGCGGCGACGTCGAAGTCGTCGGGGATCCCGCGCTGCGGCTCGCCGGACCAGCCGGCGGAGGAAGGCGCGGGCCCTCGCCCAGGCGGTCGGCGGCACAGGGGTCGCGCAGGATCGGCGTGTTGGGGGTCGCGTGGCTGTCGATTCCCTGGAAGCGCGCGGGCCGAGCACCGCCTGGCGGCCGCCGGGGTTGGCGCCGGCGAGGACCAGGTGGAGACGCGGCCTGGGGTGGTCGATCGCCAGCCG
>CAWEOH010000050.1:0-9715 GCA_963810455.1 uncultured Actinomycetes bacterium
CGAGCGGGCGGGCGCACGGGCGCAACGCGCGGCGGCTGGTCCACGCGGCGCGCAAACAGGACCGGCGGCTGGCGGTGGCGCTGCTGGCGGCGGCGGTCTCGCACACGCCCGAGGGCGAGGAGGTGCTGCGCGGGGCGCGGATGCGGATGGCGCGGAAACCCTCGGCGGTGGCGCGCGAGCTGCTGCGCAACTTCCCCAAAGGCGGCAAGCGCCGGCGCAAGCGCAAGCGCGGCGGCGGCGGCGACAACGGAAACGCACCCGAGGGCGAGGGCAAGGCGACCGAGGCGAAGGCGACCGGGTCGGGCGACGGCGAGGCGTCGGAGGAAGGTGCTGCCGCGGACGAGGGGAAGGGCAAGGCGAAGCCGGCGAAGAAGGCGCCGAAACGGAAACCGCGCTCGCGCAAACGCAAAGCCGCGGCCGGCAACGGCGACGCGAAGGACGAATCCGGCGCGAAGGCGCGGTCAGGCGACGGTCAGGTGGACCTCGCCGGCGCCGACGGCGACGCGGTCGCCGCCGGGAGTGCGGACGACGAGGTAGCCGCGGTCGTCGACCCCGTCGGCGACTCCTGAGCCTCCCTCCCAGCTGACCTCGCGCCCGCGCAGCGCGTCGCGCTCGCGCCAGGCGAACAGGATCGAGCGCGGGTCGGCCTCGATCCATTCCTCGAGGCGGCGGCTCAGTGCTTCGGCGGCTGAGCGGGCGCTTTGGGGGGGTCCCGGCAGCGACGTCGCGGTTTCCTGAAGCTCGGGTGGGAACTCGGACGGGGCGATGTTCAGGTTCAGGCCTACTCCGATGACCGCCCAGTTCTCCTGGGGGCGGGCTTCGATCAGGATGCCGGCCAGCTTGCGGCCCTCGACCCAGACGTCGTTGGGCCACTTGACCCGGCAGGGGGTTCCCGGCGCCAGCGCTTCCGCCGCCTCGCAGACGGCGAGCGGCGCCGCCAGCGGCAGCAGCGAGCGGCGCCGGTCGAGCGGGCGGACGATCGCCGAGTAGAGCAGCGCCTTGCCGGCCGGCGCCGTCCAGCTGCGTCCCTGGCGCCCGCGTCCCGCGGTCTGCTCGGCGGCGGTGACCACGGTCCCGTGCGGCGCTCCCGCCTCGGCCAGCTCTCGCGCCCGCGTGTTGGTCGAGTCGGTCCGCGCGAAGTGCCGGTGCGGCCAGCCGAACCCCATCACATCCCTAACCCCTTGAGTTTTGTAACCCACAGGGTGACAAAGCTCAAGGGGTCGGCGTGGTTCACCGGGCGGCGTCCTCCAGGAGCGCTTGCAGGAGGCCGTCCACGTCGTGGCGGTCGGCTTCGACGTCGACCCTGAGGCCGGCCTCGCGGGCCGCCTCGCTGGTGATCGGGCCGATCGAGACGACGCGGGCGGCGGCCGGGAAGCGGTCGCCGAGCGTCTCGGTCAGGTTGGCGACGGTCGAGGAGGAGGTGAAGGTGACGTAGTCGGCGTCCTGCGCGGCGGCGACCGCCTCCTCCTCCGGCGCCTCGCGCACGGTCTCGTAGAGGGCGACGACGTCGACCTCGGCGCCGCGCTCGCGCAGTGCCTCGGGGAGGACCTCGCGGGCCTCGGCGGCGCGGGCGACGAGGACGCGCTTGCCGGACACCGCGACGTCGGCGAGGGCCTCGACCAGCGCCTCGGCGACGAACCGCTCCGGCACCACGTCGGCGAAGACCCCGCGCGCGGCGAGCGCCCGGGCGGTGCCGGGGCCGATCGCGGCGACGGTGGCGCCGGCGAGGGCGCGGGCGTCGCGCCCGGCGTCGCCCATCGCGTCGAACAGCAGGCGGACGCCGTTGGGGCTGGTCAGGCAGATCAGCGAGTACTCCTCGATCGCGGCGACCGCGGCCTCGACCTCCTCGCTGCGCAGCCGGGGCTCGATCCGGATCGCGGGCAGCTCGACCACCGCGGCGCCGAGGTCGCGGAGGGTCGCGGCGAGGCCGCTGGCCTGGGCGCGGGCGCGGGTGACGACGACGGTGCGGCCGTGCAGCGAGCGCCGCTCGAGCCAGGCGAGCTCCTCGCGCCGGGCGACGACGGCGCCGACGACGATCAGCGCCGGCGCCTTCACCGCCTCGCGCTCGACCGCGGCCGCGATCGTCCCCAGCGTCGCCGTCACCGTCCGCTGTCCGGGCCAGGTCCCGCGTTCGATCGCCGCCGCCGGCTCGTCGGGGTCGCGGCCGGCGGCGATCAGCGCCGCCGCGTTCTCGCCCAGGCGCTTGACGCCCATGTAGAAGACGAGGGTGCCGGGGAAGCCGGCGAGCGCCTTCCAGTCGAGGGCGGTCTCGGTCTTGGCCGGGTCCTCGTGGCCGGTGACGAAGGCGACCGCCGAGGCGTCGTCGCGGTGGGTGACCGGGATGCCGGCGTAGGCGGTCGCGGCGACGCCGGCGGTCACCCCCGGCACCACCTCGAACTCGACCCCGGCGGCGCGCAGCGCTTCGCCCTCCTCGCCGCCGCGGCCGAAGACGAACGGGTCGCCGCCCTTGAGGCGGACGACGCTCTTGCCCTCGCGCGCCGCGGCGACCAGCCGCTCGCCGATCTCCTCCTGCGGCACCGAGGGCACGCCCGGCTGCTTGCCGACGTAGACCAGCTCGGCCTCCTCGCGGGCGCCGTCGAGCGCCCCGGGGGGGATCAGCCGGTCGTAGAAGATCGCGTCGGCGGCGGCGATCAGCGCCAGCGAGCGCGCCGTCATCAGCCCCGGGTCCCCGGGCCCGGCCCCCACCAGGTACACGACTCCCGCCCGCACGCTCACGCGGCGGCCTCGGCCTGGTCGAGCAGGTCGCGGGCGCCGGCGGCGAGCAGGCGCTCGGCGAGGGCGTAGCCGGCCGCCGCGGGCTCGGCGGCGTCGCCGTCGAGCCGGTCGCGGATCCACTCGCTGCCGTCGGGCAGGCCGACGAAGGCGGTCAGGGCGAGGCGCTCGCCCTCGACCCGGGCGTGGACGCCGATCGGGGTCGCGCAGCTCGCCCCCAGCGGCGCCACCGCCGCCCGCTCGGCGGTCAGCTCGCGCATCGCGGCGAGGTCGGTGACGGCGCCGACCGCGTCGAGCGTCGCCTCATCGCCGGCGCGGACCTGCAGCGCCAGCGTCCCCTGGCCCGGCGCCGGCACCATCGTCTCGGTCGCCAGCGCGAAGCCGATCTCCCCCGCGCGCCCCAGGCGCCGCAGGCCGGCGGCGGCGAGGACGATGCCGTCGAGCTCCCCCTCGGCCAGCTTGCGCAGGCGCGTGTCGACGTTGCCGTGCAGCTCCTCGACCCGCAGGTCGGGCCGCGCGGCGAGCAGCTGGGCGCGGCGGCGCAGGCTCGCGGTCCCGACCCGGGCGCCCTCCGGCACGTCCTCGAGCGAGGCGCCGGCGCCGATCCAGGCGTCCGCCGGGTCCTCGCGCGCGGGCACCGCGGCGATCTCGAGCCCGGCCGGCATCGCGCCCGGCAGGTCCTTGGCCGAGTGCACGCCCAACTCGGCCTCGCCCGCCAGCAGCGCCCGCTCGACGCCGCGGACGAAGCGCGACTTGTCGCCCGGCTCGCCGTCGGCCGCCGAGCTGGCGACCAGCTCCGCCCCGCCGAGCAGGTCGGCGACCCACCCGGCCTGGGTCAGGGCGAGCTTGCTACCCCTGGTGGCGATCCGCAGCGCCAAGCACGCCTCACTCAGCCTTCTTGCTGCGCAGCTCGGTCACCTTGGCGCCGCCCGCCTCCGGCGTCGTCTCGACGTCGAGGCCGAACAGCTCGCGCAGGGCGCTGACGTGGGCGTAGGCGTCCTCGTCGCCGGCCGAGCGCCGCATCCGCACCGTCGGCTCGTGCAGCAGCCGCGAGGCGACCGCCTTCGCCATCGCCTCGATCCGCTGGCGGTCGGCGTCGCTGGCGCCCTCCCAGCGGTTTTCGTTCTCGGCCAGGACCCGGCGCACGACCTCGTCGCCGCGCTCGCGCAGCGCGGTGATCGTCGGCACCACCTCCAGCGCCGCCAGCCAGCGCTCGAAACGGTCGAGCTCGGCCTCGATGATCGCCTCCGCCCGCCGCGCCTCGGCCTCGCGCCCGGAGGCGTTGCGTTCGACGATCTGCTGCACGTCGTCGATGTCGAAGACGCTGACGCCGGCCACCTCGCGGCAGGCCGGCTCGATGTCGCGGGGGACGGCGAGGTCGATCGCAACCAGCGAGCGCCCCTCGCGCTCGGTCATCACCTGCGCCAGCCCGTCGAGCTCGACGATGTGGTGCGGGGAGTTGGTCGCGGAGACGACGATGTCGGCCTCGAGCAGCTGTGTGGGCAGCTCCTCGAAGCGGACCGCGCTGCCGTCGAAGCGCTGCGCCAGCCCGATCGCCCGGTCGTAGTGGCGGTTGGCGACGAAGACCGTCTTCACGCCCCGCGCGGTCAGCGCCCGGGCGACCAGCTCGGCGGTCTCGCCGGCGCCGACCACCAGCACCCGCCGCGCGGCGAGGTCGCCGAGCGCCCGCTGCGCCAGCCCGACCGCGACCGAGGGAACCGAGACGCCGGTCTCGCTGATCCCGGTCTCCTCGCGGGCGCGGCCGCCGGCCGAGAGGGCGCCGCGGAAGAGGCGGTTGAGGATCGGCCCGGTCGCGCCCTCGACCAGGGCCAGCTCGTAGGCGCGTTTGACCTGGCCCTGGATCTCGGCCTCGCCGACGATCATCGAGTCGAGCCCGGCGGTGACCCGCATCAGCTGCCGCGCGGCGTCGACGCCGCGCTGGGAGTAGAGGTGGCCGAGCAGCTCGGTCGGCCGGATCTCGGCCATCCGGGTGAGGATCCCGAGCGCCGTCGACTCGGCCTCGACCGAGTCGGAGACGATCAGGTAGAGCTCGGTCCGGTTGCAGGTCGAGATCGCGGCCGCCTCGTGGATCCCGGCCGCGGTGGTCAGCTCGCCGAGCGCGCCGACGGCGCGGCCCTCGGTCAGCGAGAGCCGCTCGCGCAGCTCCAGCGGCGCCGTCTTGTGCGAGATCCCGAGCGCCAGCAACTCGGACATCAGGCGCCCACCTTCTCCTGCTCGGCCTTGCGTTCCTCGGCGACCGCCGCCACCTCGCGCAGTTCGCGCTCGATCCGGGCCAGTTTCGCGGCCATGATCGCGACGTAGATCACCAGCAGGACGACGAAGACGATGTAGGCGCCGGCGACGTACTTGCCCGCTTCGTCGAGCGGCAGCGCCGGCGTCGCGGCGAGCAGGCCCAGCATCAGCTCACCTCCGGCGCGATCCGCGAGCGGCCGCCGGGGCTGGGCGCGTCGAGCGCGCGGCGCAGCCGCTTGACCTGGCCGGAGGCGCTCTTCGCCGCCAGCTCGAACTTGACCAGCGTCAGCCAGAGCGCCGCGATCGCCGCCAGGCAGACGAGGAAGGTCAACATCATCGAGCCGGGCAGGCCGCCGTCGGTGGTGGCGAAGACGCGCGGGTGGACGAGGCTCTGCGCCATCCGCACCGCCATGAAGTTGAGCGGCACGAAGGCGCCGGCGGTGACGGCGAAGACCGAGGCGTAGCGGGCCTGCCGTTCGCGGTCCTCGATCGCGTAGCGGAACGGGTAGTAGGTCGCGTAGAGGAGGAAGACGATCAGGAAGCTGACCAGCGTCGGCTCGTCCCAGACCCACCAGTGGCCCCAGGAGGCCTTGGCCCAGATCGCGCCGGTGATCAGCACGGCGACGCCGAAGATGACCGAGATGTGGATCGCGACGTAGGAGTAGGCGTCCCACTTCGAGTCGCCGCTGCGCAGGTGGAGGACGGCGAAGACGCCGCCGGCGATGAACCCGACCAGGGCGACGATCGCCAGCGGCACGTGCAGGTAGAAGATCTTCTGGATGAAGCCCTGGTCGGCGTCGAGCGGCGCGTAGAAGAAGACCAGCGAGAGGCCGGCCGCGAGCAGCGCCACGGTGGCGATCGAGAGTGGTTTCAGTCCTTTGCCGTACATGCCGCGGGGGGCGGGGGGCCGGCGTCGGCGGCTCAGTCCTCGAGCAGGAAGTCGAATACCGCGTAGCCGACCAGCGTGAAGACCAGATCGTATAGCCCCAGCACCGCAAGCCAGGTCCCGAAGCGGTGGTAGCCGGGACCGCCCAGCGCCATCAGCGGCTCGGTGGCGCCGGTGGCGGCGATCATCAGCGGCACCACCAGCGGCAGCAGGACGAGCGGAACCAGCAGGTCGCGGGCGCGCGAGTTGACCGCCATCGAGGAGATCAGCGTCCCGGTCGCGGCGAGGCCGAGGTCGGTGAGCACGAGAACGGCGACGAGCGGCCCGAGCGCGCTCGCCGAGTCGAGGAAGAAGAGGGCGAAGACCGGGACCGCGACCAGCTCCAGGGCGACCAGGTAGATGAGCAGCGCCGCGACCTTGGCGGCGAACAGGGCGTTGCGGTCGATCGGGGCGAGCCGGATCGCGTCGAAGCCGCCCTCCTCGCGCTCGGCGACGAAGAGGCGGTTGATGCCGAGCACCGCGGCGAACAGCAGCGTCGCCCAGAGCACGCCGGCCGCGAGGCTGCCGGAGAGCTGGGTGCGGTCGAGGCCGAAGCGGAAGATGACGAAGGTGGTGACGGCGAACAGCGCCATCGCCGGCAGCGACTGCAGCGTGCGCAGCTCCGAGCGCAGGTCCTTGCCGAGGATCGCGGCGAAGGCGACGCGCGAGGGGGTCACGCGATCGCCGCCCGCTCGGAGATCCCCAGCTCCAGCACCTGGTCTGCCTCGGGCAGGTGGCGGTCGGGGTCGTGGGTGACGACGACGCGGGCGACGCCCTCGCCGGCGCCCGGCCCGATCAGGCCGCGGGCCAGCTCGCGGCCCTCGGCGTCGAGGTTGGAGTCGGGCTCGTCGAGCAGCAGCAGCGCCGGCCGGTGCAGGACGCAGCGGCAGATCGCCAGCCGCTGGCGCATCCCGGCCGAGAGCTCGACCACGCGCTCGTCGGCGCGGCGCTCCATCCGCACGGCGCCGAGCAGCCGCTCGATCCGCGCCTCCGCCTCCTCCCGGGCGATCCCGTGCAGGCGGGCGTGGAAGCGCAGGTTCTCGCGCCCGGAGAGGTCGCGGTAGAGCAGCGGCTCGTGGCCGAGGTAGCCGATCCGGCCGCGCAGCTTCCAGGTTTCTCGCGGCAGCTCGCAGCCGAGGACGGCGACCTCGCCCGCGGTCGGCCGCAGCAGGGTGGCGAGCACCCGCAGCAGGGTCGACTTGCCGGCGCCGTTGGGGCCGAGCACGACCAGCGTCTCACCCGCCGCCAGGGTGATGTCGACGTCGGCGAGGGCGGTCCGTTCGCCGTAGTCGCGGCGCAGCCCGGCGACCGCGACCGCGACTTTCTCCTGCTCGGGTGGCATATCCCAGGATTGTGAAGTGTGCGGGGAGACGACGCGGCGATCTTCTAGGGTCAGTCGCACTTGCGGCCCGGAGGCGCGCGAACAAATAGGAGAAGTGGATGAGAAACAGGAATCGCGCCGTCGCGGTCGCCACCGCGGCGATCGCCCTGGTCGCGCTGGCGGTGCCGGCGCTCGCCTCGGCCGAAGCCGGTCCGGGTCAGGTCGTCAAGGTCAACTCGACCCTCTGGCTTGCCAACTCGGCCTCCCAGGGCAAGGTGAGAGCCAGCAACGGCAACTGCGTCGAGGACCGCAAGGTGCTGATCAAGGCGAAGGGCCACGGCACCGTGATGAAGACGACCACCAACGCCAGCGGCTTCTGGAAGGTCAGCCGGGCCGTCCTCCGGGGCAAGGTGAGCCAGCCCGCGGAAATCTACGCCGTGGCGCCGCAGGTCTCCCAGGGGACCGCCGGGCCGATCTACAAGTGCCTGAAGGCGACCTCGCGGACGGTGACGCTCGCCGCCGAACCGGGCCAGGTCATCGCCCTCGAATCGAACGTGTGGATCGCCGACGTCGGCTCCCAGGGCAAGGTCAGGTCGAGCAACGCCAACTGCTCCGCCGACCGCCAGGTCCTGGTCAAGGCCAACGGCCAGGGCACGGTGATGAAGACGACCACCAACGGCAAGGGCTTCTGGAAGGTCAACAAGTCGAAGCTGTACGAGAAGGCCGAAACCCCGGCCAAGTTCTACGCCGTGGTCCCGCAGGTCACGCAGGGCACGGCGGGCACGATCTACAAGTGCCTGAAGGGGAAGTCGCGGACGGTGCGGGTCGGCTGACCGCGTAGCTCAGCCCTTGCGGCCACGCAGGGTGCGGCGCCCGACCTTGAGCAACGGGCCCGCACCCTCGCGAAGGGCTCGGGCCCGGGTCTGTCCCTTGCCGTAGAGGATCCGCGCCGAGGCCCGCACCGCCTCGCCCAGCGTGCGGTCGTAGGGGTGCCACCAGAAGTCGCGGGCGAGGCCCGGCTCCCAGGCGTTGGTCTTCACGTTGACGCACTCGTAGAAGCCGAATTTCGAGTGCGAGCGGCCGAGGCCGGAGTCCTTGACGCCGCCCCAGGCGCACTGGCAGACGCCGTGGCTGAAGGAGTGGTCGTTGATCCAGACCATCCCCGATTCGAGCCGCCGAGCGATCCGCTCGCCGCGCTGGCGGTCCTTGGTCCAGACCGAGGCGCCGAGGCCGAACTCGGAGTCGTTGGCGAGGTCGATCGCCTCCTGCTCGGAGTCGACGACGACGATCGGCAGCACCGGGCCGAAGATCTCCTCGCGCATGATCCGCATCTCGTGGGTGACGTCGGTGAGGACGACCGGGGCGATGAACTTGCCCGGCATCCCGGCGACCTCGGTCGGCCCCCCGCAGAGCCTGGTGGCGCCGGCGGCGACCGCGTCCTCGACCAGCTCGGTGGCGATCGCGTACTGGCCGGGCGAGGTCATCGGCCCGATCTCGGTCTCCCACTCGAGCGGGTCGCCGACCCGCATCCGCTCCGCCTCGCGGGCGACGCCGGCGACGAAGCGGTCGGCGACCTCGCGCAGCACGTAGGCGCGCTCGATCCCCGAGCAGGTCTGGCCGGCGTTGGCGAAGCCGCCCCAGATCGCGCCCGGCACGGCGTGGTCGAGGTCGGCGTCGGCGCAGACGATCATCGGGTCCTTGCCGCCCAGCTCCAGCACCGAGCCCTTCAGCTCCGCCGCGCAGACCTCGCCGACGTGGCGGCCGACCTCGACCGAGCCGGTGAAGAAGACCTTGCCGACGCTGGAGCGGGCGAGCGCCTCGCCGACCGGGCCGCCGCCGTGGACGACCCGGACCAGGCCCTCGGGCACGCCGCCCTTCTCGAAGACGTCGCGGATCTTCTCGCCCAGCAGCGGCGTCAGGCTGGCCGGCTTCAGCACGACGCCGTTGCCGGCCATCAGCGCGATCGCGACCTCGCCGAAGGGGATCGACCAGGGGTAGTTCCAGGGGGCGATGACGCCGACCACGCCGATCGGCTCGTAGGAGAAGTGGGCGTTCTTGGAGAGGACGATCGCCTGCCGCATCGGCACCTTCTCGTCGGCGAGGATCTTCGGCCCCGCCTTCGCGCACCAGTGCAGCGCGTCGATCGTCGGCAGCAGCTCCATCGTGTAGGCCTCGGTGCGCGGCTTGCCCTGCTCGCGCACCAGCAGCTCGGCGAGCTCGTCGATCTCGTCCAGCAGCGCGTCGGCGACGCGGCGCATGTACGTCGCCCGCGTGCGCAGCGGCAGCTCCGCCCAGGCGGGCTGCACCCGGGCGACGTCGTCGACCACGCCCTGCACCTGCTCCGGCGCAATCGTCGGCACCGAGCCGACCAGCTCGCCGGTCGCCGGGTTGAACGAGTCGAGGGTGGACACGGACTCCTCTGCCTTCGTAGCGCTCTCCATGGGTCGATTCTAGGACGGCGGGCGTGGACTCGGGAGGGGAGA
>CAWEOH010000051.1:0-8617 GCA_963810455.1 uncultured Actinomycetes bacterium
TTCACGACTTGCCGAGGCGGCGGCGCAGCTGCTCCAGCCGGCGGCCGAGCTCGGCCTCGTGGCCGCGGTCGGTCGGCTCGTAGAAGCGGCGACCGGCGAGGCCGTCCGGCAGCAGCTGCTGGTCGGCGACGCCGCCCGGCTCGTCGTGCGCGTAGCGGTAACCGCTGCCGCGGCCGAGCTCGGCGGCCCCCGGGTAGTGCGCGTCGCGCAGGTAGTCCGGCGGCGTCTGCGCGCCGTTCGACCGCACCTCGGCGCGGGCGGCGGCGAGCGCCTTGTAGGAGGCGTTCGACTTCGGCGCGAGCGCCAGGTGGACGGTCGCCTGGGCGAGGTTGAGCGCGCACTCGGGCAGGCCGACGCGGTCGACGGCGCGGGCAGCGGCGTCGGCGACGAGCAGCGCCTGCGGGTCGGCGTTGCCGACGTCCTCGGAGGCGAGGATCACCATGCGGCGGGCGATGAAGCGCGGGTCCTCGCCACCCTCCAGCATCACCGCCAGGTAGTAGAGCGAGGCGTCGACGTCGGAGCCGCGGGTCGCCTTGATCCAGGCGGAGACGAAGTCGTAGTGGCGGTCGCCCTGGCGGTCGTAGTCGAGCGCCTTGCGCTGCAGCGCGTCCTCGATCGCGGCGACGTCGACCTCGCCGCCGGCCGCCCGCTCGGCCGCCCGCTCGAGCGCCGAGAGCGCCACCCGGGCGTCGCCGCCGGAGCGCTCGGCGAGCATCGCCAGGGCGGCGTCGGCGACCGGCGGCGGCGCGGCGATGCCGCGCTCGGGGTCGGCCAGAGCGCGGCGCAGCAGCCCTTCGACCTGGGCCGGCTCGAGCGGCTTCAGCTCGTAGATCTGGGCGCGCGAGAGCAGCGCCGAGTTGACCTCGAAGAAGGGGTTCTCGGTGGTGGCGCCGATCAGCGTCAGCAGGCCGTCCTCGACCGCCGGCAGCAGCGCGTCCTGCTGGGCCTTGTTGAAGCGGTGGATCTCGTCGAGGAAGAGGATCGTCGGCCGCCCGTTGGCCCGGCGCCGCTCCCGCGCCCGCTCGATCACGCTGCGGATCTCGGCTTTGCCGGCGTTGACCGCCGACTCCTCCTCGAAGGCTCCTTCGGCCCCCGCCGCCGCGATCCGCGCCAGCGTCGTCTTCCCCGCCCCCGGCGGCCCGTAGAGGATCGCGCTGTGCGGCCGGCCGGCCTCGATCGCCGCCCGCAGCGCCGACCCCTCCCCCACCACATGCTCCTGGCCGACGATCTCGTCCAGCGTCCGCGGCCGCATCCGCACCGCCAGCGGCGCCCCCGGCGGCGGTGCCTGCGGCCCCGCGCCCGCGGAGGCGGAGCTCTCTTCCGGCCCGGTGTCGAACAGCTGGTCCGCCACGGGGACGGAGTATGGAGGAGCGGGTGGCGGTGCTCAGGCGAATCCGCCGCCGCGATCAGGCCGGGAGTGGCTCGCCGTCCGCGTCGCGAGCCTCGACCCGGGCCGGCGTCCCGTTCTCCCCGGGCTCGATCACGACCTCTTCCCCACCGGGGAAGACGAGGACGGCGGGGTGACCTTCGGAGAAAGCTTCAGCCGCCCTCGCGCCGTGCGCCGGGTCGTCGGCGGCGATGAAATGGGCGTGGTTGGGATACCGATCCAGCGGCTCTTCCAGTTCCATTGACGCGATCACCCTCTCGGTGATCATCTCGTCCGTGGTCTTCTTGCAGCTCATGACATCCGCCATTGTCTCACGACCTCCTCCGCTCTCAGCTTGGCCTCGACGATCGCCGTCGCCATCGCCTCGTTGACCGTTGCCCGCCGGAGAATCCTCGGCTCCCCCTTCCCGCCGCGGCGGGTGTACTCGTGTTCATGGTGCTCGTCGCAGTCGTGGGCATTGTCCCAGAGCCTCACCGTGCGCCACTCGCCTTGCTCGAATAGTTCCAGAGTGATCGCGTACTCGTAGGGCGGCGGGGCCTCGCTGCGGATGTAACGGATCCGCGTCCCCGGAGGGGTCGCCGTCGTCGAAATCAGGTGCTCGCGCCACCCACCGCCGGATGTCCGCTCGCTCGACCCGATACTGGCCCAAGCCGTGGGGGACGCAAATTCTCCCCTCCCGAGTCCACGCCCGCCGTCCTAGAATCGACCCATGGAGAGCGCCACGCAGGTACCCGAGTCCGTGTCCACCCTCGACTCGTTCAACCCGGCGACCGGCGAGCTGGTCGGCTCGGTGCCGACGATTACGCCGGAGCAGGTGCAGGGCGTGGTCGACGACGTCGCCCGGGTGCAGCCCGCCTGGGCGGAGCTGCCGCTGCGCACGCGGGCGACGTACATGCGCCGCGTCGCCGACGCGCTGCTGGACGAGATCGACGAGCTCGCCGAGCTGCTGGTGCGCGAGCAGGGCAAGCCGCGCACCGAGGCCTACACGATGGAGCTGCTGCCGACGATCGACGCGCTGCACTGGTGCGCGAAGGCGGGGCCGAAGATCCTCGCCGACGAGAAGGTGCCGATGCGGCAGGCGATCGTCCTCTCCAAGAACGCCCACTTCTCCTACGAGCCGATCGGCGTGGTCGGCGTCATCGCCCCCTGGAACTACCCCTGGTCGATCCCCTTCGGCGAGGTCGCGATCGCGCTGATGGCCGGCAACGGCGTCGTCCTGAAGCCGGCCAGCCTGACGCCGCTGCTGGGCGAGAAGATCCGCGACGTCTTCGAGAAGGGCGGCGTGCCCGAGGGCCTGGTCCGGGTCGTCCACGGCGGCGGCCCGGTCGGCGAGGCGCTCGCCCGCTCCAGCGTCGGCAAGGTCTTCTTCACCGGCTCGGTCGAGGTCGGCCGCCACGTCGGCGAGGTCTGCGCGGCGGAGCTGAAGGGCTCGGTGCTGGAGCTGGGCGGCAAGGACCCGATGATCGTCTGCGCCGACGCCGACCTCGACCACGCCGTGCCGGGCGCGATCTGGGGCGGCTTCGCCAACGCCGGCCAGACCTGCTCGGGGATCGAGCGCGCCTACGTGCTGCGCGAGGTCGCCGACCGCTTCGTCGCCGGCGTCGCCCGCGAGGCGGAGCGGATGCGGGTCGGCGACCCGCTCGAGTGGGAGACCGAGATCGGGCCGATGACCTCGCCCGGCCAGTACGCGATCGCCACCGAGCTGGTCGAGGACGCGGTCGCCGCCGGCGCCACCAGGCTCTGCGGGGGGCCGACCGAGGTCGCCGGGATGCCGGGCAAGTTCATCGCCCCGGTCGTCCTCACCGACGTCACCCACGAGATGCGGATCATGCGCGAGGAGATCTTCGGCCCGGTGCTGCCGATCGTCGTCGTCGACTCCGAGCAGGAGGCGATCGACCTCGCCAACGACTCCGAGTTCGGCCTCGGCGCCTCGGTCTGGACCAAGGACCGCCAGCGCGGCGAGCGGATCGCGCGGCGGCTCGAATCGGGGATGGTCTGGATCAACGACCACTCCTTCAGCCACGGCGTCTGCCAGTGCGCCTGGGGCGGCGTCAAGGACTCCGGCCTCGGCCGCTCGCACTCGAAATTCGGCTTCTACGAGTGCGTCAACGTGAAGACCAACGCCTGGGAGCCGGGCCTCGCCCGCGACTTCTGGTGGCACCCCTACGACCGCACGCTGGGCGAGGCGGTGCGGGCCTCGGCGCGGATCCTCTATGGCAAGGGACAGACCCGGGCCCGAGCCCTTCGCGAGGGTGCGGGCCCGTTGCTCAAGGTCGGGCGCCGCACCCTGCGTGGCCGCAAGGGCTGAGCTACGCGGTCAGCCGACCCGCACCGTCCGCGACTTCCCCTTCAGGCACTTGTAGATCGTGCCCGCCGTGCCCTGCGTGACCTGCGGGACCACGGCGTAGAACTTGGCCGGGGTTTCGGCCTTCTCGTACAGCTTCGACTTGTTGACCTTCCAGAAGCCCTTGCCGTTGGTGGTCGTCTTCATCACCGTGCCCTGGCCGTTGGCCTTGACCAGGACCTGGCGGTCGGCGGAGCAGTTGGCGTTGCTCGACCTGACCTTGCCCTGGGAGCCGACGTCGGCGATCCACACGTTCGATTCGAGGGCGATGACCTGGCCCGGTTCGGCGGCGAGCGTCACCGTCCGCGAGGTCGCCTTCAGGCACTTGTAGATCGGCCCGGCGGTCCCCTGGGAGACCTGCGGCGCCACGGCGTAGATTTCCGCGGGCTGGCTCACCTTGCCCCGGAGGACGGCCCGGCTGACCTTCCAGAAGCCGCTGGCGTTGGTGGTCGTCTTCATCACGGTGCCGTGGCCCTTCGCCTTGATCAGCACCTTGCGGTCCTCGACGCAGTTGCCGTTGCTGGCTCTCACCTTGCCCTGGGAGGCCGAGTTGGCAAGCCAGAGGGTCGAGTTGACCTTGACGACCTGACCCGGACCGGCTTCAGCCGAGGCGAGCGCCGGCACCGCCAGCGCGACCAGGGCGATCGCCGCGGTGGCGACCGCGACGGCGCGATTCCTGTTTCTCATCCACTTCTCCTATTTGTTCGCGCGCCTCCGGGCCGCAAGTGCGACTGACCCTAGAAGATCGCCGCGTCGTCTCCCCGCACACTTCACAATCCTGGGATATGCCACCCGAGCAGGAGAAAGTCGCGGTCGCGGTCGCCGGGCTGCGCCGCGACTACGGCGAACGGACCGCCCTCGCCGACGTCGACATCACCCTGGCGGCGGGTGAGACGCTGGTCGTGCTCGGCCCCAACGGCGCCGGCAAGTCGACCCTGCTGCGGGTGCTCGCCACCCTGCTGCGGCCGACCGCGGGCGAGGTCGCCGTCCTCGGCTGCGAGCTGCCGCGAGAAACCTGGAAGCTGCGCGGCCGGATCGGCTACCTCGGCCACGAGCCGCTGCTCTACCGCGACCTCTCCGGGCGCGAGAACCTGCGCTTCCACGCCCGCCTGCACGGGATCGCCCGGGAGGAGGCGGAGGCGCGGATCGAGCGGCTGCTCGGCGCCGTGCGGATGGAGCGCCGCGCCGACGAGCGCGTGGTCGAGCTCTCGGCCGGGATGCGCCAGCGGCTGGCGATCTGCCGCTGCGTCCTGCACCGGCCGGCGCTGCTGCTGCTCGACGAGCCCGACTCCAACCTCGACGCCGAGGGCCGCGAGCTGGCCCGCGGCCTGATCGGGCCGGGCGCCGGCGAGGGCGTCGCCCGCGTCGTCGTCACCCACGACCCCGACCGCCACCTGCCCGAGGCAGACCAGGTGCTGGAGCTGGGGATCTCCGAGCGGGCGGCGATCGCGTGACCCCCTCGCGCGTCGCCTTCGCCGCGATCCTCGGCAAGGACCTGCGCTCGGAGCTGCGCACGCTGCAGTCGCTGCCGGCGATGGCGCTGTTCGCCGTCACCACCTTCGTCATCTTCCGCTTCGGCCTCGACCGCACCCAGCTCTCCGGCAGCCTCGCGGCCGGCGTGCTCTGGGCGACGCTGCTGTTCGCCGCGGTGCTCGGCATCAACCGCCTCTTCGTCGCCGAGCGCGAGGAGGGCGGCTTCGACGCGATCCGGCTCGCCCCGATCGACCGCAACGCCCTGTTCGCCGCCAAGGTCGCGGCGCTGCTCATCTACCTGGTCGCGCTGGAGCTGGTCGCGGTGCCGGTCTTCGCCCTCTTCTTCCTCGACTCGGCGAGCGCGCTCGGGCCGCTCGTCGCCGTTCTCGTGCTCACCGACCTCGGCCTCGCCGCGACCGGGACGCTGATCTCCTCGATGGCGGTCAACTCGCGCGCCCGCGACCTGCTGGTTCCGCTCGTCCTGCTGCCGCTGGTGGTGCCGCTGATGATCGCCGCCACCGGCGCCACCGATCCGCTGATGGCGCTGGGCGGTCCCGGCTACCACCGCTTCGGGACCTGGCTTGCGGTGCTGGGGCTATACGATCTGGTCTTCACGCTGGTCGGCTACGCGGTATTCGACTTCCTGCTCGAGGACTGAGCCGCCGACGCCGGCCCCCCGCCCCCGCGGCATGTACGGCAAAGGACTGAAACCACTCTCGATCGCCACCGTGGCGCTGCTCGCGGTCGGCCTCTCGCTGGTCTTCTTCTACGCGCCGCTCGACGCCGACCAGGGCTTCATCCAGAAGGTCTTCTACCTGCACGTGCCGCTGGCGATCGTCGCCCTGGTCGGGTTCATCGCCGGCGGCGTCTTCGCCGTCCTCCACCTGCGCAGCGGCGACTCGAAGTGGGACGCCTACTCCTACGTCGCGATCCACATCTCGGTCATCTTCGGCGTCGCCGTGCTGATCACCGGCGCGATCTGGGCCAAGGCCTCCTGGGGCCACTGGTGGGTCTGGGACGAGCCGACGCTGGTCAGCTTCCTGATCGTCTTCCTCCTCTACGCGACCTACTACCCGTTCCGCTACGCGATCGAGGACCGCGAACGGCAGGCCCGCTACGCCTCGGTCTTCGCCGTCACCGCCGGCGCCTTCGTGCCGCTCAACTTCATGGCGGTGCGGATGGCGCAGAGCCTCGTCCACCCGCGCGTCTTCGCCACCACCGACGGCGGCCTGCCCGGCTCGATGATGTTCACCTTCCTCGTCTGCCTGGCGGCGATCGCGGCGCTCTGGCTGACGCTGGTCAAGTTCGAGCTGGCGGCGAAGAGCGCCTCGGGCCAGGTCAAGCGGCTGCGCCGCGCGCTCGACGCGCCCAGCCCGGGCGGCCGCTCGCGGATCGCGCCGGAGGTGAGCTGATGCTGGGCCTGCTCGCCGCGACGCCGGCGCTGCCGCTCGACGAAGCGGGCAAGTACGTCGCCGGCGCCTACATCGTCTTCGTCGTCCTGCTGGTGATCTACGTCGCGATCATGGCCGCGAAACTGGCCCGGATCGAGCGCGAACTGCGCGAGGTGGCGGCGGTCGCCGAGGAACGCAAGGCCGAGCAGGAGAAGGTGGGCGCCTGATGTCCGAGTTGCTGGCGCTCGGGATCTCGCACAAGACGGCGCCGCTGGAGCTGCGCGAGCGGCTCTCGCTGACCGAGGGCCGCGCCGTCGGCGCGCTCGGCGAGCTGACCACCGCGGCCGGGATCCACGAGGCGGCCGCGATCTCGACCTGCAACCGGACCGAGCTCTACCTGATCGTCTCCGACTCGGTCGAGGCCGAGTCGACGGCGCTCGGGATCCTCACCCGGATGGCCGAGATCCGGCCGACCGAGCTGCTCGGCCACCTCTACTCCCAGCGCGGCGTCGACGCCGCGCGGCAGCTGATGCGGGTCACCGCCGGGCTCGACTCGATGATCGTCGGCGAGGCCGAGATCCAGGGCCAGGTCAAACGCGCCTACGAGCTGGCCCTGGTCGAGGGCGCGACCGGGCCGATCCTCAACCGCCTCTTCCGCGGCGCCCTCTCGGCCGGCGGCCGCGCCCGCGAGGAGACCGGGATCAGCGAGACCGGCGTCTCGGTTCCCTCGGTCGCGGTCGGGCTGGCGCAGCGGGCGCTCGGCGACCTCGCCGCGCGGCGGGTGCTGGTGGTCGGCGCCGGCGAGACCGCCGAGCTGGTCGCCCGGGCGCTGACCGCGCGGGGCGTGAAGACGGTCTTCGTCGCCAACCGCCACTACGACCGGGCGATCGGGCTGGCGCAGCGCTTCGACGGCAGCGCGGTCCGCTTCGAGGAGCTGCCCACACAGCTGCTCGAGGCCGACATCGTCGTCTCCGCGACCAACTCGCCGCACCACATCGTCGAGCTCGACGGGCTGGCGCAGGTGATGACCGAGCGCGAGGGGCGCCCGCTGGTGGCGATCGACCTCGCCGTCCCCCGCGACATGGAGCCGGCCTGCCGCGAGGTGGCCGGCGTCAGCGTCTTCGACATCGACGACGTGCAGCAGATCGTCGAACGCAACGCATCCGGGCGCGAGGCCGAGGCGCGGCGGGCGGAGGCGATCATCGAGGCCGAGCTCGACCGTTTCGAGCGCTGGCTGGCGGCGCTGGAGGTGGTGCCGACGATCACCGCGCTGCGCGAGCGCGGCGACGAGGTCGTGCGCCGGGTCCTGGCCGAGAACGAAAACCGCTGGGAGGGCGCCAGCGACGCCGACCGCCAGCGGATCGAGGCGATGGCGAAGGCGGTCGCCTCGCGGCTGCTGCACGAGCCGACGGTGCGGATGCGGCGCTCGGCCGGCGACGAGGACGCCTACGCCCACGTCAGCGCCCTGCGCGAGCTGTTCGGCCTCGACGTCGAGACGACGCCGGAGGCGGGCGGCGCCAAGGTGACCGAGCTGCGCAGCAAGAAGGCTGAGTGAGGCGTGCTTGGCGCTGCGGATCGCCACCAGGGGTAGCAAGCTCGCCCTGACCCAGGCCGGGTGGGTCGCCGACCTGCTCGGCGGGGCGGAGCTGGTCGCCAGCTCGGCGGCCGACGGCGAGCCGGGCGACAAGTCGCGCTTCGTCCGCGGCGTCGAGCGGGCGCTGCTGGCGGGCGAGGCCGAGCTGGGCGTGCACTCGGCCAAGGACCTGCCGGGCGCGATGCCGGCGGGGCTCGAGATCGCCGCGGTGCCCGCGCGCGAGGACCCGGCGGACATCTGGATCGGCGCCGGCGCCTCGCTCGAGGACGTGCCGGAGGGCGCCCGGGTCGGCACCGCGAGCCTGCGCCGCCGCGCCCAGCTGCTCGCCGCGCGGCCCGACCTGCGGGTCGAGGAGCTGCACGGCAACGTCGACACGCGCCTGCGCAAGCTGGCCGAGGGGGAGCTCGACGGCATCGTCCTCGCCGCCG
>CAWEOH010000052.1:0-63364 GCA_963810455.1 uncultured Actinomycetes bacterium
GGTCGCGCCCAGGACGAGATCCGGCCGATCGAGACCGAGGTCGACATCTCCCCGCGCGTCCACGGCTCGGCCCTGTTCACCCGCGGCGAGACCCAGATCCTCTCCAACGTGGCGCTGGGCACCACGCGGATGGACATGCGGATCGACACGCTCGGCCTGCAGACCACCAAGCGCTTCTGGCACCACTACAACTTCCCGCCCTTCTCGGTCGGGGAGGCGGGCTTCATGCGCGGCCCGAAGCGGCGTGACATCGGCCACGGCGCGCTCGCCGAGCGCGCCCTGGCGGCGACGATCCCCGACGAAGAGGCGTTCCCCTACGTGATCCGCGTCGTCTCCGAGACGCTGGAGTCCAACGGCTCGTCCTCGATGGGCTCGGTCTGCGCCTCCTCGATGGCGCTGCAGGCGGCGGGCGTCCCGGTCTCCGCACCGGTCGCCGGCGTCGCCATGGGCCTGATCAAGGAGGGCGAGGACTACATCGTCCTCACCGACATCGCCGGCGTCGAGGACCACCTCGGCGACATGGACTTCAAGGTCGCCGGCACCGCCGACGGGATCACCGCCCTGCAGATGGACATCAAGATCACCGGCGTCACCTTCGACATCCTGCGCGACGCGCTCGAGCAGGCCAACAAGGGCCGCCAGTTCATCCTCGGCAAGATGGCCGAGGCGATCGACGGCCCGCGCGAGAGCCTCTCCAAGCACGCGCCGGCGATCGAGTCGATCAAGATCGACCCGGAGAAGATCGGCGCCGTGATCGGCAAAGGCGGCGAAACGATCCGCGCCCTCTGCGAGGAGTTCGAGGCCGAGATCGACGTCGAGGACGACGGCACGGTGCGGATCTACGCGCCGACCGGCGAACTGGTCGACGGCTGCGTCGCCCGCATCAACTCGATGACCAAGGAGGCCGAAGTCGGCGATCGCTACGACGCCGCGAAGGTCGTCAAGACGACCACCTTCGGCGCCTTCGTCGAGCTGGTCAAGGGCACCGACGGCCTGCTCCACATCTCCAACGTGAAGCCGGGGGAGAGGGTGGACTCGGTCGACGACGTGCTCAGCTCGGGCGACGTGATCGACGTCACCGTGGTCGAGGTCGACAAGGAGCGTGGCCGGATCGGCCTGCGCCTGACCAGCGACCCCTCGGTCGAGGGCAAGTCGCCCGAGGAGCTGGCGTCGATCGGCTCCGGCGACGGCGGCCGGCGCAACGGCGGCGACCGCGGCGGGCGCGGCCGTGACCGCGATCGCGGTCGCGGGCGTGAACGCGAGCGTCGCAACTAGACGTTGGCCGACGCGCAGCTGACCCAGCTGGACTCGGGCGTCCGGGTCGTGACCGAGGAGGTTCCCTCGGTCCGCTCCGTGGCGCTCGGGCTCTGGGTGCGGACCGGGTCGCGCAACGAGACCCCGGCTCAGGCCGGGGTCTCGCACTTCCTCGAGCACCTGCTGTTCAAGGGCACCGCGCGCTACTCGGCGATCGAGATCTCCGAGCTCTTCGACGGGCTCGGCGCCTCGGTCAACGCCGCCACCGGCAAGGAGACGACGCACCTGCACGCCCGCTTCCTCGACGAGCACACCGAGGCGGTCTTCGACCTGCTGGCGGAGATGCTGCTCGCGCCGACCTATCCCGGACATCGACTCCGAGCGCCAGGTCGTGTTGGAGGAGATCGCGATGTACGAGGACGAGCCGCAGGAGAGCGTCCACGACGTCCTCGCCGAGGCGGTCTTCGGCGCCCACCCGCTGGGTCGCCGGGTGCTCGGCGAGGCCGGAGTGATCGCCTCGATCCCGGTCCCCGACATCGAGAGCTACCACCACGCGCGCTACGCGGCGTCGGAGATCGTCGTCGGCGCCGCCGGTCACCTCGACCACGGCCGCATCGTCGAGCTCGCCGAGCGCCTGGTCCACCCGCCGGCCGACGGCGGCGGCGTGGCGCCGGAGACGGCGCTCGAGGGCTCCGCCCGGCTCTGCTTCCACGCCAAGGAGACCGAGCAGTACCACATCTGCTTCGGCGCCCCGGGCCTGCGCCGCGACGACGAGCGCCGCTACGCGCTCGCCGTGCTCGACGCGATCTTCGGCGGCTCGACCTCCTCGCGCCTGTTCCGCGAGGTGCGCGAGAAGCGCGGCCTCGCCTACTCGGTCGGCTCCTACAACGAGCAGTTCACCGACCAGGGGATGGTCGCGACCTACGTCGGCACCCGCGAGGACAACGTCGAGGAGGCCTGCGCGATCATCGGCGCCGAGCTGGCGCGGCTGCGCTCCGAGCCGGTCTCCGACGCCGAGCTGGCGCGGGCCAAGGAGAGCGTCAAGGGCCGCCTCGTGCTCTCCTCGGAGTCGACCGCGGCGCGGATGTCGCGGATCTCGCGGGCGACCCTGTTCGGGCTGCCGATCGAAACCCTCGACGAGATGCTGGCCAAGGTCGACGCCGTGCAGGTCGACGACCTGACCGCGCTGGCGGCCGAGCTCTACGGCGCCGAGCGGCTCTCCGCCGCCTGCGTCGGCGCCGACGAGGACCGCTTCCGGGCGGCGCTGGCCCCGGTCAGCGAGGCGCTGGTAGCGGCATGATCCGGGTCGCGGTCGCGGGGGCTGCCGGCCGCATGGGGCAGACCGTCTGCGAGGCGGTCGAGGAGGCCGACGGGCTCGAGCTGAGCGGGCGCGCCGACCCGGCACTCGGGGTCGAGCTGGCCGACGTGCTCGGCGCGGCCGACGTCGTCGTCGACTTCACCGTCCCCGACACCGCGCTCGGCAACGTCGAAGCCTGCATGGAGGCCGGCGTCCACGCTGTCGTCGGCACCACCGGCTTCGACCTCGACGCCGCCCGCGCCGCCGCCGAGGGGAGCGACCGGGCCAACTGCTTCGTCGCCCCCAACTTCGCGATCGGCGCGGTGCTGATGATGGTGGTCGCCCAGCAGATCGCGCCGCACATGCCCGAGTGCGAGGTGATCGAGCTGCACCACGACAAGAAGCTGGACGCGCCCTCCGGGACCGCCGCCCGCACCGCCGAGCTGATCGACGCCGCCGGCGGCAACGTCCACCGGCCGATCCACTCGGTCCGGCTGCCGGGCCTGGTCGCCCACCAGGAAGTGATCTTCGGCGGCGAGGGACAGACGCTCTCGATCCGCCACGACTCGATCGACCGCCGCTCCTTCATGCCCGGGGTGGTGCTCGCGGCCCGGAAGGTCGCCGACCTCCCGGACCGCTTCACCGTCGGGCTCGAGCAGCTGCTCTGAGCCGGGCTCAGGCTTCGTTTCGCCAGCTCAGCTGGTAGGCGCAATCGGCGCCGAAGACGTGAACGCCCTGGCTGACGAACCCGCGCAGGATCACCGATCCGTCGGGGCTGGTCGCCGTCCACGCGCCGTACTCGCCGATTCCCGGGACCCATCTGGCGCTGGTGTTGGCGACGCCTTCCCCAAGTGAGGCCTCGATCCCGGGTTCGAATTCGGCTTCATCGTGATGCACCGCGCTGGAGAGCATGAAAGATTCCGGCGCCGAGGTGGCGATGAAGGATGCGGCTTCATGATCGTCGATGCCGAGTTCGGTACAGCGGCCGTAGAAGGTGAACGGCCCGACCGAGGCGAGCTCGATCGTCTGGCCGATGCCGGCCTTGCGCAACCCGCTGGTGCCGTAGCGGCTCCAGTTGTTCGAGTTCTCTGCGGTCGTCGCGCGCTTGGCGGTCGTCGCGCTGGCCGCGCTCGGGACCTGGCTCAGGGTCGCCTCGTCGACCTTCTCGCCCGTCACCGCGTCGCCTCCGATCTTCTCGGTGGTGATCGCGCCGTTGCGGATCTTCCCCGTCGCGACCGCGTTCTTGTGGAGCCGCTTCGTGTTGACGGCGTGCTTGCGGATCTTCCCCGTCGCCACCGCGCCCTTGCGCAGCTTCTTGGCGGTGATCGCGCGGTCCTCGATGTCCTTGGTGCCTACCTTCGAAGCGGCGTAGGCGCTTCCCCCGAGCGCCACGAAGAGGGCGACGATCGAGATCGCCAGCGCGGGCGAGGGTCGTCTGGCCGAGACGTGTCTCATCTGGTTCCTATCCGCCCGGCCGTCGAGACCGTGGCTGGTGGTGTGCAGGGCGCCACCCTACGACCTGCCCGGGGCGCTAGGCTCCCCACATGGCCGCGATCGAAGGCGTGATCACCGCGATGGCGACGCCGTTCGACGAGAACGGCGCGGTCGACACCGATGCCGCCAAGCGGCTCGCCGCCTACCTGCTGGAGCACGGCTCCACCGGGCTGGTGATCGCCGGCACGACCGGCGAGTGCCCGACCCTGACCGACGAGGAGGAGATCGTCCTCCTGCGCGCGGTGCGCGAAGAGGTCGGCGACGGGGTGACACTGATCTGCGGCACCGGGACCAACGACACGCGCCACTCGTGCGAGCTGACCAAGATGGCCGCCGATGCCGGCGCCGACGGCTCCCTGGTCGTTGTCCCCTACTACAACAAGCCCAACCGGGCCGGCATCCGCGCCCACTTCGAAACCGTCGCCGAGGCCGTCCCCGAGCTGCCGATGGTGATGTACAACATCCCCTCGCGGGTGGTCGTCAACGCCGATCCCGAGCTGCTCGCCGAGCTGGGCCGGATCCCCAACATCGTCGCGGTCAAGCAGGCCAACGACGAGGAGATGGGCCCGATCGACGGCCTCGCGGTCCTGGCCGGCAACGACAACACCTTCTTCCGCGTCCTCGAGTTCGGCGGCGCCGGCGGCATCCTGGTCGCCTCGCACGTCGTCGGCGATCAGATGCGGGCGATGTGGGACGCGGCCCAGGCCGGCGACCTCGACCGCGCTCGCGCGATCGACGCCGAGCTGCGGCCCGTCTTCGACGGACTTTCGGTGACCACCAACCCGATTCCGATCAAGACCGCGCTGGCGATGCTCGGCGTCGTCTCCGACCGGATGCGTCTGCCGATGGTCCAGGCCGACGACGAGCAGCGCGCCGTGGTGCGAGGCGCCCTCGAGGGCATCGGCCTCCCGGTCACCCAGTAGCCAAACCTTCCCATAGAGAAAGAGACTCCACCAGTGCCAAGTAAGAAGCTCCGAGTGCTGCCCTTGGGCGGCCTCGGCGAGATCGGCAAGAACATGACCGTGATCGAATACGACGGCCGTATCGTCGTCGTCGACACCGGCCTGATGTTCCCGACCGCGGAGATGCACGGCATCGACCTCGTCCTGCCCGACTTCTCCTACCTGCGCGACCGCGCCGAGGACATCGAGGCGATCGTCCTCACCCACGGTCACGAGGACCACGTCGGCGCGCTGCCCTACGTCCTGCGCGAGATCGGCGTGCCGCCGGTGATCTACGGCGGCCTGCTGACCGTCGGCATGGTTCGCTCCAAGCTCGACGAGCACAAGCTCGGCGACTCGGTGCGGCTCGAAGAGCTGCCCGCCGGCGAGCAGGTCCAGCACGGCCCGTTTGGGATCGAGCTGATCCACCTCGCCCACTCGATCCCCGACATGCGCGGCGTCCTGCTGACGACCGAGCTGGGCAAGATGCTGATGACCGGCGACTACAAGTTCGACCAGACCCCGGTCGACGGCCGGCCGGCCGACATCCCGCGCCTGGCCGAGGTCGGCAGCGAAGGCCTGCTGCTGCTCTGCGGCGACTCGACCAACGCCGACCGTCCCGGGGTCGCGCCCTCGGAGTCGAGCGTCGGGCCGGCGCTGCTGCGCCAGTTCTCCCAGTGCCGGGGCCGGATCATCGTCACCTCGTTCGCCTCCAACATCCACCGCGTCCAGCAGGTGATCGACGCCGCCGAGCAGCTCGACCGCCGCGTCGCCCTGGTCGGCCGCTCGATGCGCAAGAACTTCAACATCGCCTCCAACCTGGGGATCGCCCGGGCGCCGCAGGGGATCTTCATCCAGCCGCGCGAGATCGAGGACTTCCCCGACGAGAAGGTCGTCGTGATCTCCACCGGCAGCCAGGGCGAGCCGCTCTCGGCGCTGCGCCGGATGGCCAACAACGACCACCGCGACGTGCAGCTGCACGCCGGCGACACGGTGATCTTCTCGGCCACGCCGGTGCCCGGCAACGAGCGCGCGGTCAACGAGACGATCGACCGCATCTACGAGATCGGCGCCAGCGTGGTGACCGCCAAAGACGCCCCGATCCACGCCTCCGGCCACGGCTGGCAGGAGGAGATGAAGCTGATGCTCAACCTGACCAAGCCGCACTACGTGATGCCGGTGCACGGGGACTTCCAGCGGCTGCGCCTGCACGCCGAGCTGGCCGAAGCGGTCGGGGTCGACGCCGACCGCATCTTCCGCGGCCGCAACGGCCTGCCGCTCGAGATCGACGCCGACGGTGCCCGCTTCGGCGAGGACATCGGCGCCGGCGTGATGTACGTCGACGGGATCGACATCGGCGAGCCCGACGACGCCGCCCTGCGCGACCGTCGCGAGATCTCCGCCGACGGCATCTTCATCGTTGTCGTCACGATCTCCGGCGACGACGGCAGCATCGTCGCCGACCCCGAGGTGATCTTCCGCGGGGTCGCCTTCCTCGAGGAAGCCGACGCGATGGTCGAAGACCTCAGCGACCTGGTCGAAGACCAGATTGAGGACGCCGCCGAGGCGGGCAACCGCAAGGCCGACCTGATCGAGCAGGACCTGCACGACGCGATCGGCAAGTTCGTCTACAAACGCCTCAAGCGCCGGCCGATGATCCTGCCGGTCGTGATCGAGGTCTAGACGGCTCCCTGACGGCGTCGGCGGCGCTCCGTGCGCTCTCGGGTCCGGCTCAGGACTCGGGCGCGGGGGAGGCGCCGTCGTAGCGCCAGGTGTCGCCCTCGTGGACGAGGGCGATCTCGTAGCGACCGACCGCTTCCCCGTCCTCGGTGAGGGTGACGATCGCGCTGGCGGAGACGCCCGCCACGCCGAAGAGCTCCTCGATCCTCAGCGCCTCCGGCGCGGTGCGCCGCGCCTGCTGCTGGACGCAGGCGGCCAGCGAGCCGAAGGTGGAGGCGAGCATCGTCGCGGTTGTATGGCGCCTGCAGAACCTGTGGGAGCGGTCGGGGTCGATCGAGGCGTCGATCGCGGAGGCGACGGCGGCGCGTTCGCGAGCCGGGAGCAGGCCGGCGCAGGCTTCGAGGCCGAGCGCCGCGGCGATCGCCTGGGCGGCGACGACGCGTTCGCGGGCCGCGAGGCGGAAGTCGCGCAGGGCGAAGACGTCGCCCTCCTCGGCGGCCTCGATCCCCTCCTCGATCCGGATCGCCGCTTCGCGCCGGATCGCGAAGAACTCCTCGAACCTCTCGGCCGCGGCCGGCGGCGGGGTCAGGCGATCGAGCTCGCTCAGCGCCTCCTTGCGGTTGCGGCGCAGCTCGCGCAGGTAGGCGGCCTGGCTCTGCGGCCGGGCGCTCCTGGCGGCGACGTCCCGGCGCGCGGTCTCGGCGCAGATCCGGTCGGCGGCGGTGGCGAAGTCCTCGCTCTCGCCGCCGCTCTCGCCGCCGCCGCAGGCCGCGATCAGAGCACCGGCCGCGGCGACCAGCAGGGCGACCGTCAACGAGTCTCGGAGGGCGATCAAGAGGGGCAATCCTGGCAAAGAAAAAGCCCGCCGGGATAGTGTCTGGGGAGAATCCCGGCGGGCCAGTGTCTCGTCCACTGGGGAATCTAGGGGTGGCCCTTAAAGCGCCTCTAAATGATTGGATTCAGCCTTCTTCTCGGTCTCGCGAACCGGGATCCGGGCGCGGAACAGGGCGCCGCCCGCGGCGGATTCCTCGGCGACCACGGAACCGCCGTGCGCGGCGGCGACGGCGCTGACGATCGCCAGGCCGAGGCCGGTCCCGGTGCCGCTGTGGGTGTCGGCGGGGCCCTGGCCGCGAACGAAGCGGTCGAAGATCTGGGTCCGCATCTCGGGCGGGATGCCGGGACCGTCGTCGGCGACCTCGACCACCGCGTCGCCGTCCGCGCGGCTGAGGGCGAGGTCGATCTGGGCGTCGGGCGGCGTGTAGCGGGCGGCGTTCTCGAGCAGGTTGAGGATCATCCGGTGCAGTTCGTCGGCGCTGCCGTCGACTGGCAGCGCCCGGTCGTTCTCGACGGTGAGCACCCGCTCGCCCATCAGCGGCGCCGCCTCCAGGGCGGCGTCGCCGGCGATCTCGGCGAGGTCGCAGGGGCGGTGCTGGTCGAGGCGGCCGGCGTCGGCGCGGGCGAGCAGCAGCAGGTCGGCGACCAGCCGGCTCATCCGCCGCGAGGAGCGCAGCGCCGAGTCGACGATCTCGCGGTCCTCCTCCTGGTCGGCGCCGCCCAGCGAGGCCTGCAGCAGCTCGAGGTTGGCGAGGACGCTGGTCAGCGGCGTGCGCAGCTCGTGCGAGGCGTCGGCGACGAACTCGCGCTGGCGCTGCATCGCCTCCTCGCGCTCGGAGCGGGCGGCGTCGAGCGAGCGCAGCATCTGGTCCAGGGTGAGCCGCCAGTTCGCCGACCTCGTCTTCGACCACCGGCTCCGGCATCCGTTGCGAGGGGTCGCGGGTGGCGGCGATCTCGCGCGCGGTCGAGGTCAGCGAGGCGATCGGCCGCATCGCCCGGCCGGCGATCGCGACGCCGGCGAGGCTGGCGAGAATCGTGCCGCCGAGGATGCCGCCGAGGATCAGCAGCCAGACGCGGTCCACCGTCTCTTCGACGTGGTGGGTGCTGCGGCCGTACTGGACGAAGCCGCGGACTTCGTTGTTTTCGCCGAGGATCGGCTGCGGTCGCCACCCGCATGCCGTTGTAGTCGGTGGATGCCCGGCCGAGGCTCAGCGGGTCGTCCCATCTGCACGGCCGCGCTTCGTTGTTCGTCCGAGCGAGTTGCCCGTTGATCGTCGTAGACCCGGACCGAAGCGTCGTCGGGGAGCGCGAAGGTCTCGAGCTGCGGGATCTTGGTGACTTCGTAGTTCGCCGAAGAGGTGGGCCTGATCGCGCGTTTCGCTGGCAAGGATCTGGACCGCGCTGCGCACCTCGTTGTTGAAGTCGTCGCGGATCCGCTGCGTCGCGATCTGGCCGACGGCGCCGCCGAAGACGACGAGGATGACGAAGGTGAGGACCGAGGAGACGGCCGCCAGGCGCCAGCGGACCGGCCAGGAGCGGGGATGCAGGAGGCGCCGGAGCCAGACCCCGAAGGCGGTGCGTCGCCTGGCCACGCGCTAGTCCTTGAGGACGTAGCCGGCGCCGCGTTTGGTGTGCAGCAGGCGCGGCTCCCCGCCGGCCTCGAGCTTGCGGCGCAGGTTGGAGATGAAGACGTCGATCGTGTTGGTCGCCGCCATCGGGTCGTATCCCCAGACCTCGTCGAGCAGCCGCTCGCGGGAGACCACCAGCCGCTCGTTGCGCATCAGGAACTCGAGCAGCTCGAACTCGCGGTTGGTCAGCTCGATTTCGCGCTCGCCGCGGCGGACTTCTCGGGTGTCGGGGTTGAGCACGAGGTCGCCGACTTCCAGCGAGGCGGCGCCGCGCGGCGGCCGGCGGCGCAGCAGGGCGCGGATCCGGGCGAGCAGCTCCTTGCGCTCGAAGGGCTTGACCAGGTAGTCGTCGGCGCCGCTGTCGAGCCCGGTGACGCGGTCTTCGGTCTCGGCCCGGGCGGTCAGCATCAGGATCGGCACGTCGCCGTCGGTGCGCAGGCGGCGGCAGACCTCGACCCCGTCCATGCCCGGCAGCCCGAGGTCGAGGACGACGAGGTCGGGGACGAAGCCGGCGGCGACGTCGAGCGCCTCGACGCCGTCGGCCGAGGTCTTCACCTCATAGCCCTCGTTGCGCAGCGAACGGCGCAGGACGTCGGCGATGTCGGCGTCGTCCTCGACGATGAGGACGCGACCGCCGACCTGATCGGTCTCACTCAGCATGCGATGACGATGTTAGCCAGCCAAAACCTTGCTACGTGCGGCATTTAGCGAGAAATTAGCCGCAGGGGAGTCGGCCCGGGCGTCGAACGGGGACCCAATGTTCGTACGCAAGAAGCGCGCCGCGCCGGCGCGGAAGGGGAAAGCCGCGTCCAAACGGGGCAAAAAAGCGAAACCGAAAGCCGGGCCGCGGTTCTCCCTCGGCCTCGAGCAGCGCCATCTCGACCTGATCGGCCTCGGCCTGCTGGCCGCCGGCGTCTACCTCGTCTTCGTCCTCTTCGCCGGCTGGGAAGGCGGCAAGGTCGGCTACGGCCTGCAGCAGGCCCTCGACTACCTGGTCGGCGGCGTCGGCGCCAAGATCTTCACCCTGCTCCTGCTGCTCGCCGGCGGCATGCTGCTGACCGGGACCTCGGTCGCCGCGCTGGTCCGCGGCCTCGGTCGCGGCCTGCACGCCGTCTGGCACGCGGTCTTCTTCAGCGGCACCGAGGCGGCGCGCTCGGTCGGCCGCGCCCACGACGAGTGGCGCGAGCGACGCGAGGAGGCCCGCGCCGGGGAGGACGACGAGGGCCCGACCGACGTGATGAGCTCCTATCCGGAGGACGACGAGGACTTCGAGCCGACGGTTGCGCTGGCCGACGACGGCGGTCTCGACCCGGCGATCTTCGACATCGAGTCCGACGCCGAGGCGGAGACGCTGGTCGCCTCGGAGGGCGCCGCCGCCGAGGAGGTCGAGGAGGTGCCGGAGGAGGAGGTGCCGGAGGTCGAGCCGCTGGGCTACGACCCCGAGGACGCGGTCGCCGTCACCGGCGAGGAAGAGCGCGCCCAGGCCGGGCTGACGCCGATGGGCGGCAAGCGCGGCGTCACCACCTCGGAGGAGATCGACTACCGGCCGCCGCCGGCGAAAGCGCTCGAGCGCGGCAAGGGCGACAAGGGCCCGGACCCGCGCGACCAGCAGGCGATCGGCCGCAAGCTGATCGAGACCCTCGGCCACTTCGGCGTCGAGGCGAAGATCGTCGGCGTGGTCAGCGGCCCGCACGTCTCGCTCTACGAACTGCGGCTGGCGCCGGGGATCAAAGTCAAGAAAGTCACCGAGCTGGCCAACGACCTCGCCTACGCGCTGGCCTCGACCGACATTCGCATCCTCGCCCCGATCCCCGGCAAACAGGCGGTCGGCGTCGAGGTGCCGAACACCCGCCGGCGCATGGTCCGGCTCGGCGACGTCTACGCCGGCCGGCCGGAGAAGACCTCGCCGCTGGTCGCCTGGCTCGGCAAGGGGATCGACGGCAACGCGGTCTGGACCGACCTTTCGCGGATGCCGCACGTGCTGGTCGCCGGGACCACCGGCTCAGGGAAGAGCGGCTGCGTCAACGCGATCCTCTCCTCGATCCTGATGCAGGCCTCGCCGAACGACGTCCGCCTGGTGCTGGTCGACCCCAAGCAGGTCGAGCTCAACCACTACGAGGCGGTACCGCACCTGCTGACGCCGGTGGTGACCTCGCCGCGGCTGGCGGCCAACGTGCTCTCCAACCTGATCGTCGAGATGGAGAGCCGCTACGGGATCATGAGCGAGGCGCGCTGCCGCAACCTCGAGGAACTGAACCGCTCGCGGCGCAAGCAGGGGCTGCCGCCGCTGCCGCACATCCTCTGCGTGATCGACGAGCTCGCGGACCTGATGATGGTCGCCCCGGCCGAAGTCGAGGACGCGATCATCCGCCTCGCGCAGAAGTCGCGGGCGACCGGGATCCACCTGGTGCTGGCGACGCAGCGGCCCTCGACCGACATCATCACCGGGACGATCAAGGTCAATATCCCCTCGCGGATCGCCTTCGCCGTCTCCTCGCAGACCGACTCGCGGGTGATCCTCGACCAGGGCGGCGCCGAGTCGCTGCTCGGCCAGGGCGACATGCTGTTCCGTGGTCCCGGCAGCTCGAAGCTGCAGCGGATCCAGGGCGCCTTCGTCACCGAGGAGGAGATCGCCCGGATCACCAAGCACTGGTCGCGCCAGGGCGAACCTGAATTCGAGGACGAGCTGCTGGAGACACCGGCCGAGGCGGAGTCCGAGGGCGGGGGAGAGGACGACCTCGACCCCGACAGCGACGACCTGCTCGACGAGGCGATCCGGCTCGTCGTCCAGACCGAAACCGCCTCGGTCTCGATGATCCAGCGGCGGCTGCGGGTCGGCTACACGCGCGCCGGCCGGCTGATCGACATGCTCGAGCGGCGCGGCGTCATCTCCGGCTACGAGGGCTCGAAACCGCGCCAGGTGCTGATCTCCCAGGCCGACCTGCCGCGGGTGCTGAGCGGCGGCGGGGGCGGGGGCGGGCCCGAGCCGGTGGCGGTCGAGGCCGACGACGAAGGTTGAGCTCTGCGGTAGCTTCTCCGGCGTGATCCGCGCCGGGATAGTGGTTACGGGGACCGAGGTGCTGACCGGGCGCATCGCCGACCGCAACGGGCCCTGGGTCTCCGAACAGCTGGCCGCGCACGGGGTCGAGGTCGCCCACATCCTGATCGTCGGCGACCGCCCCGAGGACCTCGAGGCGGGGCTGCGCTTCCTCGCCGCCGAGGGGATGGACCTGATCGTCACCAGCGGCGGCCTCGGCCCGACCGCCGACGACCTCACCGCGGAGGTCGTCGGCCGCTTCGCCGGGCGCGAGCTGGTCCTCGACGAGGAGATGCTGGCGAAGATCGCCGAGATTCTGCGCCGCTTCGCCCGCCGCTTCAAGACCGACGAGGAGGCGCTGATCGAGGCCAACCGCAAGCAGGCGATGGTCCCCGAGGGGGCGATCGCGCTCGATCCGGAGGGGACCGCTCCGGGGCTGGTGGTGCCGGCCGGCGACCTGATCGTGGTCGTGCTGCCCGGCCCGCCGCGCGAGCTGCAGCCGATGTGGCCGGCGGCGCTGGCGACGGCGCCGGTCCGCGAGGTGCTGGCGCGCTCGACGCCGCTGCACGCCTACACGCTGCGGATGTTCGGCATTCCCGAGTCGGAAATCGCCAAGAGCCTGCGCGAGATGGAGGCCGGCGGGGTGGAGCTGGCCACGGTCGAGATCACGACCTGCCTGCGGCGCGGGGAGATGGAGATCGACGTCCGCTACCGCGACGAGGCGGCGGCGGTCGCCGGTCAGGTGCGCGACGGGCTGGTCGAGCGCTACCCGCGGGCGACCTTCAGCACCGACGGCTCGACGGTCGACGAACAGGTCGCGAAGCTGCTGGCGGGCCGGCGGCTGGCCCTGGCGGAGTCGTGCACCGGCGGCCTGATGGCGGCCCGGATCACCGACCTGCCGGGGGCCTCGGAGTACTTCGTCGGCGGCGTCGTCTCGTACTCGAACGCGGCCAAGGCGGAGCTGCTCGGCGTCGATCCGGACCTGATCGAGGCGCACGGCGCGGTCTCGCCGGAGGTCGCGGAGGCGATGGCGCGGGGGGCGCTGCGGCGCTTCGACGCCGACGTCGCGGTGGCGATCACCGGCGTCGCCGGCCCGGGCGGCGGGACCGAGGAGAAGCCGGTCGGCTACGTCTGCTTCCACGCCCGCCTCGCCGACGGCACCGCGATCGCCCGCGAGCCGACGATTCCCGGCAAACGCGCCGACGTCCGCGAGCGCTCGGCACTGGCCGGGATGCACCTGCTGCGCAACCTGCTCAGCGGCGCCGAGCCGCCTCTGTAGGAGTTTCGCGCGGGTTTCGCGCGGGAGAATTCGCACGCTGCGCGCAACCGGTGCGTCGCGGCCCCGTAGCGTGAGGGCCATGAGCAAGGAGAGGCTGAAGAGCCCGCGGGCGCGGATGTTCGTCGCCCTCGACCTGCCCGAGCGGGTGCGGGCGGCGATCGCCGCCTGGGGGAGGGGCGAGCTGGCCGACGCGGCGCTGCGGCCGGTTCCGGCCGAGTCGCTCCACGTGACGCTCGCCTTTCTCGGCTGGCGGCCGGAGAAGGACGCCGAGCGGGTGGCGGCGGTGCTGGGCGAGTGCGTCGCGCCGGCGCCGCTGGTCGAGCTCGGCGACCCGGTCGCGAAACCGAACTTGCGGCGGGCGCGCGTGTTCGCGCTGCCGGCGCTCTCGCCGGGGGCCGAGCAGATCCAGGCGCAGCTCAGCGAGTTGCTCGAGGCCGAGCGGCTCTACAAGCCCGAGAAGCGGCCGTTCTGGCCGCACGTGACGGTCGCCAGGGTGCGTCCCGAGGGGCGCGGCGCGCGCCGGCCGATGGCGGTCGAGCGGCCCCCCGGAGCCCTGCCCCGGGACCTCTCCGAGCCCTTCTATGGCGTCCGATTGACGCTCTACCGTTCCGTACTCCAGCCACAGGGCGCCGTGTACAGCCCCTTGGCCCAAGTCGAGCTGCCCGGCGCAGGGCGGCAGTGAGGTGAAACAGATGGCAGACAGGAAAGCGAACTTGAACGACGTCTCCGCGAAGGAGGCCAAGGCGAAGGACGCCGCGCTGGAGAGCACCGTCAGCGGCATCAAAAAGGAGTTCGGCGAGGGTGCGCTGATGCGGCTCGGCGACCAGGGCACGGTCAAAGTCCCCTCGATCCCGACCGGCTCGCTGGCGCTCGACCTGGCGCTCGGCATCGGCGGCGTGCCCCGCGGCCGCATCGTCGAGATCTTCGGCCCCGAGTCCTCGGGCAAGACGACGCTTGTGAGCCACATCATCGCCGAGGCCCAGGACCGCGGCGGCGTCTGCGCCTTCATCGACACCGAGCACGCGATCGACCCGGTCTACGCGCGGGCGATCGGCGTCGACACCGACGAGCTGCTGGTCTCCCAGCCCGACTACGGCGAGCAGGCGCTGCAGATCGCCGACCGGCTGATCGCCTCCGGCGCGATCGACGTGGTCGCGATCGACTCGGTCGCGGCACTGACCCCGAAAGCGGAGCTCGACGGCCAGATCGGCGACACCACGGTCGGGCTGCAGGCGCGGCTGATGTCGCAGGCGATGCGCAAACTCGCCGGCAGCCTCAGCCGGACCAAGACGATCTGCATCTTCACCAATCAGATCCGGGAAAAGGTCGGCGTCCAGTTCGGTTCGCCGGAGACGCAGCCGGGCGGCCGGGCGCTCAAGTTCTACGCCTCGCAGCGGCTCGACATCCGCCGCATCGAGACCCTGAAGGAAGGGACCGAGGCGGTCGGCAACCGGGTCCGGGTCAAAGTCGTCAAGAACAAGGTCGCGGCGCCGTTCCGCCAGGCAGAGTTCGACATCGAGTACGGAGTCGGCATCTCGCGCGAGGGCAGCCTGCTCGATTTCGGCATGGAACAGGACCTGGTCCAGAAATCGGGCTCGTTCTTCTCCTACGGCGAGACCAGGCTCGGCCAGGGGCGAAACAACGCCAAGCAGTTCCTGCTCGACAACCCGGAGCTGGCGCAGGAGATCGAAACCAAGGTGCGCACGGCTCTGGGGATCGATGGCGACGGCGCGACGCCGGCCGGCGAGGCCGAGGCTGCGCCGCCGGTGGCGGAGGCCAAAGCCGCCTAGGAAGCCGTTTCGGCGCCGTCCGGGACGCTGACGGCGCCTCGGGCGGTCCGGACTATAGGATTCGCGCCGCTTCCGCATGAGCAACGAAACGATCTTCTTCATATTCGGCATCGCCCTGGCCGTCTCGGCCGTGGGCATCAGCTTCATCGGCCTGAAAGTCGAGGGATTCCCCGGCAAAGCGATGCCGATCGTGGTGGTCTGGTTCGTCGTTCTCGCCGGCGCCGCCGCCACCTTCGCCGTGCTCCACGCCAAGGACGAGGACAAGGCGCGGGGCGACGAGTACAGCAAGGCGAACGAAAGAATCGAAAAAGAGACCAGCAGCGGCCCCTACGAAGAAGAGGCCGAAAAGCTGGAAAAGCAGGAAGCGGGCAGCGAAGAAGGTGCCGGCGGCGAAGAAGAGGAAGCCGAGGAAGCGGGCACCGAAGAAGGCGAGGAAGCCGGCGCTGGCGGAGCCGGCGACGCGGAAGCGGGCAAACAGGTCTTCAGCGACGCCAACTGCGGCTCCTGTCACACCTTCGCCGCCGCTGGCACGACGGGCGCGGTCGGTCCCAACCTGAACGAATCGCTGGCGACCGACGACGACAAGGAAGGGATCGAAGAAATGATCGTCGATCCCGAAGCCGAGATCGCCGAAGGCTATTCCGGCGGCATCATGCCGACCAACTTCGGCGAACTGCTCACCAAGAAAGAACTTGCCGACCTGGTCGAATTCATCTACGTGAATTCGCCGGCGGGCGAAGGCAAGTAGCGGCCCGGGGCTCGCGGGCGCGGCGAGGCACGGCGAGGGACGGGGGTCTGTCCGGAGGGGTGGGGTGACCCTCTGCCGAAGACCGTCGCGCAGCTGGGGCCGGGGCGAGGGCTCAACGGCCGCGCATAGCCTTCGTCAGAGGGTCACCCCACCCCTCCCAACGGGATCGGCCCCGAGCTTCGCGACCTGAGCAGGCGCCGCCGAGCGAGCCCTGGGCCAGAGCTTCCAGGGTCCCGGCGCTCCCCGTCTCTCGGAAAGCTCCCAAGGGACCATGGCTCCCGTCTCTCGAGAAGCTCCCGAGGGACGAGGCCTCGCCCTCTCTCGAAGCTCCCAAGGGACGAGAGCGTCGATCGCGTGGTTCCTTATGGACGCTCGGGGTCCGAAGGGAACCACGGGATCGGGATCTCGGCCTGGCTTCCGGGGTCGTGGTTCCTTTTGGACCGTATGGGTCCAAAAGGAACCACGGGATTGGGGGGACGGGGGCTTTGCGGGGGCTGGGGCCTGGGAGCTGGGCCCATGAGCGCTGGCTCGCCCCCGCGCAGGCCCTCCAGGCACCGCCACTCCCGACGTCCGCCGTTAACCTCCCATCCATGCCCAGGAAGTTCCACGTGACCACCTTCGGCTGCCAGATGAACGTGCACGATTCCGAGCGGATGCGGGGGATGCTCGCCTCGCTCGGCTACGAGGAGGCGGCGGCGCGGGATGAGGCCGACGTGATCCTCTTCAACACCTGCTCGATCCGGGAGTCGGCCGACAGCCGCTTCATCGCTCACCTCGGCGAGGCGAAGCGGCTGAAGGGGGAGGACCCCGAGCGGGTGGTCGGCGTCGGCGGCTGCTGGGCCCAATCGGTCAAGGACGAGGTCTTCCAGCGCTTCCCCTTCGTCGACGTCGCCTTCGGGCCCGGCCAGATCCACAAGCTCGCCGAGTTCCTCAACTCCGACTCGCTCAGCGCCCAGGGCTACTTCGAGTTCGAGGACTTCTCCGGCCACCTGCCGGCGCGGCGCGAGCGTCAGTTCCAGGGCTGGCTGCAGATCTCGCAGGGCTGCAACTGCCGCTGCTCGTACTGCATCGTCCCCTCGACCAGGGGCCGCGAGGTGAGCCGCGACCCGGCCGAGCTCGTCGCCGAGGCCGAGGCGCTCGCCGCCGACGGGGTCCGCGAGGTGACGCTGCTGGGTCAGAACGTCAACTCCTACGGCCGCGATCTGCCGAAGCAGGCGCGGATCGGGTTCGCCGAGCTGCTCGGCCGAGTCGACGCGGTCCCCGGGATCGAGCGGATCCGGTACACCAGCCCGCACCCGAAGGACATGAAGGAGGACGTGGTCCGCGCCCACGCTGAGCTGCCGGCGCTCTGCGAGCACATCCACCTGCCGCTGCAGTCGGGCTCGAGCCCGATCCTCAAACGGATGCGCCGCACCTACGACCGCGGCCGCTACATGGACCGGGTGGCGCTGATCCGCGAGCACGTCCCCGACTGCGCGCTGACCACCGACATCATCGTCGGCTTCCCCGGCGAGACCGAGGCCGACTTCGCGCAGACCCTCGAGGTGGTCGAGGAGGTCGGCTACGACGGCGCCTTCACCTTCGTCTTCTCGCCGCGGCGCGAGACCGAGGCGGCGACGATGGGCGAGCAGGTGCCGCACCCGGTCAAGGTCGAGCGGATGGAACGGCTGGTCGAGGCGGTCCAGCGCCGCGCCCACGAGCGCGCGCAGCGCTTCGTCGGCCGCACGATGGAGGTGCTGGTCGAAGGCGCCAGCCGCACCGACGAGACCCGCCTGCGCGGCCGCACCCGCCACAACAAGGCGGTCAACTTCGACGGCGAGGCGGCGCCCGGCGAGCTGGTCGAGGTCGAGATCGCCGCCGCCACCTCGCAGACGCTGAGCGGCGTCGCGACGAAGCCGCTGTCCGCGCTTCTCTGAAGCCCGCCCCGATGCCCGTGATCGCGATCTTCGGGCCGACCGGCGTCGGCAAGACCGGCGTCGCGATCGAGCTCGCCGAGCTGCTCCGGGCGCGGGGCGAGGACCCGGTCGCGGTCAACTGCGACGCGCTGCAGGTCTACGAGGGCCTGCCGGTCCTCACCGGCGCCGCCAGCGCCGCGGAGCGGGCCCGGCTCGAGCACCGGCTGCTCGGCTTCGTCCCGGTGACCCAGGACTTCTCGGTCGGCGACTACATGCCGCTGGCGCACGCCGAGATCGACGCCGCGCTGGCGGCGGGCCGGACGCCGATCGTGGTCGGGGGGACGGGGCTCTACCTGCGGGCGGCGCTGGCCGAGCTCTCGCTGCGTAAGGTGCCGGCCGAATCGGAGGACTCGGAGCTGTGGTCGCCCGAGACGCGCCACCCGTCGCTCCTCTTCGGCCTCGAGATGGACCGCCCCCGCCTCTACGAGCGGATCGACGCCCGGGTCGAGGCGATCGTCGCCGGCGGCGGCGCGGAGGAGGCGCGCCGCGCCGCCGCCCTCGGCCCCGGCCGCACCGCGCGCAAGGCGCTCGGCTTCGACGAGCTGCTCGCCGGCGACGTCGAGACGATGAAGAAGCGCTCGCGCAACTACGCTCGCCGCCAGCTGACCTGGCTGCGCAAGATCCCCAACCTGCACCGCATCGACCGCACCGCCCTCACCGACGCCGAGACCGCCCGTCGCATCGCCGGGTAGGGTGCGGCTCGTGCGATTCGAGAAGTGGCAGGCGCTGGGCAACGACTACGTGATCGTCGAGGCGGAGGAGCTCCCTTGGGAGCTGACCCCGGGGCGGGTGCGGCGGCTCTGCGACGCGCACTTCGGGATCGGGTCCGACGGCGTCCTCCTGCTCTCGCACAGCGACGACCCGGGCTTCGTCGCCGAGCTGCGGATCTTCAACCCGGACGGCTCCGAGGCCGAGCTCTCCGGCAACGGCGCCCGCGAGGCGATCCTCTACCTGCGCCGCCACGGCTGGACCGACGAGGACGTGTTCACGATCAAGACCGTCGCCGGCCCGATCACGCCGACGATCACCGGCGAGCTGACCTGCAGCGTCGAGATGGGCCGCGCCGCGACCGCCTCCAAGGACTTCCCCTCCGGCCCCGGGGACGGCCGCGGCGCGCTCGCCGCCGCCGGCCGCGAGTGGGAGTTCCAGCACGTCTCGATCGGCAACCCGCAGTGCGCGATCGTCGTCGGCGACGAGCTCGACTCGCTCGACCTGGGCGAGATCGGGCCGCCGATCGAAGGACACGCGCTGTTCCCCAACCGCACCAACGTCTCCTTCCTGGCGATCGACGGCAGCCGGGTGCGGGCGCGGATCTTCGAGCGCGGGGTGGGGGAGACGCTCTCCTCCGGCACCGGCGCCTCGGGCGCCGCCGTCACCGCCTTCCTGCGTGGCGCCCCCAGCCCGATCACGGTCGAGCTCGAAGGCGGCGAGCTGGAGGTCGAGATCGGCGAGGACCTCGCCGTGCGGCTGACCGGGTGGGCCGAGCCGATTTGCGCCGGCGATCTCTCGCCGGAGATGCTCAACGCACTCGCGGCCCTCGCCGACTAGGCTGCGTCGCCGCATGGGCATCGCCGACCCCGCCAAGCGCCTGGAAGCAATCCCGCCGTACAAGTTCCAGGAACTCGAGCAGCAGATCGCCGACAAGCGCGCCGCCGGCATCGACGTGATCAGCCTCGGGATCGGCGATCCCGACGAGCCGACCTACCCCTACGTCGTCAAGGCGATGCAGGAGGCGGTCGCCGACCCCTCCACTCACCAGTACCCGAGCAACCGCGGGCGCGAGGAGTTCCGCCAGGCCTTCGCCGACTTCTACGACCGCCGCTTCGGCGTCGAGATCGACCCGGCGAGCGAGGTGATCCCGGCGATCGGCGCCAAGGAGTGCATCTACAACCTCTGCTTCGCCTTCCTTGACCCGGGCGGCGTCGCCCTCGCCTCCGACCCCGGCTACCCCGTCTACACCGCCGGCCCGATCCTCGCTGGCGCCGAGGCCCACCTGCTGCCGCTGGTGCCCGAGCTCGGCTTCGCCCCGGACCTCAGCGCGATCCCCGGCGACGTCGCCAGGCAGGCGCGGCTGATGTTCGTCAACTACCCGAACAACCCGACCGGCGCCGTCGTCCCCGAGGGCTTCTTCGACCTCGTCGTCTCCTTCGCCCGCGAGCACGAGATCCTCGTCGTCCACGACAACGCCTACTCGGAGACGACCTACGACGGCTACGTCGCGCCGAGCTTCCTCGCCACCCCCGGCGCCAAGGAGGTCGGCGTCGAGGTCTTCTCGCTCTCCAAGGGCTACAACATGACCGGCTGGCGCTGCGCCGCGATCCTCGGCAACCCCGACGCCGTCCAGACCTACTGGCGGCTGAAGACCAACATCGACTCCGGCCTGTTCGAGGCGGTCCAGCTGGCCGGCGCCGCGGCGCTGCAGGGCCCGACCGGGCCGCTGCAGCGGATGAACGAGACGTACACACGTCGCCGCGACCTCGTCGTCTCCGCCCTGCGCGAGATCGGGGTCGAGGTCAGCGCCCCGAAGGGGACGATCTACGTCTGGGCGCCGGTCCCCGAGGGCCACACCTCGACCTCCTTCTGCGAGACCGTGCTCGAGGAGGCCGCGGTCGTGATCTCGCCCGGCTCGATGTACGGGCCGAGCGGCGAGGGCTTCTTCCGGATCTCGCTGACGACGCCCGACGAGCGGATCGAAGAGGCGGTCGAGCGGATGCGCTCCCACCTGCGCTGAGCGGCGCAGGTCCCGCCGCAGGTCTAAGCCGCTTCGCGCTCGGCGCGCTTGCGCCAGTAGCGGTCCAGGCCGCCGTACTGGTAGGCGGTGGGAACCGCCTGCAGCAGCTCGGCGACGGTCTCCTTGCCGTGACCTTCCGCCGCCAGCTGGGCGCGGACGCGGCGCTGCAGGTCCGCCTCGTAGTCCTCGGCCGACATCTCGCGCGCGAGGTCGGCCTCCTGGCGGAGCTTCTCGCGGACGATCGCCAGGTGCTTGGCCGGGTCGGCGACCGGGCCGAAGTGGGTGAGCGCCAAGAGTTGCGGGTCCCAGCCTTCGACGGTGGCGATCGAGTCGAGCCAGGCCTCGACGTCGATGTCGGGCGGCGGGGTGGGGGGCATGACCAGCTTCGAGGGAGGGATGCGGCAGGCGGCGACGTCGCCGCAGAAGGCGGTGCCGCTCTCCTCGTGCAGGTAGCAGACGTGGTGGGAGGCGTGGCCCGGCGTGTAGGCGACGCGCATCCCCAGCACCGTCTCGCCGCCGCTCAGCACGGTCACGTTCTCCTCGGGCACCGGCAGGATCCGCCCCCAGAGGTACTCCAGCTTGTCGCCGTAGAGGCGGCCGGCGCTGGCGAGCAGCTTCGAGGGGTCGATCAGGTGCGGCGCGCCGCGCTCGTGCACGTAGACCTCGAGGTCAGGCCAGCGCTCGACCATCGCGCCGGTCGCGGCCGCGTGGTCGAGGTGGATGTGGGTCAGCAGCACCGCCCGCGGCTGCTCCTCGCCGAGCTCCGCGATCAGGTTCGGCAGCGAGGACTCCGGGCCGGGATCGACCAGCATCCCGTCGACCTCCCAGCAGCAGATCACGTGGGGGCGGCCGAGGTGGCGGACGTCGATGGCGCGCACGGCGGGCAGCTTATTGAGGCAGCGGGGCCGGCCGCCGGGCTCAGGCGGCCGCGGCCGGGACGCGGCCTTCGGCTTCCAGCGTTTCGCGCAGCCCCTGCTCGAGCCCGCGCGGCTCGTAGCCCAGCTCGGCCTTGGCCTTGTCGTAGTTGGCCCAGAAGGTGACCCCGTCGGCAGAGGAGATCAGCTCGCGCAGGTTCGGCGGCTGCCCCATCATCTTGCCGACCAGGGGACCGATCGGGGTCAGCGCCTTGAGCAGGCCGGTCGGCAGGGTGCGCTTCGGCGCCTTCTTGCCCGAGACGTCGGCGACGACGCCGATCGCCTCGCGGACCGTCGTCACCGGGCCGCTGATCACGTAGGCCTCACCGGGGCGCCCCTTGTCGAGCCCGAGCAGGATGCCGGCCGCGATGTCCTCGACGTGGGCGAGGCAGATGCCGAGATCCGGGAACGGGATCGCGATCATTTTCCCGCGCAGGAATTCGTCGAGCATCACCGCGATCGAGGAGGTGTCGCCGGGACCGTAGACGCCCCCCGGCTGCATGATCACGCAGGGCAGTCCCTCGCCGATCAGCCGCTTCGCGACCTGGTGGGCTTCCCACTTGGTCTGCTCGTAGCAGGAGGTGAACTCCTTGGCGGGGTGCTCGTAGGTCTCGTCGACCACCTTGCCGTGCGTGTTGCCGAAGACGCCGACGGTCGAGACGTAGACGACCTTCGGGATCTTCGCCTCCAGCGCCGCTCCCAGCACCCGTTCGGTGCCGCCGACGTTGGCCTCCTTCATCGCCGCGCGCTCGGAGGCCGGGATCCCGACCTCGTAGATCGCCGCGGCGTGGATCACGGCGTCGCAGCCGGCCATCCCGGCGCGGATCGCGCCTTCGTCGGAGAGGTCTCCGGCGGCGATCTCGCAGCCCAGATCGGCGACGGCCTTGCCCTTCTCGGGGTTGCGGACGAGGCAGACGACCTCGTCGCCGCGGGCGCGGAGCTGGCGCACCACGGCGCCGCCGATGAACCCCGTTCCTCCCGTGACGAAGACCTTCACGGCCTCCAACCCTACCCCGTTTGCGCGGTTCCTTTGTTGTGTTCGGCGCAACAAGGCAACCGCGCGGTGACCGGCCGGGGCGTTGCTTAGAATTAGGTTGAGTGCAACGTTCGAGAAACGGCCGCAGGACGGAATCCCGCTACAGCGCGGTACGCGGAAACGGCGCTGGGGTGACCAACCCGCGGGCGCGGCAGCGGGCACTGGCGATCGGGATCGTCGACGGTCGCGAGGAGGGCGAGCCGCTGGCCGAGCTGAAGGAGCTGCTGCGAACCGCCGGCGTCGCCACCGCCGGGACCGCGACCCAGCAGCGGCAGGAGCCGGACCCCGACCGGTACTTCGGTCGGGGACGGCTGGAGGAGCTGAAGGCCGAGATCAAGACCTGCGACGCCAACCTCGTCGCCTGCGACGACGAGCTGGCGCCGCGCCAGGAGCGCAACCTGGAGGCGGCGCTGGGCGTGCCGGTGATCGACCGCACCGCCGTCATCCTCGACATCTTCGCCGACCACGCCCACTCGGCCGAGGGCAAGCTGCAGGTCGAGCTGGCCCAGCTCGAATACAACATGGCCCGCATGCGCGGCCTCTGGACCCACCTCGAGCGCCTCGGTGCCGGCCGCATGGACGGCGGCATCGGCACCAGGGGCCCGGGCGAGAGCCAGATCGAGACCGACCGCCGCCTCGCCCGCGACCGGATCTCCGCGCTGCGTCGCCGCCTCGGCCGGCTCGAGCGCAACCGCGGCGTGATGCGGGCCCGTCGCGAACGCTCCTCGCTGCCGCGGGTCGCCCTCGCCGGCTACACCAACGCCGGCAAGTCGACGCTGCTGAACGCGCTGACCGGGGCCGAAGTCGGCGCCGCCGACCGCCTCTTCCACACCCTCGACCCGACCACCCGCAGCCTCGAGCTCTCCGGCCGCGACTACCTGCTGACCGACACCGTCGGCTTCATCGAGAAGCTCCCCCACCAGCTGGTCGAGGCGTTCAAGGCGACCCTCGAGGAGACGGTCCTCGCCGACCTGATCGTCCACGTCGTCGACGCCTCCGAGAGCGAGGAGCGGCGCTTCGCCGACATCGCCGCCGTCGACGAGGTGCTGGAGGAGATCGGCGCCGGCGAGAAGCCGCGGCTGCTCGCCCTCAACAAGGCGGACCTGCTGGACGAGGACGAGCGCCGCGAAGCGCGCCTCGCCCACCCGGGGGCGGTCCTCGTCTCCGCCCTCGACGGCGACGGGCTCGACGAGCTGCGCGAGCGGGTCGAGGCCGCCTTCGCCGAGACGCTGACCGAGGTCGAGCTGCTGATCCCCTACAGCGAGGGCGGCCGCCTGCACGAGCTGCACGAGCTGGCCGGCGACCTCGAGCGCACCGACCGTGAGGACGGCGTCCTCGTCCACGCCAAGGTCCCCTCGGCCGAGCTCCACCGCTTCGACGACCTGGCGGTCGCCTGACAACGGCCCGGTCCTCTAGGCTGCCGCCCGTGGAGCTGGCCCTGACCAAGCTGAACGAGGCGGCGACACTGCCGACCCGCGCCCACGACGGCGACGCCGGGCTCGACCTCTACGCCTGCGAGCCGGCGCACGTCGGGCCGGGGGAGAGGTGGAGCATCGGCACCGGGGTCGCGGTCGAGATCCCGGCCGGTCACGCCGGGCTCGTCCTGCCGCGCTCCGGGCTCGCCCGCGAGCACGGGATCTCGCTGGTCAACAGCCCGGGCCTGATCGACTCCGGCTACCGCGGCGAAGTGCGGGTGCTGCTGCTCAACACCGACCCGGCCGAGATCTTCCGGGTCGAACCGGGCGACCGGATCGCGCAGCTGCTGGTCGTCGCCGTCGCGCCGGCCGAGCCGGTCGAGGTGGCCGAGCTCTCGGACTCCGCCCGCGGCGAGGGCGGCTTCGGCAGCTCCGGCCGCTGAGCGGCGCCTGGCGGCGTCATCGGTCGCTTGTGTGCAGAGCACACGGCGCTCCCTGCTTCCTTGCCAGCCACCCCTCAGCGGCCGGAGTCGGCGAGGCGGCGCAGCAGCACGATCGCCCGGCCGACCGTTTCCTGGTCCTCGGCGGGTAGTTCTTCGATCGCCCGCACCAGCCAACCCTCGCGGTTGGCGCGGTCGGCGTCCAGCGCCTTGCGGCCGGACTCGGTGAGGCTGACCAGGGCGCGGCGGCCGTCCGCCGGGTCCGGGTTGCGCTCGACCAGGTCGTCGGACTCGAGGTCGCCGACCGTCTGCGCCATCGACTGCGGCCGCACCCGCTCGGCGAGGGCGAGGTCGCTGACGCTCTGCGGTCCCTCGCGGTCGAGGCGGCCAAGGACCGCGCCGTGGGAGATCGGGAAGCGGTGCTCGGCGCGCAGGCGGCGCACGAGTTGGCCGAGGACCACCCGCAGCTCGCTCGCCAACGGGGCGATGTCGGTCTGCGTCGGCATGGCCGGATTATAGTGCGGTATGCAGGTGAACTACACAGTTTGCCTGTGTAATATCCGGCCCGATGGCAGTCGCGGCGGATCGCTACAAGTGGGTCGTCCTCTCCAACACGACCCTGGCGATCCTGCTGGCGACGCTCGACGCGTCGATCACCCTGATCGCGATGCCGGACATCTTCCGCGGGATCCACCTCGACCCGCTCGTGCCCGGCAACAGCTTCTACCTGCTGTGGATGATCCTCGGCTACCTGGTCGTCACCAGCGTCCTCATCGTCAGCCTCGGGCGCCTCGGCGACATCTACGGGCGGGTGCGGATCTACAACCTCGGCTTCGTCATCTACACGGTTGCCTCGCTGCTGCTGGCGGTCGACTGGATGACGGGGCAGGCCGGGGCCCTGTACCTGGTGATCTTCCGCCTCGTCCAGGGGGTGGGCGGCGCCTGCCTGCTCGCCAACTCGGCCGCGATCCTGACCGACGCCTTCCCCGCCCACCAGCGCGGGATGGCGCTCGGGATCAACAACATCGTCGGCGTCAGCGGCCTCTTCGTCGGCCTCGTGCTCGGCGGCCTGCTGGCGCCGGTCGAGTGGCGGCTGGTCTTCCTGGTCTCGGTCCCGGTCGGGCTGTTCGGCACGGTCTGGGCCTACCTCAGGCTGCACGAGCTGAGCACGCCGCGGCACGCGCGGATCGACTGGTGGGGCAACGTCACCTTCGCCCTCGCCCTCGTCCTCGCGATGGTCGCCGTCACCTACGGGATCCGCCCCTACGGCGGCGCGCCGACCGGGTGGGGGAGCCCCCAGGTGCTGGCGCTGCTCGCCGGCTCGGCAGCCTCGCTGCTCGCCTTCTTCGCGATCGAGCGGCGGGTGGCGGAGCCGATGTTCCGGCTGCCGCTGTTCCGGATCCGCGCCTTCACCTTCGGCACCCTCTCGACCTTCCTCGCCGCCGTCGCCCGCGGTGGCCTGATGTTCATGCTGATCATCTGGCTGCAGGGGATCTGGCTGCCCCTGCACGGCTACGACTACACCGAAGCGCCGCTCTGGGCGGGGATCTACATGCTGCCGCTGACCATCGGCCTGCTCCTCGCCGGGCCCCTCTCGGGCGTCCTCTCCGACCGCTTCGGGGCGCGGCCCTTCGCCACCGGCGGGATGCTGGCGGCGGCGCTCGGCTTCTTCCTCCTCACCCTGCTGCCGATCGACTTCGCCTACCCGGCCTTCGCCGCGGTCCTGCTCTTCAACGGGGTCGCGATGGGGATGTTCGCCTCGCCCAACCGGGCGGCGGTGATGAACAGCCTGCCGCCCGGCGACCGCGGCGCCGGCGGCGGCATGAACCAGACCTTCCAGAACTCCGCCCAGGTGATCTCGATCGGGATCTTCTTCACGCTGCTGATCCTCGGCCTCGCCGCCTCGCTGCCGGCGGCGCTGGGCGGCGGCCTGGAAGCGCACGGGGTCGCCCCGGCCGCCGCCCGCCACGCCGGCCAGACGCCGCCGATCTCGGTCCTCTTCGCCGCCTTCCTCGGCTACAACCCGGTCCAGCACCTGGTCGGGGCCGAAGCGTTGGCCGGGGTCTCGGCGCACGCGCACGCCGCCCTCACCGGCCGCGCCTTCTTCCCGCACCTGATCGCGGGCCCGTTCAGCAAGGGCCTCGACACCGCCTTCGCCTTCGCGATCGTCGCCTGCCTGATCGCCGCGGCCGCCTCGCTGCTGCGCGGCGGCCGCTACGCCCACGGCGACGCGGGGCATCACATCGAAGTTGGTCGCCCTGTGGCCGACCAACTTCGATCGGAGGCCGGTTAGACGCCGGCGGCGGCGCGGGCGCTGGCGTGGGCGGCGGACTCGAGCGCGTCGTCGAGCGGGCCGAGCTCCGGGCGGGAGCCGTAGCGGCGCTCGAGCGCCAGGCCGATCAGGTGGTCGGCGAGCCAGGCGTTCTTCGGCAGCAGCGGCCCGTGCAGGTAGGTGCCGATCAGGTTGTCGCGGCGGACGCCCTCGAGGCCGTCGCGGCCGTTGTTGCCGTGGCCCTCGAGCACCCGGCCGAGCGGCTCGGCGCCGGGGCCGAGGTAGGTACGGCCGCCGTGGTTCTCGAAGCCGGCGAGGACCCGCGGGCCGCCGCCCAGGTCGGCCTCGATCGCGACGTTGCCGATCAGCCGCGGGCCGGGCTCGCGCACGGTCTCGAGGTCGGCGAGGCCGAGGCCGGGCAGCTTCTCCTCGCCCAGCTGGTAGCTGTGGCCGAGCAGCTGGTAGCCGCCGCAGACGGCGAGCAGCGCGGCGCCGTCGGCGACCGCCGCCGCCAGCGCCTCGCGCTTGCCGGCGACCAGGTCGGCGGCGACCATGCGCTGGTCGCGGTCCTGGCCGCCGCCGATGTAGAAGAGGTCGGCGGCGCCGGGGTCGACCGCCTCGCCGACGCCGGCCCCCGCGTGGGAGAACTCGATCCCGCGCCACTCGCAGCGCCGCCGCAGGAAGACGATGTTGCCGCGGTCAGCGTAGATGTTCATCTGCTCCGGATAGAGGCTGAGGACGCGCAGCTCCATCTCAGCCATCCTTGCCGAGGACGACGACGGTGGCGCCGACGTGGATCTCGGTCGGGTCGATCGTGCGGCGCTCGACCGGGATCAGGCCGGCCGCCGCGCCCTCCTCCTCGAGCTGCGCCGCCGGAAAGGTCGTGATCCGGATCCGGTTCGGCTCTTCGCGCAGCTCGCCAGCCGGGGAGACGGTCTGGCGCAGGCGGTGGACGACGACTTCGCCGGGGCCGACCGCGGCCTCGACCGCGAGGCTCGAATAGACCCAGCCTTCGACCTCGCGCACGTCGGGAAGCGGCGGCGGCGCCCCGTCGGGCTCGGGCATCTCCTCGAGGATCGAGGCGGCGAAGCGCCCGCCGGGCTCGAGGTGGTCGGCGACGCGGCGCAGGCAGGCGGCGCGGTCGGCGGCGTCGTCGAGCAGCTGCAGGGTCTGCATCGGCGCCAGCGCCAGCGGCACCCGGCGGCCGAGCCCGAACTCGCGGGCGTCGGCGTGGACGGTCTCGACCGGGAGCCCCGCGGCGCGCTCGCGCAACGCCGCCAGGAAGGCCGGCTCGAGGTCGACCCCGACGACGCGGTGACCGCGGCGGGCGAGGTGGAGGGCGACGCGGCCGGTGCCGCAGCCGAGGTCGAGCACCTCGCCGCCGGCCGCCGCCGCCAGCTCCTCCCAGAGCGGCAGGTCGGCGGCGTAGGATCCGCACTCGACGTCGTGCCAGACCGCCTCCGCGTCGTGCGCGCCGCTCACCGCCAGAACTCCTTCGCCAGGCCGCGGTCGGCGAGCAGCTTGCGCAGCTCGAGCAGCGCCGTGTAGGTCGGCAGCGCGAACAGCCGCGGGGGCGCGCTCGCCGCTGCAGACCTTGTACGGCCCATAGCCCGCACAACTTCGACATCGTCGCCGGCCGGAGCGCGGCTGGCGGCGACGGCGCGGTCGAGCGAGCCCTCGATCGCCGGCTCGACCTCGATCGAGTCGACCGGCCAGCCGGCGTACTTCAGCCGCAGCGCCATCTCCGGCGCCCGCGTCCCGGCGCAGACCACCCGCCGCACCCGGCCGGCGAGCAGCTCGAAATCGGCGTCCCAGACCCAGGAGACGTCGCGGCCGTCGGCGATCCGGTCGTTGAGCGCGATCCAGAGGTCGATCGGCTCCCGCTCGGCCTCCAGGCCCAGCGTGCGCAGGACCTCGTTGGCGCCGGCCGGGTTCTTGATCAGCAGGATCGAGACCGCGACGCCGCCGACCTCGATCGTCTCGACCCGGCCGAAGGCGGCGCGCATCTCGCCCAGCGCGGTCGCGATCCGCTCCGGCGCGACGCCGAGGCGCAGCGCCGCGGCCACCGCCGCCAGCGCGTTGTAGACGTTGTAGAGGCCGGGGAGGGGGAGGCGCAGCTCGATCTCGCCGCCCGGGACGCGCACGGTCGAGCGCGAGCCCTCCATCCCGAGCAGCTCGATCCGGGTCGCGGCGACGTCGGGGCGGGGCCGCTGCGCGCCGCAGTTGGGGCACGAGTAGTGGCCCAGGTGGCCGACGAAGGCGACCTCGTAGGCGTAGGGGTGACCGCAGCGGCGGCAGTGCTTGGCGTCGAAGGCGTGCTGCAGCGCCGGCAGCGCCTGCGAGTGGTCGTCGATGCCGAAGTAGGTGACGCCCTCGCGCGGGCGCTCGGCCTCGTCGCGGCCGAGGTCGGCGACCAGCGGGTCGTCGGCGTTGAGCGCGAAGGCGGTGGCGCCGGCGCGGGCGGCGACCGTCTGCGCCCACTCGTCGGCCAGCGCCTCCATCTCGCCGTAGCGGTCGAGCTGGTCGCGGAAGAGGTTGCCGAGCACGATCAGCCGCGGCTGCAGCTGCTCGGTGACCCGCGGCAGCCAGGCCTCGTCGACCTCGAACAGGCCCTCCTCGCCGCGCTGCTCGAGCAGCGCCGTGGCGACTCCCCAGGTCATGTTCGAGCCGGCCCGGTTGTGGACCGGCCGGCGGCCGTCGGCGGCGAGCGCGGCGGCGATCATCCCGGCCGTCGTCGTCTTGCCGTTGGTGGCGCTGACGATCGTCGCCCCGCCGCGCAGGCCGGCGCCGAGGCGGGCGATCGCTTCGGGCTCGAGCCGCAGCAGCACCCGTCCCGGCAGCGTCGTGCCGCCGCCGCGGCCGCTGGCGCGGCTGGCGGCGCCGACCGCCCGCGCCAGCGCCCGCTTGGCGCCGAACAGCGGCCCGCTGCGGGGCTCGGCCGGAGCGGCGGGGCTCAAGCCTCGGCCCGGTCGGGGGCCAGCACGCTCAGCGCCCGCGGCAGCACCCGCAGCGAGACCGGCAGGTCGGTGAGGTGCTCGCCGTCGGCGTAGACGGGAAACGGCCGGCTGGCGCTGAGCTCGAGGCGCGGGGCGCGGAAGACGCTGACCGCGTCCTCCTCGACGTGGGTGCCCTTGAACACCTTCGGCAGGTTAACCAGGGCGTGCAGCTTGCCCATCTCGCCGACCAGGACGACGTCGAACTCGCCGTCGTCGAGCTCGGCATCCGGGGCGACGAACATGCCGCCGCCGTAGGCGCTGTTGTTGGCGACCGAGACCGAATAGCCGCTGAGCCGCCGGCGCTCCTCGCCTGCCTGGATCGTGAACCGGGCCGGCTTCCAGCCGAGCAGGGTGACGACCGCCGCGTAGGCGTAGACGAGGTTGCCGCGCAGCAGGCGGGTGCGGTTGGCGCGCTCGTTGGCGACCGAGTCGAAGCCGACGCTGGCGATGCCGAGGAAGCGCCTGCCGTTGGCCTCGCCGACGTCGATCCGGCGGCTGCGGCCGGCCAGCACCACCTCCAGCGCCGCCTCGGGCTCGTCGGGGATGCCGAGCACACGGGCGAGGTCGTTGCCGCGGCCGCAGGGGATCAGGCCGACCGGCGTCTCGGCGCCCGCCATCGCGCCGCCGATCGCGCCGAGCAGGCCGTCGCCGCTCATCACCACCGGCACCTCGTCGCCGTCGACCGCGCGCAGCGCCGCCTCGACTCCGTGCTCGAGGCTCTTGGTCCGCTGCACCCGGAAATCGGCGCGGCGAGCGTCGAGCGCGGCCTCGACCCGCGGCAGGTGCCTCAGCGCCCTGCCGCCGGCAGAGTGCGGGTTGACCAGCAGCGTCAGCGGCATTCCCCGGGTCTCCATGCGATTTGCAGCCTAAACGTCGTCGGCGGCAGTGGACAGGCGGGCGAGCGAGAAGCTGCCCTCGCCGGCCGCCGCCGACTCCGGCGGGTCGAACCCGGCCCGCGCCAGGCGCCGCCGCAGCAGCCAGCCGGCCGCCCGGCCCGGGGCTCGCCCGGGGCGCGTGTAGGCGAGCACCAGGCAACCGCCCGGGCGCAGCACCCGCGCCGCCTCCGCGGGGTCGGGCCGGGCGTCGACGCTGGCGAGCAGGTCGAACTGGGAGTCGGGAAAGGGGAGGGACCCGGGTCGTCCCTGCTTGAAGGCGACCCGGCCCTCGGGGTCGAGCCCGACGCGGGCCGCGGCCCGCCGCACCGCGGCCGCGCGAGCGGTCGACGCCACGGACGCGGGCGAGCGGAAACTCGCGCGCGAGGAAGAGCGCCGCCTCGCCCTCGCCGCATTCGACCGCGAGCACCCGCTCGGGGGGCCGACGCGGAGCACCGCGGTGGCGAGCGGGGTGAGCGGCGGGTCATGGGCAACGGCTCCAACTCTAGGGCGGCCGGGGGCCGCAGGTTGAGGAACTCCGCTGCTCGAGCGGAGGTCGGCAGCTCCTTCGCGTGCTGCGGGGAGCAGGGCCTCCGCGGCTTCGTTGCGGATCTTGAGGTGGTGGGCCAGCGGGGATAGAAATCATCTTCGATCTTGCGGCAGAGCTTCGCTGCGCGGGCGGGGTGACCGGGCAGCATCAGACGGGCCCAGCGGGCGAGGGCGACACCTGGGCTTGTCGAATTCACTGCGCAGTTGGCTCTCGATCCGCCAGCAGCGATTCCAGGTGGTCGCCGCTGGCGTCGATCTTGCCGCCGGTTCACTGCCGTCGCGAAACGCGCGGTGGGGAAACAGTGGTCGCAGCCAGCGCTCGGGAACGGGTGCCGGCATCGCTTCGCTCTGCTCGGGTGGGAACAGATCCTCAGCGTGCTTCGCCAGCTGCAGCTCGACATCGAACATCCGCAGCCGGGCGAGAACCCACTCCGGCTCGATTTCGACCGCCTCTTCGGCGCGCGCAGTGCTTCCAACGCGTTCGCCTCCGCTTCTTGGGCTTCAGGTCCGTGCGCAGCGCCTGTCCCAGGCACAGCTTGGCCAGGTTGTACTTGGGCAGGGCGAAGTGAGGGTTGCACTCGGTCGCCTCGACCAGCAGCTTGCGCGCCCGCTTCAGCCGCTCCACCTTCCGGTGCCGTGGGCGTATTCGAAATGGGCCATGGCGCAATCGTTGAGCGCGAACGCCCGGACTGACCTGATCAGCCGGTCTTGCCTGCCCCCGTCTTCCCCTGTCGCGGCCTCGGCGAGAGTTGTGACCCGCTGCTCGTACGCGTCGAATCGCGCGACCAGGACCTCGTTCGCGTCGCTGATGAAATAGCCGACGAACCCCAGGGCCGGCTTCGCGATCATCGCCGACACCGCCTGCAGGTAGTGGAAATAAGCGTGGGAGAAGCGACCTCCTCGGCGGCCACCCGCGCCAGGTTCCAGTCCAGCTCACCCACCATCGTCTCGGCGCGGACGTCCTTGTACTCGCGCCCCGCCTTCAACGACGAGACCGCCCGGCGCCGCCAGCTCGGCGTCTCGCTGGAATCCAGTTCCTCGCCGGGGTCCGCGGAGGACAGCAGCCAGGCGACGTAGGCGCGATTCGCCCAGGCTGAGACGTTCGCGGGATCGATCGCCAGGACCGACGCGTACTCCTCGTCGACGGCGTTCGCCACGGCCGGCTCGAAGACCTCCCGTTTGCGAAGCAGCCGCTCGTGCAGCCTCGCGTGTTCGTACCTCGCGCGGGCCAGCGACGGATCTCGCTCGACAGCGCTCGCGAGCAGGCGCAAGGCGGGGACCTCCCGATCCTCCAGGAGGCCGCCGGCCATCAGGAACTCCGCATCCAGCTTTGCCTTGGCGGGGTCAGCCTGCTCGGCCGTCCGCAGCGCGTCTGCCGCGCCGACGTGGTCGTCGAGGTCGAACCTGCAAATCGCCATCGTCACCCGGGCGCGAAACAGAGTCTCGTTGCGTTCGGGCAAGTCCTCGGGCAACCGCTCGAGCCTCCAGATGGCCCGTTCGATACTCGGCGGCGCCTCGAAGATGGCGGCGGACGCCCCCCCGCCAAGGCGCTTGAGGTGCCAGGCGGCCACGAGCATCCGGCCGTATCCCAGCTGCGCCGGGCGGTGAGGATTTCCCGCCTGCCGAACCGACGCAGCAGCTTTGAGAGCTGCAGGCGCAGAAGCCCCAGTACTTGCCGTAGAGGATGCGGCCGCGGTTCACCCCCTTCCGCCACGCCGTAGCGGGTTGGAACCGAGACCTCAGGTCGTACATTTCCTGCGCCTTGCGATAGAGGCGACGGGCGGCGTGTAGCGTCGATCGTGTTCGAGGCGGCGTAGTCGTCGGCCTCGTACAGATACGCCGCGGCGCGCAGTCGACCCGGTGGCAGCAGCCGCACCTTCGCTTCCACTCCGTGGCGGATCTGCGCATAGACCTCGGAGGCGACGCTCCAGTAGACGCGCTCGAAGAGGCGCTCGTATTCCTCTCTGGGCAACCGGGTCGGTCGCGGCGGCGTTTCCTCGGCGGCGCGCTCCCCCGCGGGGGGCGCTGGCTCGTCGGTCACCGACTGCAGGTCGCCGAGGAGGAACCGAATCGTCCGTGCCATCCGCTCGGGGGCGTCGTGGGCGCCGAGTCTGACCCTGGGCTTCACCTCCAGGTACCAGTCGTCGTTGGCGTGACGACGCAGGCCGTACCAGCCGGAGACGTGAACGTGGCGGGCGAGCCCCTCCTCGGAATCGTCGTCTGGCGCCTCCGACTCGTCCAGCAGCGAGAGTCGCCTGACCTGCTTGCTGAGCCTCTCGATCAGGTCGCGACGCAGCCAGGCGAGGGGAGTCCCGTCGGCGTCGGGCCGGAAGCTCGCGAGCCGGTCAGGGCCAGGTTCGAACTCGGCGACCGAGAAGGTGAACTGGAAGGGTTCCTTCGATTCCCGCACCCAGATCCGGGTCCAGTTAATCAAGGCGATCGAGAGCGTGAGCAGGAACCCGGCAAGGGCGAACGCCTTGCTGCCCGACCAGGAGGCGAACCCCGAGACGGCGAGGAGGGCGACGCTGGTGAGGACCCCGAACCAGCCGATCGACCTAAGCCGCTTGCCCCGCTGCGCGGTGCGGATCTGAGTCGGTTCGAGGATCTCTTCGGCCGACTTGATGCCCGGAATCGAAAGCGCCATCGGTGGATAATGGACTGGCGCGGTCTGATCAGTCAAGAGTGCTCGCGCTCCGGTCACCGAGCTGGGGACCGTATCGCCGCCCCGATCATTCTAGGCTTGTGCGCCCGATGGAGGCGCAAGGGCCAGACCGACGCTGGATCATCCTTGCCGCGTTCGCGGTGGTCGCCGCCGGCATCGTCGCCGCGATCCTGATCTCCCGCGACAACGGCGGCGGCGAAGGCAGCTCCGTCGCCTCGGCCAGCGCCGGCGCCAACGGCTGCAAGGAAGTCGAAGCGCCCGAACCGAAGGAAGTCAGCCTGCCGGAACCGAAGCAGACGGTGGCCGAAGGCGAAGAACTCACCGCGGTGGTCGAAACGAGCTGCGGGACGTTCGAGATCGCGCTCGACACCGAACGGGCGCCGATCACGACCAACTCCTTCGTCTACCTCGCCGAAGAAGGCTTCTACGACGACCTCACCTTCCACCGGATCGTTCCCGAATTCGTCATCCAGGGCGGCGACCCGGAAGGCACCGGCAACGGCGGCCCGGGCTACAGCGTGGTCGAGAAGCCGCCCGCCAACCTCTCCTACACGAAGGGCGTCGTCGCGATGGCGAAGACCGAAGCCGAGCCGCCCGGGACCTCCGGCAGCCAGTTCTTCGTCGTCACCGGCGCCGATGCCGGCCTGCCGCCCGAATACGCGCTGGTCGGCAAGGTCAGCCAGGGGATGGACGTGGTCGAGCGGATCGGCAGGCTCGGCAACCAGAGCCAGGAACCGAAACGGACCGTGCTGATCGAAGCGGTGACGATCGAACACGGCGGGGCGAGCGGCTAGCTACCCTCTCTCCGATGCCGAAGCCCAAGGTCGGAGACCAGGCACCCGAGTTCGAGCTGCCGGGCACGGGGCAGCGGACCTACCGGCTCTCCGACTACCGGGGGCGCAAGCTGATCCTCGCCTTCTACCCCGGCGACTTCACCGCCGTCTGCACCAGGCAGTTCTGCTCCTACCGCGACGACGGCGAGCGGCTCGACGGCCTCGGCGCCGAGGTGCTCGGCATCTCGCCCCAGTCGGTCGAGTCGCACGAGCGCTTCGTCAGCGAGAAGCAGCTCAACGTGCCGCTGCTCGCCGACGAGGACAAGCAGGTCGCCCGCGCCTACGGCGTGCTGGCCGGGCCGATGGTGCGGCGGGCGGTCTTCATCGTCGACGAGCAGGGCCTGATCCGGCACCGCAAGGTCACCCTCGCCGGCCTCACCTTCGAGTCGGTGGACGACCTGGCGCGGGCGGTCGCGGCGATCGAGTGATGGCGGCCGAGGCGGTCCAGTTCGTCGCCGGCACGGCGCCGGCGATCCGCGGCGAAACGGCCGGGGAGGGCGCGCCGATCGTCCTCTGTCACGGGATCACGGCGACCCGCCGCTACGTCACCCACGGCTCGCGCGTGCTGGAGCGCGCCGGGTACCGCGTCGTCAGCTACGACGCTCGCGGCCACGGCGAGTCCGACCCCGCCCCGGCGGGGGAGGGTTATGGATACCCGTCGCTGGTCGGCGACCTCGAGCGGGTGGTCGAGGATGCGGTCGGAGACGGCGCCTTCGTCCTCGCCGGCCACTCGATGGGCGCCCACACCGCGGTCGCCTATGCGCTCGCGCACCCCGAGCGGCTGGCGGGCCTGGTGGTGATCGGCCCGGTCTTCACCGGTGAGATCGGCGAGGGCTCGCTGCGCTACTGGGACGGCCTGGCGGACGCGCTTGCCGCGGGTCCGGACGCCTTCGTCGCCTACATCGAGAGCCACCAGGGGATCGACGAGGCCTGGCGCGAGTCGGTCCTGCGCTTCACCCGCGAACGGATCCTCCTGCACCGCCATCCCGAGGCGGTGGTCGAGGCGCTGCGCGAGGTGCCGCGCTCGCGCCCGTTCGAGTCGCTGGCCGAGCTCGGCGGGCTGCAGCTGCCGGCGCTGGTCGTCGCCTCCAACGACGAGGCCGACCCCGGCCACCCCTACGAAGCCGCGGCCGCCTACGCCGAGGCGCTGCCGCAGGCGCGGCTGATCGTCGAGGGGGAGGGGGAGTCGCCGCTCGCCTGGCAGGGCGGCAAGCTCTCACGCGAGATCGCCTCCTTCTGCGAGCCACTCGCCGCCGACCGATCAAACGCTTTATCGTGGTCGGGGTGACGGGGGGGTATGCAAGCGATGATCCAGGCGGCGCTATGGGACGAATGCCATGAATATGCCTTCTGAGTGGACCCTGCGCCGGGCGATCGCCTTCGTCGCGACGCTCGGGATCGGCGTGGCCACCTACATCACGATCGCCGACTCGGGCGGCGGGCACCCGACCTGCGTCGCCGGCGGCGGCTGCCAGACGGTCGCCGAAAGCTCCTACTCGCACATCGCCGGGGTCAACATCGCCGTGTTCGGGATCGTCGGCTACGTGGCGCTGCTCGCGACCGCCTTCTTCGCCAGCGACTACGCGCGGTTCGGCGGCTTCGCCGTTGCCCTCGGCGGCTTCGGCTTCAGCGTCTACCTGACCTACCTGGAGATCTTCAAGATCGAAGCGATCTGCCAGTGGTGCGTCGCCAGCGCCGTGCTGATGACGATCCAGTTCTGCCTCAACGCCACGCGCCTGATTGGATACGCGGGCACCGGCGACACGCCGGCTTCGGACGACGGTGGCCCTACCGCATCGGAAGAGGCCGAGCTGCAGACCTGAACCAGACCAGAGGGAGACGATGAGCAACAAGCGGGAGCGGGAAAAACGTCGCGAAGAGCGGCTGCGGGAAGAGACCAAAGTCGCCTCCCAGGACCGCCGCACGCGGCTGCTGCAGCTCGGCGCCGGCGCCGTCTTCCTCGCGATCATCATCGTCGTCGTGCTGATCGTGGTCAACTCTGGCAGCAGCGACAGCGGCGGTAACGCCGAAGAACTACAGGAAGTCGCCGCTGTGGAAAAGCTCTTCAAGGGGATCGAACAGAACGAAATGACGCTGGGCGACCCGAAGGCACCGGTCGAACTGACCGAGTTCGGCGACCTGCAGTGCCCAATCTGCAAGCAGTACTCGGAAGAAATCCTGCCGCCGATCATCGAGGGTCAGGTCAAGCAGGGCCAGGTGAAGATCACCTTCAAGAACTTCGTGATCATCGGGCCCGAATCGATCCCGGCCGGCCAGGCGGCGCTGGCCGCCGGCGAACAGGGCGTCGGCTGGAACTTCATCGAGCTCTTCTACCGCAACCAGGGCAAAGAGCGCTCCGGCTACGTCACCGAAGAATTCATCGAAGCGGTGGGCGAAGGCGCCGGCGTCAAGGACATGGCGGCCTGGAACAAGGCGCGCAAGAGCAAGAAGCTCGAAGAAGAGGTCGAAGCGACGACCAGCGAAGCGGCCAACAAATTCCACTTCAACGGCACGCCGTCGTTCACGATCAAGGGCCCGGGCTCGAACGGGATCGAACTGCTGGGCACGCCCGGCTCGACCGGAGCGATCGAAGAAGCGATCGACAACGCCAGCTGAGCGACCGGCAGGGTCGGCCGGAGGCGACGGGAGGGGAAAAGGAGCTGTGAGCAACAAGCGGGAGCGGGAAAAACGTCGCGAGGAGCGGCTGCGGGAAGAGACCAAAGTCGCCTCCCAGGACCGCCGCACGCGGCTGCTGCAGCTCGGCGCCGGCGCCGTCTTCCTCGCGATCGTCGTCGTCGTCGTGCTGATCGTGGTCAACTCGGGCGGCGAAAGCGAACCCGAAGCGGAAAACCTGCAGGAAGTCGCCGCGGTGGAAAAGCTCTTCAAGGGGCTCGAACAGAACGAAATGACGCTGGGCGACCCGAAAGCGCCGGTCGAACTGGTCGAGTTCGGGGACCTGCAGTGCCCGTTCTGCAAGCAGTACTCGGAAGAAGTCCTGCCGCCGATCATCGAGGGCCAGGTCAAGCAGGGCCAGGCGAAGATTACCTTCAGGAACTACGTGATCATCGGCCCCGAATCGATCCCGGCCGGCCAGGCGGCGCTGGCCGCCGGCGAACAGGGCGTCGGCTGGAACTTCATCGAGCTCTTCTACCGCAACCAGGGCAAAGAGCGCTCCGGCTACGTCACCGAAGAATTCATCGAAGCGGTGGGCGAAGGCGCCGGCGTCAAGGACATGGCGGCCTGGAACAAGGCGCGCAAGAGCAAGAAGCTCGAAGAAGAGGTCGAAGCGACGACCAGCGAAGCGAAGAACAAGTTCCACTTCGGCGGAACGCCGTCGTTCGCGATCAAGGGCCCGAGCACCAACGGCCTCGAGCTGCTGTCCGAAGGCGAAACCGGCTCGACCGAAGCGATCGAAGAAGCGATCGACAACGCCAGCTGAGCCCTTCCCGGCTCAGGTTGACATAACCACCATTATCGTGCGTTGGATCTGAATTTGGAGGGCGCCCGGCGGTGGCCCCTCAGCCTCCCAGGGCGATCCGGGCCAGCTCCTTCAGGGCGCTGAGCGGGCCGCCCGGCGCGTCGGCGGACGGCGAGGCGCCGGGGTGCCTGCGGGCGATGCGGACCCTGAGGGCGCGCGGCCGGATGCGGAAGCGCAGCGGCGGCTGCAGGGTCAGCGCCTCGCCGTCGATGCCGGCCGGGACCGGGCAGTCGGCGTCGACCTCGAGGCTGCGCAGCGCCAGCTCGCGCCAGCGGGCCGCGTCGGACTCCTCTCCCGCGATCGGCGGGTGGAAGTCGACGACGCCGAGCAGGCCGGCGTCGAGCCGCGGCCGGGTGCCGGAGCCGATCGTCGGCCCCAGCCTGTAGACGTTGTTGGAGACGAGGACCAGGGCCGTGCTGGCGTGCGGCTCGCCGTCTCCGTCGCGCCAGCGCAGCTCGGTCGCCTCACCCTCGGGCCCGAGCGTTCCCGCCAGCGTGTCGAGCAGCGTGCGCAGCTTGGCGTCGCGGTAGCGGGCCTGGGAGACCGCCTCGGCGTAGACGCCGAGCGAGACGTTGTTGACGAAGACCCGGCCGTTGACCTCCCCCAGGTCTACATAACGCTCGCCCCCGTCGCCGAGGGCGTCGAGGGCGCCCACCGGGTCCTCGCGGTCGACGCCGAGGTCGAGGGCGAAGTGGTTGCGGGTCCCCGACGGGATGCAGGCGTAGGGCAGGTCGTGCTCGGCGGCGATCGCCGCGACCAGCGCCTGCGAGCCGTCTCCCCCGGCCATCGCCAGGCAGTCGGCGCCGCGGCCGACCGCCTCCCGCACCAGTGCCTCGAGCTCGTCCCCCGGTCCCAGCTCGACCGTCTCGATCCCGCGCTCGCGCGCCGCCTCGGCCAGGCCGAGCTCGGCGGCCCGGCCTTCGCCGGCGCGCGGGTTGACGAACAGCACCGGGCGGCGCGGCGCCGGAGCCGGCGGCAGGTCGCGCTCGGGGCGGAACGCGGCGCGCGCCCCGAGCACGGTGACGAGGAAGGCGGCGAGGACGACGGTCAGCATCACGGCGTGCTCGCCGCTGAGGATGACGCCGATCGCGGTCCCGGCGAGGAGCGCCGCGACGCACATCCCGACGAGGCGCGCCGGTCCGCGCCGCAGCAGCCCCAGCCAGGCGGCGACCAGCGCCGCCAGCAGGCAGGCGAGGACGATCAGGCCGGCCGGGAACTCGGTGACGAAGACGTAGACCGCGAGCACCAGCGCGACCGCGCCGCCGAGCAGGGCGACGATTGCCCCCAGGCGCCGACTCATATCATCGCCCGGTGCGCGATTGGCTCGAGGAAGCGAAGCTCGTCGACGCCGCCGTCTACGCGGCGGTGGCCGGAACCGAGACGCCGCGCCTGGACGTCGCGATGCGCCGCCTCAGCGGCGCCGCCGACCACAGCAAGATCTGGTTCGGGACCGCGGCGCTGCTGGCGCTCGCCGGCGGCGGCCGCGGCCGCCGCGCCGCCCGCCGCGGCGTCGCCTCGCTGGCGCTCGCCTCGGGTTTCGCCAACCTCGTCGCCAAGCCGCTGACCACGCGGCGGCGGCCCGACCGCGAGGAGCTCGAGGTGCTCGCCCGCCGCCACGTGCCGATGCCGCGCACCAGCTCCTTCCCCTCCGGCCACTCCGCCTCGGCCGTCGCCTTCGCCACCGGCGTCGGCCAGGTGCTGCCGGGGCTCTCGGTGCCGCTGCGGGCCGTCGCGGCGCTGGTCGGCTACTCGCGCGTCCATACCGGGGTGCACTATCCCGCAGACGTGCTGGTCGGCGCCTTCATCGGCGCCACCGCCGCCGAGGTCGCCGGCCGCGTCCTCGACCGCTGAACGGCGCGTGTCGCATTTGTTCGGCGGATCCGAACAAATGCGCCACTGCGTCAGGCGAGGACGGCGCTGCCGCGGATCAGCGGCCGCACGATCGGCGGCGCCTTCGGCATCCGGCCATGCTCGACCCCGCCGAGGTCGAAGCGCGAGGCGGCGAGCGTCGCCAGGGTGTCGCGGTTGCAGTGGCAGCCGTCGCCGAGGAAGCGCCAGGGCTTCTCGAGCCGATCCTGCCAGCGCGCAGTGTGGGCATCCTCGGCGCGGACGTGCTCGATGAACAGCAGCTGCCCGCCGGGCCTCAGCACCCGCGCCAGCTCGGCGACGGCTGCCGCCTGGTCGGGCACCGTGCAGAGGACGAGCGTGGCGACCGCGGTGTCGAAGCTGGCGCTCTCGAACGGCAGCCGTTCGGCCGGGGCTTCGACGATCTCGGCCGCCCGCGGGGACTCGGCGAGGTGGGCGCGCAGGCGCCTGGCCATGTGCGGGTCGGGCTCGACCAGCGCCAGCGACTCCACTCCCTCGGGGTAGAGGTCGATGTTGACCCCGGTGCCGGCGCCGATCTCGACCACCCTCCCCCGCGCCCCGGCGAGCAGCTCGCGCCGCATCTGCCCCAGGCCGCCCTCCTCGGTCGACTTCAGGCTGCGGTCGTAGATCGCGGCGAACAGCCTTCCCCAGGTCGCGTCGTAGACCCGCCCCATGGCAAGCAGCCTAGCGTTAGCCCGACAGCCGGACTAGGCGGCTTTTCGGGTCTCCTCGGTGGCCGGCTCGGCTGACTCCTCGCCCGCGGCGCTGCTGGCGGCGGCGCGCTCCTCGTAGGCGCGGCGGGCGCCGTGGTCGACTTCGAACATCAGCTTGTCGATGCCCATCGCCCGCCCGATCGCCTCGCGGGCACCGCGCGGCAGCATCTGGGTGAACTTGAACAGGCGGCCGTTCGCGCGCGGCACGAAGACGTCGAAGCGCGGCACTTCCATCGCGTCGACGATCGCCTCCGCCACGTCCTCCGGCTCGACCGGCTTGATCCATTTCTGGCCGACGCCGCTGGTCAGCTCGGTGTTGACCACGGTCGGCATCACGCAGACGACCTCGACGCCGGACCCGCGCAGCTCAGCCCGCACCGCCTCGCTGAGGCCGACGACGGCGTGCTTGGTGGCGCTGTAGGTGGCGATCCCCGGGATCCCGCCCTTGCCCGCCTGCGAGGCGATGTTGACGATCCAGCCGCTGCCCCGCGGCCGCAGCCGCCCGATCGCGAGCTGGGTGCCGGTGATCACGCCCTGCAGGTTGATGTCGAGCTGGCGCTTGACCGACTCCGGCGACTCGTCGACGAACGGCGTCACCGGCATGATCCCGGCGTTGTTGATCACCGCGTCGACCGGGCCGAGCTGGCGCTCGGTCTCGGCGAGGAAGGCCTCGAAGGAGGCGCGGTCGGTGACGTCGAGCGGCAGCGCGATCGTGCCGCCGCCGAGCCCGGCCGCGGTCTGCTCGGCCAGCGCCAGGTCGAGGTCGCCGATCGCCACCCGGCAGCCGCGGCGGATCAGCGCCGTCGCCGTCGCCTTGCCGATTCCCCGGGCGCCGCCGGTGAGCGCCACCACCTTGCCGTTCAGTGACCGCCGCTGCTTCGCCATCTCTCGCTCCTTCCGGGCGGCGAGCCTCAGCTCGCCGGTTTGTACACGGTGACCACGGCGGCTCCGCCGAGGCCGATGTTGTGCTGCAGGGCGACCTTCGCCCCCTCGACCTGCCGCTTCTCGGCTTCGCCGCGCAGCTGCCAGGTCAGTTCCGAGCACTGCGCCAGCCCCGTCGCCCCCAGCGGGTGGCCCTTCGAGATCAGGCCGCCCGACGGGTTGACGACCGGGCCCTCGCCGCCGTAGGTCGTCGCTTCCGCCTCGACCAGCTTGTGGGCCTCGCCCTCGGCGGCGAAGCCGAGCGCTTCGTAGGTGATCAGCTCGTTGGCGCTGAAGCAGTCGTGCAGCTCGCAGACGTCCACCTCGGCGGCCTCGACGCCGGCTTCGGCGTAGGCCCGGTCGGCCGCCGTCCGCGACATGTCGGAACCGACGATCGTCATGCAGTCGGCGGCTTCGTCGAAGGTCGAGCTGAGGTCGGTGACCATCGACTGGCCGACGATCTCGATCGCCCGCCCGCCCAGCCCGTGCTCTTCGACGTAGCGCTCGGAAGCGACGATCGCGCAGGCCGAGCCGTCGGAGGTCGGCGAGCACTGCAGCTTGGTCAGCGGCTCGTGGATCATTTTCGCCGCCTTGATGTCCTCCAGCGTGTACTCGTCCTGGAACTGGGCGTAGGGATTGTTGACCGAGTGCTTGTGGTTCTTCCACCCGATCCAGGCGTAGTGGTCCGGGTTGGAGCCGTACTTCGCCATGTGGTCACGGCCGGCGTTGCCGAACATCTGCGGCGCGGGCGGCGACTGCTCGGGGTCGCGGATCTCGAACATCCGCATCGCGTGCTTGTCGAGCGCGTTGGTGCGGTCGGTGTACTTGACGCCGAGGCTGCCCGGCTCCATCTTCTCGAAGCCGAGCGCCATCGCGCACTCGACCAGTCCGCCCTTGACCGCCTGGCGGGCGAGGAACAGCGCCGAGGAGCCGGTCGAGCAGTTGTTGTTGACGTTGACCACCGGGATCCCGGTCAGCCCCAGCTGGTACAGCGCTCGCTGGCCGTAGGTCGAGTCGCCGTAGCAGTAGCCGGCGTAGGCCTGCTCGACGTCCCCGTAGGGGATGCCGGCGTCGGCGAGCGCCTTCTCGCCCGCCTCCTTGGCCCAGTCCGGGTAGTCGCCCTCCTTGGTCCCGGGCTTCTCGAACTTGGTCATCCCGACACCGATCACAAACGTGCGCTCGCTCAAAGTCCGCTCCTGTCGCATGCCGCCCTCCCGAGGCGGCAGTTTGGCTGGTCAGCCAAACGTTACCGCGCGGCGGGTGCCGGCGGGTCCCGCGGCGGGCGCTGGGCGAGGCCGTCGACCCGCCTCCCCTCCCCCGGGCTCGGCCAGACCAGCCAGGCGAGCAGGCAGATCAGCAGCCCGATCGCGGTGCCGATCGCGCGCAGGCCGGCGGCGTCGAGGGCGGGTTCGCCGAGCGTGTCGACCATCAGCACGACATAGGTGGTGATCGAGGCGGTGAACAGCGCGTACTGGACGGTGAGCAGCCCGTAGGCGAGGCCCGCGGCGACGAACAGCAGCGCGACCGCGACGGCGGTCTCGCCGCCCACCGCTTCGGCCAGCGCCGTTGCCAGGATCAGCCCGGCCGCGGTGCCGACCGCGCGCAGCACCACCCGCAGGAAGGTTTCGCCGCGGTCGGGGCGCATCACGAAGAGGATCGTCAGCGGGATCCAGAAACCGTGGTTCTCCATGTCGAAGACGCGGTAGGTGGCGACCCCGGCGGCGAGCGCGACGCCGAACCGGATCGCGTGGCGCAGACTTTCCGAGCTCAGGGTCAGGTTGTCGCGGAAGGCGTCGCGCACGGCCGCCGCGTCCCAGCCGCTCGGTCCCGGGCGCGCGCCGCTCGTAGGTGAGCCAGACGAGCAGCGACCAGGCCGCCTGGGCGAGCCCGCCGCAGGTCCCCCAGAGCAGCGCCACCGGGGCGTCGGCGATGGGCAGGAAGAAGCCCTGGGCGATCATCAGGCCGAGCGCGGTCGAGAGGCCGAAGATCGCGAGGCGGAGGGAGTAGGAGAAGCAGTAGCCGGCGAGGGCGCCGGTCAGGCCCATCGCCAGCACCGCCAGCGGCGCCACCTGGCTGCTGAGCACGCCGAGCGCGGCGGCGATCCCGATCGCCGGCGCGGCCGCCACCTGCCAGGCGGCGCGGGGCCCGGCCGGAGCGTCCATCGCCGCGAACCCGGCGAGCGAGGCGCCGGTCGCGATCGCCCCCTTGGTCGGCGCGTCGAGGCCGAACTCGAGGGCCAGCGAGAGCCCGACCGGGACCGCGAGCAGGAAGCCGCGGCGCAGCGCGGGGCCGGGCGTGGCCGGCCCGATCGCGAACAGCGGCGAGGCCCGCAGGCGGCGAGCGGTGCCGGCGACGTTGAACAGACCCGGGGCGGGCTTGCGCGGAGCCGTGGTCGAGGGGCCGGACGACACCGCCGGGAGGGTAACCTGAGGTCCCGTGGTTATCGCTGCAATCAGCTCCGATCCGGCCGCCGGAGTGGGGATCTTCGCCGCTCTGGCAGCCGGCATCGTCTCCTTCCTCTCTCCCTGCGTGCTGCCGCTGGTGCCCGGCTACCTCTCGGCGGTCACCGGCGTCGCCGCCGCCGACCTCGACGATGCCGACTGGCGCCGCGTCCTCGGACCCAGCCTGCTCTTCGTCGCCAGCTTCTCCGCGATCTTCATCCTGCTCGGCCTCGGCGCCACCGGCCTCGGCTCCTTCCTGCTCGAAAACAAGCAGCTGCTGACGAAGATCTCCGGCGCCCTGATCATCGCCATGGGCGTCCTCTTCGTCGCCTCGATGTTCGTCGACCGGCTGAACCGCGAGTGGCACGTCGACGCGCTGCTCTCGCGCGCCGGCAAAGGCGGCCCGATCGTCGCCGGCGCCGCCTTCGCGATCGCCTGGAGCCCCTGCATCGGCCCGACCCTGGGCGCGATCCTCGGTGCCGCCGCGGCGTCCGGCTCGGCCGGCCACGGCGCCTTCCTCCTCGCCGTCTACTCGGCGGGCCTGGCGATCCCCTTCATCCTCACCGCTCTCGCCTTCTCGCGGATGACGACCGCCTTCGCCGTGGTCAAGCGCCACTACCGGGTGATCGTCGGGGTCGGCGGCCTGATCCTGATCGCCCTCGGCGTCCTCATGTTCACCGGGGAATTCACCCGCCTCAACACCGAAGCCCAGAACTGGTTCTGAGCCGCTTCGCGCGCTCGAGTCTGCGAAAACCCGCGCCTGGCGCGGGTTTCTGCGGTTTCGCGGCTAGTTCTGGGCCGGGGTGACGGTCTCCAGCTCTTTGCCTACCGCCTCGGTGATTTCGAGGCCGTCGTCCTCGAGATCGCGGGAGCAGACGATGCGGAAGCGGCCGGTGCCGATCTCGCCGTCGGGGACGACCGGGAGGCCGCGGATCGTCTCCCAGCCGAGGCGCTCCACCTCGAACGGGTTCATCCGCACCTCGGCCGCCGGGAACGGGCAGTTGGCGTTGTGCTGGTCGATCGCCTTGGAGATCGCCTCCAGGTTCTTCGCCTCGGCGGAAGCCACGTCCTCAGGTTAGAGCGTTCCGCCCGTCAGGTACGCCTGGCCGGCGGTGCCGCCGAGCGCCAGCAGCCGCAGCCCCTGCGGTCCGGCGATGACCTTGCGCTTCACCTCGGGCGGGACCTTGGCGATGTGGTCGGGGTCGAGCGGGTACTCCTCGCCGTCGGCGATCAGCGTGCCCGAGCCGCGCAGCGCGACGTAGACCTCTTCCTGTTCGAGCTGCTGCGGCCGCTGCGCGAACATCTCGCCGCCGACCCCCTGGGGAGAGTGGTCGTGCTCGGGGTAGGCGTCGGCGTTCGGCTCCATCTCGATGATCGAGATCCCGAAGGCGCCGACGTCGAGGTCGGCGGCGACCCGGTGCATCTGGATGCCCGGCAGCATCCCGCCGATCGCGTCGATCTCCTCGACCCTCTTGTGAGCGATCTCGGCCACGGGCGGGAGGATAGAGGTCGGCGGGGGCGCCGTCAGCGGATGTCGAAGCGCTCGATGTGGAGGCCGTTCGGCTTGCCGGCCCGGTGCTTCGGGGTCCAGGCGACCAGCAGCTTGCCCTGCTGCAGCGCGGCGAAGACGCCGAAGAGGCGGTTGTGCGGGACGCCGCGAGTGCGCCCCAGCCACGGGCCGGGGCGCCCGTCACCACGATAGACACGGATCAGCGGGCCGCGGCCGCCGCCGACGAGCACGGTCTCGTGCGCGGTCGACGCGATGAAGTGGGGGCGCAGCGGCTTGCTGACCTTGCGCCGGAGCGAGGCCGCGGCGCGGCGGCGGTCGAAGCGGCCCGTGGGCGCGAACCGGAGCAGCGGCAGCAGCCTTTGCGGTGATCCGGCGCGCCAGCAGGAGCAGCTGACCGAGGCGCCGCCAGCGGACCCGACGGCCAGCGCGGTGGCTTCGCCGCCGATCCCGCGGGGAGCGACGGCCCGGCCGCGGTGGCCGAAGCTGCGGTCGGGAGCGCCACTCGGCAGCAGCCGCACGAGCGCCGGGCGCATGTGCGAGAACCCGGCGACGAAGATGTCGCCATTCCGCCCGACCGCGACCTGGCGGGCGCCGGCGGTCGTGCCGGCGGGGCCGATCCGGATTTCGGCGATCCCGTGCCTGCCGAAGGATCGGTCGAGCGAGCCTTCCGGGTCGAGGCGGGCGACGACCATCTCGGGCTGCCCGTGGCGGTAGCCGGCGAGGAGGATGCGTCCGCGGCCGTCGACGGCCAGCGCGGTGAAGTGCGCCCCCGCGCCGAGCTTCGCGGTCCCGCCTTCGCCGAAGGTGCCGTCGAGGGCTCCGTCGGCGGCGGTCCGGGTGACGTTCGCTCCCTTCCAGAGCACGAGCCCCCTCCCCTGCGCATCGGCTGCGAGGTCGTTGACGCCACCGACCGATTCGATCGACTGCGTGGACACCGCGGGAATCGACGGCAGCGGCGCCACGCCGCCTTCGCCGTAGGCGAGGTCGGGCGTGCCGTCGGGCAGGTATCGGGCCAGCGCCGTGGTTTCGCCGCGGACGCCGGCGACCAGGATGTCACCGTCCGGGGCGACGGCGAGGCCGGCCGCCCTGAGGCTGGTGCGCACCCACGGGCTGCCGTGGATGGCGCCGATGAAACTGGGGTCGAGCGCGACCGGCCGAGACGCGGCCAGCGCCGGCACGCCGGCGACGGCGAGGCCGAGCAGGGCGAGCGGCAGGGCGAGCGGGATGCGGGCGGAGAGCTTCTTCATTCGGGGCCGTCGAGGCGGGAACACGCTACCGGGAGGATCGATGCTGCGGCCGGCGCTCACTCGCCGGCGAGGCGGTCACAACCGCCACCCTCTCGCCGGAGGCGGGCTGGGGCATCTACTCGACCGCGTCTCTGCGCAGCGCCGCCCGGACGTGGAGGAAGCCGGGCCGGCGCCGCCAGCGTGCCGCCGCGGGATGCGACGCCGCATGGGCCTCGTCGGGCCGCGGCTCGCGCAGGGACTCGACGACGAAGCCGGCGGCCTCGAGCGCGGCGAAGTAGGCCGAGAGCGGCCGGTGGGTGTCGTGGAAGGTCATCTCCGCGCCGTCCGCCTCCACCAGCTCGTCGTAGGCGACGGTGTCGAAGTAGGCGACGTCGCCGGCGTCGCCCCAGGTGTTGATCGGATGCAGCACGGAGAAGCAGAAAGTGCCGCCCTGCTTGAGGACGCGAGCGACCTCGCTGACCGCGGCGGGCATGTCGTCCATGTTCATCAGGGCGAGCGAGGCGACCGCCAGCTCGAAGGACTCGTCGGGGAACGGCATGTCGGCGGCGTCGGCGAGGAAGACCTCGAACTCCGGATCGGCCTCGCGCGCTGCCGCCCGCAGCGACGCGGAGCTCTCCAGGCCGATGACCCGGTAGCCCAGGCTCTTCATCTCCCGGGCCAGTCGCCCCTCGCCGCAGCCGACATCCAGCGCGGTCACCCCTTCGGGCCGCGGAAGCAGGTCCAGCAGCGTGGGCAGGTTGAGGCGCCAGAACCCATGATCGATCTCAGGCGACCTCGCCCAGTCCACCCACGACGCGGCATTGTCCTCCCAGGCTTGGCGAAGCGAGCGTTTTGGCGTCACGGCGGCGACCCTCGCTGAGTATTCACCAAAACGACGGACGGGCGCTCCGCCGCGTCGGCGATCGATCTGACGCTGATCGAGAAGGGCGAACGTAAGTTCGTGCCGCCGGTCCGAGCGATACCTTCCCCCCGTGTCGATCGCAGACTGGCCGCGGGTCGTCGCCCACCTCGATATGGACGCCTTCTACGCGTCGGTCGAGCTGCTCAAGCAGCCCGAGCTGAAGGGCAAGCCGGTGGTCGTCTGCGGCTCGGGGCCGCGGGCGGTGGTGACCACGGCGAGCTACGAGGCGCGGCGGCTGGCCGGGATCCACTCGGCGATGCCGGCGGCGACGGCGCGGCGGCGGCTGCCCGACGCGACCTACATCAAGCCCGACTTCCCCGCCTACCGCGAGGCCTCGGCGCGGGTGATGGAAGTGCTGCGGCGCAACGTCGAGACGGTCGAGGTGGTCGGGCTCGACGAGGCCTACCTCGACCTCACCGGGATCTACTCGCCGAAGGCGACGATGCGCCGGATCTGCGCCCAGATCCGCGAGCAGACCGGGCTGACCTGCTCGGTCGGGATCTCCGAGAGCCGGATGCTGGCGAAGATCACCAGCGAGCTCGGCAAGCCGGCCGGCCTGGTCGTGCTCTCCCGCGAGGAGGCGCTGCGGCGCTTCGTCGCCGAGTCGCCCGGGTTGGTTCCGGGCGTCGGCCCGAAGACGGTGCAGAAGCTGGAGCGGATGGGGATCCGCACCCTCGCCGACCTGCGCGGCCGCGAGCGGGCCGAGCTCGAAGCCGCCTTCGGCCCCCGCTCCGGCGCCTGGCTGCACGCCCGCGGCCGGCTCTGGGACGAGACCCCGGTGACGGTACAGCGCGAGACCAAGTCGCAGTCGACCGAGATCACCTTCGACACCGACGTCGCCGACCGGGCCGCGATGGAGCGGCACCTGACCGAGCTCGGCGAGGAGCTCTGCCGCCGGCTCGCCAAGAAGGAGCTCGCCGGGCGCACGATCGGGATCAAGGTGCGGCTCGACGACTGGACCAACGTCACCCGCTCGCACACGGTCGAGGAGCCGACCGCCGACCCGGCGGTCGTCGTGCCGCTGGCGCTGGAGCTGCTGCGCGCCTACGACCCGCAGCGACCGGTGCGCCTGCTCGGCGTCCGCGTCGCCTCGTTCGCCGGCGAGGCCGACGCCGGCGGCCCCGGGGAGGACGAGCCGCAGCTGCGCCTCGCCCTCCCCGCCTGAGCCTCAGTGGTCGGCGAGGACGTTGCCGACGCCGGGGAAGCCGAGGCGGTTGCGGGTCGCCTCGGTCAGGTCGTATTCGCGACCGGCGACGTACGGGCCGCGGTCGATCACCGGCACGCGGACCGAGCGACCGTGGTAGCGCAGCCGGACCATCGTGCCGCAGGGCAGCGTCTTGTTGGCGACGCCGAGCGTGCCCGGGGTCAGGGTGCCGCCGCAGGCGACGCCGTTGCCGTAGAGGCCGGGCCCGTAGTAGGAGGCTCCCGCGTAGCGGAAGCTGGTCAGCCGCCGCGCCTTGCTGGAGCCGCCGCGGGCGTGCCGGTTGTGGGCGCCGTAGGCGCGGACCCGGTAGCTGCCGATCCGCCGCGGCTTCCAGCGCACCGCGAAGCGGCCGTTGGCCCGGCTGGTCGTCTTCACGACGGCCCCGCCGGGGCCGCGGAAGACCAGCTTGACGCGCCGCCGGCCGCCCGGTCGCACCCGGCCGTGGACGGCGACGCCGTTGCCGGCGAGGACCGAGTGGCCGGAGACGTGCAGGGCCAGGTGGGTCTTGGCCCGGTGGTGGGCACGGTGATGATGGTGCGATGCCGCGGGGGCGGCGCTCGCCACTCCGACCGTGAGCGCGGCGGTCATTGCCACCACTGGCAGGAGGTATCGCATACGTTTCACTCGCTTTCTCGCTGCCTACGGGGTTAGCTGACGGGCTCGCGGGCGCCGCGGAGGCGGCTGCTCGCTACGGACGGCTTGGCGTCCGATTCGCCCCGGCCATGGCGCGAGCTGCTGCGCCACGGCATTTGGGTCCCCCGATCCCCGCCGCTGGCGCGGGGGGACTCGGCAGATGGGTTCTTCGTTTCGGAGCAGAACACGCTAGGGGGCCGAAAGGAGCTGAAATGTGAGCGAACGCACACAGTTGGACCCCTGCACGGAGCCGTGCGAAGATGGGTCGGTGGCTGCGGACAGGCTGAGCGGACTCGATGCGTCGTTCCTTCACCTCGAGCGCGCCGGCGCGCACATGCACGTCGCCTCGACCAGCATCTTCGAGGGCCCGGCGCCCACCCACGAGCAGTTCCGCGACCACATCGCCGGCCGCCTGCACCTGGTCCCCCGCTTCCGCCAGAAGCTGCGCTTCGTGCCGTTCGACCAGGGCCGGCCGGTCTGGGTCGACGACCCTCACCTCAACCTCGACTACCACGTCCGCCAGACCGCGCTGCCGGCGCCCGGCTCCGACGAGCAGCTGCGCAACCTGGCGGCGCGGATCTTCTCCCAGCAGCTCGACCGCTCGAAGCCGCTCTGGGAGCTGTGGCTGGTCGAGGGCCTCGATGGCGACCGCTTCGCGATCATCGGCAAGAGCCACCACGCGCTGGTCGACGGCGTCTCCGGCGTCGACATCACCACCGTCCTCTTCGACCTCGACCGCGAGCCGCAGGGGACGCCGGCCTCCACCCCGCCCTGGCTGGCACAGCCGGAACCGACCGACCTGCAGCTGCTCAGCGCCGCCTGGCGCGAGCGGCTGACCAGCCCGAAGGAGATCGTCCGCGGCGTCCGCGCGGTCTTCCGCGGGCCGCGCAAGGTCCTGGACGAGATCGGCGCGACCTCGAAGATCGTCGGCGCCGGGATCTCCGCCCCGCAGACCGTGTTCAACGTCGAGATCGGCCCCCACCGGCGCTTCGCGATGACCCAGACCGACCTGGCCGGGCTCAAACGGGTGAAGGACGCCCACGGGGGCACCGTCAACGACGTCATCCTCTCCTGCGTCGCCGGCGGCATCGGCCGCTACCTGCGCGCCCGCGGCCACGACACCGAGGGCCTCGAGATGCGGGCGATGGTCCCGGTCAGCGTCCGCGCCCCGGACGAGCACGGCGCCCTCGGCAACCGGATCTCGGCGATGATGGCGCCGCTGCCGGTCTGGTGCGAGGACCCGGTCGAGCGGCTGCGGATCATGACCGAGGCGATGGGCGACCTGAAGGCCTCCGGCCAGGCCGTCGGGGCCGAGATCCTGACCAAGCTGACCGACTTCGCGCCGATCACGATCGCCTCGCAGGCGGCGCGGCTGCAGCCGGCGCAGCGCTTCTTCAACCTGGTGGTCACCAACGTCCCCGGGCCGCAGTTCCCGCTCTACGTGCTCGGCCGCAAGATGGAGTCGATCTTCCCGATGGTGCCGCTCGCCCGCCGCCAGGCGCTATGCGTCGGGATCATGTCCTACAACGGCCAGGTCAACTTCGGCCTGATCGGCGACTACGACGCGATGGCCGACCTGGAGAGCTTCGCCCTCGACCTCGAAGCCGCGACCGACGAGGTCGTCGCCACCGCGCCCAAGCGGGCCCCGCGCGGCCGCGCGACCGCTTCTCCGAACGGCAGCGCCGCGGCTAGCGCACCAAGCGGCCGCTGATCTCGAACGGGACCCGGTCGGTCAGGTAGCGCCAGTCGAGGCGGCGGGAGTTGAAGCCGCTGGCGCGGGCGTCGGCGTTGACGACGACCGCGGTGATCCGCTTGAAGCGAGCGGGGTCCGGCAGTCGCACGGTCAGCTTGCCGCCGCTGCTGCGGAAGGCGACCCGTTTGACGACCCGGCCGTGCTTCTCGCTGCCGATGCGGCCGACCAGGGCGAGCCCGGTCTCGACCCCGCGTGGAGCGAGGACCCTGACCACGGCCGCGCGGCCGCGCTGCGGGTGGACGCGCAGCAGGGTGAAGGTGGCGTGGTTGAGCGGCCGTTTGATCTGCGGCCCGCCGAGCCGCAGCCGGCCCTGGCGCTCCATGTCGGGGAAGAGCCCGCTCTCGCGGAAGCCCTTGCCGGTGCGCCACTCGGCGACGTCGGCGGCGAAGCGGGTGAACTCGTGGCTGAAGGGCGCGTGCCCGGTGCGGCGGAAGGCGGTTTCGTAGGCGTTGACCGAGAACCCGCCGGGGTGCGAGTGCAGCGCCCCCGCCCACGCCTTGCGGACGATCGAGGCGCCGTAGTGGTGGGCCAGCCACTGGTTCCAGACCGCGGTCCCGTACTCCTTGATCGAGCTGGTGGTCAGCGGCGTGTCGTAGCGGTGCACCCAGCGGCCGACGTAGCGCAGGTAGTCGTCGATCCCGTTGTAGACCTGGTCCTCCATCCAGGTCGCGGTCGACTCGGCGAACCAGGGGTCCTGGAAGGAGTCGTAGTTGAACTGCAGGATGTGGTTGTACTCGTGGGCGAGGGTCACCTCGAGGTCGTGCAGCTGGCTGGTGTGCGGGAACTCGAACGGGCTGTAGTCGTTGTCGAGGACCAGGTAGCCGTACAGCCGCCGCGGCAGCCGGTGGGTCTTCGTCGCCTGGCCGGAGTCGGGCGCCGCGTAGCCGAACAGTTCGCCGCCGATCTGCGAGAGGTAGATGTCGGTCTTGCCGTTGCCGCCGCCTTTGCGGCCGTCGCTCTTCGGCTCGCGCCAGCCGAGCTTGACGTTCTCGACCTCGTGGACGTGTTCGGCGACGCGCAGCACCCGTTCGACGTAGTCGGGGACGCCGTCGCCGTTGCTGTCGGTGAGGTTCGGGGCGTCGAGGCCGACCGCGACCCAGTGGACGCAGAAGTGCGCGTCGCAGGCGGGCGAGCGCGGCGCCTCCGGGACCGAGTAGGCGTTGCGGTTGGGATCGGGGTTGTCGGTCGGCCGGCCGCGCGCTTCGGTCGGCCGCGGCCGCGGGGCGATGAACGGCCTCTGCGCGCTCGAGGCGAGCGGCGCGATCCGGGCGTCGGCGAGGTGCGGGGAGGCGCTCGCGGCCGCGGGCAGCGCGGCAAGCGCCAGCAGCGCCGCCGCCGGGAGGCCGACGAGGTGGCGACGGCGGTTCCACATCGGCAGCAGCCTACTGAGCGCGGCTAAAAACCCCCTGTACGCAGGCGGAGAGTCGTCCCGCTGCCGCGATGGCGATACTTCGCCCATCGCCCGCCCCGCCCGCAACCGATGCGCGTAGCCCTCGCCCAGATCGACCCGACCGTCGGCGACCTCGACGGCAACGCGGCCAAGATCGCCGCCTGGATCGGCGACGCGGCCGCCGCCGGCGCCGATCTGGTCGTCTTCCCCGAGCTCTGCCTGCCCGGCTACCCGGCCGAGGACCTGTACCTGAAGCGGCACTTCGTCGAGGCCAACCGGCGCGCCCTCGACGAGCTGGCGGCCGGGGTCGAGGGGATCGCCGCCCTCGTCGGCTTCGCCGAGCCGCTCGCCGGCGGCGGCGACCTCCGCCTCGCGCACAACGCGACCGCGCTGCTCGCCGACGGCGCGGTCCGCGCCGTCTACCGCAAGAACCGGCTGCCCAACTACGCGGTCTTCGACGAGCAGCGCTACTTCGTCCCCGCCACCGAGCCGCTGAACGTCACCGTCGCCGGCACCGAGGTCGGCCTGACGATCTGCGAGGACTGCTGGCTGCCGGGACCGCCGGGACAGGCCGAGGCCGACGCCGGCGCGCAGCTGATCGCCAACCCGTCGGGCTCGCCGTACCATCGCGGCAAGGGGCGCGAGCGGGAGACGATGTTCGCCGAGCGGGCGCGCGAATACGGCGCCCACTTCGCCTTCTGCAACCTGGTCGGCGGTCAGGACGAGCTCGTCTTCGACGGCCAGAGCCTGCTGCTCGCCCCCGACGGGACGCTCCTCGCCCGCGCCGCCCAGTTCGAGGAGGAGCTGCTGGTCTGCGACGTCCCCGGCGCCCCGGGGCAGCTCGCCGAGCCGCTCGCCGACATCGACGAGGTCTACGCGGCGCTCACCCTCGGTCTGCGCGACTACGTCGAGAAGAACGGGTTCCGCCACGTCGGCCTCGCCCTCTCGGGCGGGATCGACTCGGCCCTGGTGGCGCTGCTCGCGGCCGACGCCGTCGGGCCCGAGCGGGTCAGCTGCGTGGTGATGCCGTCTCCGCATTCGAGCGATGAAACCCAGCAGGACGCCAGAACTATCGCTGCGAACCTCGGTTGCGAGCTGATCGAGGTCGAGATCGAGCCGATGATGGCCTCCTACGAGGCCGCGCTGGCCGGCTATCTGGACGAGGAAGAGGCGGCGGTCCCGCGCGACCCGACCCGGCCCTCGGCGCCGGACCTGACCGCCGAGAACATCCAGGCGCGGATCCGCGGCAACCTGATGATGGCGCTCTCCAACCGCCACGGCTGGCTGGTCCTCACCACCGGCAACAAGAGCGAGATGTCGGTCGGCTACGCGACGCTCTACGGCGACATGGCGGGCGGCTTCGCGGTGATCAAGGACGTCCCCAAGATGCTCGTCTACGAGCTGGTGCGGCGCCGCAACCAGCGCGCCGGCCGCGAGCTGGTGCCGGCCAGCGTGATCGAGCGGCCGCCCTCGGCCGAGCTGCGCCCGGACCAGCGCGACGTCGACTCCCTGCCGCCGTACGAGCTGCTCGACCGCGTGCTCGAGGCCTACGTCGAGCGCGACCGGGGGCGCGAGGAGATGATCGCCGACGGCCTGCCGGCGGCGACGGTCGACGAGGTGATCCGGCTGGTCGACCGCTCCGAGTACAAGCGGCGCCAGGCGGCGCCGGGGATCCGGATCACGCCGAAGGCGTTCGGCAAGGACCGGCGGCTGCCGATCACCAACCGCTTCGGCGGCTGATCAGCCGCTCTCCGGGCGCGGCCGGACGGCCATCGTCATCGTCGCCAGGGCGCAGACGCGCTCGTCGTCGTCGAGCACTTCCGCCTCCCAGATCCAGCTGGTGCGGCCGCGGTGGCGGGCGCGGGCGCGGACCTCGGCGTGCCCGGCGGTGACCGGGCGGACGAAGTTGACGTTGATCGACTGGCCGACGGTGATCATCTCCCGCTCCCAGACGGCGACCGCGGTCGCCAGCGAGCAGAGGCCCTCGATCGCCCCCGAGTAGACGCCGCCGTGCATGATCCCGAACGGCTGCGCCAGCTCCTCGCGCATCGGCACCCGGGCCCGGGCGCCGTCGGGGTCGACGCTCAGCACCTCGCCCCCGATCAGCTCGTCGAAGGGCGAGCGCATCGCGTCGAACGGGGGCGGCAGCTGCAGGCTCATCGCGCCGGAACCCTACCGCCGACCCTCCTCATGACCGGTGCGAGGTTAAGGCTTCGCTAGCGCTGCCCGGTCGCGGTCACGTCGAGGGCGCCGGGGCCGTAGGGTTTCTCCTGGCTATGGGGCTGAGCGACGACCAGAGGGCGATGCTGCGCATGGTCGCCCAGCGCGGCGAGCAGGGCTACGAGGACATCGCGGCGCTGATGGGCCTGAGCGTCGACGAGGTGCGGGCGAGGGTCGCCGCGGCGCTGGCCGAGCTCGACTCCGAAGGCGCGCTGACCGGCGAGGCCAAGGCCGCCGCCGAGCAGCAGGCGCCGACGGAGGAGCCGCCGGCGGAGCAGCCCCAGGCGCAGGAGCCGCCGGCTCCGGCCGAGCCCGCCGCGGCCGAGCCGCCGCCTCCCCCGCCCCTCGCCGCCGCGCAGGCGCCGCCGTCGCAGCCGGGCAAGCCGCCCTGGATCAAGCTGCCCTCCGGTTCCGGGCTGCGGGCGGCGATCGGCGCCGCGATCGCGGTGATCGCCCTGGTCGCGGTGATCGTCATCGTCACCGGTCGGCGGCGACGAAGAATCGGGCTCGGCGAACGCCGCGAGCGGGAGCGCCGCCACCGCCGAAACCGCTTCGGAGAAGACCGAAGGCAAGGGCGGCGCCGAAGCCAAGGACGAAGCCAACCAGCTGACGAAGGCGAAACTGACCGCGGTCGACGGCAGCAAGCCGAAGGCGTCGCGATCTTCGGCAGGGTGAAGAAGAAGCTGGCGCTCGAGCTCGCCGCCCAGAAGCTGCAGCCGACGCAGCAGGGCCAGGCCTACACGATCTGGCTCTCGAAGAACAAGCAGAAGATGCTGCCGCTCGCCTCGACTCGGGCGCCGAAGGGCCGGATCGCCGCCAAGTTCGAAATCCCGGTCGAAGTCCTCGGCTACCTGGCCGACGAAACCTTCACCGACCTGGTCCTCACCCGGACCGAGGACACGCAGCTGGAAGCGGCCCTGGAAAAGGCGGCGAAGGCGAAGACGACCCCGGACTACACCGGCACCGAAGTCCTCCGCGGCAAGGTCACCGGCCCGATCGTCGGCGCCCAGTTCCGCCTCGAAGAACTGGAAGAACTCGAAGAAGAAGAAGCCGGCGAAAAGGGCGAATAGCCCTAGCCGGGCAGCAGCTTGCCCGGATTCATGATTCCCGCCGGGTCGAGCTGCTCCTTGAGCGCCCGCAGCAGCTCGACGCCGGTCTCCCCCACCTCGTCGCGCATGTACGGGGCGTGGTCGCGGCCGACCCCGTGGTGGTGGGTGATCGTCGCGCCGGCGGCGACGATCGCCTCGCTGGCGGCCCGCTTGACCGCCCGCCACTGCTCGACCTCGGCGCCGCGGCGGGCGCGGGCGGCGAAGGTGAAGTAGAGCGAGGCGCCGTCCGGGTAGGCGTGGGAGAGGTGGCACCAGACCAGCCCCGGCGTCCCCTGCTCCGCCAGCGCCCGGCCGATCGCGGCGACGACCGCCGCCTTCAGCTCGCCCAGCCGGGTCCAGGTGTGCGAGGTCTCGAGCGTCTCCACGATCGCCCCCATCCCCATCAGCAGGTCGCGCAGGTAGGGCCCCTGGTAGCGGCCGTGCTCCCAGGAGCGACCGGCACCCTGGCCGAGGTAGGCGGCGCCGCCGGCGCGCAGCGCCCGCACGGTCAGCGCCCGGCGCCGCGCCACCGACTCCTCGCTCCCCTCGTGGCCGACGACGAGCAGCGCGCCGCCGCGCCGGCCGCGCAGGCCGAGGTAGCCGTCGAAGGCGCGTCCGGCGAACCCGCGCGGTCCCGAAAGCGCCAGCGAGCCCTGCGTCTCCTCCTCGTCGGAGACGCGGACCACGTCGGGCAGCCCCGGTCCCTGGGCGAGGGCGCGGACGATCTCGGCGCCGGCCTCGAAGCTCTCGGCGATCCATGCCTCGTAGCGGCGCCGGGCCGGCGCCGGCCGCACGCGGACGTCGACGTCGGGAATCGCGCCGAAAACGCCCTCGGAGCCGACGATGAGCTCGCGCAGGGCCGGCCCAGCGGCCGTGTGCGGCGTCTGCAGCGTCTGCAGCTCCCCGGCCGGGGCGCAGAGCCGGATTGAGGTCACGAGGGCGTCAAAACGCCCGTAACCGCTCGACGCCTGGCCGGCGGAGCGGGTCGCGGCGAAGCCGCCGATCGTCGCGTACTCGAACGACTGCGGGAAGTGGCCGAGGGTCAGGCCCTCGCGGGCGAGCGCCGCCTCGGCCTCGGGGCCGCGCAGGCCGGCGCCGAGCCGTGCCGTGAGCGAGCGGCGGTCGACGGCGACCTCGCGGAAGGCGGTGAGATCGAGGCTGACCAGCCCCCGGTGGGCGCCGCGCAGCGGCTCGACCCCGCCGACGACGCTGGTACCACCGCCGTAGGGGACGACCGCGACCCGCTCCGCGGCGCAGGCGTCGAGCAGCCGCCGCAGGGCGGCGGCATCGGCGGGGACGACGACCGCGTCGGGGGCGGCCTCGAGGCGCCCGTCGCGCAGCCGCGCCAGGTCGGCGTAGCCGCAGCCGGTCGCGTGCCGCAGCCGGTCCTCGTCGCCGGCGAAGACGGCGTCCTCTCCCACCGCGGCGAGCACTGACCTCGGCAGCGGCTCCGCCGGGGGCAGCTCGAACTCCTCCAGCGAGCGTGCCAGCGGCCAGGGCTCGAGCTCGCCGAGCCGCTCGCGCAGCACCCCCTGCGCAACCTCGTCGAGGCTCGGCTCGACGCTGGGATCGCCCCAGCCCCACCACTTCGAATCGCGCCGCGGCTCGGTCATCCCCGCCCCCTGTCGCCTTTGCTCGGACATGCCGAACAAATGCGCCTCGCCCTCACTCCAGTGCCTCCTCGATCGCGTCGAGCGCTTCGTCGAGGATCTCGCGCTGGGCGCGGCGCATCATCGGCCCTCCGAGCCGCGAGAGCCCGCGCATCGCCTGGTCGTGGGTGAGGCTGACCTCCGTCCCCTCCCCCGCTCCCCGCAGGCCGATCTCGACCACCGAGCTGCGCACGTGCTTGGCGAAGGGCGAATCCTCGACGTGCTGCTCCCAGACGTAGCGCTGGTTCTCGGCGGAGCTGAGGCAGTGGTAGTCGGCGCGCACGCCGCGTCCCTCGGCCGTCTCCAGCACCTTGGTCCACTGGCTGCGGCGGCCGCCGGGCTTGACGTCGACGTTCTCGACCCGCCCCACCCGCGGCCACCAGCGCGGCAGGTTGTAGGGGTCGGAGACGAGCTTCCAGACCTCGCCCACCGGCGCCGCCACGGTTCGGCTGCGGGTTACCCGGGCCACGGGCGGCCCGCTCAGTCGCCGGCGAGGCGGCGCAGGTCGCGCACCAGCAGCAGGTGCTTGAGGTGGCTGACGGTAGCCGCCAGGCTTTCCAGGCTCTGCAGCGCCTCCTTGCGGCGCTCGGGGTTGCGCGAGCGCAGCGCCGGGCCCAGCAGCGCTTCCAGCAGCTGCGCCTCGCGGTCCGCCGAGGAGCGGAACACCCGCAGGTTGCGGGCGCCGACGCCGACCCGAGAGAGCTCGTTGGCGGCGCGGACGATCTCGCGGTCGGTCTCGTCGTAGACGATCTTGCCCTCGCGTTTCTCGGGCTGGACGATGCCGTAGTTCTCGAGCTCGGAGACCAGCTCCTCGCGGGCGCCGGTCTCCTCGACGATTTCTTCCAGCGTCAGGTAGGCGCGCGAGGTGTCGACGAGGATCGCCCGCCGCACGGCGCCGCTCGCCGGCTTGCGGTCCTCGTTGCCGCCGAGCTGGACGTCGCCGCCGGCCGCCAGCTCCTGGCGGATCACCCGCAGCGGCAGGAACTCGTCGCGCTGCAGGCGCAGGATCGTGCGCAGGCGCTCGACGTCGGACTGGCTGTAGAGGCGGTAGCCGCCCGAGGTGCGGCGCGGGCTGAGCAGCTTCTGGTCCTCGAGGTAGCGGATCTTCGAGATCGAGACGTCGTCGAACTCGTTCTGCAGGATCTTGCAGACGGCGCCGATCGTCAGCGCCTTGCGCGGACGGCTGGGCGACTCCGGCGTGCGCGCCGGGGATTCGGAGACGGCCACGGCTCAGCGCTCCAGGTAGCTGAGCTTGTACTTGCCGACCTGGATCTCGTCGCCGTCGGCGAGCCGGTGCGACTCGATCCGGCGGCGGTTCACGTAGGTGCCGTTGAGCGAGCCGAGGTCGTCGATGTAGAGGCCGTCGCGGCGCCGCACCAGCAGCGCGTGGTTGCGCGACACGGTGACGTCGTCGAGGAAGACGCCGGCGTCCGGGCTGCGCCCGATCGAGACCCGGTCCTCGCCGATGCTGAAGCTCTCGCCGGCCCGCCCGCCGCCGGCCCGGATCACCAGCGCCGCCCCCGACTCCTCGACCACCTCGTCGATGTCGACCGGCGTCATCTCACCGGTCTCGTCGACCCGGTAGGTCATCGTGGTCGGCTCCTCGCCGCCCTCCGCCGTGCCCAGGTAGGCGCCGCATTTCTGGCAGTAGTTCGCGCCCTCGGGGTTGGCGAACCCGCACTCGGGACAGTGGACCGCCATCGTCGCGGCTACGCGGCGGTCCCGCCCTCGCCGGCGTTGGCCTTGCCGGCGAGAATCTCGGTCAGTTGCTGGACGTCGTCGCCGGAGATCAGCGCCTCGCCGCCCTCGCGCTTCTGGCGCAGGCGGTTGACCAGCTCGGCCCGCAGGATGTCGATCTTGCCGTGCAGGACGCGGCGTTTGTAGGAGATCTCGTTCTCCTCCGCCATCAGGTTGTCGATCAGGTCCTTCAGATCCTTGTCGCTGAGGGACCCGAGATCGGGAAAGGTGTCCTCCATGGCTGCTCCTGACTGAACGAGGGGGGGCTGGCTGGGCGCCTCCGTTTGCGCGAGCGCCGAGTATAGATCCACCCCGGCCGAAGGTTCAACTGTAGGTTGAAGGTTAGTGCCTGCTGGGCCTCAGCTTGCAGCGGCGCGAGCCCGGACCGCCCGCACCCCCTCCCGCGCGTACAGCGCGGTGGCGAGGATCGCCATCGCCAGCCCCCAGATCAGCAGCGCGGTCGCGACCCAGCCGGGCGCCAGCAGGGCGAGGAAGATGCCGCCCATCACCGGGAAGACCGCGATCCGCCCCGGCCAGTTGACCTCGATGTCGACCCCGTGGCGCAGCCCGTACCAGCCCAGCGCCAGCATCGCCAGCTCGCGCAGCGCCAGCAGCGCCAGCGCCCAGCGCGGCAGCAGCTCGAAGCTCCAGCAGACGACGGCGCCGGAGAGGATCGTCAGCCGGTCGACGATCGGGTCGAGCAGCGTCCCGAGGCGGCTGTACTGGCCGGTGGCGCGGGCGAGGAACCCGTCGAGGTAGTCGCCGGCGGCGATTACCCAGAAGATCAGCGCCGAGGCGACCGAGGTGCCGTCCTCGGTCGAGTAGGCGAGGACGAGGAAGACCGGCAGCAGCGCCAGCCGCACGTAGCCGACCAGGTTGGGCAGCGTCCAGGGGTGCAGCGGCGCCCCCTTGCGGGTCTCGCCGGGAAGCGGCGCGCTGCGATCCAGCCCGAAGCGGCGGCGGAGACGACCACGGCCGAATGGGGCCGTGTCGGGCATCTCAGCCGCCGGCCTCCGAGCCCGCGACCAGCTCCCCGGCACGGGCGGCGGCTTCGGCCAGGGGCAGCTTGTGCTCGGCGCCGGAGGCGCGCTCGGAGGCCTCGACCACGCCCTCGGCGAGGCCGCGACGGCCGGCGACGAGGCGCAGCGGGCAGCCGAGCAGCTCGGCGTCGGTCAGCTTCTCTCCCGGCCCCGCCTCGCGGTCGTCGTAGAGCGTCTCCAGGCCGGCGGCGAGCAGCTCCTCGTAGAGCTTGTCGGCGGCCTCGCGCTCGGGCTCGCCGCTCTTGGCGAGGGAGACGAGGTGGACCGCCCAGGGGGCGATCGCGGCTGGCCAGACGATGCCGCGCTCGTCGGCGCGCTGCTCGATCGCGGCGGCGACGATCCGCGCCGGGCCGATCCCGTAGCTGCCCATCACGATCGGCCGCTCGGTCCCGTTCTCGTCGAGGTAGTTGGCGCCGAGCGGCTCCGAGTAGCGGGTGCCCAGCTTGAAGATGTTGCCGATCTCGATCGCCGGCTCGATCTCGATCGTGCCGCCGCCCGGCGCCGTGTCGCCGGCCTCGACCGTGCGCACGTCGAGCTCCTCGAAGGGGAAGTCGCGGCCGGGCCGCACCCCGCGCAGGTGCAGGTCCGGCTCGTTGGCGCCGGTCACGTAGGAGTCGCCGTCGATCGCCGCGTCCTTGACCACCGGCACCCGGGCGCCGACCGGGCCGAGGTAGCCGGCCGGGCCGAGCTCGGCGGCGATCTCCTCCTCGCGAGCCTGGCGGAACGGCGCGCCGAGCGCGTTCTGGAGCTTGATCTCGTTGAGGCGGTGGTCGCCGCGGACGAGGACGAGCACCATGCCACGGCCCTCGACGATCACCGGCAGCGCTTTGAGGAAGGCGCCGGCGGGCAGGCCGAGGTGGGAGGCGACCTCCTCGACCTTGGTCAGGCCCGGCGTCTCGACCTTCTCCGGGGCGCGCAGCCCCGGCGGCAGCTCGACCGGCCGCGCGGTGGCGCTCGCGACCTCGACGTTGGCGGCGTAGCCGGGCGCCAGCGCAACCTCGTTCTCGCCCGCCGCGCAGGGCGCCATGTACTCGTCGGCGCCGGAGCCGCCCATCATCCCGACGTCGGACTCGACCCGGTACCAGCGCAGGCCGCAGCGGTCGAAGATGCGGCCGTAGGCGCCGGCCTGCAGCTCGTAGGAGCGCGCCAGGCCCTCCTCGTCGCGGTCGAAGGAGTAGGCGTCCTTCATTTTGAACTCGCGGGTGCGCAGCACGCCGGCTCGCGGCCGCGGCTCGTCCCGCTCCTTGACCTGGATGTGGTACAGCATCAGCGGCAGGTCGCGGTAGGAGCGGACCTCGCGGGCGACGTGGTAGGTGAGGCACTCCTCGTGGGTCATCGCCAGCACCATCGGGGCGCCGCGGCGGTCCTCCAGCTTGAACAGCTCCTCGATCGGGTAGCGCCCGGTCTGCTTCCACAGCTCGGCCGGCTGCAGCACCGGCATCGAGATCTCCTGGCAGCCGATCCCGTCCATCTCCTCGCGCAGCACCGCCTCGACCTTGCTCATCGTCCGCCAGCCCGCGGGCAGGTAGGTCCACAGCCCGGCGCCGAGCTGCCGGATCAGCCCCGCCCGCACCATCAGCTTGTGCGAGACCGCCTCCGCCTCCGCGGGCGCGTCCTTCAGCGTCGGGATGAACATCTGCGACTGGCGACTCATCGCGGCGAGTCTATTCAGGCCGCCGCCGGGCCGGGCGGCGTGCTCAGGCGCGGGTGAATCTACGCCCCGCGGTCGGCGAGGCGTCCTCGTCGAGGAGGACGCGGTCGGACTCGCCCTTTTCGGCGGCTTCGTGCTCCATCTGGGCGATCTTCTCGGGGGTCAGGTCGCCGGCGTTTTCGCGCTCGATGCTGGCCACCCACTCGGCGCCCTCGCGCGACTCCGCCTCGTCGAACTCGACCTCGCCGCCGCGATCGAGGCTCTTGTCGATCTCCTCGAACAGGGTGTCGACCAGCTTCGCCTGCGGCACCTTCCGCAGCGGCTTGCCGCCGGCGAAGATCAGGCCCTCGTTCTTGGCGCCGGCGATGCCGAAGTCCGCGTGGCTGGCCTCGCCGATCCCGTTCACCGCGCAGCCCAGCACCGCGACCTCGACCGGCTCGACGTACGCTTCCAGCCGCCGCTCGATCTCGGCGACGACCGAGTCCATGTCGAACTGCAGCCGGCCGCAGGTCGGGCAGGCGATCAGCACCGGGCCGCGCTCGCGCAGCTGCAGCGCTTTGAGGATCTCCCAGGCGACTTTCACCTCCTCCTCGGCGTGGAAGGTCGAGAGGCTGATCCGGATCGTGTCGCCGACCCCGTCGGCGAGCAGCGTCCCCAGGCCGACCGCCGATTTCAGCGAGCCCGACCATTTCGTCCCCGCCTCGGTGATCCCGAGGTGCAGCGGGTAGGGGATCTTCTCCGCGAGCAGCCGGTTGGCGGCGATCGTGTTCGGCACGTTGGTCGACTTGATCGAGACCTTGAAGTTGGTGAAGTCGAGGCCCTCCATCAGCTCGACGAACTCGACCGCGGCGGCGACCAGCGCCTCGACCGGGGATTCGCGCTCGAGCTGGTGCAGGTGCTTGGGCAGCGAGCCCGAGTTGACCCCGATCCGCATCGGCACCTTCGCCGCGTTGGCCCGCTCGGCGACCTCGGCGACTTTCTCGCGGCCGCCGATGTTGCCGGGGTTGAGGCGGATGCAGTCGGCGCCCGCGTCGATCGCCTTCAGCGCCAGCGTGTGGTTGAAGTGGATGTCGGCGATCACCGGGATCGGCGATTCGCGCACGATCGTCTTCAGCGCCTCGGCATCCTGCTCGCGCGGCACCGCGCAGCGGACGATGTCGGCGCCGGCGTCGGCGACCTTGCGGATCTGCTCCATCGTCGCCGCCAGGTTGGCGGTCTCGGTCTTCGTCATCGTCTGCACGGCGACCGGCGCGCCGCCGCCGATC
>CAWEOH010000053.1:0-50391 GCA_963810455.1 uncultured Actinomycetes bacterium
TCGGGGGTGATTCTCAGGTCTTCGCGGGCGGCGGTTCGCGCCTCGCTGTCCCGCTGCGGGCGGGGATCTTAACGATTACCGGTCGTTGACTGACGAGTCAATCAGGACTATACCCAGAACGCCCGACATGTGCACCGATCGGTGTAGGAAGGGCTACTGGCCCTGCGCGTGCCGCTCGCTCGCGGCGTCGCGTATGTAATCGACGATCTCGTCGGTGCCGGCACCGGGGGTGAAGACCGCGGCGACGCCGAGCTTCTTCAGCTCGGGAATGTCGTCGGCCGGGATCGTGCCGCCGACGGTGACGAGGACGTCGTCGACGCCCTGCTCGCGCAGCAGCTCGACCACCTTCGGCACCAGCGTCATGTGGGCACCGGAGAGGATCGAGAGGCCGACCGCGTCGGCGTCCTCCTGGATCACGGTCTCGGCGATCTGCTCGGGCGTCTGGTGCAGGCCGGTGTAGATCACCTCCATGCCGGCGTCGCGCAGGGCGCGGGCGATGATCTTGGCGCCGCGGTCGTGGCCGTCGAGGCCGGGCTTGGCGACGACGACGCGGATCTTGCGTGCGGTTGCAGCCTCCATCCGGCCCGAAAGCCTATTCGGTTGCGCGCCGCAGCGGCGGCGGCAGCCGGCCTTCGGTCGAGAGCCAGGAGCCGACGAGAACGAGCAGCAGCCCGGCGAAGGCCGCCGCGCCGGGGTTCTCGCCGAGGAAGACGACGCCGAGCACGACCGCGATCACCGGGTTGACGTAGGTGACGACCAGCGCCCGGCCGGGGCCGGCTTCCTCGACCAGCATCGCCATCAGGACCAGGGCCGCGGCGGTGCAGAGCAGGCCGAGAACGGCGACGGCGAGCAGGGCGCCGCCGCTGGGCGAGGCGCCGGGCATCCCGATCGCCACCGGCGGCGCCAGCACGATCGCGGCGAATGCCAGGCTGACACCCATCGCGGCGACCGGGTCGAGGTCGGCGAGGCGGTGCTTGAGGATCGTCGCGCCGACCGCGTAGCCGCAGGCGGCGACGAAGACCGCCGCGATGCCGAGCAGCTCGCCGCCCCCGGCTTCGACGTGGACGCCGACCAGCGTGGCAACTCCGACCAGGCCGACCAGCAGCCCGGCCAGCCGCGCGCCCGTCAGCCGTTCCTCGGGTTCGAAGCGCAGCGCCAGCAGCGCCGCGATCAGCGGCGCGGTGGCGATCACGATCGCGGTCGTCGAGGACTCGATCTTCGTCTCGCCGGCGGAGATCAGCGGGAACGGGATCGCGACCTCGACCAGGCCGAAGATCGCCAGCCAGCGCCAGCGGCCGCGCAGCGAGCCGACGCCGGCACCGCGCCGGGCGAGGAGAAGCAGGGCGACGGCGCCGAGCGCGACCCGGAAGCTGGCGATCGAGACCGGCGGCATGCCGCCTTCGATCGCCACTTTGATCAGCAGGTAGGGGATGCCCCAGATCAAGGAGACGGCGGCGAACAGGAGCCAGGAACGAGCGCTCATCGGCGCGGCAGCCTAGATGGTCGCCCTGGCGCGAGGGGCGACCGCACGCCCCCGATTGCGGCGATCCGGCGACGGGTATGCGCCGATCTACGGAGGGCGAACGGCCTTCTGGCTGAAAGCTTCACCGCCGGAAACGGGCAGGAAGAAGCGAAAAACTCGATAGATGGGAGGCAACCGGATGCGCAAGGCTCTGGAAATCGGCGGTGCGATCGCGGCGGTGGTGCTGATCGCCTTTGGCGTGGCGGCAATCGTCATGGGGATCAGCGGCAACAGCACGGTCAAGGACAGCATCAGCCAGGAAGAAATCACCGGCACGCCCGACATGACGCCGGAAGCGATCTCCGAGGAGGTCGAAGAAGCCGGCCTCACCGAACAGGTCGGCGAAGTGCCGAGCTGCACCGTCGCCGAAGAGGAAATCGACAGCGGCGACCGCGCCCGCTGCTTCGCCGAATACCTGCGAATCCACACGCTGCTGGCCACCGGCGGCTACACCTACTCGCAGATGGGGCAGTTCGAAGCCAAACCGGGGACGCCGAAGTCCGAACTGGCGGCCGGCGGCGGCACCAGCAACGAAGAATTCGCCGTCAACGACCCCGAAACCGGCGGGCCCGCCTCGAACGGCCAGCGCGAAATCTGGGTCACGGCGACGGCGCTCTCGACCGCGCTCAACGCCAGCTACATGGCCGACCAGCTGTCGATCTTCGGGATCGTCGTCGGCGTCGCCCTGCTGCTGGTCGGGATCGGGTTCGCGGTGCTGGTGGCGACCGGCGCGGTGCGCGACCCGCACAGCGTGCTCAGGTTCGCTAGGCGCGATCGGACGAGCGCCTGAGGACAGCTCCGAAGCCGGCTACGGTCGCCAGCAGGGTCACCGCCACGGCGACCAGCCGGCGGCCGAGCCGCTCGAAGCGCAGCGTCTCCCAGCCCTCCTGCTTGGCGATCGCCGCCAGCGGCGGGTCGGGGTTGACGGCGACCGGGTTGCCGACCGCGCGCAGCATCGGCAGGTCAGAGAGCGAGTCCGAGTAGGCGTAGGAGGCGTCGAGGTCGATCTCGTGGCTGGTGGCGAACGCCTCCATCGCCTCGACCTTGCCCGGGCCGTAGACGAACGGCCCGTCGAGGCGGCCGGTGAAGTTGCCCTCGGGGTCGACCTCGTAGCGGGTGCCGATGCCGCCCTCCATCCGCAGCACCGCGGCCAGCGCCTCGACCACGTCGTTGCCGGCGGCGCTGACGATGAAGGTCGGGCGGCCGGCGTCCTGGTGGGCGTAGACCTGGGCGAGCATCTGCGGGTAGACGCGGGGCAGGATCGCCGCCATCACCTCCGGCTGCATCCGCGCGATCGTCGTCGCCGGCACGCCGGCGATCAGCTCGCGCGCGGCCCGCAGCACCTCGCCGGTGCGCTCGTCGGTGGTCCCGCGCAGGCGGTAGCGCAGGTGCTCGACCGCCCAGCTCGCCAGCTGCCGCCGGCCGACGATCCCCTGGCGGGTGGCGACGCGGGCGAACTGCATCCCGCTCGACCCCGCCATCAGGGTCTTATCGAGGTCGAAGAAGGCAGCCGCGCGGCTCATTCAGACGCGCAGTGGCCGCGCTACTGCGCGGCCACCTCCAGCACGATCGCGTCGCCCTGACCGCCGCCGGAGCAGATCGCCGCGACGCCCAGCCCGCCGCCGCGGCGGCCGAGCTCGTGCACGAGGGCGCCGACGATGCGGGCGCCGGAGGCGCCGACCGGGTGGCCGAAGGCGATCGCGCCGCCGTTGACGTTGACGTTCTCCTCGTCGATGCCGAGGATCCGCATCGAGCCGATCACGACCGAGGCGAAGGCCTCGTTGATCTCCCAGAGGTCGACGTCGGCGGGAGCCTTGCCGATCTTCTCCAGCGCCTGCAGCGCCGCGTTCCCCGGGGTGCGGGCGAGGTAGGCGAAATCGTCGGCGACGGTGCCGTAGGAGAGGACCTTGGCCAGCGGCTGGCGACCCTCCTTCTCGGCCCACTCCTCGGAGGCGACGACGATCGCGCCGGCGCCGTCGTTGACGCCGGGGGCGTTGCCGGCGGTGTGGGTCGCCCCCTCGCCGCCGACCGCCTTCAGCTTCGAGAGCACCTCCAGGGTCGTATCCGGGCGCGGGCCCTCGTCGACCTCGACCACGGTCTCGCCCTTGCGCGACTTGACCGTGACCGGGACGATCTCCTCGGCGATCCGGCCGGCGTCGGTCGCCTCGCCGGCGAGCCGCTGGCTGCGCTCGGCGAAGCGGTCCATGTCGACGCGGGTGATCTCGAGCTCGTTGGAGACCTCGCTCGCCTCGGCGATCATCTGCTTGCCGGTGAACGGGTTGGTGAGCCCGTCATGGGTCATCGCGTCGAGGGCCTGCACGTCGCCCATCCGGAAGCCGAAGCGCGCGTTCGGCAGCAGGTAGGGGGCCTGGCTCATCGACTCCATGCCGCCGGCGACGGCGACCTCGAGGTCGCCGGCGCGGATCGCCTGGTCGGCGATGCCGAGCGTGCGCATGCCCGAGGCGCAGACCTTGTTCACGGTTTCGGAGGGAACCTCCTTCGGGATCCCGGCCTTGATCTGGGCCTGGCGCGAGGGGATCTGGCCCTGGCCGGCCTGTAGGACCTGGCCGAAGAGGACCTGCTGGATCTGGTCGGCGGCGACGCCGGAGCGGTCGAGAGCGGCCTCGATCGCGGTGCCGCCGAGCTCCGTCGCGTCGACCGAGGAGAAGGCGCCACCCATCTTGCCGACTGGCGTGCGTGCGGTTCCAAGGATCACTGAGCTGGCCATCTACTCCCTTTCTTCTGCGATTTGGACTGGTCGCCCCTGCGACGCCAGGCGCCGGTCGCTGACGATACCTGCATAGACTCGCGACGGTGAACGTCGAGGTCAGAGACGCGGAGCTGCTGGCGGCCGGTGCGGCGCTGGCGATCGTCGGGCTGCACGAGGGCGAGGAGGTCCCGGCCGCGCTGGCCGGGGCGGCGGGGGCGGCCGCGGCGAAGGGCGAGTTCAAGAGCCTCTCCCCCGTCTTCCCCGCCGAGGGGCCGCGGGTGCTGGCGGTCGGGCTCGGCGAGCGCGACAAGCTCGACGCCGAGCGGCTGCGCGTCCTCGCGGCGCTCGCGGTGCAGGAGGCGCGGCGACTCGGCCTCGGCTCGCTCGCCTGGCTGCCGCCCACCTCGGTGGCGCCGGAGGCGGCGGTCGCAGGCCTGGTCACCGGCACGATCCTCGGCGCCTACCGCTTCGACCGCTTCCACCGCGACGACCCCGAGGGGCCGCCGACCGAGATCGAGTCGCTGGTCCTGCTCGGCCCGGCCGAGCTGAGCGGCGCCGCGGAGGCGGCCCGGATCGGCGCCGAGGCGCAGAACCGCGCCCGCGACCTGCAGAACACCCCCGCCAACTTCGCCACCCCGGCGATCCTCGCCGACCGCGCCGAGGAGATCGCCGCCGGCTCCGACGCGGTCAGCGCCGACGTCCTCGGCCGCGAGGAAATCGTCGCGATGGGGATGGGCGGCCTCGCCGCCGTCTCCCAGGGCGGCCCCGAGGAGCCGCGGCTGATCGTCCTCCGCTACGCCGGCGGCGGCTCCGGCCCGACCCTCGGGCTGATCGGCAAGGCGGTCACCTTCGACACCGGCGGCATCTCGCTGAAGCCGGGCGCCTCGATGAGCGAGATGAAGTTCGACATGTCGGGCGGCGCCGCGGTGCTCGAGGCGGCCGCGGCGATCGCCGAGCTCGGCCTCGCGGTCGACCTCGTCGCCGTCGTTCCGGCGACCGAGAACATGCCGTCGGGCACGGCGATCAAGCCCGGCGACGTGATCACCCAGTACAACGGCAAGACGGTCGAGGTCAACAACACCGACGCCGAGGGACGGCTGATCCTCGCCGACGCGCTCGCCTACGCGGTCGAGCTCGGCGCCGAGCGGCTGGTCGACATCGCGACCCTGACCGGCGCCGTCCTGCTCGCCCTCGGCTCGACCCACGCCGCCGTGGTCAGCAACGACGACGCGCTCGCCGCGGAGCTGATCGAGGCCGGCGCCGAGACCGGCGAGCTGACCTGGCGGCTGCCGCTGCACGCCGAGTACCGGGAGATGATGAAGGGGACCGTCGCCGACCTCTCCAACCTGGCGAGCAAGCGCGAGGCGGGGACGATCACCGCCGCCTGCTTCCTCGAGGAATTCGTCGACGACACAGCCTGGGCGCACATCGACATCGCCGGCACGGCCTGGGACGTGAACCGCGCCTACACCGGCAAGGAGGGGAGCGGCTACGGCGTCCGCCTCCTCGTCGACCTCGCCCGCCGCCTGGCCGGCTGAGCCCAGCTCGCTTTCCGCTTGTCCAGGACGACCCCGATCGCGCGGGGGCGCTTGGATGGTCACCAGTGCTCCTCGCCCGGTTCGCCCTCGAAGACGACCCTCCCCTCCTCCAGCTCGATCGGGCGCAGCCGCATCGTCACCGCGATCGGCGGCGACGGCAGCGCGCCGCCGACGATCGCCGCCATGTACTCCATGCCGCTCATCGTCGCCCCCGCCGCCGCGGTCGCGACCGGGTCCTGCCAGACGAGGGTGCGGCGGCGCGAGGTCTCGGGGCTGGCGGAGGCGAAGGTCGCGGCGGACTCGGCCGCGGTGGCCGGGCCGGCGGAGACGGCGCCGTCGCCGCTCACCGGGCGGGGTCCCGGCGCGCGGCGGTCCTCGCGCGGGCCGTCGCCTGACGCGGCTGAGCCGGGTAGAGCAGGTCGGCGGTGATCTCCGCCTGGCTGATCGCGATGCGAGGAGCCTTGGCCCGGCTGTCGTTCCTTGGTCTCTGAATCAACCTCATCCGATCGCCTCCGATCGACGTTCGCGTGTCGCTCGCTTCGGGTCGGTTGCTTGATGCAACCTTGTGGAACGCGAGCCTAGCGCAGTCGGTTGCTTGATGCAACCAACTGTGCGAAGATCACGTCGATGCTGCGCAACGACTACCCCGGACAGGCCTGCTCGGTGGCGAAATCGCTGGAGGTCGTCGGCGAGCGCTGGTCGCTGCTGATCGTGCGCGACGTGATGAACGGCAACCGCCGCTTCGGCGAGCTACAGCACTCGCTCGGGGTCGCCCGCAACGTGCTCTCCGCCCGCCTGCAGCGACTGGTCGACGAGGGCATCCTCGAGCGCCGCGCCTACCAGGAAAGCCCGCCCCGCCACGAGTACTTCCTCACCGAGAAGGGCCTCGACCTGTGGCCGGCGCTGATCGCCCTGCTGCACTGGGGCGACAAGTACTCGGCCGGCCCCGAGGGCCCGCCGCGGCTGATCGTCCACAAGGAGTGCGGCGGCGAGATCAACGACCGCGGCATCTGCACCGCGTGCGGCAAGGTCCTGACAGCGCGCGACGCCCGCCAGGTCCCCGGCCCCGGCTTCGAGGCGGCGGTGGCCGCGGCGGAGTCGGCCGCGAGCTGAGCGCCGCCTACTCGCGGCCGGGCTCGCTCAAGCCCGAGAGCTCCTTGTACTCGAGCAGCATCAGACGGTCCTTGACCCGGTCGGCCGCTCGCTTCATCGCGATCAGGTGGTCGATCGAGGCGACCCTGATGTCGAGCCCGTCGTAGCTCTCGATCCGCGCCTCGCGTCGCAGCTCCTCGTAGCTGCGAACCCCGGAAAGCTCGCCGAGCACGTCGAAGTTGCCGAACGGCGTGGCGAAGGTGAAGTTCGATCCCTGCTGGAGCATCGCCGCGTCGAGCTCGATCGGCAGCTCCGGCGGCCTGCCCCGCCAGCGGGCCTTCAACGCGACCAGCGCGGCGGCGAGGCGCTCGAGGTTCGCGCGATCGCGAGCGTAGGCGACGTCGAGGTCGTAGGTCGGATAGGCGGAGCCGTGGATCCAGCCGGCGACGCCGCCGATGACGACGAAGTCGACCCCGTGCCTGATCAGCGTCCCCAGCAGCGGGTGCAGCTCGAGACCTTCGCCCAGATCGGTCCTGGCCATGTATGCCTGAGCCGCGGCGGACGGGTTCTCTCCCCCCCTGCCCTCCCTGGCGAAGTCGGCGAACCCGAGCCCCTTGCGCAGGCGCTCGCTCACGCTGAGCCGCAGGTTGCCTTCGTTCAGCGTGCGGTCGATCCCGGTATCGCGCCGCACCGACCCGATCGTCAGCTCCTCGCCGAGCAGATCGAGCAGGGTGCGCACCGTCTCGAAGCTCGGCGAGACCCGACCCGACTCGATCCGCGAGATCGCCGACTGCCTGGTGCCGGCGCGGATCGCGAGCTGAGCCTGGGTTACGCCGTTGCGCAGACGCGCCTCCCGGAGTAGCTCGCCTGCGGTCACGGGGGCCAATATAACGAATAGGTAATTATCACTGATACGTTATGTGAATCGAAGGCGCTAGCGTGTGGTCGACGAGCAACGGGAGTAATCGAGGAGGCGGAGATGGCGACTGCGGCGGAGCTTCAGGGGCGGGACGAGGTCTTCATCGGCGGCGAGTGGGTGCGGCCGAGCGGGGGCGAGTCGATCGAGGTGGTCAACCCGACCAGCGAGGAGGCGATCGGCACGATCCCGGCCTGCGGCGGGGCCGACGCCGAGGCGGCCGTGGCCGCCGCCCGCGAGGCGTTCGACTCCTGGTCGCGGACGCCGCGCTCCGAGCGCGCCGGGTACCTGAAGGCGATCGGCGCGGCGCTCGAGGAGCGCAGCGAGGAGATCGCAGCGACGATCGCCCGGGAGCTGGGGATGCCGCTGAAACTCAGCAAGATCATCCAGGTCGGCCTGCCCACCGTCCACTTCAGCACGATGCCGAAGCTGATCGAGGAGATCGCCTGGGAGGAGGAGATCGGCAGCTCGCGGGTGCTGCGCGAGGCGGTCGGCGTGGTCGGCGCGATCACGCCGTGGAACTACCCGCTGAACCAGATCGCGGTCAAGGTCGCCCCCGCGCTCGCCGCCGGCTGCACGGTGGTGCTGAAGCCGAGCGAGGTGACGCCGCTGAACGCCTTCCTGCTGGCCGAGGTGATCGAGGCGGCCGGCGTCCCCGCCGGCGTCTTCAACCTCGTCACCGGCACCGGGCCGGTGGTCGGCGAGGCGATCGCCTCCCATCCCGGCGTCGACATGGTCTCCTTCACCGGCTCGACCCGGGCCGGGCGGCGCGTCTCGGAGCTGGCGGCGGCGACGGTCAAGCGGGTGGCGATGGAGCTCGGCGGCAAGTCGCCGAGCCTGATCCTCGACGACGCCGAGCTCGAGAAGGCGGTGCCCGACGGCGTCGCCAAGTGCTTCCTCAACTCGGGCCAGACCTGCAGCGCGCTGACCCGGATGCTGGTCCCGCGCCAGCGCCTGGCCGAGGCCGAGGAGCTGGCGGTCGCCGCCGCCGAGGGCTTCACCCCCGGCGACCCGTTCGACGCCGCGACCCGGCTCGGGCCGCTCGTCTCCGACGTCCAGCGCGAGCGCGTCCGCGGCTACATCCGCAAGGGGCAGGAGGAGGGCGCGCGCCTGCTGACCGGCGGCGCCGAGCCGCCCGAGGGCCTCGACCGCGGCTACTTCGTCCGCCCCACCGTCTTCTCCGACGTCGACCCGGCGATGACGGTCGCCCAGGAGGAGATCTTCGGCCCGGTGCTGGTGATCGAGCCCTACGAGGGCGAGGAGGACGGCATCCGGATCGCCAACAGCACCCCGTACGGCCTAGCCGGAGCCGTCTGGTCGGCGGACCAGGAGCGAGCGATCGCCGCCGCCAAGCGCCTGCGCACCGGCCAGGTCGAGATCAACGGAGGCCTCTACAACCCGCTGGCGCCGTTCGGCGGCTACGGCCAGTCGGGGCACGGTCGCGAGAACGGGCGGTACGGGCTCGAGGAGATGCTGCAGGTCAAGAGCCTGCAGCTGTAGCTCGGGGAGGTTGGTGGGAGGGGCGCTCGGGGGACCCTCTCGCCGAGCAACAGCCGGGGAGGCTCGTCGAGAGGGTCCCCCGATCACCCCACGACACGTCCCCGAACTTCAGGTCCGGCTTGCGAACCCGCGGGAGCACCACCAGAAGCGACCGGCCCGATCTCGCTTGTGCCCGAAGCTTCTGCGGCGGTTCACGCCTGGGGACTTCGCTGTGCTTTCGGTTCGGGGTCCGAGGGGGTCTCGACGGAGCCTCCCCGCTGTTGCTCCGGCGAGACCCCCACAGGCCCCGTCCCAACCCTGCGGCCTACGCCCCCTTCAGGGTGAAATGGACTTTGGTTCCGGGCTGTCCGTCTTCGAGCCAGATGCGGCCGCCGTGGGCCTCGACTATGGCGCGCGAGATCGCCAGGCCGAGGCCGGCGCCGTCCTCGCTGCGGACGGCGTCGCCGCGGAAGAAGGCCTCGAAGACGTGCTCGTCGTCGCCGGCCGCGATGCCCTCGCCGTTGTCGGCGACCTCGACCTCGACGCCGCCGGCGTCGTTGCGGGCGCGGACGACGACGCTGCCGTCGGCCGGGGTGTGGCGGATCGCGTTCTGGATCAGGTTGAAGAGGACGCGCTGCAGCTTCTCGGCATTGGCGCGGGCGACCACCCGGTCGGCGGGCAGCTCGGCCTCGATCCGCACGCCACGCGCTTCGGCCGGCGCCCGCATCGCCGCGACGGTGTCGTCGATCAGGTCGCGCAGCTCGACCTGGCGCATCGTCCAGGAGATGTCGCCGGCCTCGATCCGCGAGAGCTCGAAGAGGTCGTCGACGAGGCCGCTGAGGACGGCGACGTGGGTGCGGATCTCGCCCAGGTAGCGGTCGCGGGTCTCACCGGTGACGACGCCGTCGTCGATCGACTCGACCAGCAGCCGCAGCGAGGCGAGCGGGGTGCGCAGGTCGTGCGAGGCGGCGGCGACCAGCTGACGCCTCGCCGCCTCGATCTCGCGCCGCGAGCGCTCCTCCATCGCCAGCCGCACCGCCAGCGCCGCGGCCAGCGCGGTGCCGCCGGTGGCGAGGATCGCCAGCGCGATCTGCTCGGCGCCCATCCCGTGCGGAACGGCGACCGCGGCGGCGCCGGCGAGGAAGGCGGCGACGGCGATCAGGACCGCGCGGGTCATGCCTTGAACCGGTAGCCGACGCCCCAGACCGTCTCGATGAAGCGCGGCTCGGCGGTGTCGTCGCCGAGCTTGGCGCGCAGGCGGCGGACGTGGACGGTGACGGTGCTGGTGTCGGTGTAGAAGATCTCCCCCCAGACCGCGTCCATCAGCTGGTCGCGGGAGAAGACCCGGCCGGGGTGCTCGGCGAGGTAGGCGAGCAGGTCGAATTCGCGCTGGGTCAGGGCGACGTCCTCGCCGTCGAGGGTGACGCGGCGGGTCGCCGGCTCGACCCGCAGCCCGTTGCGCTCGATCGGCGGCGCCTCGCTCGAGGGCGGCGCGACGCGGCGCAGCACCGCGTCGACGCGGGCGACCAGCTCGGCCGGAGAGAAGGGCTTGACGACGTAGTCGTCGGCGCCGTTGCGCAGGCCGACGAGGCGGTCGGACTCCTCGCCGCGGGCGGTCAGCAGGATCACCGCGACGCGCTTGCCGTCGCCCTCCTGCAGCTGCCGCAGCACCTCGATCCCGTCGATCCCCGGCAGCATCACGTCGAGGACGACGAGGTCGGGCCGGTGCCGGGCGGCGAGCCGCAGCGCCTCGGGCCCGTCGCCGGCCTCGAGGGTCTCGTACCCGGCCCGCTCCATGTAGCGGGCGACGACCTCGACGATCGTCGGCTCGTCGTCGACGACGAGCACGGTGCGGGGCGAGTCGGCTGCCACCAGCTCGATTCTGCCGCTAACCGAAGGTGAAGGCATAGCCGCTCACCCCCTTCTCCGGTTCGAGTTCGAGCACGTGGCTCTCGACCCGGGGCAGGTCGACGAGGCTGTAGAGGCGCTGCGAACGCACGGTGACGACGCCGCCGTGGACGTCGGCGCCGGCGGCGCCGACGCCGATCGGGTGGCCGTCGAGCCGGACCCGGACCCGCCGCGGACGCCCGGGCGAGCCGAGCACGAGGAAGACGCGGCGGGCGCCGAAGTGGAGGTCGAGCCGGCTACCGGCGCCGGCGGCGGTCGCCGCCTCGGTGGAGAGCCGCCAGGGCCCGTGGAAGGCGAACTCGTCCTGCGGCACCTCAGCCGGCGCGCTGAGGTCGTGCAGGCCCGGAGAGACTTCGTCTTCGGGGTTGGCGAAGCGTTCGGCGCGGGCGACGCCGAGGTAGGTCTCCGGCGTCGTCACCCCGGCCGAGGGTTCGGGCCCGCTGCCCCCCGCCTCGCCCCTGCCGACCCGGTGGCCGGCTTCCTCGAGCAGAGCGCGGATCACCTTCTCTTTCTCCGCGTATTCGCCCTCGCCGAAGTGGACGTAGCGGACCTCGCCCTTGGCGTCGATGAAGTACTCGGCCGGCCAGTACTGGTTGGCGTAGGCGTTCCAGGTGGCCCGGTCGTTGTCCTGGACGACCGGGTAGTGGATCCCGTTTTCGCGGATCGACATCTCGACGTTGGCGGCCGAGCGCTCGAACGGGAACTCGGGGGTGTGGACGCCGACGATCGTCAGCCCGTCCTTGCGGTAGCGCTTGTCCCAGGCGGTCAGGTAGGGCAGCGTGCGGATGCAGTTGATGCAGGTGTAGGTCCAGAAGTCGACGAGGACGACGCGGCCGCGCAGCTCCTTCAGGGTCAGCGGCTTGCCGCCCGGGGTGTTGAACCACTGCTGGTTGCCGACGAATTCCGGCGCGGTGCCGAGGTCCGGCAGGTCGAGGCGTTCGGCGCTCGCCCCCGGCGCGTGCTCGGGCTGCGCCTGCGGTTCGGCGGCGGCCTGGGCGCCGATCCCGTGGTCGGAGGTGCCGCGCAGGTCGGTCAGCGCCGCCCGCGCCGAGGCGGTGTCCTCGATCTCTTCGGTCGGGTTGACGAGGAAGCTCGGCAGGTCGCTGGCGATCGTGTTCTGGAAGCGGACGTCGTAGTTGCGCAGCATCGCCAGGGCCACCAGCACCATCACCGCGCCGAGCGCGATCTGCAGGCCCGGGCCGCGGCGCGAGAGCGGCGCCACCACCCGGCGGCCGCCGACCATCAGCAGGTAGAGGACGACGGCGGAGCCGAGCCCGTAGGCGAGGGCGACGGCGAGGCGGCCGGCGTTGAAGTCCTGCGAGGCGGAGACGGTGATCACGCCGGCGAGGATCGGGCCGGCGCAGGGCGCGTAGACGAGGCCGAGGCTGAGCCCGACCGCGACCCCGGACCAGAACCCGTCCCCCCCGGTCCCGGCGACCCCGACGCGGCCGGCGAGGCCGCTCATCCAGGCCTCGAGCCGGGCCGCCAGCGAGGGGATCATCAGCGTGATCCCGAAGGCGATCAGGACGACGATCGCGATCGTGCGCAGGAGGTCGCCGGGCAGGCCGAGGGCGGCGATCACGTAGACGAGGGCGACGGTCGCGAAGGTGAAGGAGAGCGCCAGCCCGGTGACGATCCCGAGCGGCCGGCGGCGGCCGCCGGTGGCGCCGGCGGAGAGCGCGATCGGCAGCACCGGCAGCACGCACGGCGAGAGCGCCGTCCCGGCTCCGGCGACGAACCCGAAGAGGATCAGCAGGGCCATCGCCTCAACTCTTCCAGCCGAGGATTACAGAGAAGTGACAGGGGCGATGCGCGCGCATCCGACCTTCACCCCACTCTGGCGTGGTCAGGGTCGGATCAGTGGCGCGGCGGCGAGGCGGTGACCGAGCCCTCGGGCCGCTCGGAAACTTCGGCGGCGCGGCCGACCGCCTCGCCGACGCCGAAGTGGGCGCAGATCGTCAGCTCGTGCTCGCGCAGCAGCGGCCGTGCCGGGTCGACGACCGGCGCGTCGCCGAGCTTCTCGCCCTCCTGCGCGACCCAGACGCCGAACGGCGCCCCGGCGCAGAACCCGAGCGGGACGGCGACGATGCGGATGCCGCGGCGGCGGCGCCCCAGCCGCGTCACCAGCCAGGCCGGCTCGCCGCTGTCGTCGTCGACGAAGCAGCCGTGCACGTGGCCGACCTTGGCGCCCCCCAGCTCGGTCACCTCGGCGCCAGTCCAGGTGAGGACCTCTTCGAGCGTGGGCAGTTGCGCCGGTTCAGCCATCGACGTACTTCTCGAGCAGCTCGGCGGCAGCCGAGGCGGGGTCGAGCTCGCGGCGCACGACGCGGTCGAGCAGGTCGGCGGTGTCGGGGTCCGAGGCGACGGTCGCCTCCAGCCGTCTGCGCATCCGCGAGGTGGCGATGCCGAGCACCTCGCTGCGCAGGTTGCGGGCGCGCCGCTCGGCCAGTGCCCCCTCGGCCTCGATGAAGGCGCGGTGCTCGTCGATCTTCACCGCCAGCTCGTCGACGCCCTCGCCGCGGGCCGCCTCGGTGCGCAGGATCGGCACCTTCCAGCCGGCTGGGTCCTGGGAGAGGGCGAGGACGCCGCGCACCTCGCGCACCATCGTGTCGGTCATCGGGTGGTCGGCCTTGTTGACGACGATCACGTCGGGGATCTCCATCACGCCGGCCTTCAGCGCCTGGATCGAGTCGCCCGAACCGGGCATCAGCGCCAGCACGATCGTGTCGGCGTGGTCGACGATGTCGATCTCGGCCTGGCCGACGCCGACCGTCTCGATCAGGACGTCGTCTTTGCCGGCGGCGTCCATTGCCAGCGCCACCTGCAGCGCCGCCTCGGAGAGGCCGCCGAGGGCACCGCGCGAGGCCATCGAGCGGATGAAGACGCCTTTGTCGAGGAAGTGCTCGGAGAGGCGGATGCGGTCGCCGAGCAGGGCGCCGCGGGTGAACGGGCTCGAGGGGTCGATCGAGAGCACCGCGACCTCGCGCTCGGCCTTGCGCAGCTCGGCGGTGAGGGCGCCGATCAGGGTGCTCTTCCCCACTCCCGGCGGGCCGGTGAAGCCGACGATCCGGGCCTTGCCGGTGCGCGGGTAGACCTCGCGGACGAGGTCCCAGCCGGCCGGGTCGTCGGACTCGATCAGCGTGATCGCCCGGGCCAGCGCCCGCTTGTCGCCGGCGACCAGCCGCGCGGCGAGCGAGGCAGCCCGCGTCTCGCTGGCTTGGTCCGCACTCATCCGGCGCCAGTCTAGAGTTGCGCCGCGATGCTCCGCTTCTTGGCCCGCAACCGGATGCTGAACCTGCGCTACGGGCGGCTGCTCTGGCGGTTCTCCTGGCGTCGCTGGTTGACCCGCGCCGGCCACCGCTGGCGCACCGACGGCATGCTCTTCCTCGGCCGCGGTCTCGAACTCAAGATCGAGCCCGGGGCCGAGATCCGCTTCGGCCGCTTCGTCTGGGTTGGCGACGGCTGCAAGCTGCGCTGTCACGAGGGAGTGGTCGAGATCGGGTCGAAGACGGTGATGGGCCAGGAGTGCACGATCTCCGCCTTCCAGCGGGTGCGGATCGGCGAGCAGTGCGTGATCGCCGACCGGGTGATGTTCATCGACTTCGATCACGGGGTGGTGGAGGTCGAGCGGCCGATCCGGCTGCAGGGCATCTACAAGCGCGACGTCGTCGTCGGCTCCAATGTCTGGATCGGGTACGGCGCCTGCATCCTGCGCGGGGTCAGCGTCGGCGACAACGCGATCGTCGGCACCAACGCGGTGGTGACCAGGGATGTGCCCGCCAACGCGGTCGTCGCCGGCGTCCCCGCCCGCGTGATCCGCATGCGCGAGGCGCCGGCAGAGCTGCGCTGGGCCGAGCCAGTCGAGCCCGATCCGGGCGCTGCGAGCACCTTGCCGCCGCCGGGGTGAGCTCCGGCCCAGGGCCCGGCGGCCTGATCCCGGGGAGCTCCGGGCCAGGGCTCCGCGGGCGAGGGCTCACGGCCCCGCCCGGGGAGGCTCGGGTGACCCTCACGCTCAGACCTTCGGGTGGATCGCGCTCCCCCGTCCGAGAACCGCCCGACCTCAGGCCACAAGCCACCCAGAGGCTCACCCGACCCTCCCCAACGGACCGAGCCCTGCGAGGGACGAAAGCGCCCCAGCCCCCGCAAAGCCCCCGTCCCCCCAATCCCGTGGTTCCTTTTGGACCCATACGGTCCAAAAGGAACCACGACCCGGAAGCCAGGCCGAGATCCCGATCCCGTGGTTCCCTTCGGACCCTCAGCGTCCATAAGGAACCACGCGATTGACGCTCTCGTCCCTTGGGAGCTTCCCGAGAGAGGGCGAGGCCTCGTCCCTCGGGAGCTTCTCGAGAGACGGGAGCCATGGTCCCTCGGGGAGCTTCCGAGGGATCGGGAGCTCCGGGACCCTGGAAGCTCTGGCCCAGGGCTCGCTCGGCGGCGCCTGCTCAGGTCGCGAAGCTCGGGGCCGATCCCGTTGGGAGGGGTGGGGTGACCCTCTGACGAAGGCTATGCGCGGCCGCTTGAGCCCTCGCCCCGGCCCCAGCTGCGCGACGGTCTTCGGCAGAGGGTCACCCCACCCCTCCGGACAGACCCCCGAACCCTCGCCGTCCCTCGCCCTCGCCGTCCCTCGCCGCCCCTCGCCCGCGGCCCGTCCCTCGCCCCGCGCTGCGGCCGTCAGCCGGCCAGCGCCGGGGTCAGATCGGTGCGGTGGAAGTCCTCGCCGACGAAGAGCAGCGGCTCGGCGGCGAGGCGGGCGGTAGCGTAGGTCATGCAATCGCCGTAGTTGAGCCGCGCCGGGTGGCGGCCCTTGCCGTAGCGGAGAAACGCCTCGGCGGCGAGCTCCCAGTGGCGGCCGTCGAAGGGGGTGACGACGACTTCGTTCGTCTCCAGGAACTCGAGCACCAGCTCGCGGGCCTCACCGCCGAAGCGATTCGCGATCACGAGCTCGGTCTCGAACATGGTCGGTGCGCCGATCGCCGCTTCGGGAGCCTGCCGCATCGCTCGCGCCAGCCTCTCGTATCCATCCTCGCGAAGGATCACCGAGACCGCCGCCGAGCTGTCGACGATCAAAACCCCTCCGGCCCGTAGCCGAGCAGCTCTTCCTTTTCGGCCTTGGTCATCGGCGGCTGGTCCAAGAGCCCGTCGGGGATCTTCGACCAGACATGGGTCTCCATCATCTGCAGGTACTCCTCCTCGGTCATCTGCCGCCGCTTGCGCCGCGGCCGCGCCCGCAGTCGCAGGCGGCGCTCGCGCAGCGCCCGCCGCACCGCCTCCTCCTCACTCTCGCCGGTGCGTCTCGCGATCTCCGTCGCCAGCTCGCTCATCTCCCTGTCGACCTCGAAGCTCATGGTGAGTGGGGCCATCGTAGGCACCCTCGCTCACCTCGTTTGCGGCTTGCAGACAAAATACCACAACTGAGGTCTTTTGTCTGTCGGATAAGATGTTTCGAATCGGTGCTTCGGTGGGTGGCCTGCGGAGCGCAAGCTGTGACGAACCGCAGGGAGAACAATGAGTGCAGTGGACATCGCCGCCCGCTTCGGAGACAACCTGGCCCACGCCCGCCTCGCGGCCGACATCACGCAGGAGGAGCTCAGCATCCGCGCCAACCTGCACCGGACCGAGGTGAGCCAGCTCGAGCGCGGGCTGCGCGTGCCCCGCATCGACACCCTGATCAAGCTCGCCAGCTCGCTCGAAGTCGCGCCGGAGGAGCTGCTCGTCGGCATCGCCTGGACGCCCGGCGGCACCCGCCACGGCAGCTTCAGCGAAGCGCTGCCGCCGGGTCAGGCGGGGTCGAGCGTGGCGCCGGCCAGCTCGGCGTAGACCGCCTCCGTCCGCTCGGCGACGTCGGCCCAGTCGAAGCGGCGGACGTGCTCGTAGGCTTCGGCGACGAGGCGGCCGCCGAGCTCGTCGTCGCGGAGGACGCGGACCGCGACCTCGGCCAGCGCGTCGGGGTCGTGGGCGCGAAAGCGCAGCCCCGCCTCCTCGTGGGGCACCACCTCGCGCAGGCCGCCGGTGTCGGCGACGATGCAGGGGCAGCCCGAGGCCATCGCCTCCAGCGCCACCAAGCCGAACGGCTCGTAGATCGAGGGGACCACGGTGAGATCGGCGATCCGGTATAGCGAGTGCAGCACGTCGTCGCCGATCCAGCCGAGGAAGGTGCCGTGCTCCATCAGCCCCAGCTCCTCCGCCTGGCGGTGCAGCTCGGCCTCGTGGGTGCCGGAGCCGGCGACGAGGAAGCGGGTCCCCGGCGCCTCCTCGATCACCCGCGGCATCGCCTCCAGCGCCAGCTGGAAGCCCTTCTCGTAGACGAGGCGGCCGATCAGCAGGACCAGTCGCTGGTCGGTCTCGGCGAACTCGGCCCGCAGGCGGGCGAGGTCGTCGGGGTCCTGAGCGGGCAGGTCGTCGGGGTCGATCCCGTTCGGGATCACCGTGACCCGGCGCTCGTCGACGCCGAAGATGTCGACGATCTGCTCCTTCATGTAGTGCGAGCAGGCGATCACCCGCTGCGAGCGGTTGGTGATCCAGCGCTCGACGCCGTGGATGTAGGCCTGCGGGTGCTTGTCGACCCAGCCCTGGTGGCGGCCGTGCTCGGTGGCGTGGATCGTCGTCGCCAGGGGCGCTTCGAAGCGGCGGGCGAGGTGGTCGCAGGCGTTGGCGACCAGCCAGTCGTGGCCGTGGACGAGGTCGAAGCTGAAGCGGTCGCCGAGCTCGACCCCGGCGGCCAGCATGTCGGAGTTCATCCGCTCGACCCAGGTGACGAACTCGCCCAGGTCGGTCGGCCGCTTCGGCTCGACGATGCGGTGGACGCGGACGCCGGCGCAGCTCTCTTCGGCGGCGGAGTCCTCGCCGCCGCGAGTCAGCACGTGGACCTCGACGCCGCGCGCGACCAGCGCCTCGGAGAGCTTGCGCACGTGGCGGGCGAGCCCCCCCTCGATCAGCGGCGGGTACTCCCAGGAGAGCATCAGGACTCTGGTCATCGTCGGGTGGCTGGTCTCGGGCGGGTCGCTATGGCTCGAGGAGAGGCGCGATGCTGAGGTCCGGGGCGAGCGAACGCATGCGCGGATCGGTGTCGTATTCGGAGTCTATGGCTTCGAGCATGGCCTCGGCGTGATCGGTGGCGCGCTGGAAGGCATAGTCGCCGGCCTGGCGGCGGCCGTCGAGGAAGGCCCAGTCGCTGGCCTGCGCCGCGAGCAGCTCGCGAGCGGCGCGGGCCGCGGCGCGGGCCGGCAGGCCGGCGCCGAGTGCCCGCAGCAGGCGCAGCTCGAGCCGCCGCGCCCCCCAGGCGAGGTCGGCGACGGCGGGCGAGTCCCAGGTGCGGAAGTCCTTCTCCTCGCCCCAGCTCGCGGCGCGCAGCGGACGCCGCCGCGGCTCGTGCTCGGCGAGCGCGGTCGGCGCGTCGACGAGGCGGACGCCGGCCGCGGCGGCGCCCTCGACCACGGCCTCGAGCCAGACCGGGCCCTCCGTCCACCAGTGGCCGAGCAGCTCGGTGTCGATCGCGAAGACGAGCAGGCCGCGGCGGCCGGCGGCGGCGCGGTGCTCGCGCAGGCGCTCGGCGACCCGGGCGAGGAACTCGCCGGCCTGGCGCCGCGCCGCGGCGGCGCCCGCCGCCGGGTCATAGGCCCCACCGCCGACCCGCCAGATGCGGACGCCGCGCAGGCTTTTGCCGTCGAACTGCACGTGGGCCGGGTCGGAGGGGTAGCCGTCGAGCGACCAGAGCCAGCCGACCGCCTCCCAGTCGATCGGCAGCGCCACCGGGCCGGCCTCGGTCGCGACCGGGGTCAGTGCCGCCAGCGGCTCCTCGCTGGCGCTCTGGTCGACGCAGAACCAGCGCACGCCGTGCTCGGCCAGGCGCCACTCGATCCCCGGCGCGTAGCCGCACTCGGGCAGCCAGAAGCCGCCGTCCCAGCCGAACCGGCGCCGGTGCGAGCGGATGCCGGCGTCGAGCTGCAGGCGCAGGCCGGCGCGGGTCGCCAGCAACGGCAGCACCGCGTGCGTGGCGGCGGAGGCGGCGAGCGCCACGCGGCCCTCGGCGGCGGCGCGCTGGAACGGCGCGAGCGGGTCGCCGGCGGCGGCGTCGAGCAGCGCCAGCGCCCGCTGGCAGCGCTCAAGCTCGGCCTCGACCGCCGGCCGGCACTCGGCGGGGACGTCGCCGAGGTCGGCCTCGGCGGCGCCGATCCGCCACTCGACCAGGAACTCGCGCAGCCGCCGCCGCGCGCCCTCGTCCTCGAGCTGGTCGGCGAGCACCGGCGTCACCGTCATGGTCAGGTCGCGCGCCACCTCGAGCACCGGCAGGTAGGAGCGGATCACCGCATCGAACAGCCACTCCTCGCCGAACGGGTAGGTGCCGAACCCCTCGACGTACGGCATGTGGGAGTGGAGGACCAGCGCCAGGTCGCCGGCGCTCTCGCCCCGGCTCATGCCGCCGCCCCCCTCATGTTCGCGTCGAGCAGACCGCGAGGAAGTCGAGGGCGCGGTCGAGATCGCCCTCGTGGAGCCGGAAATCCGAGGCGGCGATCGCCGGCGTGAACCGGTCGTAGAAGCGCCCGGTCAGCCCGAGGCGCTTGTGGACGCGGTCCCAGCCGAGCTTCAGCGCCAGCTCATGGGCGCGCAGCTTGCGGGCATGGAAGAGGCCGACCAGCTCGACCCGCGGGAAGTGCGCCTGACATAGGGCCCGGAACTCCTCGGCCCGGTACTCATGCACGTGCCAGGGGTTGTCGGACTTCTCCGCCCCGGGCGGCGCCAGGGTCAGCAGGTTCGGGGTCGAGACATAGGCGACGCCGCCGGGGGCGAGCATCCCGCGGAAGTGGTCGAGGATCGCGCCGGCGTCCTGCACGTGCTCGATCGTCTGCAGGAAGACGACCGCGTCGCAGGGCTCGGCGAACCCCTCGACCAGGTCGCGCTCGAAGCGCAGGTTGGGGCGCCGGTAGCGCAGCCGCGCGTGCTCGTGCGCCTCGGGATTGGCGTCGACGCCGACGACCGAGGCGGCGGCGCCGGCGAGCACGTCGGAGCCGTAGCCCTCGCCGCAGGCCATGTCGACGACCCGCAGCCCGGCGACGCGCGCCGCGATCCACTCGTAGACGGCGAGGTGGCGCCGGTACCAGTAGTTCTCCTCCGGCACGTCGGGCAGCGTTCGCTCGCCGGTCAGCGGCAGCGGCGGCACTCCCGGCGGCTGGTTCAGCTGGAAGTACTGGCTCTCCACCCCCGGCACCGTACCGGCGCAGGTCGATTGCGCGATTCCGCGTAGAGTTCCCGCCCGATGCCGGCTTCGCCGACCGCCACCCCGGAGCACATCAAGGACGTCAACACGCGGTACCACGACGCCGCCGCTGAGGAGTACGACGCCAAGTGGGGGATCGACTTCGGCGCGATCGGTCAGGAGCAGGTGCGGCTGAAGCTGGTCAAGGCGCTGGGCGGGCTCGAGGGGCGCCGCTTCGGCGACGCGCTGGAGATCGGCTCGGGCACCGGCTACTTCTCGCTCAACCTGGTCCAGCTCGGGGTGATCGAGCGGCTGACCGCGACCGACATCTCGCCCGGGATGCTGAGGCGGCTCGCCAACACGGCCGCCGAGCTGGGGGTGGAGGTGAAGACGGTCGCGACCGAGGCCGAGGAGCTGCCGTTCGGGGACGAGAGCTTCGACCTCGTCTTCGGCCACGCCGTCCTCCACCACATCCCCGACCTCGACCGCGCCTTCGCCGAGTTCCGCCGCGTGCTGCGGCCGGGCGGGATGATCGCCTTCGCCGGCGAGCCCTCGCGCTACGGCGACCGACTGGCGGCGCTGCCGAAGCGGACCGGGACGGCGCTGGCGCCGGTCTGGCGCCGGCTCACCGGCTCGCGCCGGCGCCTCGTCGCCGAAGCCGACCAGTCGGAGGGGCACGGCCTGGAGGGCGAGGTGGACGTCCACGCCTTCGCCCCCGCCGACCTGCGCCGGCTACTGCGCGCGAACGGCTTCGAGCAGCGGCGCGTCGGCGGCGAGGAGCTGCTCTCCAACGCCTGGGGCTGGACCCTGCGCACGGTCGAGTCGAGCGCCGAGCCCGCTTCCGTCCCCCTGCGCTGGCGCAAGTTCGCCTTCCGCAGCTACATCGCCCTGCAGCGGGTCGACACCAAGGTGCTCGAGCCCCACCTCCCCGCCGAGCTCTTCTACAACCTCCTGGTCAGCGGTCGCAGACCCGCGTAGCCCGCGCGAAATCGAGACGCACCTTTCCGGTCATATACGGGGAAAAGGTGCCGTTCGAGATGCGGACGCCGCGTCCCTAGCCTCGCTTCGGCTCGCGCCGCACGCGATAGAGCGGCGTCCGACCCTCGATGCCCTTGAGGTGGCGCTCGCCGGCGTGGGAGTAGTGGAAGCCCTCGCCGGCACCCTTGCGAGTCGCCGTGTCGACGAGGACGGCGCCGGGCCGGGCGATGCCGGTGATCCGGCTGGCGAGGTTGACCGAGCGGCCGTAGAAGTCGCCCGATTGCGGCAGGGTCGGGCCGGTGGCGAGGCCGGCGCGCAGCAGCGGGAACTGGTCGCCTTCGGCCTCGGCGAGGGCGATCAGGTCGAGCGCGGCGCCGACCAGCGGCTCCGCCTCGGCGGAGACCAGCATCGCCGCGTCGCCGATCGTCTTCACCAGCCGCACCGGCGCCTCGGCGACCGCGGTCGCCATCTCTTCGAGCCGGCCGGCGACCATCCCCAGCTCCTCCGGAGCGATCTCCTCGCCGAGGCTGGTGAACTCGACCACGTCGGCGAAGCAGATCGTCAGCTCGATCGCGCCGCCGATCTCACCCGCGGCGAGGTCGGCGGCGCCGAACACGTCGCGACGCACCTGCTCGAGCAGGTTGACCTCGAAGGCGTAGACCAGCGTCTGGTCGAACAGCGGCAGCAGCTGCTCGGCGGCGGCGGCGAAGCGGTTGGCGACCTCGCGCTCGGTGTCGCCCGGCCCGGTCATGCTGCGGATCGTCAGCTCGCGGTTGGCCTGGGCGATCCGCGCCGTCCCCATCCCCACGGTGCGCGCCGTCTGCAGCAGGCCCTCGACCGGCAGGCCGGCGTCGAGGATCGCCTTCGTCCGCTCCGCCGCTTCCAGGTCGGCCTGGGTCGCGGCGCGCTCGTCGGGGTCGCCGTAGGGGACGCCGAGCGCGGCGCGGAAGCGCTGCAGCAGGTCGAGGTCCATCCCCGAGAGCTCGGCGATCTCGCGCGCCGTGTAGCGGGGGCCGTCGCCGGCGATCGCCCGCTCGACCGGGAGCAGCATCAGCCGGCCGGCGGCGACCGCCTCGCGCAGCTCCTCCAGGGGCACGCCTTCGGCGCTGAGCTGCTCGAGCAGCGCCAGCCGCGCCTCGCGCGCCTCGCCCCGGAGGTCGTCGAGCAGCCCCTCGGCCTCGAAATCGGTCATGCCTCGGCCACCGCCCCACCGCGCCGCGGATCGCCGCCGCCGCTGAGGGCGCCGCTGCGTGGATCGCGCGCCACCGCCTGCACGCCGCCGAAGAATAGGTTGGCCGCCGGCCAGCGGGCGACCGGCACGCCGCGCGCCTGCAGCCGCGCCAGGGCGTCCTCGTCGATGCCCGGCTCGGCCTGGACGACGTCGTTCTCGAAGTGCAGCCGCGGCGCCCGCACCGCCGCCGCCACCGGCATCCGCTGCTCGACGAAGCGGACGACGGTCTGCAGGATCGCCGAGCGGATCCGGTTGGAGCCGGCGCTGCCGAGCACCAGCTCGACCTCGCCGCCGCGGCGGACGATCGTCGGCGCCATCATCGACGGCACCCGCCGCCCCGGCGCGATCTTGTGGAAGCCGAGCGGGTTGAGGTCCTCCTCGCCGAGCATGTTGTTGAGGATGACGCCGGTGCCGGGAACGAGGACGCCGGAGCCGGAGCCGTTGGAGCAGGTGACGCTGGCGCACATCCCGGCGGCGTCGAGGACCGAGACGTGGGTGGTCGAGCCGAGCAGGCTGGCCGCGGCCGCGTCGAGGCCGAGCGAGTCGAGCACCCCCGCCTCCATCCCCTCCTCGTAGAGCGACTCGGCGAACTCGAGGTCGCGCAGGCTGTTGGCCGCCCCCATCGCGGCGACCAGCTGCTCGGGCCCGGTCTCCTCCCCCAGCCGCTCGAGCAGGCCGAGGCAGTAGGCGATCAGGATCCCGCCCGAGGACGGCGGCGGGTTGGTCAGCACCTCGGCGCCGCGGAAGGGCGCCGCGATCGGCCGCCGCTGCAGCGCCTCGTAAGCGGCGAGGTCGAGCGGGCCGAGGGTGCCGCCCTGCTCGACGACGAGGGCGCTCAGCGCCGCCGCCACCTCGCCGCGGTAGAACGGCTCGTCCCCTTCGGCGCCGAACCGTTCCAGCGCCTCGGCCAGTTCCGGGAAGCGGAAGAGCTCGCCCTCGCGCAGGGTGCGCCCGTGCGGCGCGTAGAGCTCGCGGGTCCCCGCGAGGCGGGCGTGGATCGGCTCGAGGATGGCGAGGATGTAGGCCTGCTGGGCGTTGACCGGCGCCCCCTCCCGGGCCAGCCCGATCGCCGGCTCGACCAGGTCGGCGAGCGGCGCCGAGCCGTAGCGCTCGAGCGCCGCGAGCAGCCCGGCGGCGGTGCCGGGGACGCCGCAGGAGGCGGGCCCGACGTAGAAGACCTGCTCGGTCGCGGCGTCGAAGCGGACCGGGACGCCGACCAGCTCGGCGCGACGCTCGACCGCGTCGAGGCCCGGGGCGGCGACGAAGAAGTCGAGCAGGGCGACGTCCTCGGCGCCCGGCCGGGCGACCATCATGTAGCCGCCGGCGCCGAACCCGGTCAGCGGGCTCTCGACCGCGAAGGAGGCGAGCACCGCGGCGACCGCGGCGTCGACCGCGTTGCCGCCCTCGGCGAGGACGCCGGCACCGACCTCGGCGGTGCGAGGGTGCCCGGCTGCGACTACCCCGGCCATGGGGCCCGGCCTCTAGCCGGGCAGGAACTCGGGGACGTCGATGCCGAGGTCGCCGCCCTCGCGGCTGGCGCCGCGCTCGGAGCGCGGGCGGCGCGGCTCGTCTTTGGTGCGGCGGATGGTCGGCTCGGCGGCGCGGCGCGGCGTGCTCGGGCGACCGTCGAAGCGGGTGGCGACGACCGTGACCCAGATCTGGTCGCTGAGCTCCTCGTCGATGTTGGCGCCGAAGATGATGTTGGCGTCCGGGTGGGCCGCCTCGCCGACCACCTTGGCCGCCTCCGAGACCTCGACCAGCGAGAGGTCGGAGCCGCCGGTGATCGAGAGCAGGATCGCGCGGGCTCCCTCCATCGAGGTCTCCAGCAGCGGCGAGGAGATCGCTTTCTCGGCGGCGAGCACGGCGCGGTCGTCGCCGCCGTAGGCCATGCCGATCCCGAGCAGCGCCCGGCCAGCGTCGGACATGATCGTCCGCACGTCGGCGAAGTCGAGGTTGATCACCGCCGGCAGCGTCACCAGGTCGGAGATCCCCTGCACCCCCTGGCGCAGGACGTCGTCGGCGACCTGGAAGGCCTCGACCATCGAGGTCTGCTGGTCGAGCACCTGCAGCAGGCGGTCGTTGGGGACGACGATCAGGGTGTCGACCTCGGCGGCTAGCTCTTCGATTCCCTTCTCGGCCTGGTTGCCGCGGCGGCTGCCCTCGAAGCTGAACGGCTTGGTGACGATCCCGACCGTCAGCGCGCCGACCTCGCGGGCGAGGCGGGCGACGACCGGGGCGGCGCCGGAGCCGGTGCCACCGCCGGCGCCGGCGGCGACGAAGACCATGTCCGAGCCCTTCAGCAGGCGCTTGATCTTGTCCTGCTCTTCGAAGGCGGAGCGGTGGCCGACCTCGGGGTCGGCGCCGGCGCCGAGGCCGCGCGTCTGCTCGTCGCCGATGTGGACGGTGACGTCGGCGACGCAGAGCTGCAGCGACTGAAGATCGGTGTTGACGGCCATGAACTCGACTCCGGGGATGCGGGCGTCGACCATCCGGTTGACGGCGTTGACGCCGCCGCCGCCGACGCCGACGACCTTGATCACCGGCTGGTGCGGCTCGCCGCTGCCGGGCGGCTCGTAGGCAGGCTCCTCGCGCCCGTAGCGCGGCGTCCCCGGCAGGTAGTCCTCGCGCTCGACCCGCCCCCGCGGCTCCTCGGCGGCGAAGACCCGCGCCAGCCGCTCGGGCGCCGTTTCGGAGGAAGTCCCCGGCTCTTCGATCGCCTGGTCGAAGACCACCGGCTCGGGCTCAGAATCAACAGGAGCTTCGGCAGCGACGGACGGAGCCGCGTCCTGCGGAACGGCCTCTCCGGTGGGTGGCGTGGGGTCGGGCGTTTCGCCCGCAGCTTGCGAGGACGAAACGTCTGACCCCGCGACAGGACCCGCCGGCGGGGTCGCTTCGTCCCTCGCGGCTTCGTCCTCCGCCTGCTTCGCCTCGGCCGGGTCGTCGCGCCCGTAGCGCGGGGCGTCCTCGGAAGTGGAGCGGAAGAGATCGGCGAGGGGTCCCTCGCGCATGCTTGCGCGCTTGTTACGCCGAGCCATTCGCCAGAACCTCCTTAGCCAGCTCCCGGTAGTAGTTCGCGGCGCTCGACCCCGAATCGTACTTGAGGACACTGGACCCCTTGACCGGCGCCTCGGCGAATTTGATCGCCTTGCGGATGCGGGAGCGGAAGACGAGGTCGCCGAAGTTCTCTTCGAGGATCTCCACCGCCTCCTTGGCGTGAACGGTCCGCGTGTCCAGCATCGTCGGCAGGATGCCCTCGATGTGGACGTCGGGGTTGAGGTTCTCCTGAATCATCCGCAGGGTGTTCTGAAGCTGTACCAGGCCGCGCATCGATAGATACTCGCACTGCACGGGGACGATCACTTTGTTCGCCGCAGTCAGCGCGTTGATCGTCAGCAGCCCGAGGCTCGGCGGCGTGTCGATGCAGACGAAGTCGTATTCGCCGCTGACCTCTTTCAGCGCCTTCTCCAGCGAGCGCTCGCGGCCGATCTTGGTGCTCATCGCGATCTCGGCACCGGCCAGGTCGATCGAGGCCACGGCGATGTCGATCTCGCGCTCGACGATGATCTCCGAGATCGGCACGTCGTTGACGAGCACGTCGTAGAGGCTGGTCTCGACCTTGTCGGGGTCGATCCCCTGGCTCATCGTCAGGTTGCCCTGCGGATCCAGGTCGATGCAGAGCACCCGGTGGCCGGACTCGGCGAGGGCGACGGCGAGATTGAGGGTCGTCGTCGTCTTCGCCACGCCGCCCTTCTGGTTGGCGAAGGCGATCACGTCGGCGTGCTTGACCGGCGCCTGCGGCTCGGCCGGCTGCTCGACGGCGAAGTCGTTGCGGCTGGGCGCGATCAGGTCGGAAGCCTTCATCCGCCCGTCGTCCTGCGGCTCGGCAGCCGGCTCCGGCTCGGCGACACGCTCCGGCGTCGCCACCTCGGCGTTGATCCGAGCGACCTCGAACTCGCCGCTTTCGTCCTCGACGTCGGCGAAGTCATCCCCAGCTTCAGCCCCTGAGTAGCCGCCAGCTTCAGCGGCAGAGGACTCGCCTCCAGCTTCAGCGTCCGAGAGCTGTCTCTCGTCAACCGGAGACTCGTCTTCCGTGGGTGGCGTCGAGATGGGTGCCTCGCCCGCAGCTTGCGAGGACGAGGCGCCCGTCTCGGCGACAGGACCCGCGGACGGCGAGCCCCCGTCCTGCTCGGGTACGAGTTCTTCCATCCGCTTCAAATCTTCGTCAAGCGGATGCGACTCCTCGACGGCGACGGGCGCGTGCTTCGGCTTCTTTCGGCTTAGAAATCCCATTGCGCGGATATTCGGATAGGGATCCGCTTTTCCTGCCCGATCCCGAAATTGCTAGGAATTGCCCGATCCCAGACCTCCTCGACAAGCGATTGGTGATCGTCACGGGCAAGGGCGGCGTCGGCAAGACGACGGTGGCGGTGGCGCTGGGCCTGCGGGCGGCCGCGGAAGGCAAGCGGACGATCGTCTGCGAGGTCGCCTCCCAGGAGAACGCCTCGCGGATCTTCGAGCACGCCGAAGTCGGCTTCCACGAGGTCGAGATGGAGGAGAACCTGTGGTCGATCTCGATCGACCCCGACGAGTCGATGCGCGAGTACGTGCTGCTGCAGCTGAAGGTGCGGGCGATGCGCGACATGCTCTTCCGCAGCCGCATCTTCAACTACCTGGCCGCCGCGACGCCGGGCCTCAAGGAGCTGGTCACGATCGGCAAGATCTGGGAGCTGGCGCAGCTCGACCGCAAGGTCAAGTCCGGGCGCAAGTACGACCTGGTGATCGTCGACGCCCCCGCCACCGGCCACGGCGTCGGCTTCCTGCAGACGCCGCGCACCTTCGCCTCGATCGCCCGCGTCGGCCCGATCCACTCGCAGGCGATGCAGTTGGACCGCTTGATCAAAGACCACGACCACACCGGCACCGCGATCGTCGCCCTGCCGGAGGAGATGCCGGTCAACGAGTCGGCGGCGCTGGAGCGGGACCTGCGCGACGAGGTCGGCGTCGCCGTCGACCGCGTCTACCTCAACGGCCTCTATCCCGAGCGCTTCGACAAGCACGAGGCCGAGCAGCTGGCGCGGCTGGCGGCCAACGAGGAGGGCGCTGCGCGGGCAGCGGCGCGGGCGGGGCTCTCGGAGTTCGGCCGCGCCCGCTCGCAGCGGGCGCAGCTGGCGCGGCTGAGGCGCCGGGTGCAGGCGCCGGTCAAATCCCTCCCCTTCCTCTTCGAGCCCGAGCTCGGGGTCGAGGCGGCGCGGCAGCTCTCGCGGAGGCTGGGCTGATGCCGACGCTCGCCGAAACGCTGAAGGACAAGTCGATCTGCATCTGCGCCGGCTCCGGCGGGGTCGGCAAGACGACCACCTCGGCGGCGATCGCCAGCGGCATGGCCGCCCGCGGGCTCAAAGTCTGCGTGCTGACGATCGACCCGGCGAAGCGGCTGGCCGACTCGCTCGGTATGGAGGAGCTCGGCAACCAGGCACGCCGGGTCGACCCCGATCTCTTCGCCCGTCAGGGGGTCGAGATGAAGGGCGAGCTGTGGGCGATGATGCTCGACCCGAAGCAGACCTTCGACGAGCTGATCGCGCGCCAGGCGCCGGATGAGGAGTCGCGCGACCGCGTCCTCGAAAACCGGATCTACCAGCAGATCTCGGGAGCGCTGGCCGGCTCGCAGGAGTACATGGCGATGGAGAAGCTGTTCGAGCTGCACACCGAAGGGGACTTCGACCTGCTCGTCCTCGACACGCCGCCGACCCGCAACGCGCTCGACTTCCTCGACGCCCCCAAACGCCTCACCCAGTTCATCGAAGGCCGCTCGCTGAAGGTGTTCATGAAGCCGACCGGGCTGGCGGCGAAGGTCGCCGGCCGCGGCGCCTCGGTCGCACTCAGCGTCTTCAAGCGGATCGTCGGCTTCGATCTGATCGCCGACCTGGCGGAGTTCTTCAACGCCTTCAGCGGCATGGTCGACGGCTTCCAGGCGCGGGCGAAGCGGGTCAACAAGCTGCTCGCCGACCGGCGGACCTGCTTCCTCGTCGTCTGCGGCCCGCAGGGCGAGCCGATCGACGAGGCCGTCTACTTCCACCGCAAGCTGGTCGAGGCGAAGCTGCCGTTCGGCGGCGTGATCGTCAACAAGGTCCACTACCCGGCGGAGAAGCTGCGGGGCGCCAAGTCCGACGACCTGCTGGCGACGCTGACCGAGAAGCTCGGCGACGAGGACCTCGCCCAGCGGGTCGCCGCCAACTTCTCCAACTACCAGGCACTGGCCGAGCGCGACGCCCGCAACATCGAGCACCTCGCCACCGAGCTGCGCACCCGCAGCGTGATCCGCGTCCCCCACCTCGACGAGGACGTCCACGACCTCGCGGGGCTCGCCGAGATCAACCGCTACCTCTTCGCCACGGGCGAGGAGCGCGAAGCGATGGCCGCCGGCCGCGCCTAAAGGCGCTTTGTTGCCCCTGGGGAAACAGAAGCGCCACTAGTGCCGACCGGCGTTGCGGTCGTACTCGAACTCCAGGTGACTGACCTCCCAGTCGGAGTCCGGGACCGGGAAGAGGTGGCGAACGCGCGGCGTGTCGATCCGCTCGCGGTGCTGGATGTCGCGGTCGCTGGGCGGCGCCGGCCACTCGAGCGAGTCGCCGCGGCGCGCGTCGGAGACCTCGTCGAGCCACGGCGTCGCCGTGATCTTGATCTCGTCTTCGGCCGGGACCGGCTCCATGATGCGGGTTTCTTGGTCCATCGGGTCTCCCTCGTGCTCGAAGGTGGGCAAGGGGCCTTCATCCGCCCGCGAAGGAATCAGACCGTGATCGCGGCCGGATGAAGGCGAAGTCTCTGAATCAACCGGCACGTCCTCCGCTTCGCGTCCGGGCGTGCCGGGCAGCGACTCGGCGGAGGGGCCGGGCAGCTCTTCGGCCGCGGGCTCTTCGATCGAGACCATGATCTGGGCGTCGCCCTCGGCGAGGCCGGTCGCGATCAGGGTCTCGTCGGCGGTGCCGATCAGGTCGTTGCCGAGCTCGCCGAGGGCGGCGGCTCGGAGCAGCGTGCGGACCCTGTCCTCGGCCCAGAGGGCGAGCTCCGCCCCGCCCTCGAGGTAGCGGCCGTTCATCGCCGCCCGCTCCAGCTCCAGCGTCTGCTCGACCCGTTCGCGCGCTTCGATCCGGTCCATCTGACCATCGCTTGCGATCAGCGCCGCGGCGCGCATCGGCAGCGAGGCGCCGACCGGGCCGTGGCCCTCGAGCACCGCGCGCATCGCCAGCAGATGGTCGCTCAGGCCTTCCAGCGGGCCTTCGCGCTCGCAGCCCATCTCGAAGCGGCCGACCGCCCAGGTGAGGGCGCCGTCGGGGTCGGGACGGGACTCCAGCGTGGTCGCGAACTCGGTCAGCGCCGCCGCCTCGGACTCGCTCAGCCGGTAGCCGCCGGGCCGCGTCGCCGCGGCCGCGGTCGGGATCCGGCGCCAGGTGTCGGAGCCGGTCGGGGCGAAGGCGTACGGACCGAGGCCGATGCCGCCGCCCTTGAACAGGCGCATGACGCTGATCAGCTCGCAAAGCTGCTGCACGGCGCCCTCGGCGCCGTGCTCGGGGTCCTGCTCGGCGACCGCGAGGTACTGGGGCTCCCAGGGGGCGCGGCCCATGCCCTCGCTGCGCATCGCCTCGACCGGCGCTTCGATCGCGTCGGCGCGGAGGATCCGCACGCCGTGCGGCAGCGAGAGCTGCGGCGCCGACATCCGCAGGCCGACGATCGGCACGATCACGACCTCGGCCTCGTCGGCGTCGCGCGCCTCCGCGTCGAGGGTCGCGATCGCCTCCTCGAGCCGTTCGCGGTCGAGGGCGAAGCCGCTGCGTCCCTCCCAGAGAGAGGCGAAGAAGGTGGTGAGCATCTGCTCGGCGCGGGACCCGGGATCGGCGGGCACCGCCTCGCCCCGCGCCTCCAGGTAGGGGGCGGCGACGCCGGCCTCGACCGCGGCGTCGCGGGCGGCGGCGAAGCTCGGCAGCTCGCGCAGCTCGCCGGCGTGCTCGCGGACGTAGCGGCCGGTCAGCGGCACGTAGCTGTAGAAGGGCGAGTCCTCGCCGGCGTCGGCGGCGACGTCGAACGGGATCTCCTCGCCGGCTGCGACCAGGGTCGCGAGCTTGGTCGCCGCCTCGGTGGCGAGGCGCTTCAGCGCTTCGTTGAGCAGGAAGTCACGCACGGCTCCAGGCTTCCGGGCGCCGGGCACGGCTCCTGCGGCTGCACGACGGCTTGCAGGCCGCGGAACCTGGACGTTTGGTCGAGGCCGGCCGGCGCGCGCCTAGACGGCGGCAGGGGTGCCGGACTCGGCGAGCAGCCAGCGCGTCCCGTAGCTGCGCATGTCGTCGATCAGCGGCACCAGCGCCTCGCCTTTCTCGGTCAGCGCGTACTCGACCCGGGGCGGGACCTCGGGATAGGTGTGCCGCTCGACGATCCCTTCGGACTCCAGCGCCCGCAGGCGCAGCGACAGCGTGCGCGGGCTGATCCCCTCGAGGGAGCGCTCCAGCTCGCAGAAACGGCGGCTGCCGGCGGCGAGGTCGCGGATCAGCAGCAGGGTCCACTTGCCGCAGACGACTTCCGCCGTTCTACAGACAGGACACTCGCTGTTGCTGCTCTCGCTCATCCGGGCAAATTGGGTGGAAATCCGCACAACCTTGCTTCACCAAGTATAGCCATGTCACTTCACTTACTGAAGCTTTGGCGCAAACCCAGACCTAGTCCCAATTCCGGGTAGTGACCTGGCTCAAGAACCGGGGCCGGCGGTCGATGGAACTCCGATGCGGCTGAATCCTGCCAGTCGACCCCCTGCCGAGGCCGGCTTCGTGATCATCGAGGTCCTGGTCAGCGCCCTGGTGATCCTGATCGTCGCCGGCGCCGTGCTCAGCCTGATCACGGCGACGACGCGCTCGGCGGCCGACCAGCGCCAGAAGGCCGCCGCCTACTCGGTCGCCCAGGAAGACCAGGCCCGAATGCGGGCGCTGCGGCTGGGGACGCTCAACCGGCTTGACGAAAACAACGACGTCACCCTCGACGGGACCACGTACACGGTCAACTCGACCGGGACGTTCATCGACAACGCGACCGGCGCCAGCTCCTCCTGCGACGCGGAAGGCTCCGAATCCGACTACGTCCGGATCAGCTCCAAGGTCAGCTGGGAAGGCGGCCGCAAGTCGGTCGCCCTCAACAGCGTCGTCTCCCCCTCCAACGGCTCCCTCGACCCCAACCACGGCACGCTCCTGGTCAACGCGACCAACGGCTCCGGTCAGCCCCTCGCGGGCCTCGGCCTGAAAGGCACCGGCGCCGGCACCTTGAGCGGCTCGACCGACGAGAACGGCTGCGCCAACTTCTCCGACCTCCCCGCCGGCAACTACACGCTGAGCACCGAAGCGCCCGGCTTCGTCGACGCCGACGGCAACGAATCGCCCTGGACGACGACGGTCGGCGTCGTCCCCGGCGGCAAGCGATCGGTGGAACTGATGTACGACCTGCCCGGCGCCGTCGTCGCGACCTTCAGATACCGGGTCGGCAGCAGCAGCACGTTCCTGCCCGCGAAGGCCGACTCGATCGTCGCCTACAACGCACTGATGACCACCGGGGCGAAGGCCTACGGCTCCCCCGGCGTGACCTCGGCGCGCAGCCTCGAAATCAAAGCGGAACCCCTGTTCCCGTTCAAAGGAGCCGACGCGATCTACGCCGGCTCCTGCGAAACCAACCTGCCGCCGGAAGGCTCGGCGGCGCTCGCGACCGTGAACGTCCAGGCGCAGGAAACGATCGTCCTGCCGCCGATCCAGCTGCCGGCCCTGAACCTGACCGTGAGCAAGAGCGGCGCCCCGTTCGCCGGCGCCCGGGTGGCCGTCACCGACAGGAACTGCAGGCAGTCCGGGACCAACGTCAAGCGCCTCTACGTCACCGACGCGAACGGCAACCTCGCCAACCCCGTCACCGGCGAACTGGAACCGGCCCTGCCCTGGGGCGTCTACGACATCTGCGCGTCCACCTCCAATCGCCACACGACGAGCAGCAACGTCGCGGTCAAGGACCTGGCCAACGGCACGAGCGTGAGCATGAGACTTCCCGTCAACTGGTGGGAAGGGAGCGGGGGAGAATGCTGGTGACCCCGGCCGCGGTGGCAAGAGACGAGCGCGGCACGACCCTGGTCGAGCTGATGGTCGGGCTGATGATGGGGATGGTGGTCCTCACCGCGCTCACCCTGGTCGTGATCGTCACCATGCACGGCAGCGCCCGGGTCAGCGCCCGGGTCGAAGCGACGCAGAACGGGCGGGTCGTCCTCGCGCGGATGACCGAACAGCTGCACTCGGCGTGCATCTACCCGAAGGTCGCGCCGGTCCTTGCCGGCAGCACCGGGACCTCACTGGAGTTCCTCCACGCCGCCGGCGAAAAAGACGCCGAAGTGGTGCCGGTGAAGACGGTGTTCAGCCTCAGCGGGGGCAGCCTGACGCAGAGCGACGCCGCCGTCGTCGAAGGCGCCGAACCGCCCTACGAAGCCTCCGACTTCGCCACGCCGACGACGACCACGCTGATGACGAATGTCAGCCCGGTCGCCCCGAGCAGCTCGGTCTTCACCTACTACGCGTACGAAAACGGCGGTCTCGTGACCCTCCCCGCCAGCCCGCTGAGCGACACCGACGCCGCCAGGGTGGTCCAGGTCCAGATCGCGCTCAACGCCGCGCCGCGTACGACCCCGGTCAAAGACGAAGGCGCCGACGCCAGCATCCAGGACGCCGCGGTCCTCCGCCTCACCCCGCCCTCCTTCAACGAAAGCGCGACCGCGCTGCCATGTCGATGAACGCGCTCGAGACCCGTCTGCGCAAGACCCGCCAGGGGGGCGAGGAGGGCTTCACGATGATCGTCACGGTGATCGGGCTCTCGCTGATCGCGCTGCTCGCCGTGGTCGCCGTCACCGCGGTCCAGGGCGACTCGCAGATGACCTACCGCGACTTCACCCGCAAGCAGGCCTACGAGGCGGCGAAGGCGGGGCTGGACGAATACGCCTTCCACCTGCACAAGGACAACGGCTACTGGGCCAAATGCACCAACGTCGGCAGCCCGAGCGCGGTCAACCAGCAGGGCTCGACCGCCAACCGCCGCACGGTCCCGGGCACGACCAACGCCAGCTACGCGATCGAACTGATCCCGGCCACCGGTCACACCTCCTGCGACAGCACCGACATCGCCACCGCGACCGCGAGCATGCTCGAGTCGCTCGGCGGGTTCAAGGGGACCTTCCGCGTCCGCTCGACCGGCTTCGTCGGCGACTCCCACGTCTCGATCACCGCCACCTTCAAGCCGGCCAGCTTCCTCGACTACGTCTACTTCACCCAGCTGGAGACCTCCGACCCGGTCACCTACGGCGACGAAGAAACGATCAAAGGCGCCTACGAACAGTGCTCTAAGACGATCGCCGAAGGCCGCTACGACAGCTACATCCCCAACGCGGGCTACAAGAAGTGCGACGTGATCTCGTTCGTCAGCGGCGACTACATCAAGGGGCCGATGCACACCAACGACGCCTTCGTGATCTGCGGCAGCCCGACCCTGGGGCGCAACGCCAACGACCCGGTCGAGGTCAGCGCGCCGCCGAAAGGCTGGTACTCCACCTCCGAACTCTCCGGCTACTACTGCACGGGCCACCCGAACTTCGCCGGCACCTTCACGACCAACTCGCCGGCGCTGCTGCCGCCGGCGACCAACGAAAAGCTGGCAGCGCTCGCCGAACCGCAGTTCAGGTTCCAGGGCCAGGTCGGGATCTGCCTCGAAGGCGCCTCGATGACCGTGCGCGAAGGCTCGTACACCTGCTCCGGCGGCACCGTCCTCTACTCGGGCCCGCAGCCGGCAAACGGCATCGTCTACGTCGAAAACCTCGCCTGCACCGGCGCCTACTCGCCGTTCCTCACGCAGTACCCCGAAACCTCGGAATGCGGCAACGTCTACGTCCACGGCACGTACACCAAGCCGCTGACGATCGCCGCCGGGAACGACATCATCGTCGACGGCAACATCCTCGAGGAAGGCGGCGCGGGCGTCCTCGGCCTGATCGCCAACAACTTCATCCGCGTCTATCACCCCGTCCAGCGGTACTGGAACTCCTACAGCCATGAATGGAAGTGCAACGGCAACGCGACCGGGGTGCTGAGCAATCCCGAGATCGACGCCGCGATCCTGGCGATCAACCACTCGTTCATCGTCGACAGCTACAACTGCGGCAGCCAGCTGGGGACGCTGAAGGTACACGGGGCGATCGCGCAGAAATACCGCGGCGCGGTCGGCACCAGCGGCGGCACGGGATACCTGAAGAACTACGAATACGACGAACGCCTGCACACGATCGCGCCGCCCAGCTTCATCGAACCGGTGGAGTCGGACTGGGTGATCGGGAGGGAGACGGTCGGGTGACCGATCTTCTCCAAATTCTGGGTACGCCCAGGGCAAAAGTTTCAGCGTCGATCGGTCGATGGAGACGACAGGGGTGCGCCCGCACGCCCGCCCGATCCCGATGATTCCCAGCGCACTGAAGAAGGAGATCAGCCTCAAGGACCTCAGGGTCCCGCGCCTCGGCGGGCCGAGCCTGCGGATGCCGAGCCTGCGGGGCCCCAACTTCCGGCTGACCAAGAACCAGAGCTTCCGCCTCGCCCACCAGGGCGACGGCGACCTGGTCGGTCTCGAGATCGAGGCCGGCAGCATCGCCGCCACCCAGGTCCACGTCAACGGCAGCGCCGAGGTGACCGCGGCGGCGGTGCAGCCGCTGCCGGCCGGCGCCTTCGAGGACGGCGAGGTGCGCGACCCCGCCGCCGTCGCCGAGGGGCTGCGCGAGCTGTTCGAGGCCCACCAGCTCTCACGCAGGGTCCGCCTCGGCGTCGCCAACCAGCGCGTCGTCGTCCGCACCCTGCGGCTGCCGGCGATCGAGGACCCCGACGAGCTCGACTCGGCGATCCGCTTCTCCGCCCAGGAGGAGATCCCGATGCCGCTCGAGCAGGCGGTGGTCGACCACCGCGTGGTCGGCGGCGTCGCCGCCAGCGGCGACGGGCCGCCGCAGATCGACGTGATCGTCGTCGCCGCCCGCCGCGACATGATCGCCGCCTCGCTGAAGCCGCTGCGCGACGCCGACCTCGAGCCGGTCGGGGTCGACCTCTCGGCCTTCGGGATGATCCGCGCGCTGGGCGAGCTGGCGCCGGCCTACGCCGAGGACGCGGCGGCCGACGAGCAGCCGGCGCAGCAGGGCGTCCTCTACTGCAACGTCGGCGACGTCACCAACCTCGCGGTCGCCAAGGGCCGCTCCTGTCTGTTCACCCGCGTCTCCCCCAGCGGCCTCGAGGACATCGTCGGCAGCCTGATCGCGAGCGCCGGCCTGCTCCCCGAGCACGCCCGCCAGTGGATCGAATACGTCGGCCTGACCGCGCCCGTCGAGCAGCTCGGCGGCGATCCGGAGCTGGTCGCCGAGGTGCGCTCGACGCTCGACCGCGGCGCCGACTCGCTGCTCGGCGAGGTGCGCCTCTCGCTCGACTTCTACGGCGGCCAGGAGGCCGCGATCCCGGTCGAGAAGGTGATCCTCAGCGGCCCCGGCACCGCGATCTCCGGCCTCGCCGAGCGGATGGGGGCGACTCTCGCCCTGCCGGTCGAGATCGGCCGCCCGCCGGCGCTCGCCGCCTACGAGCCGGCGCTCGCCTCGCGCCTCACCCTGCCCTTCGGACTCGCCCTCGAGCAGTAGGACGATGCGCCCGGTAAACCTGATCCCGAGGGAAGAGCGTCCCGGCGTCCACCGGCCGATGCGGGGCGGGCCGCTCGCCTACATCGTCGTCGGCGCCCTCGCCGCGGCGCTGATCGGCGTCGTCGTCCTCGTCCTCACCGGCAACCAGATCTCCGAACGGGAAGCGGAAATCGTCGAGATCCAGGCGGAAACGCGGGCCGCTGAAGCGAAGGCGAAGAAGCTCGCCGCCTACACCGAATTCCACACCGTCCACGAACAGCGCCTGGCGACCGTGACCAGCCTCGCCGACAGCCGCTTCGACTGGGAGCGGGTGATGCGCGAACTGGCGCTGGTCCTGCCCGGCAACGTCTGGCTGACGAACCTGGCCGGGACGGTGACGCCGAACGTCTCCCCGGAGGGGGCGAGCTCGGTGGCGCTGCGCTCGACCGTCCCGGGCCCGGCGCTCGAGATGGTCGGCTGCGGCCGCAACCAGGAAGCCGTCGCCGGCTTCGTCCAGGCGCTGAAGCAGATCGACGGCGCCACCCGGGTCGGCGTCCAGGTCTCCGCTCGCGGCTTCTCAAGCGGCGGGGGCGGCTCCGCGACCACCTCGACCTGCCAGACGAAGAAGTTCATCGCCCAATTCCAGATCGTCGTCGCCTTCGACGCGGCGCCGGTCCCGGAAACCGCGTCCGGCGAAGGGGGCGCGGCCCCCGCGCCCGCGCCCGAATCGTCGGGTAAAGCAGGGAGAAGGCGAAGCGACGACCGCGTCCTCCGAAGAAGGGGAAGGGGGCGAAGGCGGATGAGCTCCTCCAACCGCCTGATCGTCGCGGTGCTGATCGTCGTCGCCCTCGCGGTCGGCTTCTGGGTGCTGCTGCTCGGGCCGAAGCGCAACAAGGCCGACGAGCTCGGCAGCCAGATCGAAGGGCTCACGGTCTCGCGCGAAGAAGCGCAGGCGCGGGCGACGCAGGCTGAAGCGTCGCGGCGCGAATTCCCCAACGACTACCGGCAGCTGGTGACGCTCGGCGAGGCGGTCCCGGCGAACGACGAAACCTCCTCGCTGCTGATCGAACTCAACCGCATCTCCGAACGGAGCAAGGTCAAGTTCGACTCGATCCAGCTCGAAGGCCAGGGCGAACAGTCCGAAGCCGTTACCACCGCCGAAGGCGCGAACGTGGCGCCGCCGAGCACCGGCACGACCGGCGCGGCGAACGCGACGCCGGCGGCGCAGACGGTGCCGCCGACCGAGGCCTCGGCCGCGCTGCTGCCGCTGGGGGCGTCGATCGGCCCCGCCGGGCTGGCGGTGATGCCCTACAGCCTCTCCTTCCGCGGCAACTTCTTCCACATCGCCGACTTCATGCAGGAACTCGACAAGCTGGTCCACACCGGCAACTCGAAGCTGACGGTCGACGGGCGGCTGACCACGCTCGACGGCTTCGCCCTCAGCGAAGACGGCGAACGCAAATTCCCCTACCTGCGCGCCAACTTCGACATCACCACCTACCTGGTGCCGCCGGAGCAGGGGATCACCGCCGGGGCGACGCCGGCGGAACCGGCGCCCGCGAGCGCGACCCCGGCGGCGGCGCCGAGCGGCGAACCGGCGTCCGGACCGGCCTCCGAAACGGTGTCGGCGCGATGAACTTCCTCAAGAAGGGGCCGGAGATCAAGCTCTCGGAGATCAAGGTCCCCGGCTTCGTCCGGGACGTCTACACCGACCTCAAGGAACGGCACCTGCTGCCGCTGGCGGCGATCCTGCTGGCGGCGATCGTCGCCGCCCCCTTCGTCCTCGGCAACTCGTCCTCGAGCGGCGAGCAGGCCGAAGCCGGCGGCGGCGAAACCGGCGCGACCGCGACCGCGCAGAGCGCGGGCGGCGGCGAAGAGCTGGTCGCGAAGACGGGGCCGGGCCTGCGCGACTACCGGCGGCGGCTCGATCACCTGAAGTCGAAGAACCCCTTCCACCAGCAGTACCGGGGCGGCGAAAAGGGCGGCAGCGAAGGAGGCTCGTCAGGCGGCGGCAGCGAAGGCTCGGTTACGACCACCGAAACGCGCGAAGAAACCGTCTACGAATACGAAGGCGGCAGCGGCGGCGGTGGCGGCGAAAACGGCGGCGAACTGACCTGGTACTCCTACGCGATCGACGTCAAGGTGACGACCGGCGGCGCCGAAAGCAACAGCCTCAGCCTCGGCGGCGGCACCGCGGTCGGCGCCCTCGCGGAAGAAGAATCCGAAGGCGGCGAAAGCGGCGAATCGGGCAAGGGCGGCAAGGGCGGCCGCAAGACCAAGATCCGCAAGAACCTGCCCGAGCTGACGATGCTGCCCAGCCGCGAATCGCCGGCGCTGACCTACATGGGCTCGACCAAGGACGGCAAGAAGGCGCTGATGCTGATCTCCTCCGACGTCAGCGCCCTGTTCGGCGACGCCAAGTGCGTGATCGGCTCCTCGACCTGCCAGCTGCTGGCGCTCGAAATCGGGCTGCCGGAGACGGTCGTCTACGGGACCAACGACCGCAGCTTCAAGATCGAACTGCTCGAAATCCACCTGGTCAAATCGAAGAAGCTGAAGAAGGCGCCGATCGGCAAGCCGCACAAGCACCCCGAAGGCTGAGCGGCGCGCTGGGGAAGATCGACCGGGGCCCGGCCCGGCCAAGCTTCCCCAACGACGGCAGGTCAGCCCGAGAGGCGTTCGCACGGAGTCCAGGGCTTGGCGAACAGGTCGTAGGACTTGTGGATCGCCGAGAAGCCGATCGCCAGCGCGGCCTTGCAGTAGGCCTTGGGCCGCTGTTCGTACTCGGCCTCGAAGACGGCCTTGTTCTGGCGGATGAAGGGCCGGTAGTAGCCGCATTCGTGGTACTGAAAGCACTCCTCGACGACCGCGAAGTCGAAGTCGTGCAGCAGCTTCCGCGCCTGGCGGCCGTCGTTCTTCAGCGCCACCGACATGCCGCGCCGGTGAACCTGGCGCGCGACCCAGCGGTTGAAGCGCAGCTGGTCGCCGCGGGTGATCTTGAAGCCGGTCTTGTTTTCCGGTTCCCAGCCGTTGACGTTGTCGGGCTCGACCGCGTCGAAGCCCTTGCGCGCGCACATGTTGAAGCGGCGCTTCAGCGGCTTCTCGAAGCGGTGGAAGTGCGCGACGTCGAGCCAGCGCTCGTTGGGGAACCCTTCGTATTTTCGGCCGATCACCGAGCGCGGGAACTGCGCCTTGTCGGGCCGGAAGCTCTCCCAGCTGCCGACGTCGAGGTAGCAGATCACCTTCACGTGACGCCGGTGCAGGGCGGCGACGGTGCGCTTCGACGTTTCGAAGCCGTCGACCTCGTAGACGCAGGCCGGAACGCCGCGGTCGATCTTGCCCTGCAGCTGCCACTGCCACGGCTCGGTCGTCGCCTGCGGGTGCCAGCGGGAGCGGTGCTGTTCGCCGTGGCGGGCGCAGGCGGCGAAGGAGGCGCGCTGGCCGCCGGCCGCTCGCGCGGCCTGCGCCGGGGAAGGCTGCAGGGCGGGCATGGCGGCGAGCAGCGTCGCCGCCGCGGCCAGCAGCAGGCCGGTGGGCAGGAGTCTCGGGATGCGTCGCGTCGATCTCATGTCCTGAGGATGCTCCCAGGAGGGCCGCCCGAAGCGGCTGCGGCGCCGCATCCTCATCCTGCCCTCATGAAGCCCCGATTAGAGTTGGAGGAGTGCGTGTCCTCGTGGTTGACGACGACGACGGGCTCCGCGAGGGGGTCGTCGTCGCGCTCAGGGCCACCGGCTTCGGTGCCGACGCCGCCGCCTCGGTGCCGGAGGCGAGGCGGTGCCTGGCCGAACACTCCTACGACTGCCTGGTCCTCGACCGGATCCTGCCCGGTGGCGACGGCCTGGCGCTGCTGGCCGAGCGGGAGAGTGGCGTGCCGGCACCGCCGACCCTGGTGCTGACCGCGCGCGACGCGGTGCGCGACCGGGTCGAGGGCTTCGAGCGCGGCGCCGACGACTACCTGGTCAAGCCGTTCGCGATGGCCGAGCTGCTGGCCCGGGTGCGGACGCTGTGCCGGCGCCGCCAATCGATCGCCGCGCCGGTCCTGCGCGCCGCCGACCTCGAGCTCGACACCGCCAGGCGCGAGGTCCGGCGCGGTGGCGTCCTGCTCTCGACCACTGCGAAGGAGTTCGCTGTGCTTGAGCTGCTGCTCTCGCGGGCCGGGGAGGCGGTGCCGCGCCGGGAGCTGGTCGAGCACTGCTGGGACGAGCTGACGGCGCCGATGTCGAACGCGGTCGACGTCGTGATCAGCCAGCTGCGCCGCAAGCTCGGCGATCCGCCGCTGATCGCGACCGTGCGCGGCGTCGGCTACCGGCTGGAGGGCTGAGGTGAGGAGGCTGCGGCCGCGCCGGCCCGAGCGCGAGGCCCGCTCGCCGGCGCTGGCGCGTCTGCGTCGGCTGCGGCTCTCGCTCACCGTGCTGTTCACCGCGGCGCTCGCCGTCGGGCTCGCGGTCCTCGCGGCGCTCGTCCTGCACAAGGACTCCGAAGCGCGGCTCGACTCGCTGGAATCGACCATGGGCAGGCGGGTGACCGGGGCCTCGCGGCTGATCTACTACTCGAACGAGGGGCGGCTGCGGCTCGACGGCCTGCGTGGCGACGACCTCACCGTCGGCACCCCGGAGGTGCGCGTCTTCGACGGCACCGGCCCGCGGCCGCGGCCGGTCTTCGCCAGCAACGGCCCCCAGCTGCCGCTCGCCTACGCGCAGCTGGCGGCGATCGCCCGCCGCGCGGTCGCGGCCGAAGACCTGGTCGCCGAGACCGTGACCGACGCCGCCGGCGACCGCGTGCGGCTGCTCGCCGGCCCCTTCTACCGCGACCCGGAAGGCGATGCGGCAGGCGCCGTCGTCTCCGCCGCCGCGCTCGGCCCGACCGAATCCGCCCACGACGAACTGGTGCTGACCATCGTCCTCGCCTGCGCCGGCCTGCTCGTGCTCGCGGCCGGCGCCGGCTACCTGCTCGCCGGCCGCAGCCTGCACCCGGCGCTGCGCGGGCTTGCCCAGCAGGAAGCGCTGCTCGCCGACGCCGCCCACGAGCTGCGCACGCCGGTCGCCTCGATCCGCGCCACGCTGGAAGCGGCGCAGCTCGACCCGAGCACCGCCGCGGCGGCGATCGAGGAGGCGCGGTCGACCAGCGCCGGCATGGGCGAGACGCTCGACGCGCTGCTCGCCTGGGCGCGGCTGGAAGCCGGCACCGAGCCCCCGCACAAAACGGAGCTGCGCCTGGACCAGCTGGTCGAGGACCTCGCCGCCGAGGTCGCGCCGGAGGGCGAGATCGAGGTCTCCGCCTCCCCCACCGTCGTCCGCGGCGATCCCGTGCTGCTGCGGATCGCGATCCGCAACCTGCTCGACAACGCCGTCCGCCACGGACGCGACCCGGCGCGGCCGGCCGCCGTCGAGGTCGAGGTCGGGGACGGGACCGTGGTCGTCCGCGACCGCGGGCCCGGGCTGCCGGGCGAGGCACTGGACCGTGAGGGCGTCGCCCGCTTCCGCTCCGAGGCGCCGGACGGGACCGGCCTCGGCATCTCGATCGCCGCCCGGATCGCCGACGTCCACGGCGGCGAGCTCAGCGCCGCCAACCGCGACGGCGGCGGCACCGTGGTCCGGCTCGACCTGCCCGTGTCACACGAAGGCCCCGCTTCTCCGTCCTCCCAGTGAGGTCCAAGCGAAAGGAGAAGCACGATGACGGAACCGATCCCGGCCGGCCGCCTGCGGCTGGCGGAGAGCGCACCCAGGCAGCTTGCGGCAATGGTCCGCTTCGGCGCCTCGGTCGAGCTCGACCCAACGGTCGCCGAGCTGGTCAAGCTGCGCGCGTCGCAGCTCAACCGCTGCGCCTTCTGCCTCGATATGCACTGGAAGGATGCCCGCGCGGCGGGTGAGGGCGAGGAGCGGCTGTACTCGCTCGACGCCTGGCAGGAGAGCCCGCTCTACGACCGGCGCGAGCGGGCGGCGCTGGCGCTCTGCGAGTCGATGACGATGCTCGCCGACGGCCACGTACCGGACGCCGTCTGGGCCGACGCCGCGGCGGAGTTCGACGAGGGCGAGCTGGCGCAGCTGGTCTGCGCGATCGCCGCGATCAACACCTGGAACCGGCTGATGATCGCCACCCGGGCCGAGCCCGGCCACTACGCGCCGGGCGACTTCGACGGGGCCGGGGCGACGGCGGGGGCCCAGGCCTGACAATGGTCCCGATGGCTGAGCTGGCCGAGCGCTTCGAGGCACTGCGCCCGCACCTGACCCGGGTCGCCTACGGGATGCTCGGCAGCATCGCCGAAGCCGAAGAAGTGGTGCAGGAGTCCTGGCTGCGGCTCGGCCGCACCGACCCGGAGGAGATCAGGGACCTGCGCGCCTGGCTGACCGCCGTCGTCGGCCGCCTCGCGCTCGACGCCCTCGGCAGCGCTCGCCGGCGCCGCGAGAGCTACGTCGGCGAGTGGCTGCCGGAGCCGGTGGTCGAAGAGGCCGACGACGACCCGCGCCTCGACGAGGCGGTCTCGACGGCGCTGCTGGTGGTGCTCGAGCGGCTCTCCCCTGCCGAGCGCACCGCGTTCCTCCTGCACGACGTCTTCGACCTCCCCTTCGCCCAGGTCGCCGCGGTCGTCGGCCGCTCCCCGGCCGCGGTCCGCCAGCTCGCCGCCCGTGCCCGCGCCCACGTCGAGGCCGGCAAGCCCCGCTTCCCCGCCAGCGAGGAGGAGCAGGACCGGATCGTCTCCGCCTTCGCTCTCGCCTGGGAGGAGGGCGACCACGCCGCCCTGCTCGAGCTGCTCGACCCCGACGCGATCCTCCGCTCCGACGGCGGCGGCCGCGTCCCCGCGGTGGGCAAGCCGCTGCTCGGCGCCGAGCGGATCGCCCGGGTGCTCGTCTCCCTGCAGCGCGCGGCCGCCCGGGCCGGCCGCGCGACCCCGGTCCGGGTCTCGCGCGTCAACGGCGCCCCCGGCCTGATCGCCGCCGACCGGCAGGCGACCAACGTGGTCTCGCTGACGATCGACGCCGGCCGGATCACCGCGGTCGACGTCGTCCGCAACCCGGCGAAGCTGGGGACGCTGGCGGCGGATCACCCCAGGTAGGCGTCAAGCAGCTGGTTGCCGACCAGCATCGCGACGACCCCGCCGAGGGCGAGGAACGGGCCGAAGGGGATCGCCATCTTGCGGGCCGAGGAGCCGTGGCGGGCGATCAGGGCGAGGCCGACGGCGGAGCCGGCGATCAGGGCGAAGAGGATCGCGGGGGCGACGGCGCGGCCGAGGAAGAGACCCATCGCCGCCGCCAGCTTGACGTCGCCGAGGCCCATGCCGCCCGGGTAGGCGAGGGCGGCGAGGAAGAAGACCGCGGCAGCCGCGGCGGCGGCGATCGCCCGCTCGGGCAGGCTGCCGGGATCGGTCGGGACGATGATCGCGAGGCCGACGATCGCGCCGGCGAGCAGGACCTTGTTGGGGATGATCCGCTGCTCGAGGTCGGTCAGGGTGACCGCCGCCAGCATCGTGGTGAAGACCAGGTCGACCGCGATCTCGGCCGGGTCGTCCCAGTGGACGGCGACGGTCAGCGCGAACAGCACCGCGACGGTGAGCTCGGTCAGCGGGTAGCGGGGCGAGATCGGGGCTCCGCAGCAGCGGGCGCGGCCGCGCAGCGCCAGCCAGCCGAGGACCGGCAGGTTGTCGCGGGCGGCGATCGGGGCGCCGCAGGCGGGGCACTCCGAACGGGCCATCGCCAGCGGCATCCCCCGCGGCACCCGGTGGGCGACCGCGGTGGCGAAGCTGCCGGCGGCGAGCCCGGCGAGGAAGGCGAGGACGATGACGGCGACCATGGGCCGTCAGTTCTACGCGGGCCGCCGGCTACCTACCCGGGGTACCGGATCACCTTGAAACGGCGCTTGGCGGGCTTCTTGTCCCGGTTGCCGGCGGAATCGACCGCCTTGACCTTGAACACGTACTGGTGGCGCCGCGGCTTCAGGCGCCGGATCTTCACCGGCGACTTGCAGCGATGCCACTTGCGCCACTTGCCCTTCTTGTTGAACCGGCAGAGGAACTTCGTCCCCGGGCCGCTGTCGGCGGCGTCCTTGAAGCGGAAGACCGCGGCACGGCGGCGGGTCTTGTGGCCCGGACCCATCGTGATCCGGGTGTGCGGCCTGGTCGAGTCCTGGGAGTAGTAGACCGGAGCGGAGCAGCGCGAGGCGCCGCCGGTGCCGAGCGAGACGCCGGAGAAGCCGGTCAGCGCGTTGCGCACGACGCGGATCGGGACGCCGGCGGCCAGCTGCGCGGGCGAGACCCGGGCGACCGGGCTGCCGCCGCAGTTGGCGACCGCGTAGAGGGCGACGGTGCCGGCGCCGGGCGCCGAGCCGGTCACCAGCGGCGTGACCGCGTTCGCCAGGTGGCCGGGAACGGTCTTCAACCGCGGCGGGTCGGGCGGAACCGGGACGGCGGGGGCGATGCCTCCACCGGTGCCGCCCCCGCCCGGCGGCGTGCCGGAGTCGCCGCCTTCTTCGCCGGGACCGGGTTCTTCGACCGGCGGGGGCAGTTCGGTGACGTGTTCGTAGGAGATCGGTTTCGCGAGCAGCCGGAGAGTTCGCCGGCCGCGTTTTCCTGGTTCGGCCGAGATCCAGGTGGTGGTTTCGGGTGCGACCGTGATCTGGATGCCGGCGGCGTCGAATGTCCTCGGCGCTGGCGCTGGCGGACGGCTCTTCCGCTCCTTCCGTACAGTCTTTGTTCAGGTAGATGTGGATCGTGTTGCCGGGTTCGGCCCCGGCGGTGATCGCCCTGGCCCGCAGGCCGGGGAACGAGGAGATGATGATCCCGTCGGAGCTGCCGTGGACGACGGGTTCGAGACTGAGGCCCGGCGATTCCGGGTCGGTGCCGGAGAGAGCCGGGGTCGGGCGGGCAGCGGCCTGGGCTGCGGGCACAGCGACGACGCCGATGATCGCGACCAGCGCAACCGTCAGCAATGACGACTCGCTGGAGACGCAGCGAAGGGCGGGCCGCAATGGCCCGCCCTTCGCGGATCGGTACTGCTTGACGCGGTCATGCGTCACGTTCAGGCTAGGGGCACTAGCCGTGCTCCAGTTGCCACCCGCCGGGCAACCGCCCTTTTCCGGGACTTCGCAGCTGTAGTTCGAAGGTCAGCTTCGCGGTGCGTTCCGCGTGACGTGTGCGCTTCCCTCCGGACGCAATCGTGGTGATCGTGTTAGCCGATCCCTCCGGTTCGTTGTTTTTGCCTTCGTAGCCGCCTTCTTCTTCCGGTGAAGGTCGCGCTGTTCAGACTTGGCTCGATGCACTTCAACCTTCCGTGTCGCAGGCTTGCGTAGTTGCCGCCGTTTTCGGTCGCGCACGTCTCCATCGCGACCTGGGCGGTGTGCGCGTACTCCTTGGCCTTCGCGTCGCCGGCCTTTTCCTTCTGGTTGAAGAAGGCGGGCAGCGCGATCGCGGCCAGGATTCCGAGGATGAGCATGACGACGAGGAGCTCGATCAGGGTGAACCCCGCCTCCCTGTCACCGCTGAGCCGGGCGCCAATTCGTGCCCGGAGATTCTGGAGCATCATAGGTACCTCCTAGTGGACCTATCGTGCGCCAAGCCCGGGATTCGCCGAATCGGCACCGAGGCACTGGCATCGTTTTCCAGGCTTCTCATCGGCGCCTGACCGCACACCTTTAGGGCTGGCAGAAAAGAAATCGCCGTGCCGCACTTTTCGCTCTGGGACTACGAAAAAGTGAGGTGCCAAATGCGAAAAACTGCCGATCCATGAATGTGAGCTACCGGGAATTCCACGCCGATCGCCGGACAAACGTCTAGAAGTCGGGTGAGCGTGGTGGCTACCGGATGTGTTCGTAGATCGAGAACATCGGCAGGTACATCGAGATCACGATGAAGCCGACCATGCCGCCGACGAAGACGATCATGATCGGCTCGATCAGGGCGGTCAGCGCCTTCACCTTGGCGTCGACCTCGGCCTCGTAGAAGTCGGCGACTTTGCCCATCATCGTTCTGCAGCTGGCCGGTCTCCTCGCCGACCGCGAGCATGTGGCCGACCATCGGCGGGAAGATCGGGTTGCGCTCGATCGGTCCCGCCAGGGTGCCGCCCCGCTTGACCGAGGCGTAGACGTCGTCCATCGCCTGCTCGACGACCACGTTGCCGGCGGTCTCGCCGGTCAGCTTGATCGCCTGCAGCATCGGCACGCCGGCTTCGACCGAGCCGGCGAAGGTGCGCGACCAGCGCGCCAGCGCGACCTTCTGGATCACGTCGCCGATCTTCATCGGGATCCGCAGTTTGAACCGGTCCCAGGCGTCCTTCCCGCCTTCGGTCTTCTTCCACTTGAAGAAGGCGAAGAAGACCAGCACGATCGCCGGGATCAGGATGTACCAGTAGCCGGTGAGGAGGTCGGAGGCGCCGACGCAGATCTTGGTCGGGATCGGCAGTTCGGCCTTTTCCTCGGGGTGTTCTTCGGAGAGTTCTTCGAAGATGTTGGCGAAGACCGGGATGACGAAGGCGACGATCGCGACCAGCACCACGGTGGCGAAGCCGAAGACCAGCGCCGGGTACATCAGCGCCGATTTGACCTGACGGCGCAGGCTGTCGGCTTTCTCGACCTGGAACGCGACCCGGTCGAGCACCTCGTCGAGCCGCCCCGACTGCTCGCCGGAGCGGACCATCGCCCGGTAGAGGCGGTCGAAGACCCGCGGGTAGCGCTCCATCGCCTTCTCCAGCGAGCTGCCCGCCTCGACGTCGGCGCGGACCCCGGCGGCGGCGGCTTTGATCTCGTCATCCTGGGTCTGGTCCTCGAGCGTTTCCAGCGTGCGCAGCATCGGCATCCCGGAGGCGACCAGGGTCGCGAACTGGCGCGAGAAGACCGCCAGCTCGCGCATGTCGACGCCGCGGAAGCGCTTGAACAGGTCCTCGATGTTGACCGGGCTCTTCTTCTCGCTGACGTCGAGGACGATCAGGCCGCGCTGGCGCAGCTGCTCGCCTACCGCGGCCTTCGATTCGGCCTCGACCTCCCCCCTGGAGGTCGAGCCGGCGAGGTCCATCGCGCGGAACTCGAAGGTGGTCGCGCTCGCCACCGGCTAGCCCCCCGCGACGTAGTTCGGCGGCGGGACGCTGGCCGCGGCGCCGCCGTTGCCCTCGGCCGGGGCACCGCCGAGCAGCCGGTTGAGCTCCTCCGGCACCGAGGCGCGCTGTTCGGCGAGCGCCCGGCTCACCCGGCCGTTGCGCACCAGGCGCGCCAGGTCGGCGTCCATGGTCTGCATCCCGACCGCGCCCGAGGTCTGCACCGCGCCGTAGATCTGGTGCGTTTTGCCCTCGCGGATCAGGTTGCGGATCGCCGGCGTCGGCACCAGCACCTCGCAGGCGACGGCGCGCCCGCGCCCGTCGAGGGTCGGCAGCAGCTGCTGGGTGACGATCCCCTGCAGGGCGATCGAGAGCTGGGTCCGCACCTGCCCCTGCTGCTCGGGCGGGAAGACGTCGATGATCCGGTCGACCGTCTGCGCGGTCGACTGGGTGTGGAGGGTGGCGAAGACCAGGTGGCCGGTCTCGGCCGCGGTCAGCGCGGTGGAGATCGTCTCCAGGTCGCGCATCTCGCCGACCAGGATCACGTCCGGGTCCTCTCGCAGGGCGGCGCGCAGCCCGAGCGCGAAGTCGGGCGCGTCGGAGCCGATCTCACGCTGGTTGACGATCGAGTGCTTGTGCCTGTGGAGGAACTCGATCGGGTCCTCGATCGTCAGGATGTGGTCCTGGCGCGAGGCGTTGATCACGTCGATCATCGCCGCCAGCGTCGTGCTCTTGCCCGAGCCGGTCGGGCCGGTGACGAGGACGAAGCCGCGCGGTTTCTCGGCCAGGTCGCGCAGCACCTGCGGCACCCCGAGCGAGTCGAGCGCCGGGATCTCCTGCGGCACCAGGCGGAAGGCGGCGCTGACCGTGCCGCGCTGGAAGAAGCAGTTGACGCGGAAGCGGGCGACGCCCGGGATCGCGTAGGCGAAGTCGAGCTGTTTGTTGTTCTCGAACCGTTTGCGCTGGTCGTCGTTGAGGATCCCGTAGACGACCTCGCGAGTCTGCTGCGGGTTGAGGACCGGGAAGCCCTCGATCGGCACGATCTTGCCCTTGTCGCGCATCGCCGGCGGGAACCCGGGCGTGATGTGGACGTCGGACGCGTTGGTCTCGACCATCCGCCGCAGCACCTCGGCGAAGTCGAAGTCAGGCAGTGACACGGAGCACCTCCTCGAGGCTGGTCTGGCCGCCGCGGACCTTGGCGATGCCGTCCTCGCGCAGGGTGAGCATCCCCTCCTCCCTGGCGACGGCGGCGATTTCGGTCTCGGCGGCGCGGGCGATCGTCAGTTCCTTCAGCCGCTCGCTCATCCCCATCACCGAGTAGATCCCGACCCGGCCGTGGTAGCCGCTGTGGTTGCAGCGGGCGCAGCCGACCGGCTCGTAGGCTTCGACCTCCGCCCCGACCCGGACGCCGGCCTCGGCGAGCGCCGCCGGGGCGATCACCTTGCGCCGCTTGCAGGTAGCGCAGAGGCGGCGGGCGAGGCGCTGGGCGACGACGCAGTCGACCGCGGAGGCGGTGAGGAAGGTCTCGATCCCCATCTCGCCGAGCCGGGCGATCGCGCCGGGCGCGTCGTTGGTGTGCAGCGTGGTCAGCATCATGTGGCCGGTCAGCGCCGCCTCGACCGCGATCCGCGCCGTCTCCGCGTCGCGGATCTCGCCGACCATGACGATGTCGGGGTCGGCGCGGAGGACCGAGCGCAGCCCGGTGGCGAAGTCGAGCCCGGCCTTGCGGTTGACGTTGATCTGGTTGATCCCGTCGATCCGGTACTCGACCGGGTCCTCGATCGTGATGATCTTCTTCTCGACCTCGTTGAGGTCGCTGAGCGCCGCGTAGAGCGTGGTCGACTTGCCGGAGCCGGTCGGGCCGGTCACCAGCACCGCGCCGTAGGCCTGGTGGAAGGCGGCCTCGAAGCGGGCGCGGGCGGATCCGTCCATGCCGAGCTCGTCGAGCGTGCGCTGCGCGTTGCTCTCGTCGAGGATGCGAATCGTCCCCCCCTCGCCGCGCTGGGTCGGCAGGGTGGTGACGCGGAGGTCGATGCGGCGGTCGTCGACGGCGACGCTGACGCGGCCGTCCTGCGGCACCCGTTTCTCGGCGATGTCGAGCTCGCTCATGATCTTCAGCCGCGAGATCACGGCGCCGGTCAGCCGCTTCGGCACGTGCGCCGACTCCTTCAATACGCCGTCGACGCGGAAGCGGACCCGCAGCTCCCCCTCTTCGGGCTCGAGGTGGACGTCGGAGGCCCCCTCCCCCACCGCCTGGGCGAGGATGCTGTAGACGAGCTTGATCACCGGCGCGTCCTCGGCGCTCGCCTGCATCTCGCTGACCGCGCCCAGCTCTTCGGCTTCTTCCTCCGGCTCAGCCTCGCTGATCACCGCCTCGGCGGCGGCGTTCTGCAGCGTCCCCAGCCGGCTCAGCAGGCCCTCGACGTCGGCCTGGGCGGCGACCGCGATGCGGCAGTCGAGCCCGGTCGCGATCTGGATGTCGTCGACCGCGAGCACGTTGGCCGGGTCGGCGGCGGCGACCAGCAGCGTGTGCGCGTCGAGGTAGCCGACCGGGACCGCCTGGTAGCGCCGCGCCATCGTCACCGGGAAGAGCGCCGCGGCGGAGACGTCGACGTTGTAGGAGGCGAGGTCGACGTGGTCGAGCCCGTAGCGCTCGGCGATCGCCCGCGAGAGCTGGTCTTCGTTGATCACGCCCCGCTCGAGCAGCAGCGCCTCCGGCGGCCGGCCGGCGCCGCGGGCGGACTCGACCGCACCCTGGACGAGCTCCGGCGAGGCGTAGCCGAGCTCGACCAGGACGTCGGTGATGAAGCCCTGCGAGCGCCCGCGCGAGCGCGGCGGCGTCAGCCCCGGGGTGGGCCGGGGCCCGGGCTCCGGCATCGCCGGCGCCGCCGAGGTGCCCGAGTCGGGGACCGGGTGCAGGTGGCTCGGGTAGCGGGTCTGGTCGTCGGGGCTCATCGCCGGCTCATTCCGGGTGGTAGGTCTTTTCGGGCCCCTTGTAGGAGGCGTCGCGCACCGCCTGGACCACGGTCTCCCTGGTCTGGAAGCCGTAGTCGACGCTGGCCTGCGGGACGCCGCCGCTGAGCTGGCGCGGCCGGACGACGACGAGCGCC
>CAWEOH010000054.1:0-22574 GCA_963810455.1 uncultured Actinomycetes bacterium
AGGGCTCGCTCGGCGGCGCCTGCTCAGGTTGCGAAGTACGGGACCGATCCCGTTGGGAGGGGTGGGGTGACCCTCTGACGAAGGCTATGCGCGGCCGCTTGAGCCCTCGCCCCGGCCCCAGCTGCGCGACGGTCTTCGGCAGAGGGTCACCCCACCCCTCCGGACAGACCCCCCGTCCCTCGCCGTGCCTCGCTGCGCCCGCGCTGAGCCCCGCGCCGCTAACCCCCGAAGAAATCCAGCGCCAGGTGCGCGGCCTCGCTGGGGACGTCGAGCTGGGGGCAATGGCCGATCCCCTCCAGCTCGACGTAGTCGGCGTTCGGCAGCCACTCCTCGCGGAAGCGGGTGGCGAAGCCGGGCCAGGGGAGGATCGCGTCGGCGGTGCCCCAGACGATCCGCACCGGGCACTCGATCCGCTCCGGCTCGAGGTGGAAGCCCTCGCGGGAGGCGTATTCGATCAGCGGCATCACCTCGCAGCGGGTGACGCCGACGATCTGGTGGGCGATCAGCTCGGCCGGGATGTGCTCGTAGTTGGTCGCGATCAGCGCCGTCGCCAGCCGGCGGCCCTCCGGGGTGCTGACAACGGCGTCGACCTGGCCGGCGCCGACCACGGTCCTCAGCTGCTCGTAGATCTGGACGAAGCCGTCCATCACCTGCTTCAGCGAGTCGTCGTGCAGCGGCCAGCCGCCCGCCGGGGCGAGCGCGACGACCGACTCGGCCCTCCCCCGCTCAGCCAGCTGCAGGGCGATGTAGCCGCCGAGCGAGTTGCCGAGGATGTGCGCGGTCTCCATCCCCGCCTCGTCCATCGCCGCCTCGACCGCGTCGGCGATCAGCTCGTCGGTCATCTCCCCCTGCAGCGGCGGGCCGCCGGCGTGGGCGAGCAGGGTCGGCGCCAGCACCTCGTGCTTGGCCTCGAGCATCGGCAGCACCAGCTCCCAGCTGCGCCAGGTGTCGGTGAAGCCGTGCAGGCAGACCAGCGGCGGGCCGCTGCCGCCATGGAAGGACGGGGTGAAGGACTGGACGGGCAGGTCGTTCATCGCTCTGTCTCCTCGGGATGGCCGGCCGCTCAGTCCCCGTAGGGCGCGTAGCGGTGGTGCAGCATCAGGTCGTTGCCGTCGGGGTCGGTGAACAGCGCCATGTGGCAGACGCCGGTGTCGAAGGTCTCGCCGAGGAACTCGACCCCCTTTGCCTCCAGCTCGGCCCGGGCCGCGGCGACGTCCTCGACGTGCAGCGCCGGGTGCGCGTTTTTCTGCGGCGCGAACTCGAACCCCATCTGCGCCGGCTCCCAGATGCCGAAGCAGGTCTCGCCGGCCCAGAACTCGAAGCGGCTGTGCTCGTCGGGCCGCAGGCCCAGCGTCTCGACGTAGAAGGCGCGCGAGCGCTCGGCGTCGGTCGAGGGGATGCCGACGAAGTCGGTCCCGGTGATCGTCATGGAGCCTCCCTTGGTTCGGTGTTGGACCGTCCGCACAAACCTACCGCCGACCCGTGGACCCGAGGTTGCGGCACGGTGTACCTTGGATCGGTGCAGATCAGGGCCGCCGTCTTGGAGGAGTTCGGGAAGCCGCTTGTCGTCCAGAACGTCGAGCTGGCCGAGCCGCGCGCGGGCGAGGTCCTGGTCCGGCTGCACGCCTGCGGCGTCTGCCACACCGACATGTACACGGCCTCCGGCGCCGACCCCTCCGGCTACGCGCCGACGGTGCTCGGCCACGAGGGAGCCGGCGTCGTCGAGAAGGTCGGCGAGGGAGTCACCTCGCTCGCCCCCGGCGACCACGTCGTCACTCTCTTCTCGCCGCAGTGCCGCGAGTGCGTCCACTGCGTCGACCCGCGCACCAACCTCTGCATGGCGATCCGCGCCGAGCAGAACCTCGGCCACCTGCCGGACGGGACGACGCGCCTCTCCCGCGAGGGGGAGGACATCCGCCACTTCATGGGCTGCTCGACCTTCGCCGAGGCGACGGTGATGCCGGAGATCGCTTTGGCCAAGGTCAACCCCGAGGCCCCGTTCGAGCACATCGCCCTCTTCGCCTGCGGCCTCTCGACCGGGCTCGGCGCGGCGATGAACACCGCCAAGGTCGAACCGGGCACCACCTGCGTCGTCTTCGGCGCCGGCATGGTCGGGCTCGGCGCCGTCGCCGGCTGCCGCCTGCAGGGCGCCGAGCGGATCGTCTGCGTCGACCTCTCCGAGGACCGGCTGGAGCTCGCCAAGGGCCAGGGCGCGACCCACACGATGGTCGGCGGCGAGGACACGGTCGAGCGGATCCTCGAGATGACCGACGGGTTCGGCGCCGACTACACCTTCGAGGCGACCGGCCTGGTCGGCGTGATGAAGGAGGCGGTCGAAGCGGCGCGGATGGCCTGGGGCCTGTGCACGATCGCCGGCGTCGCCGGCAAGGGCGAGACGCTCGACGTCGTCCCCCGCCTGCTGATCACCGGCCGCCGCATCGCCGGCTCCTCCTTCGGCGGCGTCAAGGGTCGCGACCAGGTGCCCGAGCTGGTCGACCGCTACCTGGCGGGCGAGATCGACGTCGCCCCCTTCATCTCCCACCACCTCACCCTCGACGAAGTCAACCGCGGCTTCGAGCTGATGGAGGAGCAGGATGGGATCCGCAGCGTCATCGAGTTCGGCTGACGCCCCGACAGAGGGCGAGCCGGGCTCCACAGCCCCGGCGGCCCCGAGCGCCTCCCCAAGCCAGGAACGGTCCCGGACGACCCGCGTCGGCGCGGATCGTTATCTTGTATACAAGCGGCTGGGCGGGAGGGGCCAAGCCGAATCGTGACCGCAACGTCGAAGAAGCCTGAGAACGTGATCGTCCGCTTCGCGGGCGATTCCGGCGACGGTATGCAGCTGGTCGGCGACCGCTTCACCGCCGCCACCGCGCACGTCGGCAACGACCTCTCGACGCTGCCCGACTTCCCGGCCGAGATCCGCGCCCCCGCCGGCACCCCGGGCGGCGTCTCCGCCTTCCAGATCCACTTCGCCTCGCGCGACATCCTCACCCCCGGCGACCACCCGAACACCCTGGTGGCGATGAACCCGGCGGCGGTCAAAGCCCACCTCGGCGCGCTGCAGGCGGGCGGCACGCTGATCGTCAACGAGGACGCCTTCACCGCCGCCAACCTGCGCAAGGCGGGCTACGAGAGCAACCCGCTCGAGGACGGCACGGTCGAGGACTACCAGGTCTTCAAAGTGCCGATGACGACGCTGACCACGCGTGCCACCGAGGACATCGAGGGCCTCAAACCGGCCGAGGCGCAGCGGACCAAGAACCTCTTCGCGCTGGGGCTGATCTCCTGGCTGTACGGGCGGCCGCGCAAGGAGACGATCGCCTGGCTGGAAACGAAATTCGCCAAGCGTCCGGCGATCCTCGCCGGCAACATCGCCGCCTTCAAGGCCGGCTACAACTTCGGCGACACGACCGAGATCGAGGCGACGCCGGTCGAAGTCGCGCCGGCGCCGCTGGAGCCGGGCGAGTACCGCAACATCAACGGCGCCAACGCGCTGGCGATGGGGCTGATCGCCGCCAGCGTGCGCAGCGGCCTGCAGCTGTTCTTCGCCAGCTATCCGATCACGCCCGCCTCCGAACTGCTCCACCACCTCGCCCGCCACAACCGCTTCGGCGTCCGCACCGTGCAGGCCGAGGACGAGCTCGCCGCCGCCAACATGGCGCTCGGCGCCTCCTTCGGCGGCAAGCTCGGCGTCACCTCGACCAGCGGTCCCGGCATGGACCTGAAGGCGGAGACGATCGCCCTGGCGCAGATGGTCGAGCTGCCGCTGGTCGTGATCGACGTCCAGCGCTCCGGCCCCTCGACCGGGCTGCCGACCAAAACCGAACAGTCCGACCTGCTGATGGCGATCCACGGCCGCCACGGCGAGTCGCCGCTGCCGGTGATCGCCGCCGACACCCCGGCCGGCTGCTTCGACTCGGCGATCGAAGCGGCCCGCATCGCGATCCGCTACCGGACCCCGGTGATCCTCCTCGCCGACACCTTCCTGATGAACTCCTCGGAGCCCTGGCGGCTGCCCGACGTCGAGGCGCTGCCCGAGATCGACCCCGACTTCGCCGAGGGGCCGAACGCCGGCGACGAGTTCCTCCCCTACCTGCGCGACGAGCGCGGCGCCCGGCCGTGGGCGATCCCCGGCACCCCGGGCCTGCAGCACCGGCTCGGCGGGCTGGAGAAGGAGCACGGCTCGGGCAAGGTCTCCTACGACCCGGCCAACCACGCGCTGATGACCCGCCTGCGCGCCGAGAAGCTGGAGAAGCTGGCCGAGGAGCTGCCGCCGCTGCAGGTCGACGCCGACGAGGGCGCCGAGCTGCTGGTGCTCGGCTGGGGCTCGACCTCGGGCGTGATCGGCGCCGCCGCCGCGCGGGTGCGCGGGCGCGGGATCCCGATCGCGACCGCGCACCTGCGCCAGCTCGAACCGATGCCGGCCAACACCGGCGAGGTCGTCCGCTCCTTCGCCAAGGTCCTGGTGCCGGAGCTGAACACGGGCCAGCTGCTGAGCCTGGTCCGCGACAAGTTCCTCGTCGACGCGGTCGGCCACAACAAAGTCGAGGGCCTGCCGATCCTCTCCGAGGAGCTCGACGAGGCGATCATGGAGGTGCTGGGCGCGAATGAGTGAGAACGGGCACGACCAGCTTGGCGGCGCCGCGGCAACGCTGACCAAGGCCGACTTCCAGTCGGGCCAGGAAACCCGCTGGTGCCCGGGCTGCGGCGATTACGCGATCCTCAACTCGGTGCAGACGGTGCTGCCCGAGCTGGGCGTGCCGCCGGAGAAGACGGTCTTCATCTCCGGGATCGGCTGCGCCGGCCGCTTCGTCTACTACGTCGACACCTACGGGATGCACGGCATCCACGGCCGCGCGCCGGCGCTGGCGACCGGGATCGCGACCTCGCGCGAGGACCTCTCGGTCTGGGTCGTCTCCGGCGACGGCGACTCGCTCTCGATCGGCGGCAACCACCTGATCCACGCCCTGCGCCGCAACGTCCCGATCAAGATCCTGCTCTTCAACAACCAGATCTACGGCCTGACCAAGGGCCAGTACTCGCCGACCAGCGAGACCGGCAAGGTGACCAAGTCGACGCCGTTCGGCTCCGAGGACCACCCCTTCAACCCGCTGGCGTTGGCGCTCGGGGCGGACGCCTCGTTCGTCGCCCGCACGATCGACGTCGAGAAGAAGCACGTCCGCGACACGCTGAAGGCCGCCGCCGAGCACCCCGGCGCCGCCTTCGTCGAGATCTACCAGAACTGCAACGTGTTCAACGACGGCGCCTTCGACGCGGTCCGCGGCAAGGCCGGCGCCCACAACCAGATCCAGCTCGAGCACGGCCAGCCGATCCGCTTCGGTGACGACCTCGAGAAGGGGGTCGTCCGCTCCGACGACGGCGGGCTCGAAGTCGTCGAGGTCGCCGAGACCGGCGAGCGCGCCCTCGTCGTCCACGACGCCCACGTCGAGGACCCGAGCCACGCGACGGCGCTGGCGCGGCTGACCGAGAGCCCGACCGGGCCGACCCCGATCGGCGTCTTCCGCGACGTCAAGCGCCCGGTCTACGGCTCCGAGCGCCAGGGCGACCTGGAAACCGCCCACGCCGGCGCGACGATGGCCGAGGTCGGCGAGCTGCTGCGCTCCGGCGACACCTGGGTCGTCTGAGCGAGGAAAGAGGTGGCCCGCCACCGGGAGAGTGGTGGCGGGCCTCTGCAGGTAGGTCAGCTGCTCTCGGCCATTCGCAGCTTCGCCACCGCAGCTTTGCGGGCAGGCGACTCCCTGGCCGTTGATCGCTGAAACGGCGGCGAGAGGAGAACGTCAGGGATTACCGTGGGATTCTTTTGCTTCGGCCGCTTTTTCCTGGCCTTTGGCGGCGGCGGCGGGCGTTTCGACCGGCGGCGCTTCGGGTTTGCCGGGCGGCGCTTCGGGTTTGCCGGGCGGCGCTTCCGGTTTGCCGGCAGCAGCCGGAGGTTCGGGGTGAGGAGGCGCCGGCGGCGAGGGATTGCCGCCTTTGGCTTCGGCGCTGACTTCCTTGCCGGTGTCCTTGTGGCTGGCAGCGGTTTCCTGGCCGTGCGAGGCGGCGGGCGGCGTATCGGGCTTAGCCGGCCGCGAGGGGATCGCGCCGGTGGCGCCGGTCGAGTTCGGCGTGCCCGCAGCCGGGGCCGCCGGCGTCGGAGCGCTGGTGCCGGGTGCGGCCGCGGGGTCGGCGGCGGTGGCGGGGTGCGCGGCCGAGCCACCGCGGGTGGTGGCGGCGGCGCCGCCGGTGGAACCCTTGCCGCCCGCGGCGCCGTTCGCCGAGCTCGCGCTCGCGGCTGCCGGCGCGGCCGAGGACGACCCGGGCGCGGCGGGGGTGGGCACCGCGCCCGGGTCGCCGCCCGAGCCGCCGGGCGAGAAGTCGATCAGGCCGCCGCGATCGGCGGCGGTGGCGCCGACGGCAGCGACCACCGCGACCGTCGCGATCCCCTTCAGCAGGCTCGAGGCGGCGACCGATTTGACCGCCGCACCGCCCCCCAGGCCGGCGCCGCCGCCGAGGCCGGCGCCGGTCGTGCCGGCTCCGTTGCCGCCGACCACGCCCTTCAGCATCGCCGCGGCGACGAAGGCCGGCAGCGGCGCCAGCGCCGCGAGGTCGCGCTCCCGGGTCTCGATCGCCTCGCGGAAGCTGCGGCATTCCTCGCAGCCACGCAGGTGGGCGCGGATGTCGCGGCGGCGAAGCACGCGTCCGTCGCCGTCGGAGACCGCCTTGGTCACCGCCAGGCAGCTCATCTCACGCCCCGCCTCCATCTCGCGCAACCCGAGCCGTGCCTCGTACACGGTCTGGCGCGCGGTCGCCGCCGAGGTGCCGAGCGCGCCGCCGATCTGCTCGAAGTCGAGGTCGCTGAGCTCGCGCATGACCAGGGCGCCGCGCTGGCGCTCGGGCAGCTGACCGAGGTCGGCGATCAGCCGGGAAAGCCGCTGTCGCTGCGCCGCCGTCTCCGCCAGGCCCTCGCCGACCCCGGCCAGCTCCGGGTCGAGCTCGCTGGTCGGGCGGCGCTTGCGCAGCAGCTCGACCGCCTCGTTGTGGGCGATCCGGTACAGCCACGGCTTCAGGTCGATCTCCCGCCGCTCGCCGGGCAGCCCCCGCAGCACCTTGACCATCGTGTTCTGCAGCGCGTCCTGGGCGTCCTGTGGATTGCCGAGGATCGAGAGGCAGAAGCGGTAGAGCGGCTCCTGGTAGCGATCGAAGATCGCCGCGAAGGCGCGCTCGTCGCCCTCTGCGGCACGTTTGGTCAGTCGTTCGTCGTTGAGCAGCAGCGACACGCTTCAACTCCATACCCGGGTAACGGGCGCGCCGATCATTTGTCAGCGCTCGGATGCACGATAGATGCCAGCCGCTCACTACACCAGTCGTTATTGGGTAAGACCTCCATCTACCGATCGGGCCGGCGCCGGCGCCCGCTACTCGCCCGAGGGCCCCTCGCGGAGCCGGTCCTTGGCGGCGAGCAGCTCGCTGTCGGCGGCGGCGATCACCCGCTCGGGGTCGCCGAGGGCGAGGGCGACGCCGTAGGAGGCGCCGAGCGGCAGCTCGCCACAGAGACCGGCGGCGGCGATCCGCTCGGCCAGCCGCCCGGCGGCGAGGCGCGCCTCGGCCGGCTCGGTCTGCGGCATCAGGATCGCGAACTCGTCGCCGCCGATGCGGAAGGCGTCGTCGGCGACCCGCGATTCGTCGATCAGGCGGGCGACGCCGCGCAGCGCCTCGTCGCCGGCCAGGTGGCCGAGCCGGTCGTTGACGCGGCGGAACCCGTCGAGGTCGAGCAGGCAGAGCGAGAGCGGCTGGTCGTAGCGGTGCGCGCGCGAGAGCTCGATCGCGAGCCGCTCGTGGAAGGCGCGGCGGTTGGCGAGCCCGGTGAGCGGGTCGTGCCGGACCTCCGCCGCCGCCGCCTCGAAGTTGGTCGCGTGCGAGATGTGGGCGGCGATCAGGTCGGTCAGCAGCTCGAGCGCCTCGACCTCGCCGTCGCCGAAGTTGCCGGGGACGCCGGAGTAGACCTTGAGCACGCCGACCGTCTCGCGCCGGTGCAGCAGCGGCACGCAGATCATCGAGGCGGCGTTGACGCGGCGGCAGGCCTCGCCGTCGACGCGCGGATCGGTCGCGGTGTTGTCGCTGCGCAGCAGCCGGCCCTCCTCGACGCAGCGCCCGGAGAGGCTCGACTCGCGCGGCACCCGCATTCCCAGGTAGGGCGTGGCCTCGCCTGTCGCCACCTCGCAGACCATCTCCTCTCCCTCGACGATCTCGATCGCGGCGGCGCTCGCCCGGGTCAGTTCCTGGCTGCGCTCGGCGAGCAGCTGCATCGTCGCCAGCAGGTCGAGGTCGGATGCCGCGATCTCGGTCTGGGTGCGGATGATCGTCAGCAGCCTGTCGTCGCGCGCAACGTCCATGAGAGCGGAATCGGCGTCTGCGCGGCAATCCTTGAGCGGCGAGCGTGCGTTCAGAGCCCGGCCAGCTCGCGCAGCAGCGTGTAGTTCGCGGGCGTCGGCTGCAGCTCGCCGCGCTCGATCCGGTGGGCGACCTCGACCAGGGCGGCGTTGACCGGCGCCTCGAGGCCCTTGCGCGCCGCCTCGGCGACGACCATGCCGTTGACGTCGTCGACCTCGCTGTGGCGGCCCTTGCGCCAGTCGTGGAGGACGGTGGTCGTGGTGTGCTCGAGGACGAAGCCCGCGTAGAGCTGGTCGAGCATCACCTCGACCACGCGCTCGGGGTCGTCGACGTCCGCGGCGGCGAGGCCGAAGATCGGCAGCACCTCATGGCCGAGGACGAGGCCCGTGTCGAGCGCCTCCTGGCCGGCGGCGAGCATCAGCTCGCGCATCTCCCCGTGGTTCAGCGCCGCCAGCATCGGCAGGCCGAGGATCGCGGTCGGGACCAGGGTCGAGCAGTTGCTGACCAGCTTCATCCACTTCGCCGCGCGGATCTCGGGGACGACCTCGACGGTGCCGGCGTGGCGCAGCAGCGCGGCCACCTCCTCCTCCCTGCCGGCCGTCTCCGGACCGAGGCTGCCGACCGCGAACCAGGAGCGCGAGGGCGGCGAATGGCGCTCGACGACGCCGGGCTCGGTCATCATCGAGGAGACCTCGATCACGCAGCCGAGCGCCCGCTCGGGGCCGGCGATCTCGGCGACGGCGTCGGCGGTCATCCCGTTCTGGACGCCGACGACGAGGCCGTCGGCGGCGACGTGGGGCGCGATCAGCTCGGCGGCCCAGCGCGTGTCGTAGGCCTTGACGAGGATGAGGACGACGTCGAAGGGCTCGGTCAGCGTCGCGACCTCGCAGAGGTCGAGCGCGCGCACCTCCTGGACCAGGGTCTCCTCCGGCATCTCGATGCGGACGCCGTCGGCGCGCATCCTGGCGACGTGCGCGGGCCACTGCTCGATCAGCGTCACGTCGAGCCCGGCGCGGCTGAGGTCGGCACCGATCGAGGCACCGTTGGCGCCTGCCCCCAGCACAGCGATCCGCTGGTCGCTCATCGCGGACGGACGCTACCGTAAAGCAGCAGCGAACAGGAGAGCGGGCAGCGGGGTCGGGAGAGCTCCGCGGGCCAGGGCTCATGGCCCCGCCCGGGGACCGAGCCCTGCGAGGGACGAAAGCGCCCCAGCCCCCGCAAAGCCCCCGTCCCCCCAATCCCGTGGTTCCTTTTGGACCCATACGGTCCAAAAGGAACCACGACCCGGCAAGCCAGGCCGAGATCCCGATCCCGTGGTTCCCTTCGGACCCCGAGCGTCCATAAGGAACCACGCGATCGACGCTCTCGTCCCTTGGGAGCTTCCCGAGAGAGGGCGAGGCCTCGTCCCTCGGGAGCTTCTCGAGAGACGGGAGCCATGGTCCCTCGGGGAGCTTCCGAGGGATCGGGAACGCCGGGACCCTGGGAGCTCTGGCCCAGGGCTCGCTCGGCGGCGCCTGCTCAGGTCGCGAAGCTCGGGACCTATCCCGTTGGGAGGGGTGGGGTGACCCTCTGACGAAGGCTATGCGCGGCCGCTATGAGCCCTCGCCCCGGCCCCAGCTGCGCGACGGTCTTCGGCAGAGGGTCACCCCACCCCTCCGGACAGACCCCCGTCCCTCGGCGTCCCGCGCCGGACCCCGTCCCTCGCCGTCCCTCGCCCGCGCCCGCGCCGCCCGGGCCGCGCCGCCGGGCTCGGCCTACGCCGGCTCGATCATCAGCGCCTCGGCCAGCGCGAGAAGCTCGCCGGAGGCGGAGAATAGGGCCGAGCCGGCGCGGTGTTTACGGCCGTCGCGCCAGGTCGGCCAGGCGACGGCGACGTGCTCGCGTTCGAGTGGGACCGGGCGCCGGATTTCCGCGTTCATCCGCACCAGGAAGGCGATCGGCTGGTCGTCGGACTCGAGGAAGGCGGCGAAGGCGGTGGGGCAGTCGAGCACCGCCCAGACGATCTCCGACCGCACCGTCCCGTCCTCTCCGCCGGTCCAGGCCGGCGGGGTCCAGGGCGAGGCGACGACCTGCTGCCCGTCGACGGCGCCGGCGAAGACGCCGAGAGAGTCCTCGCGCGCCCGGCCGCAGACGAAGCAGCGGCTGAAGGTGCCGTGGTCGGCGCCCCGGTAGCGCCGCGAGGCGGCACGCGCCTGGCGCGGCTCGACCGGCGCCGGCAGGTCGAGCGCAGGCGGCGAGGACGGCTGCGCTTCCGCGATCAGTTCGCCGCCGTGCGTGACCCTCGCTTCGCCGCCCTCGACGGCGACCTCGAGCGGCACGTCGAGCGGGATCGGGCGCCGCAGGTTGACCGCCGCCTGGCCCTCGATCAGCTCCGCGAAGACCGCCGAGCAGTAGCCCCCGTTGCCGCTTTCCAGGGGACCGTTGAAGCGACTCGGGATCGAGACCTGGCCGGACATCGGTAGGGAGTCATAGGGAACCGCGCCACCGAAATCAAGCGGCCTTACACGCGACTTACATCGCCACTTGCCGCTGCCTCGATCGGCGCCGGCGCCCGCAGGCGTTCCCACCACGCCCAGCCGGCCATCACCGCGCCGGCGTAGGCGAACCCGAGCACCACGTCGAAGAAGTAGTGCTCGCCGGTCGCCATCAGGGTCAGGCCCATCGCCGCCGGGTAGAGCAGCAGCAGCGGCCGCAGGGAGCGGCGGCGCACGCGCGGCCAGAGGAAGAGCGCGACCAGCATGCAGAAGGCGGTGTGCAGCGAGGGGACCGCGGCGACGAGGTTGACTTTGTCCTGGCCGGTTTCGAACAGCGCCGCGGTGCCGACGTCGAGGATCGCCCAGCCGTTCGCGGTCGTGCGGTGGACGTCGTGGAGCAGCCCCATCTGGCCGGCCAGCCAGGGCGGCGCCGCCGGGAAGAGGATGTAGGTCGCGAGCCCGGCCAGGGCCAGCGTCACCAGCCGCTTGACCCAGCGCAGGAAGGCGGGCCGGTCGCGCGCCCAGAGGTAGCCGGCGAGGGCGAAGGGAACGATGAAGTACGAGGTGTAGACGAGGGTGAAGAAGACGTTCCAGGCGCTCAGCGCCTCCGGGTCGTAGAGGTGGGACTGCAGCCATTCGGTCGGCGTCTCGCCGAAGAAGACCGCTTTGTCGAAGTCGATCATCGGGTGGAAGTGGACCCCGATCCCGAGCGAGTCGGCGGCGCCGCGGGTGAAGTCGTAGGCGGCGAGGATGATCACCATCGGCGCCCAGTCGATCGCCAGCTGCAGGGCCTGCCGCGGCGGCCGGCCGAGCGAGACGCAGGCGAGCGCCCCCAGCGTCCAGAGGATCACCAGTTCGCGCTGGACCGGGATCCCGTTGTTGGCGCTCCAGACGACCAGCGCGACGAAGTAGAGGCCGAGCGCGACCTTGCGCACGAGCGCCCAGTGGGCGAAGCCGACTCGGCCCCCCGTGGACGCCTGCTCGGCCCCGATCTGTGCGAAGTCGGTCGTGCTCAAGCCTCTACCCTACGTTGTGAACGAGCTGTTATCTGCTCGTAAGATCTCGCCTACGCGGGTGGCACCGGCCGGCTCGGCCCGGCGGTAGCCTCCAGGTCCCGATGCCGCCCCGGATCGAAACCCCGACCGAGCTGCTGATCGGCGGCGAGAAGGTCGCCGGCGCCGGCGCGCCGCTGGCGGTCGAGAACCCCTACACGACGGAGACGATCGTCACCGTCGGCTCGGCCTCGCCCGAGCAGGTCGACGCCGCGGTCGCCGCCGCGCGGAGCGCCTGGCCCGGCTGGGCGCGGACCACCGCCGGCGAGCGCTGCGAGCTGCTGCACGAGGTCGCGCGGCGGCTGCGCGAGGGCAGCGAGGAGCTGGCGCGGACGATGACCGCGGAGGGCGGCAAGCCGCTGATCGAGAACCGCGACGAGCTCGAGTGGACCGCCGCCGCCTTCGACTACTACGCCGAGATCGGCCGCGACCACGCCGGCCGCGTGATCCCGCCGGTCGAGGCGAGCCAGGTGGCGATGGTGGTCAAGGACCCGCTCGGCGTCGTCGGCTGCATCGTGCCCTGGAACTACCCGCTGCTGCTGCTCGCCTGGAAGGTGGCGCCGGCGCTCGCCGCCGGCAACTGCGTGGTCGCCAAGCCCTCGGAGCTGACGCCGCTCTCGACTCTGATGCTGGCCGGCGTCTTCGACCACCTGCCGGCCGGCGTCGTCAACCTGGTGGCCGGCGCCGGCGAGGTCGGCGCCGCGATCGCCTCCCACCGCGACGTCGACTGCGTCGCCTTCACCGGCTCGGTCGCCACCGGGCGCAAGGTCGCCGAAGCCTGCACCCCGCGAATGGCGCGGATGAACCTGGAGATGGGCGGCAAGGACGCCTTCATCGTCTGCGCCGACGTCGCGCCGCGGCTCGAGATCGCCGCCCGCGGCGGCGCCTGGGCCGCCTTCCTCAACTGCGGCCAGGTCTGCACCTCCGCCGAGCGCTTCTACGTGATGGAGGAGGTCTTCGACGACTACGCCGCCGCCTTCGTCGAGCACACCCGCTCGCTCGTCCTCGGCGACCCCTTCGAGACCGGGACCGACGTCGGGCCGATGGTCTCCGAGCCGCAGCGGGCAAAGGTCGCTGGCCCAGCTCGAGGCGGCGACCGCTGCCGGCGCCGAGGTCCTCACCGGCGGCGACCGCGGCGGCACCGAGCGCGGCCACTTCCTCTCCCCCGCGGTCGTCACCGGCGCCGCGCCCGACAGCGCCCTGCTGACCGAGGAGACCTTCGGCCCGGTCGCGCCGCTGGTCCCGGTCGCCTCGCTCGACGAGGCGATCGCGCTCGCCAACGGCACCGAGTTCGGGCTCGGCGCCAACGTCTACACGGCCGACCTCGAGAGCGCCGTCCGCTGCATGCGCGAGCTGCGCGCCGGCACCGTCTGGATCAACGACCCGCTGACCGACAACGACGCCGGGCCGTTCGGCGGCTTCAAGCAGAGCGGCCTCGGACGCGAGCTCGGCCGCGAGGGCCTCGAGGCCTTCCAGGAGACCAAGCACGTCCACATGGAGTCGCGGATCGAGCGCAAGGAATGGTGGTACCCGTACCGCGAGTACGGCGCCGGGTAGCGGCGGCACTGGCGGCGGCGGTCCTCGCCGCGGTGCTGGCGCTGGCGGCGAGTGGCGCGCCGGCGAGCGCCGGCCCGGCCGCGCGCGCGGCCGGCGGCGAGCGGCCCTTCCGCGCCGAAGTCCGCTTCGCCCGCGTCGAGCGCACGCGGATCGCCTGGTACGAGCGCGGCCAGGGCCCGCCGCTGGTGATGCTGATCGGGACCGGCTCGACGATGGCCGAATGGGACCCGGCGCTGCTGCGCCTGCTCGCCCGCCATCACCGGCTGATCCTCCTCGACTACCCGGGCGTCGGCCGCTCCGGGCCCTGGCGCGGCCGGACCCGGTTCGACTCGCTCGCCGGCTACGTCGCGGGACTGATGCGGCAGATCGGCATCGGGCGCGCCGCCGTGCTCGGCTGGTCGATGGGCGGCTTCGTCGCCCAGCGGCTGGCGATCGACCACCCCGGCCGCGTCTCCCACCTGGTCCTCGCCGGCACCAACCCCGGCGGCCGCCAGGCGGTGCTCGGCCCGCGGCGCTTCCAGGAAATCGACAGCGAGCCCGACCCGCCGACGAGCGCGATCCTGCGCGAGCTCTACCCACCCGACCGCCTCGGCGAGGCCCGCGCCTTCCTCCGCCGGCTGGTGCGGGCCAGCCGCAGCGGCGAGATCCCCGACGACTTCCACGTCGCCGCCGCGACCACGAACCGCCAGGTCGCCGCCGAGGACCCCTGGCTGCGCAGCGAGCGCAACTGGCGCCAGCTCGCCGGCCTCGCCGCGCCGACCCTGGCGGCGGCCGGCGCCGGCGACCCCGTGGTGCCGCCGCTCAACCTGCGCCGCATCGCCGCCCGCGTCCCCGGCGCCCGCTTCCAGCGCTTCGCCGGCCGCCACGCCTTCCTCTTCCAGGAGCGGAGGCGGTTCAGCCGCGCGGTCGAGCGGTTCCTGCGACGAGGCTGACCATCAGCTCGACCGCCTCGCCGCCGGCGAGGCCCTGGGCCCGGACCAGGGAGCGCCAGGTCTCGAAGGCGAGCGCGTGGCCGATCGCTCCCTTGACCCGGCGGCGGCGGGCGCCGCGCTCGGGCCGGCCGCGGACGAGCACCTCGGTGGCGGCGCCGAACCACTGGCCGAAGAGCTCCATCGAGGGCTGTAGCGCCGGCGTCGTGGCGACGTCACGGGTCGTCTTCTCGAGCATGTACTCGGTTCGCCCGAACCAGGCGTAGAGCTGCTCGAGCGCGGTCCGCAGCCGCGCTTCGGGGTCCTCGATCGCCGCCCACCCGTCCAGGTCGGGGAGCGGGTTGCCGGCGAGCCAGTGGGTCGAGCAGGCGTTGAACAGCGCCTCTTCGTCGGGAAAGTGGCGGTAGACGGTCGCCCGCTGCACCCCCGCCTTCTCGGCGATGGCGCTGACCGTCGTCCGCGCCGGCCCGACCGTCCCGTGCAGCTCGACCGTCGCCTCGGTGATCCGCCGCCGCGTCTCGTCCTCCTGCTCGGCCCGGCGGCGTTTGCGGTAGCGGCGGGTACCGCCCGCGGCGGCGCCTCTCTTCTCTTTCTCTGCTTTCGCGGACATCGCTGTATTGCGAATTTTGACAGACGCGCCGGACCTGTGCTACTTTCGCCGAACACTACTGTTCAACGAAATGGAGGTCACACGATGTCAACCACCCAGATCGCTCAGCAGCTGCGCCGCTTCGACCACAGCCAGGGGCCGCGCATCGTCGGCGCCGGGGACGGCCTGGTGGCCGAGCTCGGCGGCTGCGACGCCCGCTTCCTCGTCTGGGGCGAGGAATCCGGCGGCGGCTTCTCGCTGGTCGAACACCCGATCCCCCCGCGCTCGCTGTGCGCGCCGCTGCACCGCCACGTCGGCGTCGACGAGTACAGCTTCGTGCTCGAGGGACGGATGGGGGCGCTGCTCGGCGACGAGGTCGTCTTCGCGGAGGCCGGCGAGCTGGCCTTCAAGCCGCGCGACCAGTGGCACACCTTCTGGAACGCGGGCGACACCCCCGCGCGGATCCTCGAGGTGATCTCACCGGGCGGGTTCGAGCACTTCTTCAAGGAGTTCTCGGACACGACCAAGGACGGCAGCTTCGACCCGGTCGCCCTCAGCGAGCGCTACGGGATCGATTTCGACATGGAGAGCGTCCCGCGCATCTGCGCCGAGCACGACCTCGTCCACCCGCTGCTCGACCAGCCCTCCTGACCCCCATGGGCCGACGGGCCGATTTGCCGCCGATATCCCGGCAAATCGTCCCGTCGGCGCTCGTTGGCGCGCCCGTCGGCGCCGGTCGGCGCCCGGGCTCGGCGGCTGCGGTGGCGTCAGCTGTCGGGGAGGATGAGGAGGGCGGCGCCGGCGGGGGGGTCGGGGGCGCCGGCCAGGAGCTGCCAGGAGTTGGCGGGGAGCAGCCGCAGCTGGCCCGAGTGCGGGGGCGGCGGCGCCGTTGCCGGTTCGAAGTCGGCGAGCTCGACCGCGGTGCCGGCGATCCGCCGCGCCAGGTCGGCGGCGAGCCCGTCGGCGTCGAAGTTGCCGCCGGCATGGTCGGCGGCCTCGCGCACGACTTCGACCTCGTGGATGTCGGTCGCCTCGCCGACCAGGATCGCGACCGGCGCCGAGAGGCCGGCGGCGATCGCTTCCCCCTCGCTGCCGAAGGCCGAGGCGCCCGGCGCCCGGCGGCGGCCGAGGATGACCAGCGAGGCGCGCGCCTCGGTGGCGACGTTGACCACGCTTTCGGCCAGCGAGTCGTGGACCAGCAGCCGCGACTCGGCATCGATCCCGACCGAGTAGGCGGCTCGGTCGAGCTCGGCGAGGCGCTTCTCGGCGGCCTCGGCTTCGGCTCGCGGCACCGCCAGCAGGCCGCGCACCACGCCGCCCTCGGCGGCGGCGATGCGGGAGGCGACGAGGAAGGCGAGCGGCGCCTGACCCGGGTCGGTGAGGGCGACGAGGACCCGGCCGCCGACCCGCTCGGCACTCGCCGCCGGCGGCGGCACCGCGGCTACCGAGCGGTCGACCAGCAGGGTGCCGACGACGATCGAGACGAGGATCAGGACCAGCGCCGCGTTGACGACCGACTGGTCGAAGAGGCCGATGTTGAAGCCGACCACGGTCGCCGCCAGCGTCGCCGCCGCCTGCGGGACCGTCAGCCCCAGCATCAGCGTCGTCTGCGACCTCGAGTAGCCGAGCGTCAGGTGGGCGACCCAGGAGGCGATCGCCTTGCCGCCGGTGCTGCCGAGGATGAAGAGGCCGGCCAGCTTCAGCGTCTCGCCTTCGACCATCACCGAGGGGTTGAGCAGGGTCCCGACCGAGACGAGGAAGATCGGGACGAAGACGGCGCTGCCGAAGAAGTCGATCCGGTCCATCAGCGGGCCCTCGTTGGGGACCAGCCGGTTGAGCGCCAGGCCGGCGAAGAAGGCGCCGACGATCGGCTCGATCCCGAAGCTGTCGGCGACGGTGGCGGCGGCGAGGAAGGAGGCGATCGCGAGCAGGTAGCGGACGACGCGATCGGTGCCCAGGTAGCGGAAGGCGAGGCGCGCGATCCGCGGCAGCAGGCCGAGGGTGAAGACGACGAGGACGGCGAGGCCGACCACGATCTGGACCGCGACCGAGCCGCCCGAGCCGCCGGCGACCTGGGAGCCGGCGACGGCGGCGAGGACGACGAGCGCCGCGGTGTCGGTGAGGACCGTGGCGCCGACAGCCGTGGCGACGCCGCGATCGGCGGAGAGGCCGGCGCCCCGGGCGGTCGGGTAGAGGAGCAGCGTGTGCGAGGCGAGCAGAGCCCCGAGCAGCAGCGCCGCGGGCACGACCCAGCCGAGGGCGAGCCCGATCGCGACGCCGAACACCATCGGGGTGAGGAAGGTGAGCAGGCCGAAGCCGATCACGGCGTTGCGGTGGATGCGGACGAGGTTGAGGTCGAGCTCGACCCCGGCGACGAACATCAGGTAGAGCAACCCGAGCTCGCCGAGGTCGGGCACCGTGGTGTTGCCGGCGCCGATCAGCCCGAACCCGTACTGGCCGATCAGGAAGCCGCCGATCAGCAGGCCGATGATCCCGGGGACCCGCGCCCGCCGCATCAGCGGCGGGCCGACGATGACGACGACGAAGAGGATGAAGAACTCCCAGGCGGGCCCGCTCGGCGACTCGATGTGGATCGCGGCGAGGGAGGTCAGCGGCGGCATCGGTCCAGGTCAGCCCAGGGTCGTGTGCAGGAGGGGGATCGCGGATTCGGCTTCGGCGGCGTCGGCGCCGACCCATTCGTGCAGCAGGCCGTCGATCGTGCCGTCCGACTGGAATGCGCGCAGCGCCGAGTCGACCGCCTGCAGGTTTTCGGAGCCCGGCGGCAGCGCCACCGCCAGCGGCTCGCGTTCGGGCAGCTGGGCGACCGCTTCCAGCCGGCCTTCCGATTCCTGGGCGACGGCGACGGCGGAGGGCAGGTCGAGCAGGGCCGCTTCCACCTTGCCTGATTCGAGCGCGGCCAGCATTTCCTTCTGCCCGTCGTAGATCCGCAACGGTTCTTCCGGCGCGATCTGCTCTTCGATGTCGGAGACGAGGGTGGTGGCGCGGACCTCGCCCCAGCGCAGTTCCTGGGCGCTGGCGAGGTCGGGGACCGCGGTGCCGCTGGCGACCAGCACGGTCGGCGCCGAGTCGAGGTACGGGGTCGAGAAGTCGAGCTTTTCTTCGCGTTCGTCGGTGGGGGTCAGCAGGTCGAGGGCGAGGTCGGCACCGTCGAGGTGGCCGGCGACGACCCGGTGGAAGTGGACCACCTTGATCTTCACCCGGTCGAGTTCGAAGCGGTCGGCGAGCTCGCGGGCGAGCTCGTACTCGAAGCCGCCGGTCGGTTCGCTCGCCGTGCCCTCCCAGAAGCCGGGGCTGGGGACCGCCGAGGTGGCGACCGTCAGCACCCCCGGATGGGCCGGGGTGAACGTCCCGGCCGAGCCCGAGATCGAGCCGCAGCCGGCGGCGAGCAGGCCCACGGCGACGGCCAGCGCGGCGAAACCCGCCCAGAGGCCGAGGAGCCTGCCAGATGCGCGCGCTTCCGCCTGCACTCCGAGGAGACTATGCGCCGTGGACGACGGTTGGAGAACGCTGCGCCGCCGGCACCGGACCGCGCTCGGCGGGCTGGCGCTGGCCCTCTGCTGCCTGCTCGCCCTCCCCGCCGTCGCCGCGGCGAGGGTCCGGATCTGGGTCTCCCCGCACGGGGACAACGGCAACCCCGGCACCAGGGCGGCGCCGCTGCGCACGCTGGCCGCGGCCCAGAGGGCGGAGCGCCGGGCGCTGCGGGCGCGGCCGAAGTCCGACGTCGTCGTCGTCCTGCGCGGCGGCACCTACCGGCTGAAGAAACCGCTGCGGCTGAGCTGGCGCGACTCGGGCCGGGCCGGCCACACCGTCGCCTACCGCGCCTACGACGGCGAGCGGCCGCTGATCTCCGGCGCCTCCCGGGTCCGCGGCTCGGCCTGGAAGCTCTACGACAGGGAAGCGAACATCTGGCGCGCCCGGGTCGGCAGCGAGACCCGCGAGCTGTACGTCAACGGCAAGCGCGCGACGCGCGCCCGCACGAGCGACTACCCGGCCGGGTTCCGGCCCGCCTGGAACGACGGCGGCCCGCGGAGCGGCATCGAATACCTGCCGACGCTGGAACCCGGCGGGCTCAACCCGGCCGGCTGGGGCGACCCGACGACCTGGACCAACCCCGAAGACGTCGAGGCGGTGATCGACACCCAGTGGAAGACGATGACGGTGCCGGTCGCCGCGGTTACGCCGCCGCAGGGCTCGACCCCCGGCCTGCTGCGGATGGCGGAACCCGCCTGGCACAACGCCAACGTCTTCCGCGGCGAAGACGGCCAGCCCGGCCTCTGGAGCTTCTGGCAGGTGACGCGGTTCGAAAACGCGCTCCAGTTCCTCGATGAACCGGGCGAGTGGTACCTCGACGAAAACGCCGGCTGGCTCTACTACATGCCATACCCCTGGCAGCAGATCCGCTCGGCCGACGTCGAGGTGCCGGTTGCGGAAACGCTGCTCGAAGGGCGCGGCACCGCCGCCAAGCCGGTCCGCAACCTCGAATTCCGCGGCCTCAGCTTCGCCTACGCGACCTGGCTGCAGCCGAGCGGCCGCAACGGCTACGTCGCCGACCAGGCCGGCTTCCACCTGGTCGGGGAAGGCCACGAACCGAACACCATCGGGCACGACCCGAACGACGAAGGGACGCCCGGCAACGTCGCCTTCCGCTTCGCCCGCAACGTCCGCTTCGTCGGCGACCGCTTCCGCCATCTCGGCGCCGTCGGGCTCGCGCTCGGCACCGGCAGCCACCACACCCTGGTCAAGGGCAGCACCTTCACCGACGTCGGCTCCTCGGCGATCCAGCTGAGCGGGATCGGGACCGCCGATCACGACCCGGCGAGCCGCGCGCAGACCAGCCTCGGCAACAAGATCGCCGGCAACCTGATCGCCGACGTCGCCTGGGAGTACCCCGACGCGCCGGGGATCTTCGTCGGCTTCTCGAGCGGGACGAAGGTGGTGCGCAACCTGATCGAAGACGTGCCCTGGAGCGGGATCGCGATCGGCTGGGGCTGGGGCCTGCTCGACCCCGGCGGCTTCCCGGGGCTGCTGCACGCGAGCCGCCACCAGTGGGGCCTGTGGGAAACGCCGACGCCCAACCGCAACGGCCTCGTCGCCGGCAACACGATCCGCGACTTCCTCGGCCTGCTCTGGGACGGCGGCGCGATCTACACCACCGGGTTCCAGGGGACGAGCTCCGAAAACGGGCTGCGGATCGAACGCAACGTCGCCTACGGCAAGCGCCCCGCCGCCGGCGGCAACACCTTCTACACCGACGGCGGCAGCCGCTTCGTCACGCTGCGCGAAAACACCTCCTACGACAACCCGATCGGCGTCACCGACTTCGGGCCACCGCCGCGCTCCGGCGACCCCCTGCCCTATCCCAGGCAGCCGAGCGAGACCGACGGCGTCGCCTACGGCTCGGATCTCGGCGGCTGCGTCACCTACGGCGACATCCTCTACCAGCGCAACTCCTGGCTGCAGCCGCCGATCAAGGAACAGATGCCGCTGATCAACCTCGCCTACCTGGTGGCCAGCGGCGGCACGCTGGCGCCCTACTCCGACGAAGGCTTCTTCGACGTCTGCCCATTCAGCGACGGCGGCACCAGCTACCCGACCGGCCTGGCCTTCAGCGAAAACACGGTCCACCCCGCCTCGCCCTGAGCCGGCGGGCGCCTTCCGGATCCCCCGCCCGGCCCGGCCGTCGCGCTCCTCAGATCCTCCCGAGCAGCAGCAGGACCAGCAGGATGACGGCGATCAGGCCGAGGATCCCTCCGGCCACCGCCACCTTCAGCAGGACCAGCACCAGCGCGGCGACGATCAGCACCGCGATCAGTCCTCCAACCATCTGTACTCCTCCGATCTCAAGGGTTCGCTCTCGGGGCGTCGCCCCGCTTGCCGTTGCCACCCTTGAGCCCTCTTGGACGAGAGCCGTGCGGCGCCCTCCTAGTCCCCGGAGGCGTCCGAACTCAAACGTCAGGTGAAGATGATCTGGCCGCCGGCGGCGAGGCCGTAGAACTCGCCGACCGTGATCGTTTCGTCGACCTCGTCGATGAAGTCGTCGTCGCTGAGGCCGAAGAGGTCGACCGAGGCCTTGCAGGCGTAGAGGCCGGCGCCCGATTCGGCGATCATCTCGACGAACTCGGGAATCGGCGGGATGTCGAGCTTCTCCATCTCCGCCGCCAGTTTGTGGGTGACCAGCGCCGAGACGCCGGGGATGCCGCCGGCCCAGGTCGCCAGGTGCAGGCCGGGGTTGCCGACCGTCGACACCTTGACGTGCTCGTGTTTGGCCTTGTTGATCGCGTCGAGGCCGAAGAAGGTGAAGAAGAGGTTCGCCTCGATCCCCTCCATCCGCGCCCCGTTGGCCATGATCAGCCCCGGGTAGACCCCCTCCAGGGAGCCCTTGGAGATGATGATCGAGACCTTCTGGATCTGCTCGTCCACGCCGTCCTCTCTTTCTAGATGCAGCCGCGGGGCTTGGGGATGCCGGCGATCTTGGCGGCGAGCTTCGCCGGCCCTTTCGGGAACAGCTGGTACAGCTCCTTGATCGGCACGCCGGAGGCTTTGCCGAGCGTCCGGATCGAGGGCGCCGAGCCCGACTCCAGGTAGGTGTTCCGCATGAAGTTGACGACCAGCCAGTGGCGGTCGGTCAGCTCGGCGATGCCGTTCTCGGCCGCGATCTCGGCCGCGATCTGCTCGTTCCACTGCTGCGGGTCGGTGAGGAACCCCTCCGCGTCGACGTCGACGGTCGCGCCGCCGTAGGTCGCCGTGCTCAACTCGCACCTCCTTGGTCGGGGACGGGCCGCTTGCCGGCCATCGAGAACTCGGCGCCGATGCCGGGGATCTCGCGGCCGGGGAGCAGCATGTGCCAGTACAGCGGCTGGAAGGCGAGCTTGCCGAGGTGGTTGACCCGCGACTCGCGCAGCAGCGGCAGCGGCCCGACGTGGGCCTCGGGAAAGCGCCCCGGCAGCGGCTCGTGCTCGTAGTCGAAGTCGATCAGCAGCGCCTTGTGGAAGCCGCTCTCGATGAAGCAGTTGACGTGGCCGTCGTAGCTGCCCTGCGGCTCCTCGCCGGCGAGCACGCGCTCGACGTTGGCGCACAGCGTCTCGCCCTCGAAGTGGGTCGAGGAGCCGGCCTTCGAGGTCGGCAGGCTGGCGGCGTCGCCGATCGCGAAGACGTTCGGCGGCCGCCTTGCTCTGCAGGGTGTGGATGTCGACGGCGACGAAGCCGAGGTCGTCGCCGAGCCCGGGCGAGTCGGCGACGAAGGGGGCGCCGCCGTGCAGCGGCACCGTCACCAGCAGGTCGAACTCGATCTCGCGCTCGTCCCAGCTGACCAGCTTGCCGGCGGCGCCGTCGACCTGGCCGGTGGCGAATTCGGGCTCGATCCGGATCTCCTTGCTCTCCAGCATGCCGCCGAGGTGCTCGGCGGCGACCGGCTTGGTGAAGGCGGCGTCGAGCGGCGTCGCGTAGACGATCTCGACCTGGTCGCGGAGCCCGCGCTCGCGCAGGAACCAGTCGGCGAGGAAGGTGAACTCGAGCGGCGCGACCGGGCATTTGATCGGCATGTCGATCGGGTTGACGA
>CAWEOH010000055.1:0-13402 GCA_963810455.1 uncultured Actinomycetes bacterium
AGGCGACGCCGGGCGCCACCTCGGCGTCGAGCGCCTCCATCAGCTCGCGCTCGACCGGGTAGACGTGCGCGTCCATGAAGTCGAGGACGCGCTCGCGCAGGGCGGCGACCTCGGGGCTTGGGCTGAAGTCCATCAACGTCCTCCCTCGTCGAGTGGTCGGCGCAACGCTAGTCGATGGTCAGCGGCGGCGGTACCGGGCGTAGAGCTCGCCGTTCTCCTCGAGCAGCCAGGCGAGCTGCAGCTCGGTGACGCCGGGGAGGTCGCCCTCGACGATCCGCGGCGCCTCGCCGCCGGCCAGCTTCGGCGCGATCGTCAGGAAGAGGTCGTCGACCAGGCCGGCGCCCTGCAGCTGGTTGTGCAGGCCGGGACCGCCCTCGCAGAGCAGCGCCCGCACCCCGCGCTCCTCGCGCAGGTGGCGCAGCGCGGCGACCACGTCGACGAAGCGCTCGTGGCGGACGATCCGCAGCGTCGTCGCCGTCTCCGGCGGCTCGGCCTCCGAGGCGGTGAAGATCAGCACGCGGCCGGCGCCGGCGGTGAACAGCGGTGCGTCCCAGGGCAGGTCGAGGCGGCCGCTGACGATCACCATCAGCGGGTCGTGGGGGAGGCCGAGGCGCTCGCGTCGTTCGCGCACCTCCTGGTCGTTGACGAGCCGGCCGTAGCGCTCGGCGCGCATCGTCCCGGCGCCGATCATCACCGCGTCGAAGCGGGTCCGCAGGCCGGCCAGCATCGCCGTGTCGGTGGGCGAGCCGATCGGCCCGGAGACGCCGGCGATCGTCGCCCGCCCGTCGACCGTGGCGGCGAAGTTGACCGCGACCAGCGGCCGTCCCTCGCGCTCGATCTCCCAGGGCCGGTAGCCCTCCAGCTGCTCGTCGACCGTGGTCGGTCCGGGATCGGGGAGCATGCGCCTCATGCGGCGGAGACTAACCCCCACCCAGAAAGTCGCCATCTGGGCGACTTTCTGCGCAGCGGTCGCGGCTCAGGAGTAGTCGTGCCAGCCGGCGAACTCGCGGCCGGCGAAGCGCTGCAGGGCCGCGACGTCCTCGGTGAAGCGGCCGCGGATCGTCTCGAACAGGTCGTCGGGCAGCTTCGGCTTCGGCGCCGGCGGCTTCTCCGGGTCGTGGACGACCTTCTCGACCAGCCACCGCATCGACTCCGGCAGGCGGTCGAAGTTGCGGTCGAAGGAGCGGAAGCCCGGCAGCTTGATCAGCTTCTCCATGAACTGGTATTTGTCGCCCTGCTTGGCGCTCGACTTCTCCCACTCCCGGTCCCACTGCTCGGACGTGAAGCCTTCCTCGACGCCGACGAAGGCGAACGCCTTGCGCATCGTCGCCTCGCGTTCGGTCTGCAGCTCCTCCTGGCTGATGACCTCGATCTGGGCGCGGTCGAAGCGCTCCAGGTAGGGCTGCAGCTGCAGCCAGTACTTGGAGCGGTTCATGTACGAGGAGTTGGGCTCCGAGAGGGTGGGGACCAGCTCCCGCGTCTCGTAGCCGGCGCCGGTCGCGTGGACCCAGTGCGAGAGAATCCGCTTGATCGGGTCGCGGACCATGTAGAGCAGCTTCGCGTCGGGGCAGTTCTGGCGGATCCGCTCGGCGACGCCCTCGAAGGCCGGCAGGTTCGTGTAGTGCGGCGATGACTCGCCGCGCACCTGGAAGCGGTCGTCGAAGCGGCTCGCGTACCAGTCGAGGCCGAGGTCCCAGTTCAGCTCCTCGACGAAGAAGTTGAGCTCCTTCGGCTTCGACATCTGGATTTCCGGGTGCAGGCCGAGGTAGTGGTGGATGCTCGTCGTGCCGCACTTGAGCCCGCCGATGATGATGAAGTTGGGCATCGCCGCGTGGCGCTTGCGCCGCCGCCGGAAGCGGCTCTTGCGGTCGGCCGTGTAGCGCTCGCGGGCGCGCGCGCACATCGCCTGGTCGGCGACGTCGTCGGTCGGTTTCGGGGGCAGCGTGGGCGTGTCGGTCTCCGGCACGAGCGGGCTAGTGTAGCTGCGATGCCGTACGCCGACCTCGGAGACAGCTTCGAACTTTTCTTCAACCGGGTGGCGGAATTCTTCCGCCACCTCTCCGAAGTCCACTGGACCCCGTTCATGATCGCGCTCGGCTGCCTGCTGGGGATGCAGATCGCCCGCGCCTGGGCCTGGCGCAACGTGCTGCGCGCCGCCTACCCCGGGCGGAAGATCGCCTTCCTGCCGCTCTCGGCGGCCTACCTGGCCGGCGCCGGGATCAACGCGGTGATCCCGGCGCACGCCGGCGACGTGACCAAAGTCTTCCTCGTCAAACGCCAGATCCCCGACTCCTCCTACCCGGCGGTCACCTCCTCGTTCCTCGTCCAGACCGTGTTCGACACCAGCATCGGGATCCTGGTCCTGCTCTACGCGATCACCCAGGGACTGCTGCCGCCGCTGCCGCAGATCCCCCACCTGCCGGCGTTCGAGCTCTCCTACTGGGCCGACCACCCGCAGCAGTGGGCGATCGTCACCGGCATCGTCGTGCTCCTGCTGGCGATCGGCACGATCTGGCTCGGCCACCACGTGCGCCGCTTCTGGCAGCGGGTGCGGCAGGGCGCGATCGTCCTCACCCAGCCGCGCCGCTACCTGCGCGAGGTCGCGGCCTGGCAGGGGGTCGGCTGGCTGTTTCGCTTCGCCGCCTTCTGGTTCTTCCTCGAGGCGTTCGGGATCCCCGGCACGATCGGCAACGTGCTGCTGGTGATGAGCGTGCAGGCGATCGCCAACGTCATCCCCTTCACCCCCGGCGGCGCCGGCGCCCAGCAGGCGCTGCTGGTCGCGACCCTGCCGGGGCCCTCGCGCGCCGCGGTCCTCTCCTTCTCGGTCGGCACCCAGATCGCGATGGCCGCCTGGTCGGTGTTCCTCGGCTTCGCCGCGATCCTGCTCGTTTTCCGCACCACCGACTGGCGCGGCCTGATGCGCCAGGCGCAGGAGGACGCCGAAAAAGAGCAGGCCGCGCAGGCCGTCGGCCCGCCCTGACCGGGCCGCTCACTCGTACTGCAGCGACTCGAGCACGTCGAGACGGGAGGCGCGGCGGGCGGGGAGGATCGCGGCGAGGACGCCGACGATCGCGGCGAGGACGAGGATCGAGACCAGCGAGCCGATCGGGTAGGAGAGCGTGAAGCCTTCGTCGCTCAGCGGCTGCGCGATCAGCGTCGCGAAGACGATCCCCAGGACCATCCCGAGGATCGCCCCGATCAGCGCCGTGATCACCGACTCGTAGCGGATCAGGGTCCGCACCTGGCGCCGCGACATCCCGATCGCCCGCAGCATCCCCAGCTCGCGGCGGCGTTCGTAGATCGAGAGCGCCAGCGTGTTCATCACGCCGAGGACCGAGATCACGATCGCCAGCGCCAGCAACCCGTAGACGAGGTTGACCAGCAGCCCGACCTGCGCTTCCTGTTCCTCCTTCAGTTCCTGCTGGTTGAGGACTTCGGCGACGGGGAAGGCCGCCTCGACGGCGGCGGTCACCGCCGCCTGCACCTTGGCCTGGTCGGCGCCGGGTTCGACGACGACGAAGTCGGCCTGGTCCTGGGTCTGGCCGGCGTCGCGGGCGAGCACGGCCTGGGTGACGACGACGCTGCCGAACAGCCCGAGCTTGGATTCGAAGATGCCGGCGACTTCGAAGCTCGGCCGCTCGCCGGTCTGGGTCAGGAGCCGGACCGTGTCGCCGACGGCGAGGCCGTTCGCCGAGGCGAACGAGTCGCTGAGCAGGATCTGATCGTCGCGCAGCCCCCGCAACGCCTGCGGGCCGCCCTCCTTCCAATCGAGCTTGAGCGCCTTTTCGATCTCCGGGCTCGGCGCCGAGGCGCGGACGCTGCCGCCGCCGTCGAGGCTCTTGACCTGCGCCGAGCGGAGCGTCGGCACCGCCTCCACGCCGGGCGCCTTGGCCGCCGCGACGGCGGCCCCGGCGGGGATCGGCGAGAAGCCGTCGGAGTTCTGGACGATCAGGCCGCCGGCGAAGTTCTCGTCGACCACCTGGGCGACCGTGCTCTTGATCCCGGCGGCGAAGACGGTGACGAAGGCGACCAGCGCGAGGCCGATCATCAGCGCCGCGGCGGTGATCGCGGTGCGGCTCGGGTTGCGCTGCGCGTTCTCGCGGGCGAGCCGGCCGAGCAGGCGCCGCACCCGCTCCAGCGGCCAGCCGGCGACCCGCGCCAGGCCCGGCACCAGCCGCGGGCTGAAGAGCGAGACGGCGATCGCCGCGGCGAGCGCGCCGATGCCGATGTAGCCGGCGCGGGTGCCGGCGCCGCCGCCGCCGAACAGGCCCAGCAGGGCCAGCACCAGGCCGGCCAGCGCGACCAGGCCCGAGAAGGCGAGGAAGGCGAGGCGGCGGCGCCGGCTCGGCGCCGGCACGAAGGCGTGCAGGGCGGCGATCGGCGGCACCCGGGTCGAGCGCAGCGCCGGCACCAGCGAGGAGAAGAAGGTGACGAGGACGCCGACCAGGAGCGAGACGATCACCGTCCGCGACTCGAGCACGAGGCCCGTCGTCGGCAGGTCGATGCCGATCGCTTCGAACAGGCCGTTGAGCAGGATCGCGATCACGAAGCCGCCGCCGATCCCGAGCAGTGCGCCGATCAGGCCGATCGCCACCGCTTCGAGCAGCACCGAGCTGAGGATCTGCCGCCGCGAGGCGCCGAGGGTGCGCAGCATCCCGAACTCGGCGATCCGCTGGGCGACGGTGATCGAGAAGGTGTTGAAGATCAGGAAGGAGCCGACGAAGACGGCGATGAAGCCGAAGATGAGCAGGAACGTCTGCAGGAAGCCGAGGCTGTCGCGGATTTCTTCGGAGCCGCGGTCGGCGTTTTCCTGGGCCGTCTCGACCCGCACGCCGCCGGGCATCTGCGCGGCGATCCGCCGTTTCAGCGCATCCGCCGAGACGCCGGAGTCGGCCGCCACCGAGATCTGGTCGAAGCGGCCGCGCTTGTGGGTCAGCGCCTGCGCCACCGGCAGCGTCACCTGGGCGATGCTGGTGCCGCCGAAGGAGGCGCCGCCGAGCTGCGTCAGCCCGACCAGGGTGAACCTGCGCGCCCGTCCCTGGCCGATCAGCTCGATTCGTTCGCCGAGCTCGAGGCCGGCGCTTTCTGCGGCCGCCTTGTCGATCGAGGCTTCGGTCGGTCCCCGCGGCCGGTGTCCGTCGACGTAGGTGAGCGACTCCAGCTGCCCCGGCAGGGTCGAGGAGATGAACTTCGGCGCGAATTTCTGGCCGATCCTGTCGCCTTCGGCGTCGAAGAAGGCACCGGGCGTGAAGATCGCGCCGGCCGCCCGCTTGACCCCCCGGGTGCGCTGGATCCGGGGCAGCAGCGAGGCGCTGACCGTCGGCACTTCGCCGCTCTGCTGTTCGACCGGGTTCTCGGCGGTGACGACGACGCTGGTGCCGCGCAGCGACTCGCTGAAGATTTCGTCGAAGGCGGCGAGGATCGTGTCGCTGAGGATGTAGCTGCCGGCGACGAAGGCGACCCCGAGGATGACCGCGAGCGACGTCGTCAGCGCCCGGATCTTGCGCGCCCAGAGGCTCTTCAGCGCAAGGCTAGTCAAGCTGCTTCATCAGCTCGATCACCGCATCGGCGGAGTCCGGGGCGGCGTCGTGGACCAGCTTGCCGTCGCGGAGGGTGATCAGGCGGTCGGCGTGGGCGGCCGCGGCGGGGTCGTGGGTGACCATCACCACGGTCTGGTCGAACTCGTCGACGGCGCGGCGCAGCAGGTCGAGCACGCCGGCGCTCGATTTCGAGTCGAGGTTCCCGGTCGGCTCGTCGGCGAAGACGACCGCCGGTTTGGAGACGAGGGCGCGGGCGACCGCGACCCGCTGCTGCTGGCCGCCGGAGAGCTCGGCCGGCCGGTGGGTGCGGCGATCCTCGAGGCCGACGGTGCGGATCAGCTGCTCGACCCACTCCCGGTCGGGCTTGCGGCCGGCGATCGAGAGCGGCAGCACCAGGTTCTCCTCGGCGGTGAGGACGGGGAGCAGGTTGAAGAACTGGAAGACGAAGCCGAGTTTGTCGCGCCGCAGCCTGGTCAGCGCGTTGTCGTCGAGGCCGGTGATCTCGACCCCGTCGAGCTCGACCGTGCCGCCGGTCGGCCGGTCGAGGCCGGCGAGGATGTGCATCAAGGTCGACTTGCCCGAGCCCGAGGGACCCATGATCGCGGTGAAGCGGTCGCGCTCGAAGCCGGTGCTGACGCCGGCCAGGGCGTCGACCGCCGCGTCGCCCTCGCCGTAGCGGCGGGTGACGTCGGTGGCGACGACGACCTGTCCGTTGAGGCTCACGGCCCGGCAAGGTACCGCGCCGCCAAGCGAATAGCCTTGGCGCCGTGCCGCTCGCCGACCGATTCGACGGATTGCTGATCGACCTCGACGGGGTCGTCTGGGTCGGCCGCGAGCCGGTGCCGGGGTCGCCCGAGGCGCTGGCGGCGCTGCTGGAGGCGGGCAAGGAGCTCTGCTTCGTCACCAACAACCCGACGCGGCGGCCGCAGGAGTACGCGGAGCGGCTGCGCGGCTTCGGGGTCGAGATCGGGCCGGAGCGGATCGTCACCGCCGGCATGGTCGTCGCCCGGCTCGCCGGCGAGGCGGCGGACGGCGGCGGCGCCTTCGTGATCGGGGCGCCGGCGCTGAAGCAGATGGTCGCCGAGGCTGGCGCGACCGTGCTCGAGGGGGAGGCAGGTCGCGGCGCCGGCGTCGTCGTCGTCTCCGGCCACCGCGGCTTCGACTACGAGGAGCTGCTGACCGCGAAGCTGGCGCTCGACGCCGGCGCCTCCCTCTTCGCCACCAGCCACGACCCGACGATGCCGATGCCGGGCGGCGACTGGCCCGGCACGGGCGCGGTCCTCGCCGCGGTCGAGACCGCCTCCGGGCGCGCCGCCGAGATCGCCGGCAAGCCCGAGCGCCACCTCTTCGAGATGGCCCTCGAGGCGATCGGCCCAGGCGACGGAGGGGTGGCGATGGTGGGGGACCGGCTCGCCTCGGACATCGACGGCGGCCGCGCCGCCGGGCTGGCGACGGTGCTGGTCCTCAGCGGCGCCAGCGACCGCGCCGAGGCGGAGGCGGCGCGGCCCGGTCCCGACCACGTGATCGAGGACCTCGCCGCGCTGCTGAGATGAGCGCGACGCCGCCGCCGGCGCCCCACCGCCCGGGCCTGCGCTTCGCGGCGATCTTCGTCGCCACCTTCTGCGGCCTGGTCGCGGTCGGCGCGGTGCTGCCCGTCCTGCCCCGCTACGTGCACGGCCCGATCGGCGCCGGCGACATCGCGGTCGGCGTCGTGATCGGCTCCTACGCGATCAGCGGCCTGCTGCTGCGGCCGGTCGCCGGCCGGCTCGCCGACCGCTGGGGACGGCGCCCGACCGCGGTGCTCGGCTGCCTGCTCGTCGCCGTCGGCGGCCTGCTGATCTTCCCCCACCTCGGGCTGGCCGGCCTGATCGTGGCGCGGCTCGTGCTCGGCGCCGGCGAGGGCTGCCTCTACACCTCGACCTCGGCCTGGATCGTCGACCTCGCCCCGGTCGCCCGCCGCGGCCGCGTCCTCGGCCTCTTCGGCCTGGCCGTATGGGGCGGGCTCAGCGTCGGGCCGCTCGCCGGCCAGCTGCTGTTCCAGGCCGGCGGCTACACCGCCGTCTGGACCTTCGCCGCGATCATGCCCGCGGTCGGCGCCCTGGTCGCCGCCCTCACCACCGACCCCTTCCGGCCCCACAAACACGCCGCTCCCCATCCCCTGATCGCGCCGGAGGCGGTGCGCCCGGGTGCCGCCGTCGCCCTCGCCTCGGTCGGCTACGCGACGATCGCCGCCTTCATCGTCCTGCTGCTCGAATCGCGCGGCGTCGGCCACGGGGCGACGGTCTTCGCCGCCTTCGCGGCGGCGATCGTCGCCGCGCGCCTGGTCGCCGGTGGCCTGCCGGACCGCTTCGGGCCGGCGCCGGTGGCGATCGGCGCGACCGTGGTCGAGGGCGCCGGCCTGCTGGCGATCGCCGTCTCCGGCAGCCTGCCGGTGGCGCTGCTCGGCGGGATGGCGATGGGCGCCGCCTTCTCGCTGATCAACCCGGCGCTGATGCTGATCGCCGTCGGCCGGGTCTCCGAGACCGCCCGCGGCGCGGCGATGGGGACGTTCACCGCGTTCTTCGACCTCGGCGTCGGCCTCGGCGCGCCCCTGGCCGGGCTGGCGGCGGCCCTCACCACCTACGAGGGCGCCTTCGTCTTCGCCGCCGCCGCGGCGCTCGGCTCGGCGACGATCGTGCTGCTCGTCCTGCACCGGGGCGCCGAGCCGGCGGCGGCCGAGATCAGCGGCGGCTGACGATCAGGCTCTGCGCGGCGCGGCCGATCCGGCCCTCGGCGTCGAAGAGGACCGACTCGGCGGTGGCGACGCCGGTCGGCTGGGGCAGCGTCACCGCGTCGACGCAGATCCACTCGCCGGCCGGCATCCGCTCGAGGTGGACGGTCAGCTCGACGTTGACGAAGATGAACTCGCGGAAGTCGAGCGCGGCGGAGATCCCGTTGCCGACGTCGGCGGCGACCATCGCCCGCTGCAGCGGCGTCGGCTGCTCGCCGGCGACGAGCGGCACGCGCATCCGCAGCCAGGCGGTCGCCGGCCCGATCTCCATGAACTGGCCGGCGGCGAACGAGACCTCCATCGCCGTGTGGTAGCCCTCGTCCTCGGTGCCGGGAAAGAAGTCGGCTTCGGCGCCCTCCTCGGGCGGCGAGGGGGCCGGTGGGCGAGCGCCGGTGCCCGCCGGCAGCTCGACCGGCGCGATCTCGATCTGCCAGGCGGTGGCGCGCATCAGCGGCTCGCCGGCGACGCTCAGCTCCGCCTCGACCAGGCGGACGCGGCGGCCGGGGCGGACGACGCGGCCGCTGACCAGCACCGGCCCGATCGGGACCGGGCGCAGGATCTCGAAGGTGATGCGGGCGACCTGGAAGCGCTCGGAGTCCGGCAGCTGCTCGATCGTCCGCGCCATCAGCGCGGCCGGCGGCCCGGCGTGCTGGGCCCCGGGGTCCCACGGCCCGCGGGTCAGCGCCGTGGCGAGGAGCTCCCCCTCGCCCTCGCCGGCCTCGTAGAACGCATCGGGCACGCGCGGATCCTAAGAGCACTCGTGGCTGCCGAGCTCCTGAACCCAGACGTGGGCGCCGCGGTGGCCTTCGAGGCGCCCGCCGCGCAGGCCGACGCCGAGCTCGGTGTAGGGCCCGAGGATGTTCTCGCGGTGCCCGGGCGAGCGCAGCCAGGCGCGGAAGATCGCGCGGGCGCTGCCGGCGCGGCCGGTCCCCCAGGCGATGTTCTCGGCCGCGGTCCAGCAGCCGCCGTCGATGTAGCCGAAGTGCTTCGGCCAGTAGGTGAATTCGCGACCGCAGGCTTCGTGGCTGAATTCGTCGCAGCGGAGGATGTCGGCCGCCTTGTGCCTGGCCGCCCTGGTCAGCGGCTTGGAGCCGGAGAGCGGCTCGAGCTGGGCGTGGGTGCGGGCGTAGTTGGTGAGGCAGCGCATCGCCCGCAGCTGCAGCGCCGGGCGGGCCTTGAACTGGGCCTGGTGCGCGCAGACCCGGGCCGGCGCGAGCAGCCGTCCGACCGAGCTGCCGGCGGCCCGCGCGGTCGGCGCCAGGAAGAGCGCCAGCAGGGCGGCGACGGCCGAGCAGGCGATCGCGAATCGCCGCGTGCGCGTCATCGCCCTGTAATAGCAGGGGCGTACTCTGGTCTCAGACAGAGAAAGGAGAAGGAATGCCGACCAAGATCAGCAAGAGCGAGCAGGAGTGGCGCGAGCAGCTGACCCCCGAGCAGTACGAGGTGACCCGCAACGCCGGCACCGAGCGTCCCTGGACCGGCCCCCACCTCGACGAGAAGCGCGACGGAATGTTCCGCTGCGTCGGCTGCGGCACCGAGCTCTTCGCCTCCGACACCAAGTTCGACTCCGGCACCGGCTGGCCGAGCTTCACCGATCCGGCCAATCTCGAGCACGTCGAGCTGCGCCAGGACAACAGCCATTTCATGCGCCGCACCGAGGTCGTCTGCAAGACCTGCGACGCGCACCTCGGCCACGTCTTCCCCGACGGCCCGGGTCCCGGCGGCCAGCGCTACTGCATCAACGGCTGCGCCCTGAGCTTCGAGCCGAAGTAGGGCTACAGGGCGCCGCCGCCGGCGCCGAGGTAGCTGAACCGCACCGCCAGCGCCACCGCCTCGGTGCGGGTGTCGACCTCGAGCTTGGCGATCGCGTTGCGGACGTGGGTGTGGACGGTCGCCGGGCTCAGCTGCAGCCGGTCGGCGATCTCTTTCACCCGCAGCCCCTCGGCCAGCAGCTCGAGGATCTGCCGCTCGCGGGGCGAGAGGTCGAGCAGCTTCTCGACCTCCGAGGGCTTGCCGCCGGCGAAGTCGCCGCCGAGGAAGGTGCCGCCGGAGGTCACCGCTTTGACCGCGCGGGCGATGTCCTCGGCCGGCGCCGACTTCAGCACGTAGCCGGAGGCGCCGGCGCGCAGCGCCAGCGCCAGCAGGTCGGGCTGGGCGTGGGCGGTGAAGATGATCACCTTGGTCCGCGGGCGGACCTTGAGCACCTCCTTGGTCGCCTCGATCCCGTCGCGCTTGGGCAGCTCGACGTCGATGATCAGGACGTCGGGCTCGAGCTCCTTGACGACGTCGACGACGTCGCGCCCGTTGCCGGCCTCGCCGACGATCTCGACCGAGCTCGAGTTCGCCATCCGCGCCTTGATCGCCTCGCGGACTATCTCGTGGTCGTCGCAGAGGACCACCCGCTTGGCCTCGCGCACCGCCGTGCTCATCGACCGGCCTTCACGCGTCTCATCGCGGCGCGATTCTGTCAGGCGCGCCGTACGCTTGCAAAGAATTAGGTAACGAGAACGATCCGTCGCGCTCCTGGCGGTTCTCGATCAGCGCGATCAGCGTCCGCCCGACGGCGACCGCCGTCCCGTTCAGCGTGTGCACCGCCTCCGGCGCCGCGCCCTCCTCGGGGCGGTAGCGGCAGGCCAGTCGCCGCGCCTGGTAGTCGGTCGTGTTCGAGCACGAGGTCAGCTCGCGGTAGCGCTCCTGGCTCGGGATCCAGGCCTCGCAGTCGTACTTCTTCGCCGCCGGGGCGCCGAGGTCGCCGACGGCGACGTTGACGACCCGGTAGGGCAGCTCGAGCTCGCCGAGGATCCGCTCCTCGATCGCCAGCAGCCGCTCGTGCTCCTCGCCGGAGGCCCCCGGCTCGACGAACGAGAACATCTCGACCTTGTCGAACTGGTGGACGCGGAAGATGCCGCGCGTGTCGCGGCCGGCGGCGCCGGCCTCGCGGCGGAAGCAGGTGGAGAAGCCGCAGTAGCGCAGCGGCAGCTCGTCGGCAGCGAGGATCTGGTCGGCGTGCAGGCCGGCGAGCGCGACCTCGGAGGTGCCGGTGAGGAAGAGCTCGTCCTTGGGGATCTCGTAGATCTGGTCGCGCGCCTCGGGCAGGAAGCCGGTTCCCTCGAGCGCCTCTTCGCGGACCAGGACCGGCGGCACGACCGGCTCGTGGCCCTCGCCGCGGGCGACCTCGATCGCGAGCCGGACCAGCGCCAGCTCGACCAGGACCAGGTCGCCCTTCAGGTAGGCGAAGCGCGAGCCGGAGAGCCGGGCCGCCGCCTCGGTCTCGATCAGGCCGAGCGCGGTGCCGATCTCCAGGTGGTCGCGCGGCTCGAAGTCGAAGCTGGGCGGCTCGCCGACCCGCCTGATCTCGACCGCGTCCTCGTCGCTGTCGCCGGGCGGGGCGTCGGGGTCCGGGAGGTTGGGCAGCGCCAGCGCCAGCGCCCCGAGCTCGGCGTCGACCTGCTCCAGCTCGGCCTTGCCGGCCTCGATCGTCTGCTTGAGATCGCCGACCCGCGCGATCAGCTCCGCCGCGTCCTCGCCCGCCTGCTTGGCTTCGCCGACCTGCTTGGAGAGGGTCTTGCGCTCGGCCTGCGCGTTCTCGACCTCGGGCAGCAGCTGGCGGCGGCGGGCGTCGAGCGCCAGCAGCTCGTCGACCTGCTCGGCGGCGCCGCGGCGCGCCAGCGCGGCCTTGACCCGCTCGGGGTCGGAGCGGATCGCCTTCAGGTCAAGCACGGGTCACCGCCCCCGCTACGGGGAGGGTTCTTCGCCCGGGCGAGGCGAGGATTCCGCGTCTTCGCCGGCGTATTCGGCGACGAATTTCGCGACTTCTTCGGCCTCTTTGCCGACGACGATGTTCTGGGGCATGATCGCGCCGGAGAAGCCGCCGTTCTGGATCGCGAACAGAGCGTCTTCGTAGGTCTCGGTTCGCTGGTTGAGGTTCGGGCCCTGCGTGCGCTCGCCGCGGTTGCCGCTGCCCTGGGTGCCGGCGGCGCTCAGCGTGTGGCAGCCGGAGCAGTGGGTCGAGAAGAGGACGGCGCCGTTGTGGGTGGGTTCTTCGGGGCCGACCGAGAGCTTTTCTTCGCCGTAGCCGCAGGCGCTGAGCCCGAGGGCGGCGGCGACGAGCATTGCTATGACTATCGCGGGACGCACGCGGCGCGCATCATATTGTTCGGCGGCGATCCTCGAACCCTGCTGAGGTGTCCGTGCCCGATCCAGCCCAATTTCGCGCCGCGATGGCGAGCCTTCCGACCGGGGTGACGATCGTCAGCGCGCCCGGCTCGGAGGGCCCCGCCGGGGCCACCGCCAACGCCGTCTGCTCGCTCTCGATCGAGCCGATGCTGATGCTCGCCTGCCTCGATCGCGGCTCCCGCACCCTGCTCGCCGTGCAGGCCGCCGATCGCTTCGGCGTCAGCGTCCTGCACAAGGGCCAGGAGGCGATCGCCCGCCGCTTCGCGACCAAGGCGCCGGTGGCGGAGAAGTGGGACGGCGTCGAGTGGAGCGAGTGGGCCGGGGTGCCGGCGATCGACGACGCCCTCGTCCGGGTCGCCTGCGAGCTGCGCGACGTGGTCGCCGCCGGCGACCACGTGATCCTCACCGGCGAGGTCGTCGGCCTGAGCGCCGGCGAGGGCGACCCCCTCGTCTTCTTCAGCGGCGAGTACCGCCCGCTGGACTAGTCGCTGCGCGGCTCGGCGGTTCGTGCCGGGTGGTGACGGCCCGCTGGTCAGAGCGCTTACAGCGGCACGTCCGACGGCGGCCGGGAGGGTGCCGCCCTCCCTCCGTGGGCAGGTGGGGCGGCCGGCACCCTCCCCCCCTCCCAGGCGTGCCCCTATCCCGCGGTTCCCTTGTTGCGCCGGGCGCTACCAAGGAACCACGGGACGGAAGGAGCGGGCTCAGCCGCCAGGTCGTGGTTCCTCTGTTGTCCCACCCGCGACAAAGGAACCACAGTCTTCGGCGGGTCGGTGGGTGGCCGGCCCTGCGGCCGGGGCGGCACGCCAGAGGCAGGGCTCGCGGGTGCTCGAGTGAAGGGGTGGCCCCATGATCGAGAGGCACTTTTCCCTCGAATATGACCGGAAAGGTGCGCCTCGATCCGCCGCGCTGCTAAAGG